>NZ_JAKVIN010000003.1:392237-586048 GCF_022601905.1 Shinella sedimenti
ACAAAGACCATGACCAAGACCCTGAACACCACTTTCGCCGCTGCCCTCATCGCAGCTTCCGTCTTCGGCGGCGCCTCTGCTGCCTTCGCCAGCGGCGACTACTACGTCGGCGGTTCGCCGGATGCCGTGAAGAGCCAGAACGTCGACACGGTCCGCACGAACAGCATCGGCAACAAGCATGTCGTTTCCGGCCAGTCGTCTTCGATCAAGCAGCCCTACGACCGCGGCGACTACCGCCCTGCCGGCAACCTGAACGACAACTAAGACTGCGGCAAATTGCCGGTAATTCTCGAAGCTCCTGGTTGAAACACCGGGAGCTTCGCTCGTTTGAAGCAAGGATTTGTCGCGGTGCGAAATGCCGCACGCGCGTGATTGTCGCGGTGCGGCAATGCGGGCGGGCTGGCGGAATTGACCTTTGCCAGCCAGGGGAACATGGTTGGGGAGATGCAGCGCCGACGCGTTGCGACGTCTTCAGAAAGGCCGGGCCGATGTTCGAATCCCTGGACGCAACGCTGCTTGCACGCTTTCAGTTTGCCTTCACGGTGTCCTTCCACATCATCTTCCCGGCGTTTTCCATCGGGCTTGCGAGCTATCTGGCTGTGCTCGAAGGGCTGTGGCTCTGGACGAAGAACGAGGTCTATTTCACGCTCTTCAATTTCTGGAAGACGATCTTTGCGCTCGCTTTCGGCATGGGCGTCGTGTCCGGCATCGTCATGTCCTATCAGTTCGGCACGAACTGGAGCGTCTTCTCCGACAAGGCCGGCCCTGTCATCGGACCCCTGATGGGCTATGAGGTGCTGACGGCCTTCTTTCTGGAGGCGGGCTTCCTCGGCATCATGCTGTTCGGCCTCAACAGGGTGGGCCCTAAGCTGCATTTCTTCGCGACGCTCATGGTCGCCGTCGGCACGCTGATTTCGGCGACATGGATTCTCGCGGCCAATTCCTGGATGCAGACGCCCGCCGGCTTCTCCATCAACGAGGCAGGTCAGTTCGTGCCCATCGACTGGTGGGCGGTGATCTTCAATCCCTCCTTCCCCTACAGGCTGGTGCACATGGTGCTGGCCGCCTACCTGACGACGGCCTTCGTGGTCGGTGGCGTCGGCGCCTTTCACCTTCTGCGCGGCGATGCGCCCAAACGGGCGCGCAAGATGTTCTCCATGGCCATGTGGATGGCGGCGATCGTCGCGCCGATCCAGATCTTTGCCGGTGACATGCACGGTCTCAACACACTCGAGCACCAGCCGGCCAAGGTCATGGCGATGGAAGGGCATTACCAGAGCCACCCGGATGGCGCGCCGCTCATACTGTTCGGCATTCCAAACTCCGCCGAGCAGCGGGTGGACTACGCCGTCGAAATCCCCAAACTGTCGAGCCTCATTCTCAAGCACGATCTGAACGCGCCGCTTGCCGGCCTCGATACCGTGCCGCGCGAACTCCACCCGCCTGTCGGCATTGTTTTCTGGGCCTTCCGCGTCATGGTGGGGATCGGCTTTGCCATGCTGGGCCTTGGCCTCTGGTCGCTATGGTGTCGCTGGCGCGGCACGCTCGGCGAGAACCGCTGGCTGCACCGCGCCGCCGTTGTGATGGGACCTGCCGGCTTCGTCGCCGTGCTCGCCGGCTGGGTGACGACCGAGGTCGGCCGGCAGCCCTATACCGTCTATGGCCATCTGCTGACGTCACAGTCGGTAGCGCCCATCGCCGCGCCAGCGGTGGCGACATCGCTGATCGCCTTCATCGTGGTCTATTTCCTGATCTTCGGTGCCGGTACCTTCTATATCCTGCGGCTGATGGGCCGCCTGCCGCGTGATCCGATGCCGGACCTCGGCGAGGGACCGATACGCTCCGCCGGCATCACGCCTGCTCCAGCCATAGCCACCAAACCCGGGAGCCAGCACCATGGCGCTTGACCTTCCCTTCCTCTGGGCAGCGATCATCGCCTTCGCGGTGCTTGCCTATGTCATCCTCGACGGCTTCGATCTCGGTGTCGGCATTCTGTTTCCCTTCTTCAAGGAAAAGCATGACCGCGATGTCATGATGAATTCGGTCGCGCCTGTCTGGGACGGCAACGAGACGTGGCTCGTCCTGGGCGGGGGCGGGCTGATGGCCGTGTTCCCGCTGGCCTATGCCACCATCCTGCCGGCGCTCTACATGCCGCTCATCCTCATGCTGCTCGGCCTGATATTCAGGGGTGTCGCATTCGAATACCGCTGGCGCACGCGGCGCGGTGAATTCCTCTGGGACTTCGCCTTTGCCGGCGGCTCGATGGTGGCGTCCTTTACGCAAGGGGTTGCGCTCGGGGCGCTGGTGCAAGGTATCGCGGTGGAAAACCGCGCCTATGCCGGCGGCTGGTGGGACTGGCTCACGCCGTTCTCCATCGCGACGGGCTTGGCGCTGCTTGTCGGTTACGCGCTGCTCGGCGCAACCTGGCTGGTGATGAAGACAAGCGGCGATCTTGCCGCGCGCGCCCGTCATTATGCGATGCGCGCGGGCATCGGCACGCTCGCCGCCATGGGCATCTTCAGCCTCTGGACGCCGTTTACGGAGCCGCTCTACTTCGAGCGGTGGTTCGGCTGGCCCACGGTCATTTTCAGCGTGCTTGTACCGGCCCTCGTGCTGGGATGCTTCGCGCTCCTCGTCTACGGGCTAAAGACCCGTCACGATGCCTGGCCGTTCGTGGCGGCACTCGGCCTCTTTGTGCTCGGCTTTGCCGGTATCGGCATCAGCTTCTATCCCTATATCGTGCCGGCGTCGCTGACGATCTGGGAAGCGGCGGCCCCGCATGAAAGCCTCGCCTTCCTCATCGTCGGTGCGCTGGTGCTCGTGCCGATGATCCTCTGCTACACGGTCTATGCCTACTGGGTGTTCCGTGGAAAGGTCGACCCGGAAGAGGGATATCACTGATGGTGGAAAACTCGCTCGGCCGGAAACTGCTGTGGTTTGTGGCGCTGTGGATGGCGGGGGTTCTCGCGGTCACGGCCGTCGGTTTCATGATCAAGCTGGCGATCGGAACCTGACTTCACGTAACGTCAATCGATCCAGCCTGACGCCAGCTTGCCGCTTTAGGTTCCGCGTCGGCCAGCATGCAGGCCCGCTAGCAGAAGACAGGACCGCACCCTCCTTCCGCTTAAGCCCCGGGCCTGCATGTGGCCTTGTGTCCCGTCACCGACAGACGCCTTTCCCCCCAAACATTCCTCTGCTATCCGGGTGCTCATGAAGGAGACCGGAATGGCGAAGACTGCGGCAGACTGCACGACGATGGCGGAAATCCGGGAAAACATCGACCGGGTCGACAACGCCCTGATGGCGCTTTTCGAGGAACGCTGGAGCTTCATCCGCCGCGCCGCCGAGATCAAGGCGGGCCTCGGCATTCCCGCCGACGTTCCCGCGCGCGTCAAGGAAGTGCGTGACAACGCCAACCGCAATGCGCAGGCCTATGGTCTTGACGGTGATTTCTACGAGGAAATCTGGGCGCAGCTCATCGAACATGCCATCGCCTATGAGAAGACGCAGCTCGGCGAGGGCTGAAGCGTGGCGGGTCAGCGCTGGTTGCGCTTGCCCAGATGATCTTCCCAATCGAGCGCGGTGCGGACGATAAAGGGAAGGTCGTCATATTGCGGCGTCCAGCCGAGCTCCTTCATCGCGACTGAGGGATTGGCGACGATCAGCACTGCATCGCCGGGCCGGCGGCCCGCGATGCGCACCGGAAAGTCCTTGCCTGAGACGGCCTTCACCTGCTCCAGCACTTCCAGCACGGAGAAGCCGCGCCCATAGCCGCAATTGGCGACGATCGAGCCGCCGCCGGCGCGCATGCGCTGCAGGGCCTTCAGATGCGCATTGGCAAGATCGGAGACGTGGATATAGTCGCGGATGCAGGTGCCGTCGGGGGTCGGGTAGTCGGTGCCATAGACATCCATGCCATTGCGCTTGCCGAGCGCGGCTTCGCTCGCCACCTTGATGAGGTGCGTCGCGCCCGCCGTCGACTGGCCGGTGCGGCCGCGCGGATCGGCACCGGCCACGTTGAAGTAGCGCAGCGCCGTATAGGTGAAGTCATGGGCGGCGGCGGTGTCGCGCAGCATGATCTCCGTCATCAGCTTGGAGGAGCCGTAGGGAGATTCCGGGCGCAGGGCCGCGCTTTCCAGCACGGGTTCGGTGCCGTCGGGCGTGCCGTAAACGGCGGCCGTGGACGAAAAGACGAAATAGGGCACCTTTGCCGCCACGGCGGCGGCGATCAGTGCCCGTGATTTGACGGTGTTGTTTTCATAATAGGAGAGCGGATCGGCGACCGATTCCGGCACAATGATCGATCCGGCGAAATGGATGATGGCATCGATGCTGTTTTCGGCGAAGATTGTGGTAAGCAGTGCAGCATCGGCGATATCGCCCTCGTAGAACCTCGCCTCAGGCGCCACCGCCCAGCGGAAGCCCGTGGACAGGCGATCCAGCACCACGACGTCTTCGCCTGCATCCACCAGTGCCCAGACCATGTGGCTGCCGATATAGCCCGCGCCCCCTGTGACAAGAACCGCCATGGAAAATCTCCGAATCGCCTGAATTTCAGGCATATCACTCCGCCTGCCCGCAAGACGCAACCGCTTATTGCGCAGGGCCGGCGCTCCAACGGGAGGGAAATCGCATGTCCGATCGCTTCATCGTGCTGTCCGGCTGCTCCGGCGGTGGAAAATCGACCCTGCTCGACGAGTTGCGCCGGCGCGGCCATGCCACGGTCGAGGAACCCGGCCGCCGGATCGTGCAGGCGGAACTGGCGGCGGGCGGCAGCGCCCTGCCGTGGATCGACATGGCCGCCTTTGCCCGCCGCGCCGTGAATCTCGCGCTGGCGGATCGAGCCCGGATGCGCGAGCAGCCCGGCCTCGTTTTCTTCGACCGCGGGCTGATCGATGCGGCCTGCGCGTTGGAGGCCCATGGCGGCGAGGCGGCTCTGGACACGCTGGCCGCCGCACATCGCTACCATCGCCAGGTGTTCCTCACGCCGCCATGGCCGGAAATCTATGCCGGAGACGCGGAACGCCGGCACGGTTTCGAAGCCGCGCTGGAAGAATATGAGCGGCTGGTGCAGGCCTATCCGCGCCTCGGATACGAGACGGTCGTGCTGCCGAAGGTTTCGGTGGAGGCGCGGGCGGATTTCATGCTTTCCCGGCTGTGAGAGCCGTCAGCGGGCTGCGATGTAACGTGCCAGCCGGTCGGCTGCTTCCAGGATGTCTTTGGGGTCGCGCAGGAAGCAGGCACGCATGAATAATTCGCCACCCGGTCCGAAGGCGGTGCCCGGGGCGAGGCCGACATTGGTGCGGTCGACAATGTCGAGGGCAGCGAGCCGCGAATCCGTCACGCCGTCGATTTTCAGGAACGCATAGAGCGCGCCGTCGGGTTTCAGCGTTTCCACCCGGTTGGTCGCGATCAGCGCGTCGCAGAAGACGTCTCGGTTCTTCGCCGCCTTGTCGATATTGGCCTGCACGAAGGCATCGCCCTCGTCGAGCGCGGTAATGGCGCCTTGCTGCAGGAACTGCGGCACGCCCGACGTGGAATACTGGACGAGGTTCTCGATGACCTGGCCCATTTCCGGCGGCGCGACGATCCAGCCGACGCGCCAGCCGGTCATCGACCAGTTCTTCGAGAAGGAGTTGACGAAGATGACGCGGTCGCCTTCTTCCATCACGTCGAGGAAGGACGGCGCGCGACCCCCGGCATAGTGGTAGAGCGCATAGATCTCGTCGGCCATGATCCACAGGCCATGGCGGCGGGCCATCGCAAGAAGGTCCGAAAGATCCTCGCGCGTTGCGGTCCAGCCCGTCGGGTTGGACGGCGTGTTGATGAAGAGCGCGCGGGTCTTCGGTGTGATAGCGGCCTCCACGCGGGCGAGATCGATCTGCCAGCGGCCGTTTACGAAATCGAGCGGCACCGCGATGGGATTGGCGCCGGAAAGTTCGGCCGCCGCCGCGAAGTTCGGCCAGGCTGGTGTGAGATAGACCATGTCATCACCAGGAGAGACCATCGCCTCGATGGCAAGCTTGATGGCCTGCATGCCGGAGCCGACGACATAGAAATGCTCAGCCGGGAGCGATATGCCGAAACGCCTTGCATAATAGCGCGACAGGGCTGCCCGCAGTTCGGGGATGCCGCGCTGCCAGGTGTAGAAGGTCTCGCCACGCATCAGGGCATCGGAGGCTGCGCGGGCGATGAACTCCGGCGTCGGCAGGTCGCCTTCCCCCACCCAGAGCGGGATCAGCCCCTCGCGTTCGCGCGCATAGTTTACAACTTCGACGATGCCGCTTTCCGGCGCACGCAGCGAACGGGGGCTGAGGCTTTCGGCGATGGTCATGCAAATCTCTCCGGAAATCGCGGTTGGACGCTGCCCGGTGGGGCAAAGTCACCAAGCTCTAACCGGTTTTGCAGGACCATTCACGCGCGTTTCTTTGACACATGCATCGAATTCGGTGATGGGACGGCCGCGCGTGGTGGGGCCATCCGCTATCGTCCCAGAAATGAAAAAAGCGAGGGTGGCCCCTCGCTTCCTCATCCCGGCCGGGCCGGGGAAGTGTTTCGCGCAGTGCCAGTACATCCGTGGTCACCGCGTTGCGAAACACGACTTTCGTGTCTGACGGCAGTTCTATCGGCGCGCTGTAACAGCGGTATGACAGGACGTGATCCGTCGGTGATATGAAGTCTGTGCTCATATGGTTAACAAAAGGTTAAAATTCCAGAGCGTGAAAAAATTCGCTTTCCTAGCGATTGAAGTGCATGTCCCAAACGTCTTCTTCGTGGTTTCAGCGCCTGCTGTGGGTGATCCTCCTGATGTCGTCGTCTTTCGATTGACAAGCCGGGGTGCGCTCCCGACAGTGGCGGCAGCGAGACGGGCAGCGGTAGGAGGACTTGATGTCTATGCGCGCAATCTTCGGTTTCTCGGCACTTCTTCTCTCCGCCGTAGCATCTCCATCGATCCCGGCCCATGCTGCGGAAACACGCACCGTCGTCACGACGGAAAACAGCGATTATTTCGGCTTCGACCTGCGCACCGTGCAGGATGTGACGCTGGACCAGTGCAAGACGGATTGCATCGACGACCTGTCCTGCCGCGCCTTCACCTACAATCCCAAGGTGAAGTGGTGCTTCCTGAAGAGCGACTTCAACCAGCTCAACCATTTCCAGGGCGCCATTGCCGGCAAGATCGTCAAGGCCGACGATGCCGCCGATATCGGCGCGCCGCCGGTGCTTTCGTTCATCAGCGAATATATGGCGGCCGATGCCCGCGCGTTCCGCGACAATCTCACGCTCGCAAGCGGGCAGGAAGGGCAGGGTGCCGAAAGTCTGGCTTCGCTCGGCCGCATCGAGACCGCGTCGAGCCGTTTCGACGAAGCGCTCGCCGCCTACAAGGGCGCACTGTCGCTCGCGCGCGATGATTTCTTCCTGTGGATCGAAACTGCCGAATCCATGGGCCGCGCCAACAATAACAGCTACCTCGCAGGGCAGGGCGCGCTGGCAGCCATCAATGCCTACCAGCTGTCGCGCACGACCGAGACGCGCGCCCGCGCGCTGGCCGTACTCGCCGACACGCTCGACAAGTCCGGCAGCTACCGCGCCGGCATCAACGCCTACAAGGCAAGCCTTGATCTGAAGGACGATGTGGCGATCCGCTCGGCCTATCTCGGGCTGCGCGCCCGCCAGGGCTTCCGCGTGGTCAACCACACGATCGATTCAGACAGCGCGACGCCGCGCGCTTGCGTCGAGTTCTCCGAACCGCTGGTCAAGTCCGGGGCGGACTATGCCTCCTTCGTCACGCTCGACGGTGCGGCACCCAAGGCCGTCGAAGCCAAGGACCGGCAGATCTGCATCGAGGGCCTTACGCATGGCCAGCGCTACAAGATCGCGTTCCGCCCGGGCCTGCCGTCCGCCGTAGACGAGCCGCTCGCCGCGGCCGTCGATCTCGACATCTACGTGCAGGACCGCGCCGCCACGGTACGCTTTACCGGCGACGGCTTCGTGCTGCCGGGCAGCGTGCGCCGCGGCATTCCGATCGTTTCGGTCAACACCGACAGCGCCGATCTGAAGCTTTACCGCGTCGGTGACCGTGCCATTGCCGGCCTGCTCGCCGAAAGCCGCTTCCTCACCCAGCTCGACGGCTATTCCGCGAGTAATATCGAGAGCCAGAGCGGCGAACTCGTCTGGCAGGGCAAGATCGAGATCTCGCCGGAGCTCAACAAGGACGTCGTCACAAGCTTCCCGGTCGACGAGGCGCTGCCTGAGCGCAAGCCCGGCGTCTACGTGCTGACCGCCGCGGCCTCCAACGGCCGCAGCAATGAATGGGATGCCAAGGCGACGCAATGGTTCGTCGTTTCCGATGTCGGCCTGACGACCTATGCCGGCACCGATGGCCTCAACGTCTTCGCCCGCTCGCTCGATAGTGCAGGCCCGCTGGAAGGCGTCGAACTGCAACTGATCGCCAAGAACAACGAGATCCTCGGGACCGCAACGACGGACAGCGACGGTCGTGCCACCTTCACCGCCGGCCTGATGCGCGGCACGGCGGCCAACACGCCGGCCGTCATTCTCGCCAGGAAGGGCGAAGACGACTTCGTCTTCCTCGATATGACGCGCGCCGGCTTCGACCTGTCCGACCGCGGCGTCACCGGCCGCCCCGCCCCGGGCGCCATCGACGTGCTGGCCTGGACCGAGCGCGGCATCTACCGCGCCGGCGAGACGGTTCATGCCTCGGCGCTTGCCCGCGACATCGAGGCGAATGCCGTCGAGAAGCTGCCGTTGACCTTCGTCTTCAACCGCCCGGATGGCGTGGAAGACCGCCGCATGGTATCCGACGGTGCGGCGCTGGGTGGCCATGCCATCGATCTGTCGCTCCAGCCCAACAGCATGCGCGGCACCTGGACCATGCAGGTCTTCACCGACCCGAAGGGCACGGCCATCGCCGAAAAGCAGTTCCTCGTCGACGACTTCGTGCCTGACCGCATCGAATTCGACATGACGAGCGAGGCCAAGGATATCGAGACCGGTGTTGCCGCGCCCGTATCCGTCGAAGGCCGCTATCTCTATGGCGCGCCCGGCGCGGGCCTGGAAATCGAGGGCGACGTCGCGCTGAAGCCGACTCGCCAGGACCCGGCCTATCCCGGCTACGTCTTCGGTCTCGCAGACGAAGAGGCGATCGAGGAAAGCCGCATTCCGCTGGAGGGTCTCGGTTTGCTCGATGAGGCGGGCAAGACGACGTTCGACGTGCTGGTCAACGACCTGCCCTCGACCACCCAGCGCCTTGAAGCACTCGTGACGCTGCGCATGAACGAAGCCGGCGGCCGCGCCGTCGAGCGCAGCCTCCCCCTGCCGGTCAAGGCGACGGGCCCGATGATCGGCGTGAAGCCGGAATTCCAGGGTGAGCTTTCGGAAAACAGCGTCGCGAACTTCAACGTCGTGGCGGTGACACCCGATGGTGCGCGCGAAGCGATGCAGGGCCTGCCCTGGAAGCTGCTGTCCGTCGAACGGAATTACCAGTGGTATCGTGACGGCAGCTCGTGGCGCTACGAGCCTGTTCTCTCGACGAAGCAGATCGCCAACGGAACGCTGGATGTCGCGGCCGATGGCGGCAAGATTTCCGTACCCGTCACATGGGGCCGTTATCGCCTTGAGGTCGAAAGCCCCGAGCCGGATGGCCCGGCGACGAGCGTCGAGTTCGATGCCGGCTGGTATGTCGCCGCCACGTCGACGGAAACGCCCGACGCGCTGGAGATCTCGCTCGACAAGGAAAATTATGCGGTCGGCGATACGGCCAAGCTGAAAGTCTCGCCTCGTCATGCCGGCCAGCTTCTCATCACGGTCGGTGCCGAAAGCCTGATCGCCACCCAGACCGCCGAAATCGGCGCCGAGGGGGGCGAGGTCGAAATCCCCGTCACCGAGGCGTGGGGGCCCGGCTCCTACATCACCGCGACGCTCTTCCGTCCGGGCTCCGACCAGGAAAGCCGCATGCCCATGCGCGCCATCGGCATCACCTGGCTGAAGGTCGATCCGGCGGATCGCAAGCTCGACGTCTCGCTCGACGTGCCGGAAAAGACGCTGCCGCGCCAGCCGCTCGACATTTCGCTGAAGGTTGCAGGTGCGGGCGCGGATGAAGAGGCCTATGTCACGGTCGCAGCCGTCGATGTCGGCATTCTCAACCTCACGCGCTACGAAGCGCCCGATCCGGCCGGCTGGTATTTCGGCCAGCGCCGCCTCGGCATGGAAATCCGCGACCTCTACGGCCGCCTCATCGATGGTTCGCTCGGAGCTACCGGCCGCCTGCGCACCGGCGGCGACGGCGGCGAGGGTGCCCTTCAGGGCAACCCGCCGACGGAAAAGCTCGTGGCCTTCTTCGCAGGCCCCGTAAAGCTCGATGCGGACGGCAACGTGAAGGTCAGCTTCGACATTCCGCAGTTCAACGGCACGGCCCGCATCATGGCCGTGGCCTGGACGAAGACCGGTGTCGGCAGCGCGTCCAAGGACGTCGTCATCCGTGATCCGATCGTGGTGACGGCAAGCCTGCCGAAGTTCCTCGCACCCGGAGACCGTTCCGACCTCAGGCTCGACATCGTCAACACCGACGCGCCCGCCGGAGACTACAGGGTCGCGATCACGCACAATGCCTCGGTGATGGTCGAGCAGACCGGTGCGGGCCAGACGCTGTCGCTGCAACCCGGCGCCAAGACCGCGCTCACCCTGCCGCTTGTCGGCGGCGAGATCGGCGATGGCCTCGTCACGGTTACGCTCACCGACGGCAACGGCCTGTCGCTCGAGCAGGCGCTGAACGTGCCCGTGCGTCCGGCGGCCATGCCGATCACCACGCGCCGGCCGATCGAGATCGCCGCCAATGGCAGCCTGACCATCGACGACCAGCTGCTGGCCGACAGCCAGCTCGGCGGCGCTTCGGTAAGCCTCAGCGTGTCGCGGGCCGCGGCCTTCGACATTCCCGCGCTGCTGATGTCGCTCGATCGCTACCCCTATGGCTGCACGGAGCAGACGACGAGCCGCGCGCTGCCGCTGCTCTACCTGAGCGAGCTGTCCAAGCAGTCCGGCCTGCCGGAGGATACGGAAACGCAGAAGCGCGTGCAGGAAGCGATCTACCGCGTGCTCGCCAACCAGTCCTCCTCGGGCAGCTTCGGCCTGTGGTCGCCGGGCTATGGCGACCTGTGGCTCGATGCCTTCGTCACCGACTTCCTGACGCGGGCCCGCGAACAGAAGTTCGACGTGCCGGAACAGGCCATGCTGCAGGCGCTCTCCAACCTGCAGAACGCGCTGTCCTATGACGTCAATGTCTCCAACCAGGGCAGCGAGATCGCCTATGCGCTCTATGTGCTCGCCCGCAACCGCAAGGCCGCGATCAGCGACCTGCGCTACTACGCCGATACAAAGCTGTCGGAGTTCACCTCGCCGCTCGCCCGCGCACAGCTCGCCGGTGCGCTCGGCCTTTACGGCGATGCGCAGCGGTCCATGGCGCTCTTCTCCAACGCGCTTGGCCTGTCTCGCGACAGCATCATGAATGCCAGCCTCTCGCGCAGCGACTACGGTTCGTCGCTGCGTGACGGCGCGGCAATCCTGGCGCTGGCCGCCGAAGCCCGGCCGGTGCCGACGATCATTCCCGAGCTGGTCAAGCAGGTCGGCACGCAGTGGGAAAACAAGCGCTGGACCAGCACGCAGGAGCAGACCTGGATGCTGCTCGCCGCGCGCTCCGTGAAGGACGCCGACAAGAACCTCAAGCTCGAAATCAACGGCGCCGAACACGCGGGCGGCTATGCCGCACAGATGGCGGGCAAGTCCCTGCTGGAAAATCCGCTGACCATCGCCAACCGCACCGGCGAGCCGGTCTCGGCCATGCTGACGACGGTGGCGGCCCCTGCCGATCCGCTGCCGGCAGGCGGCGACGGCTTCGCCATCGAGCGCACCTACTACACGCTCGACGGCGAGGAGGCCAACATCACGGAAGCCCAGCAGAACGAGCGCTACGTCGTCGTGCTGAAGGTGACGGAGCATAATGACTGGGCTTCGCGTATCATCATCACAGACCTGCTGCCAGCCGGTTTCGAGATCGACAATCCGAGCCTGGTCGATAGCGCGAAGCTTGCCAATTTCGACTGGCTCGGCGAGACCGAGACGGCGCATACGGAGTTCCGCTACGACCGCTTCGTCGCGGCCTTCAACCGCAGCGAGGGCAACAACCGTGATGTGACGGTCGCCTATGTCGTGCGCGCCGTCACGCCCGGCACCTATGATCTGCCGGCCGCACAGGTGGAGGACATGTATCGTCCGCAATACTCCGCCCGTACCGCGACCGGCCGCATGCAGGTCGTCAAGGCCGAGTAGGAGAGGGCGGACCGATGGCGCTCTGGCGCAAGCTCCTGATCGGCTCCCTCGGCGGGGCGGCGGCAATCGCCGCTCTCGCCGCAGGGCTCGACCATTTGGATCGTGCCTATCCGCCACCGGTCGATGTCGCCGGCATCGTGTCGAAGGAGGTGCTCGACAGGGACGGCCGGCTGTTGCGCGCCTTCGCCACGCCCGAGGGTCATTGGCGGCTTAAGACTACGGCCGCCGATGTCGATCCGCAGTTCCTGCGCATGCTCGTCGCCTATGAAGACAGGCGGTTCGGCGCGCATTCAGGCGTCGATCCGCTGGCCCTGCTGCGCGCGGCCGGGCAGTTTCTCAGCAATGGCCGCATCGTCTCGGGCGCCTCTACGCTTTCCATGCAGGTCGCGCGCCTGATCGAGCCGCGCGAAAACCGCTCGCTTCTCGCCAAACTGCGCCAGATGGCGCGCGCTATCCAGCTCGAACGGCGCCTGTCCAAGGCCGAGATCCTCGATCTCTACCTGACGCTCGCGCCCTATGGCGGCAATCTGGAGGGCGTGCGCGCGGCAAGCCTCGCCTGGTTCGGCAAGGAACCGAAGCGCCTGTCCGTCGCCGAGGCCGCGCTGCTCGTCGCCCTGCCGCAATTGCCGGAAAAGCGCCGACCGGACCGGCATCGCGCCGTGGCCGAAGCGGCACGCGCCCGCGTGCTGGACCGCATGGCGGTGTCCGAGGTGATCGGCGAGGGCGAGGCGGAGCGCGCAGGCGGCGAGGCCGTGCCGGACCGACGCCGCCAGCTTCCCGCCTTCGCCGCGCACCTGTCGGAGCTTGCGCTGCGCAAGGACCCGAAGGAGACGGAACACCGCACGACCCTCGATCGCACCGTGCAGGATGGCCTGGAGACCGTCGCGCACGAGGCTGCCGAGCGTCTGGGGCCGAAAGTCTCCATCGCCATGATCATGGCGGATGCCCGCACCGGCGAGATCCTCGGCGAGGTCGGTTCCGCGGATTATTTCGATGGCAGCCGCGCCGGCTGGATCGACATGACGCGCATCCGCCGCTCGCCGGGCTCGGCACTCAAGCCCTTCATCTACGGCCTTGCCTTCGAAGAGGGGCTCGTCGCGCAGGAAACCATCGTCGAGGACCGCCCCTCCGATTTTTCCGGCTATCGCCCGCGCAATTTCGACATGACCTATCAGGGCGATGTCAGCGTGCGCAAGGCGCTGCAGATGTCGCTCAATGTGCCTGCGGTTCGCTTGCTCGAGGCCGTCGGTCCGACGCGCATGATGGTGCGTTTCCGGCGCGCCGAGGTGCGGCCGGCGCTGCCGCCGGGCGAGACGCCGGGCCTTGCCATCGGCCTGGGCGGTCTCGGCATCACGCTGCGCGATCTCACGCAGCTTTACGCGGCGCTCGCCAACCGCGGCATGCCCGTGCAGCTCGGTGATGGCATCACCGGCGATGCGGCGGTGATCAACGGCGATCCGCTGCTTGATCCCGTCGCCGTCTGGCAGGTCTCGGATGTGCTTTCAGCCGTCATACCGCCCGCCGGCAGCCGCCGTCTCGGCATCGCCTACAAGACCGGCACGAGCTACGGTTACCGCGACGCTTGGTCCGTCGGCTATGACGGCCGCCATGTGCTCGGCGTCTGGGTCGGCCGGGCCGACAACGGCGCGGTGCCCGGCCTGACCGGCTATGGCGCAGCAGCGCCAATCCTCTTCGAGGCCTTTTCCCGCTCGGGCCTCGCCATCACGGCCCTGCCGCGCGCGCCCTCCGGCGCGGTGCGCATCGCCCAGTCCGAACTTCCCGCAAGCCTGCGTCGCTTCTCCACGACGGCAAACGGCCTCGTCGCGACCGTGGCGCGCGAGCCCGCCCCGCAGATTGTCTATCCGCCGGAAGGCGCGCATGTCGAACTCGGCGCCACGACCGGCGCCGACATCGCCCCCCTCGTTCTGAAGCTCCAGGGCGGCCGCGCACCTTTCCGCTGGCTCGCCAACGGCAAGGTCCTCCCCGACGCCGCCCGCCGCCGCACCACCCAATGGATGCCCGAAGGCGCAGGCTTCTCGACGCTCACCGTCATCGACGCCGCCGGCCGGGCCGCGAGCGTTCGGGTGTTCATCGAGTAAACCCGCTCGCGTGCGGCGACTCGCAAACAATCGTCAATCTTGGAAAAAATGGGTAAAAATGGTGCTGCTAGAGAGATTTGAACTCTCGGCCTCTCCCTTACCAAGGGAGTGCTCTACCCCTGAGCTATAGCAGCATCCGGCGAAGCAACATCTGTTTCGCGTGAGCGAGGGCCTATTGCCATAGGTGGTTCGGCAGTGCAAGCGGCGAAATGGCGTTTGTTGCAACAAAACTGTTGGCGGCCACGCTTTTTTCATCTGCGGGAATTCGTTATGAGAGACGGCATGAGCGGTACCGACGAGACGAAAGACAGGAAGATCAGGACTGAAGCGGAGATTCGTGCTGAGCGGCTGGCCAGGACGCTGCGCGACAATCTCCAGCGCCGCAAGCAGCAGGCGCGCGCCCGGCGTGCGGGGGCGGCCGATGAGACGACCGGTCTGCCGGCTGCGCCGGCTGCCGCAAAAAAAGACGAATCGGACGGTTAGTCGGGCCTGTCTTCAGCAGAAGGCGACGGGGGTGATTTTTCAAACCGGGGCTCGCCTGAGGCGGGCCACCGGCGCGGGCTTCATTTTTCTTTTGCGATGCTCTAAAGAGGCCGCCATCTCCGAACGCCGATATTCTTCGAGAAAGGCGGGCCCGGCCCGTAATCGCACATGGATCGTATCAGGATTGTAGGCGGCAACGAACTCAAGGGTATCATCCCGATTTCGGGTGCCAAGAATGCAGCGCTGCCGCTGATGATCGCGTCGCTCCTCACCGACGACACGCTGACGCTGGAAAACGTGCCGCATCTGGCCGATGTCGAACAGCTCATCCGCATTCTCGGCAACCACGGCGCCGATATCACCGTCAACGGGCGCCGCGAGCGCCAGGGCGAGGGCTATTCGCGCACCGTCACCTTCACGTCGCGCAATATCGTCGACACGACGGCACCCTACGAGCTGGTCTCGAAGATGCGCGCCTCCTTCTGGGTGATCGGCCCGCTTCTGGCGCGTGAAGGCAAGGCCCGCGTTTCGCTGCCCGGTGGCTGCGCCATCGGTACGCGCCCGGTGGACCTTTTCATCGAGGCCCTTGCGGCGCTCGGCGCCAAGCTCGAGATCGATGGCGGCTATATCGAGGCGACCGCGCCGCAGGGTGGCCTCATCGGCGCGCGTTATACCTTCCCGAAAGTCTCCGTCGGTGCCACCCATGTCATGATGATGGCAGCGACGCTCGCCAAGGGCACGACGGTCGTCGGCAACGCCGCGCGCGAACCGGAGGTGCAGGATCTCGCCAAGTGCCTCAACGCCATGGGCGCGAAGATATCAGGCGCGGGCACCTCGACCATCACCATCGAAGGCGTCAACCAGCTTTCCGGCGCGCGCCACCGTGTTCTGCCCGACCGCATCGAGACTGGCACCTACGCCATGGCCGTCGCCATGACGGGCGGCGACGTGGTGCTGGAAGGTACGGACGCGTCCCTGCTCGAAACGGCTCTTGAAGCGATCCGCCGTTCCGGCGCGGAAATCACGTCCACAGAAAGCGGCATACGCGTTGTGCGCAACGGCGGCGGCATCAAGCCGGTCGACGTTGTGACCGATCCCTTCCCGGGCTTCCCCACGGACCTGCAGGCCCAGTTCATGGGCCTGATGACCAAGTCGAACGGCATTTCGCACATCACCGAGACGATTTTCGAAAACCGCTTCATGCATGTGCAGGAACTGGCCCGCCTCGGTGCGAAGATTTCGCTTTCCGGCCAGACCGCCAAGATCGAAGGCGTCGAGCGCCTGCGCGGTGCGCCGGTCATGGCGACCGACCTGCGCGCCTCCGTTTCGCTCGTCATTGCGGGCCTCGCCGCCGAAGGCGAAACCATGGTCTCTCGTGTCTACCATCTCGACCGCGGATTCGAGCGCCTGGAAGAGAAGCTCACCCGGTGCGGCGCCATCGTCGAACGCGTCAGCGACTGAACGGTCGGCCGCGGCAGGGTTAACATGCAGCCAAGGGGCGGGGCGTTTTCGCAAACGCTCCGCCCCTTGCAGTTGCAGTCGGCCGCACGCCGTCCTATCTCGTGGTCGAATATACGAGATGCCGCACAGCCTGCGCAAAGGACCCGACCATGGACAGCCTGAAATTGCTTGCCCTCGACACGGAAGATCTCTCCGTCGTGTCGGCCCACCTGCAGGATGCGGTCTTTAAGACCGACGGCCTCGCCTATGACGCCCGCCATCACGTCTTCTCCGTGGTCGTCAACCGCTTCGTGTGGGAAAAGGCGGGCGGGCGCGGCAAGAGTTTCGAGCGCCGGCGGGCGGCCATCGCCTTCAAGCGCGTCAATGCTGTGCGTTCGATCGGCATTGACCGGAAGGACAAGGATGCGGTCCTCTCACTGCTCGCCATCGACTTCACGCCGAACGGCGAAGGCCCCGAGGGAACGCTGGAACTCGTGCTCTCCGGCAATGCCTCCATCGCGCTCGATGTGGAATGCGTCGAAGTTCAGCTTGCAGATACGGGCGGAGCATGGGAAACCAGCTTGAAACCCCGCCATCCAGCGGTTTGAGAGCATGAACCGGCTTTTCAGCCGGAGACGACAGGGACGGACGACTTGGCGATCAGACTTGACTACCAGAGCAGCGATTTCGAAAGCCGGTTCGCTGCGTTCCTGACCACCAAGCGAGAGGTCTCCGAGGACGTTAACGCCATTGTGCGCGCGATCATCGATGATGTGCGCGCGCGCGGCGACAAGGCGCTCGCCGACTATTCCAAAAAATTTGACGGCCTCGATTTCGCGACCACCTCCATGCGCGTCTCGCTCGAGGAAATCGACGCCGCCTTTGACGCGGTTGATCCGAAGATCATCGCCGCGCTGGAACTTGCCGCGCAGCGCATCGAAAAGCACCACGCCCGCCAGAAGCCGAAGGACGACATCTACGAGGACGATATCGGCGTGGGTCTCGGCTCGCGCTGGACGGCGATCGACGCCGTCGGCCTCTACGTTCCCGGCGGCACGGCGAGCTATCCGAGCTCCGTTCTGATGAATGCGGTGCCGGCCAAGGTGGCCGGCGTGCCGCGTGTCGTCATGGTCGTTCCCGCCAAGGAGGGTGCGATCAACCCGGCCGTTCTCGCCGCCGCGCGCATTGCGGGCATCGACGAGATCTACCGTATCGGCGGCGCACAGGCCGTCGCTGCCCTTGCCTATGGTACAGAGACCATCGCGCCCGTCGCGAAGATCACCGGCCCGGGCAATGCCTTCGTCGCCGCCGCCAAGCGCCAGGTCTTCGGCACTGTCGGCATCGACATGATCGCGGGGCCCTCGGAAGTGCTCGTCATCGCCGACAGCGACAATGATCCCGATTGGCTGGCCGCCGACCTGCTCGCCCAGGCCGAACACGATGCCGGCGCCCAGTCCATCCTCGTCACCGACAGCGTTGTGCTGGCGGATGCGGTCGAGGCGGCGGTCCACAGGCAGTTGAAGACGCTGGAGCGTGCCGAAACCGCTGCCGCCAGCTGGCGCGATTTCGGCGCCATCATTCTCGTTCCGGACCTGAAGAAGAGCATTCCGCTGGCCAACCGCATCGCCGCCGAGCATCTGGAGATCGCAACGGCCGATCCGGATGCGCTGATGGCGGAAATCCGCAATGCCGGCGCCATCTTCGTCGGACGCCACACGCCCGAGGTAATCGGTGATTATGTCGGCGGCTCCAACCACGTCCTGCCCACCGCCCGGTCCGCCCGCTTCTCCTCGGGGCTTTCCGTGCTCGATTACATGAAGCGCACCTCGATCCTGCGGCTTGGCGCCGAGCAGCTTCGTGCGCTTGGTCCCGCCGCCATCACGCTCGCCGAAGCCGAAGGGCTCGGCGCCCACGCCCGCTCCGTTGCCATCCGTCTCAACCTGGAAGGCTAGTCCATGGCCACGAAGGGCAACTTCCGCCTCTGCGATGTGGTGCTGGACGAGACGATCGGCCGCGCCACGCCGGATGTGGAGCACGAGCGTGCCGTTGCCATCTTCGATCTCATCGAGGAAAATACCTTCGAGCCCGTCGGCCATGCCGGCGGCCCGTATCGCCTCCATCTGTCGCTTGTCGATTCCAGGCTCGTCTTCGCTATCCGTACGGAGAGCGGCGAGCCGGTCGCCACGCATATTCTCTCGCTCACGCCCTTCCGCCGCATCGTGAAGGACTATTTCATGATCTGCGAGAGCTACTACCAGGCGATCCGGTCCGCCACGCCCAGCCAGATCGAGGCGATCGACATGGGGCGGCGCGGCATCCATAACGAGGGTTCCCAGACACTGATGGACCGCCTGTCGGGCAAGATCGAATTCGACTTCGATACGGCCCGCCGCCTGTTCACGCTTGTCTGCGTTCTCTACTGGCGCGGGTGAGTGGATGGAGGGCGTTTCCCCGGCACCCGATATGGATGCGCCGCGAACGCCCCGTTCGATCCTCTTCATGTGCCGTATGAATGCCGTGCGCTCGCCCATGGCCGAAGTGCTGGCGCGAGACATGTTGCCCGGCATCTACGTCGCCTCGGCGGGCGTGCGCCCCGGTGAGCGCGATCCGTTCGTCGATGCGGTGCTGGGCGAGGTCGACCTGTCGCTCGGCCGTCATGTGCCCCGGTCGCTGGAGGACCTGGAAGACGACTATTTCGATCTCATCGTCACGTTGGCACCGGAAGCCCATCACGCCGCGCTTGAACTCACGCGATCCATGGCCGTGGACGTCATGTACTGGCCGACCCCCGATCCGACGGTCGCAACCGGCACGCGCGACCAGATTCTCGCCTCCTATCGCGAGGTTCGCGAATTCCTGAAGACGCTGATTGCGAAGCGGTTGAAGGGCCCCGGCTGAGCCGCCGGACCTGCAGATAAGACCAAATGCAGAAAGCCGCTGCTTCGGTGTTCACAAAGCATCGGGGATTGTGTAGTTTCCGGCAACTTTTCCGAGGCGGACATAAAGCCTGCCCCGAATCTACCTTCAAGGAATATCGCTCAAACATGGCAAAAGAAGAAGTCCTCGAATTCCCCGGCGTCGTGACGGAACTGCTTCCGAACGCGACCTTCCGCGTCAAGCTCGAAAACGAGCACGAGATCATCGCGCACACCGCGGGCCGCATGCGCAAGAACCGCATCCGCGTTCTGGCCGGCGACAAGGTGCTGGTCGAGATGACGCCTTACGACCTCACCAAGGGTCGCATCACCTACCGTTTCAAGTAAGTCCTCTTGCAAGCCGAGGGGGCCGCGCCCCCGCCCGGCCGATGGCCGACGCGCGAATAGCGGCGCACCCCGGAGCCTCCCGGAGCCTCCATGGCGCAGACCGAAAAGCTCATCCTCGCCTCCGGCTCGCCGCGCCGCGTGGAACTTCTCGCGCAGGCGGGTATCGAAGCCGCGCGCCTTATGCCGATGGATATCGACGAGACGCCGAAACGCTCCGAGCACCCGCGCTCGCTCGCTCGCCGCCTGTCGACAGGCAAGGCGCAGGCTGCGCTCGCCGCCATCAAGGGCGATCCCGCCCACGCCGGCAGCTACATCCTGGCGGCTGATACGGTCGTCTCGGTCGGCCGGCGCATCCTGCCGAAAACGGAGATGGTCGACGAGGCGTCAAGCGCGCTGCATCTGCTCTCCGGCCGCAGCCACCGCGTCTTCACCGGCGTGTGTCTCATCACGCCCGATCGCACCGTGCGCCAGAAGGTGATCGACACGAAGGTGCGCTTCAAGCGCCTGTCGACCACCGATATCGAGCACTATCTCGCCTCGGGCCAGTGGCGCGGCAAGGCGGGCGGTTATGCCATCCAGGGCATCGCCGGCAGCTTCGTCGTCAAGCTCGTCGGCTCCTATACGAATGTCGTCGGGCTGCCGCTCTATGAGACGCTGACACTGCTGTCGGGCGAGGGCTTCGACGTGCATGCCGGCTGGGCGGATGCCTGACATGGCCGATGAGAACGAGAAAGCCGCGACCAATGTCGCGCCGCTGCGCAAGGCCGTGCCGTGCCCGATCTGCCGCCGTCCCTCAGCCAGGGAGCATTATCCGTTCTGTTCCGACCGTTGCCGCGATGTGGATCTCAACCGCTGGCTCTCGGGCTCCTATGCCATCCCTGTCGCGGATGACGAAGCCAAGGCCGACGACGAGGAAATGTGACAGCCATCACCCGGGAAAAGCACAATCTTTTCCATGGCTTGAAATGCCTCTCAAATTTCCCGCAAAAAACCCGCCTTGGGGCTGGACACATTTTTGCAAGATGCTATAACCCCGCTCGCTCCCGGGGCGAAACCAAGCGCCCAAGGATTTCCAAGAGAAATCCACCCGGATGCCCGGATAGCTCAGTTGGTAGAGCAGCGGATTGAAAATCCGCGTGTCGGTGGTTCAAATCCGCCTCCGGGCACCATTAGCCCTCATTCATATTCTCTTCGAAAAATGCTTGAGTGTGATTGAAGCGCATTTGCGGTGCGTTTCGATCGCGGATGCGATTGGCCGCAGATGGAACGCTTTGGGCACGATGTCCATGTTTTGAAGGACACGCGCCGTGTTCTCACTTTCCGGGATGGTTTGATGTCCGATGTCGCCCTGAATGTGTTGCCGGTATTTGCGCTGATCCTGCTGGGGTGGATTTTTGTGCGGGTTGGGTATCTGCGGGAGGAGTTGGGGGAGGGGCTCGGGGAGTTCGTCTTTCGCGTTGCCGTGCCGGTCCTGCTGTTTCGCACCATTGCGGAAGCCGATTTTACGGGCGGGGCGCCGTGGCGAATCTGGGTTGCCTATTTTGGCGGTGTGGCGGTTACGTGGACGATCGCGCATCTCGTCGCGACGCTCGGCTTCAGGCGGGATCGGCGGATCGGCGTTCTCGCGGGCGTGTCGGCAGCCTTCGCCAATACGGTGTTCATCGGGCTGCCGCTGGTCTCGCGGGTGGTGGGTGAAGACGGGCTGGTGGCGATCTCCGTGCTCCTGTCCGTGCATCTGCCGACCATGATGATCGCCGGTACGGTTCTGATGGAGCGGGCGGAACGCAAGGAGGGGGTGCGGGAGCCGCAAAGCCTGTCCGTGCTGTTGCTCGGCATCGTCAGGAGCCTGGTGCGCAATCCGCTGGTGATTGGCCTTTTCGCCGGTGCGTTGTTCCACGCGGGCGGTGTGCCGCTTGTGGGGCCGGTCAAGGTAATGGTGGACCAGGTCGCCGCCATGGCGGCGCCTGCCGCGCTCATGTCGATCGGTATGGCGCTCGTCAGGTACAAGGTCGGCGGCAACGCGCGCATTGCGCTTGCCATGACTGCCCTGAAGCTCCTGATGCTGCCCGGCTGCGTCTACGTCGCCTGCCGGCTGCTTGGCCTCCCACCGGAATGGACGGCGGCCATGGTGCTGACCGCTTCCGTACCGACGGGCGTCAATGCCTGGCTGCTCGCCAATCATTTCGGCGTCGGCCATGCGCTCGCCTCCTCGACCATAACGATGACGACAGCGCTCGGCGTCTTCACGGTGTCGTTCTGGGCATGGCTGCTCGGCTGAGCATCGCTGGCGGCGGGCGGGCAACAAAAAACCCGGCGCAAGGCCGGGTTTTCGAAGTCGCTGCCAAGCGGCTGCCTTATTGGGCGGCCGGCTGTTCGGTCGTGGTACCCTCGGTCGTGCCGCCTTCGGCGGGCGCCGCACCCTCGGTCGCCGTACCGTTGTTGCCTTCGGCCGGCGTCGTGGCACCTTCGGTGGTCGTGGCCGCACCGTCCTGTGTTGCAGCTGCGCCGTCCTGCGTCGTGGCGGCTGCGCCATCGGCCGGAGCCGCACCTTCGGTGGTCGCTGCACCATCCGTTGCGGCAGCACCGGCATCCGCACCTTCGGCAGACGGCGTGGGCAGCGCAGCCGGATTGTCTGCGAGCGTGCGCAGATAGGCGATCAGGTTGGCGCGCTCGTCGTCCTTCTTCAGGCCGGCGAAGCCCATGGCGGTGCCCGGCACATGCTTCTTCGGTGCTTCGAGGAAGTAGTTCAGATGATCGTAATCCCACAGGACCTTGTGGTCTTCGGAGAAGGTGGTCATGCCTGCGGAATAGCTGAAGCCTTCATGCGAAGCGATCGGGCGGTTGACGATATCCCAGAGACCGGGTCCGACCTTGTTGGGGCCGCCCTTCTCCGAGGTGTGACAGCTCGCACACTTCTTGAAGACGGTTTCGCCGGCAGTGGCATCAGCGCTGGCCAGCAGGGTCGCGATCGGGACCGCCGCAGCGGCTTCACCGCCACCGGCTTCCGCACCGCCGGTTTCCTCGGCCACAATCGCGAAACCTTCCTTCTCGGGCGCGCCCGAATGGAAGATGCCTTCAGAAGCGATCGACACGGACATCAGTACGAATACGGTGCCGAGCAGGGCACCTACGCCCATGTTCACATAAGAGTTCATCCAAACGCTCCCCTAGCAACCGGCGGACGTGACACCGGCCAGTCTTGAAATCGCGCGGAACCTATGTCTTTTGCTGCTTCGTTGCAACAGTGATTGTAGCCCCCGCACTGAGACTTTTTGACACTTTTCCAGGGGGTTTTGAAGGGCCTGAGATGAATCCCGCCAATTTTGACAAGAGCCTTGTGCTCATTCCGGCGCGCATGGCCTCCACACGGCTTCCGGGCAAGCCTTTGGCCGACATCGCCGGCCTGCCGATGATCGTCCAGGTGGCGCGGCGCGCGGCCGCTGCCGATGTCGGCCGCGTGGTGGTCGCGGTGGATCACCAGGACGTTTTCGACGCGGTCGTGGCGGCGGGTTTCGAGGCCGTCATGACGCGCGGCGATCATCAGTCCGGCTCCGACCGCATCCATGAGGCGCTCACGGTGTGCGATCCCGAGCGTCGTGCCGATATCGTCATCAATGTGCAGGGCGACCTGCCGACCATTGATCCCGACACGATCCGCGCCGCGCTGCGCCCGCTGGAAAACGCATCCACCGACATCGCGACGCTGACAACGGAAATCCGTGACGAGCACGAGAAGACCAACCCGAATGTCGTGAAAGTCGTGGGATCGCCGATCGCTGAGAGCCGCCTGCGCGCGCTGTATTTCACCCGGGCGACGGCGCCGCACGGCACGGGACCGCTCTTCCATCATATCGGCCTCTACGCTTACCGCCGCAAGGCGCTCGAAGCCTTCGTGGCGCTCAAGCCCTCGACACTGGAAAAGCGGGAGTCGCTGGAGCAACTGCGGGCGCTTGAAGCCGGCATGCGCATCGACGTGGAGATCGTTGACACCGTTCCGCTCGGTGTCGATACTCCAGCCGACCTCGAAAAGGCGCGCGCCATGCTCGCGGCCAACCCCATCTGATACGGATCCCAGCCATGACAATGAAGACCAACAGGATCGCCTTCCAGGGCGAGTACGGCGCCAATTCCGACATGGCGAGCCGGGACATGTTCCCCGACATGGATCCGCTGCCGTGCCAGACCTTCGAGGACGCGTTCCTGGCCGTGGAGAATGGCGACGCCGATCTCGCGATGATCCCGATCGAGAACACGATCGCCGGCCGCGTTGCCGACATCCATCATCTCCTGCCGGAATCGCGCCTGCATATCGTCGGCGAGTATTTCATGCCGATCCGTTTCCAGCTCATGGTGCTGCCGGGTGTGACCAAGGAGGAGGTGCGCACGGTTCACAGCCATATCCATGCGCTGGGTCAGTGCCGCAAGATCGTGCGCCTCAACGGCTGGAAACCGGTGATCGCCGGCGATACGGCGGGCGCCGCAAAGCTCGTGTCGGAAACCGGCGACCGGTCCATGGCAGCGCTTGCGCCGCGCCTGGCGGCCGACCTCTACGGCCTGTCGATCATTGCCGAGAATGTCGAGGACACGGAGACCAACGTCACGCGCTTCGTGGTGCTTTCGCGGGAGGAGAAGACCGCGGAGCAGACGAGCGAGGGCATTATCGTGACGACCTTCGTCTTCAACGTGCGCAACATACCGGCCGCGCTTTACAAGGCGCTCGGCGGCTTCGCGACGAACGGCATCAACATGACGAAGCTCGAAAGCTACCAGATCGGCGGCAAGTTCATCGCCACACAATTCTACGCCGATATCGAGGGGCATCCGGATGAGGTGCATGTGCGTCAGGCGCTCGACGAACTGCGCTACTTCTCCGAAAAAGTACGCATTCTCGGCACCTATCGTGCCCATCCGATGCGAAGCGCCTTCTAGAATTGACGATCGTCAGGGAGCCCGGAACCGGGCTTCCGCAACGGCATTTCCATCATGAAAGGAGATGCCTAATGCGCACGATCACCTATATAACGATCATGGTTTCGATGATGGTGAATGCCGTCGTCTTCGGCGCCGGCACCATCGCCATCCTGGCGGTGCCGTCGCTTGCCGATCATGCCAAATACCTTCTGCCGGCCTGGATCGTCATCACGTTCATCGTCAGTCCCGTCATAGCCCGCCTGATGGCGCCGAGGCTGAGGTTGCGTGAACATCCCGGCGACCGGCCGACCTTCGGCTGGCGCTAGTCGAGCTTCCAGTCCAGCCAATCGCGCATCAGGCGATGCGCGATGGCGCCCTTCGGCGGCGGCGTGGTGGTGCCCGGCGCAACGCTGGACGCTGCATGGCCCGACGTGGCGCTGCGCTCGATCATCGCCGCCGTCTCCTCGCGGGTGAACCAGCGGCAATCCTCGAGTTCCTGCTCGTCGCGGCGGATATCGAAGGAGATCGCCTCGCCGTAGCAGCCGATCATCAGGGAATGCGGCATCGGCCAGGGCTGCGAGGCATGATAGCGCACGCGTCCGACCCTGATGCCTGCTTCCTCGAACGTCTCTCTCCGCACCGTATGCTCGACCGTCTCGCCGGGTTCGAGGAAGCCGGCAAGGCAGGAATACATGCCCTCGGGGAAATGCGGCGAGCGGCCGAGCAGGCACAGATCCCGTTCCACATCGATGACCAGCATGATCGCGACCGGGTCCGTGCGGGGAAAGAGGGTGTGGCCGCAGGCCTCGCAGACCCGTCGGTAGCCGCCGATCTCCGAGCGAGTGGAAGAACCGCACTTGCCGCAGAACCGATTGTTGGCGTTCCAGGTCATCAGGCTGGAGGCCTGGGCGAACTGGCCGAGCAGGTCGTCGTCCAGCATCTGCTGGCGATAGAGCGTGCGGCCGTCCGTCGCCTTCAGCGGCTCTTGCAGGGTCTCGGGATCGGCGCGGACGGGAATGGCCAGCCGCGGCTCGCCGTTCTTGAGATAGCCGAGCAGGATGGCATCCTCCGGAACCGGATCGAGTTCGGCGAGCTCATAGGGCGCAAACAGCGGATCGATTATCTTCTCGTCATGCTTGACGACGAGCTTTCCACTGGCCAGCGCGAAGGCGTGAACGTTTTCCGCCTTGAAGGCCTGCTCTAGACAATCCGGCGCGCGATATTCCGAGCGGCGGTCGAGCGTGTTCTCCGCAAAGGCCACCATGGTGCTGGGTTCTGCATGCGGGCGATAGAGATCGAAAAGCGAAGGCTTCATGGGTTCAGCGCATCTAGGAGCTTGGCGGTGAATGCCTTGGCGTCCGCCTCCGCGCGCGGCACGGCCGTGCCGTGGCTCCAGACGGGACCGGGCCAGTTCGGATCACCTTCGGAGCGGGCGATGACATGCACATGAAGCTGGCGCACGATGTTACCCAGCGCGCCGGTATTGATCTTCGTTGCGCCGGTGACCTGTTTCAACGCTTCTGCAACGAGTGTCGTCTCGAAGGTCAGCATGGTCTGGTCGAGCGGCGTGAGATCGAAAATCTCGCTGACATCCGGGCGCTGCGGCACCAGCACCAGCCAGGGCCAGCGGCCGTCCTTCATGAGGCGCAGCTCGCACAGGCCGATCTTCGTCAGAAGGTCGCTGTCGCGCTCCAGCCGTTCGTCGGTTCGAAAATCGCTCATCGGAACTCTCACGCATGCTTCTTGTTTGGTGATTCATGACACGCAGCGGATTTCCCTCCAACAGTTTTTTATCGGCTCCGCTTGCATTCGGTTGGAATATTGCCGATATGGAGGCCGGGAGGTTGGTGGTGGACGAGCCACTCGCCAACCGGGTCAGGTCCGGAAGGAAGCAGCCCTAACGAGCCCCGGCACGGGTCATCGTGCCAGCCTCCCACCTTTCCGTCCTGTCGGGACAGACGTTCGATTAACGGCAGGGTCGATGAGCGACGAAACGCAAAATCCGTCCACTGAAAAGCCCGCCGCGTATCGCGTGCTTGCGCGAAAATACCGGCCGAAGGACTTCTCCGACCTCATGGTCGGCCAGGAGCCGATGGTCCGTACGCTGACCAACGCCTTCGAGACGGGCCGCATCGCCCAGGCCTATATGCTGACGGGCGTGCGCGGGGTCGGCAAGACGACGACCGCCCGCATCCTTGCCCGCGCGCTGAACTACAAGACGGCTGAAATAGACAAGCCGACCATCGACCTGCGCATCCCCGGCGAACATTGCCAGGCCATCATGGAAGGCCGGCATGTCGACGTCATCGAGATGGACGCCGCCTCCCATACCGGCATCGACGACATCAGGGAAATCATCGAGCAGGTGCGCTACCGCCCGGTCTCGGCGCGCTACAAGGTCTATATTATCGACGAAGTGCACATGCTCTCGACGCAGGCCTTCAACGGCCTGCTGAAGACGCTTGAGGAGCCGCCGGAGCATGTGAAGTTCATCTTCGCGACGACGGAAATCCGCAAGGTGCCTATCACCGTCCTGTCGCGCTGCCAGCGCTTCGATCTGCGCCGCATCGGCGCGTCCGATCTCGTCGGCCTGTTTACCACCATCCTGGGCAAGGAAGGCGTGGAGTTCGAGCCGGATGCGCTCGCCATGGTCGCCCGTGCGGCCGAAGGCTCCGCGCGTGACGGCCTGTCGCTGCTCGACCAGGCGATCGCCCATGGGGCGGGCCGCGTCGAGGTCGATGCCGTGCGCTCCATGCTCGGCCTTGCCGACCGCGCGCGCATCGTCGATCTCTTCGAACACATCGTGAAGGGCGATGCGGCGGCGGCTTTGGCCGAATTCGCCGCGCAGTACGAGGCGGGCGCCAGCCCCTCCGTGGTGCTAACCGACCTTGCCGATTTCACCCATCTCGTCACCCGCATGAAATATGTGCCCGATGCCACCGGCGACCAGTCGTTGAGCGAGATCGAGCGCGTGCGCGGCGTGGAGTTCGCCAACTCCATCGCGGTCACCGCGCTGTCACGCATATGGCAGATGCTGCTGAAGGGCATTCCGGAAACGGAAGCCTCCAGCCGTCCGGCGGGTGCCGCCGAAATGGTCATAATCCGTCTTGCCCATGCCGCAAACCTTCCCTCGCCGGAAGATGCAGCACGGCGGCTTGCCGAGCTTTCCAACGGTGACGTTGGCGGCAACGGCGCGCGTGCGCCGCAGTCCGGCGGCTATGGCGGGCAACCGTCGGCGCAGGGCTCGGTGTCCGCGGTCGCGCGTCAGCCCGATGCGCCCATGCGCGCTCAGGCAGGCGGTGGAACCGTCACGATGCTGCGCCCCGTACCGCAGACAGAATCCGCGCCACAGCCGGTCGGCCGCGTCGAGATGGCCCCGGCTGAGCAGCCGGCAGCGCTCCCCAAGGTGCCGGTCAAGTCGATCTCCGATATCGCCGACCTCTGCACCAAGAACCGTGACATCAGGCTTCGCGCGCTGGTCCGCGCCTTCGTGCGACCCGTTAGCGTGGAAGCGGGCAAGCTCGAAATCAGCCTGACAGAGGACGCGCCGAAATCGCTCGTCTCCGAACTGTCCAACCGTCTCCTGGAATGGACCGGCACGCGCTGGCTGGTCATCCTGTCGCGGGAGGCCGGTGGCCCGACGCTTGCCGAGGCCGAAACGATGGCGCAGGAAGCGCGCGTGGCCGATGCCCGGCAGGACCCGGATGTCGCCGCCATTCTTCAGCGCTTCCCCGGCGCGAAGATCACCGACGTGCGCATCAAGGTGCCGGAAACGGAAGACGAGCCGGAGACCGTCGAGGCCGCGGCCATCGCGGAATCCGCCGAGGGCGATATCCTGCCCGGCGACGATATTGAACATTAAAATAGAGAACCGAGAGGAGAGGCCGATGCGCGACATCATGGGCATGATGGGCAAGGTCAAGGAAATGCAGGCCAAGATGGAGAAGATGCAGGAGGAGATCGCCGCCCTCGAGGTGAACGGCACCTCCGGCGGCGGCCTCGTCTCGGTCACGCTCGACGGCAAGGGCAATCTCAAGGCGCTGAAGGTCGACCCCTCGCTCTTCAAGGAAGACGACGTCGAAATCCTCGAGGATCTGATCGTGGCCGCGCACAAGGACGCCAAGGACAAGGCCGAGGCCGAAACCGCCGAGCGCACCAAGGCGCTGACCGCCGGCCTGCCGATCCCGCCCGGTTTCAAGCTGCCGTTCTGATCACGCGTCAGCCGGTCAGTGCGGCACGCAGCTTGTCGCTGATCGGCGCCGCCAGATAGCGCAGCCGGTCCTCCTCGGAGAGGTTGCGCCCATAGGTGCGCAGCAGTTCCGGCATGGTGACGGGCTCGCCGTCGAAGGGTGTATAGGTCACCGGATCTCCGGTCTGCAACACGCCGTCCCGCAGCACCCGGCAATAGAAGCCGGGGCGTCCCGCGGTCATGAAGCGCCGTGCGAAGCCGGGATCGCCCATACGGGCATTGAGGGTCGCGCAGGGCGTGCGCGTCGAGGTCACTTCCAGAAGCACGCTTTCCGTCTCGAAGCGATCGCCGACGCTGATGCTACGGCTGTCGATGCCTTCTATCACGATGTTTTCGCCGAAGGTGCCGGGCTCTATGGAGCGGCCGAGTTCCTTCGACCACCAGTCGAGATCGATCGAGCCCAGGCCGTAGACCGCCTGTTCCGGGCCGCCGTGATGCTTTCGGTTGCAGATCGCGTCGCCGAGCAGGCCTTCGCGATCGACGACGATGGACGCGTCGGTCGGCGTCTTGAAAATGCCGGTCTTGTAGCTTTTGCCGGGAACAGGACGGGCGACGCCCGTGCACACCGCGAGGATTTTGATCAAGCGTCGATCTCCAAAGATTCCGTTTCCCCGTGATATGGGCTAGATAGCGCCAATGGCAAAACGAGTCACCGGTCCCGAAATCGAAAAACTCATCCAGCTTCTGGCGAAGGTGCCGGGCCTCGGGCCGCGCTCGGCGCGCCGGGCGGCGCTGCATCTCGTCAAGAAGAAGGATCAGCTTCTCGGGCCGCTTGCCGAGGCGATGGGCGAGGCGCATCGCAAGGTGCGCATCTGCTCGTGCTGCGGCAATGTCGATACCAGCGATCCCTGCACCGTCTGCACGGATGTGCGCCGGGATCATGGCATGATCATCGTGGTCGAGGACGTTTCCGACCTCTGGGCGCTGGAGCGCGCAGGCGCGATGAACGCGGCCTATCATGTTCTCGGTGGCACGCTGTCGCCGCTCGACGGCGTCGGCCCTGACGACCTCAACATCCGCGGCCTCGTCGACAGGGTGGCAAAGGGCGGCGTGCGCGAGCTGATCATCGCCGTCAACGCCACGGTCGAGGGGCAGACAACAGCCCACTACATCACCGACCAGCTCGCTGGCCTGGACGTGAAGATCACGCGGCTCGCTCATGGCGTTCCCGTTGGCGGCGAACTCGACTATCTCGACGAAGGCACATTGACGGCGGCACTTCGTGCCCGCACGGCGATCTGAGGAGACCCATCTTGAGCATTCGCAAAGTTTTCAAGGCCTCCGTCGGCATCGTCCTGTTTTCGCTTGCTCTGGCACTGCCTGCAAACGCCGCCTCCAAGGCCGAGGTCGAGAGGATGTTCCGGGCCTGGATCGACAAGGATCTCTGGCCGGCGGCGCAGAAAACCGGCGTTACCGAAAAGACGTTTCGTGCGGCGATGGAGGGCGTGACCCTCAACTGGGACCTGCCCGATCTCGTGCCGCCGGGCTCCAAGCCGACGAAGCAGCAGGCGCAGAGCCAGGCGGAATTTTCCTCGCCCGGCGCCTATTTTTCCGAAAAGCGGTTGCAGGGGCTAGCGGCAACCGGGCGCGGGCTGGCGAAGACCCATGCGGCGACGCTGCGCAAGATCGAGCAGCGTTTCGGCGTGCCGGGCGAGATCGTCGTTGCGGTCTGGGGCCGCGAATCCGGCTTCGGCAGCGCGAAGATCCCCTATTCGGCCGTCGATGTCCTCGCAACCAAGGCCTTCATGTCGACGCGCAAGGACATGTTCCGCAAGGAATTGATCGCCGCACTTCACATCGTCGATGGAGGCGACCGCACGGTCGCGCAGCTAAAGGGCTCCTGGGCGGGGGCGCTCGGCCAGCCGCAGTTCATGCCCACCAGCTACCTGCAATATGCCGTCGATTTCGATGGCGACGGCGTGCGCGATATCTGGGGCTCGGTGCCCGACAGCCTCGCCTCGATCGCCAATTATCTCGCCAAGAAGGGCTGGCAGGCGGGACGAAGCTGGGGCTACGAGGTCTCCATCCCGTCGGGTGCGAGCTGCGCGCAGGAGGGGCCCGATCTCGCCAAGCCGATCTCGGCTTGGGCGGCCACCGGCATCACGCGCATTTCCGGCAAGGGCTTTCCCTCCGGTGAGGCTAAGGCATCAGGCATGATGCTCGTTCCGGCCGGCACGCATGGGCCGGAATTCATCGTCACGCCGAATTTCTATGTGCTCAAGGAATACAACAATTCCGACCTATACGCGCTCTTCATCGGTAACCTCGCCGACCGCATCGCCTATGGCAGCGGTTCGTTCCAGGGCCAGTGGGGCGATGTCGGCAAGATGCTGCGCTCGGATGTGCTGGCCATGCAGAAGGCGCTCGTCGCCAAGGGCTATGACGTCGGCAAGGTGGACGGCCTTCCCGGCTACAAGACACGCCGCTCGCTTGGCGACTGGCAGACGAAAAGCGGCCTCAAGCCGACCTGCTATCCCGATGCCTCGCTGAAATCCAAGCTGCGCTAGAGCATTTCCAACCGAAGCGAGATCGCTTCGGCGTTGGATAATGCGACAAGACCCTCCAGCCTCAATGCATCTCGACATTCTGCTTGAAGCGCTCGTATTCGTGCGGAATGATCGTCTGGCGCTCGATCATGCGGTGGACGCGCGGATCCTCCGCGCCGCGATGCAGCTGGCGTAACCGCTCGCCATTGGCGGCATCGGCATGGGTGCGGCGCTGGTTGTGGCGCACATATTCCACCCAGGTCGGAACGTGGTAGGTCTCCGTCCAGATCGTCGGGTTCTCAAGGTCGCGCATTAGCGCCCATTGCCCGGCCCCGTCGCGAATGCGGATGCGCCGCCGCTCGGTCATCGCCTCCAGGAACTGGGGAATGTCTTCCTCGGCGATCTCGTAGTCGATGAGGATGACGATGGGTCCGCTCCGTGGTTTCAGATCGAGCGGCAGATCCGGCTCGCTGAAGCGGTTCAGCGGATCGACATTGAGGCTTTGCAGTTCCGGCAGCGCAAAACGCAGGCCGATCGCCGCGCCGGCGATCATCGCCACGGCCGAGGCGAGCAGGGCCGCTTCCGCGCCATGGGTGTCGGCGGTGGTGCCCCAGATCCAGCTGCCGGCCGCGATGCCGCCGAAGGTCGTTGTCTGGTAGAGCGAAAGCGCACGCGCCACCACCCAGCGTGGCGTCGAAAGCTGGACCGTGGTGTTGAACAGCGAAAGCGCCAAGACCCAGGACGCGCCGGACAGGAGCAGGACAGCACCCGTCAGCAGCGCGGAGCCGCTGACGGCACAGACCGATGCGCTGATCGCAAAGCCTGCAAACGCCATGCGGGCGATGGTTTCGCTCGCAAAGCGTTCCCGCAGGCGCGCGTTCATGAGGGCACCCGCGATGGCGCCAAGCCCGAAACAGCCGAGCAGGATGCCGAAGGTCAGCGGTCCGCCCTTGACGAGGTCACGGGCGATCAGCGGCAGGAGCGACAGGATGGAGCTGGTGGCAAGGCCGAAGGCGAAGCCGCGCAACAGCACCTTGCCGATATTCGGCGACATCGAGACATAGCGCAGGCCCGCCGAGACGGCCCGCCCGAAATCCTCGCGCGGCAGGGTGCGTGGCGATACGGCGGGCTTCCACCTGAACAGCGCGAAAAGAAGAGCGAAATAGCTGCAGGCATTGACGGCAAAGGCCGCTGCCGCGCCGGCCGCCGCGACGATGGCGCCGCCGATGGCAGGGCCGACGCTGCGGGTCAGGTTGAAGCCCATGCTGTTGAGCGATACGGCGGCTGGCAGGTCCTCGCGCGGCACCATGTCGCCGACGGACGCCTGCCAGGCCGGGTTGTTCAGGGCCGTGCCGCAGCCGATGAGAAAGGTGAAGGTCAGGAGCAGCCAGGGCGTGATCAGTCCCTGCCAGGCGAAGACCGTCAGCATGATGGAGACGGCCAGCATGAACGCCTGCGCCGTCAGCATCAGCTTGCGCCGGTCGAAATTGTCGGCCAGCGCGCCGGCGGCGACGGAGAACAGCATGATCGGCAGCGAGGTGGAGGCCTGCACCAGCGCGACCATGTTCGCGGAAGAGGAAATGGAGGCCATCATCCAGGCCGCGCCGACCGACTGGATGAGCCCACCGAAGTTGGAAATCAGGCTCGCGGCCCAGATCACGCGAAACGTCTCATTTCGGAAAGGGGCGAGGGGGGATTTCCGGTCCGGCACGGTGGGGCACTCATTCTCGACGCAGCGTTGGCTAGCAATCTAGTCCATGCGACGAAAGCGGCAAGTCGATGGCCGGAAATAGCTCGCCCACAGGGCTTGCCCATCGTCGACCTTGCATTTGTGACGAAGCCGGTCTATATCCACCTCAAATTCTTGATCGTCAGATGAAGAGTGGGCCCGTGAGGACCCGCTCTTTTTTATTGCCCCGATCAGGCGCATGATAACGACCATCCCGGGAGGGCACGCCATGTCCGACACGACCCAGACGGAAAATGTGGCCATCGAGCCACGGCTGATCGTCGAAACCGGCCTCGATCGCCGCGTTGCCGAGATCATCGAGCCGACCATCGAGCAGATCGGCTACCAGCTGGTGCGCGTGCGCCTGTCGGCGCAGAACGGTGCGACCTTGCAGATCATGTGCGAGCGGCCGGACGGCACCATGACCGTCGAGGACTGTGAGCAGGTCTCCATGGCGGTCTCGCCGGTGCTCGATGTTGAGGACCCGATCGATAAGGCGTATCATCTTGAGGTATCGTCGCCCGGCATCGACCGGCCGATGGTCCGCAAGTCGGACTTCAAGCGCTGGACCGGGCACTTGCTGAAATGCGAGACGTCGATCCTGGTCGATGGCCGAAAGCGTTTCCGCGGCACGATTGTGGCCGCAGACGAGGATGGCTTCACGCTGGACCGTGACCAGCCCGCCGCAGGCGACGCGCCGACGGTCGTCATTCCCTTCACGGCGCTTGCCGAAGGCCGGCTGATCCTGACCGACGAGTTGATCCGCGATGCGCTGGCCGCCGACAAGAAGGCCAAGGCCGCGCAGGCCGCCAACCAGAACGACGAAGACGGCGGCGACGAAGAATAATGTGTGAGTGCGCTCCGGCCGATAGGCGGGGCGGAGAGGACGCAACCGGAGCGGTGTTCCGCTCTAGATAGGTCGGAGGCACAAGCCCCGGCCCGACCATGGAGACCTGAGACAATGGCAGTCAGTGCGAACCGGCTTGAGCTTCTGCAGATCGCGGATGCCGTGGCCCGTGAAAAGGTCATCGACCGCGAGATCGTGCTTGCCGCGATGGCCGACGCCATCCAGAAGGCAGCCCGCTCGCGTTACGGCACGGAATCCAACATCCGCGCCGACATCAATTCCAAGACCGGCGAAATCCGCCTCCAGCGTCTGCTTGAGGTCGTCGAGCACGCCGAGGACTACTCGACCCAGATCCCGCTGGAACTGGCCCGCGACCGCAACCCCGACGCCAAGCTCGGCGATTTTATCGCCGATCCGCTGCCGCCGATGGACTTCGGCCGTATCGCCGCGCAGTCTGCCAAGCAGGTCATCGTGCAGAAGGTGCGCGAAGCCGAGCGTGACCGCCAGTTCGACGAATACAAGGATCGCATCGGCGAGATCGTCAACGGCACGGTCAAGCGCGTCGAATATGGCAACGTCATCGTCGATCTCGGCCGTGGCGAAGGCATCATCCGCCGCGACGAGATGATCCCGCGCGAAAACATGCGTTACGGCGACCGTGTCCGCGCCTTCGTTTACGACGTGCGCCGCGAGCAGCGCGGCCCGCAGATCTTCCTGTCGCGTACCCATCCGCAGTTCATGGTGAAGCTCTTCACCATGGAAGTGCCGGAAATTTACGACGGCATCATCCAGATCAAGTCGGTTGCCCGCGACCCCGGTTCGCGCGCCAAGATCGCCGTCATCTCCAACGATTCGTCGATCGATCCGGTCGGCGCCTGCGTCGGTATGCGCGGTTCGCGCGTCCAGGCCGTCGTCGGCGAGCTGCAGGGCGAAAAGATCGATATCATTCCGTGGAGCCAGGATCCGGCTTCCTTCATCGTCAACGCCCTTCAGCCGGCGGAAGTCGCCAAGGTCGTTCTCGATGAGGATGCCGAGCGCATCGAAGTCGTCGTTCCCGACGAGCAGCTGTCGCTTGCCATCGGTCGCCGCGGCCAGAACGTCCGTCTTGCCTCGCAGCTGACCGGCTGGGACATCGACATCCTGACGGAGGCCGAAGAGTCCGAGCGTCGCCAGAAGGAATTCAACGAGCGCACCAACCTCTTCATGGACGCGCTCGACGTGGATGAAATGGTCGGCCAGGTTCTGGCCTCCGAAGGCTTTGCCGCCGTCGAGGAACTGGCTTACGTCGATCTCGACGAAATCGCCTCGATCGACGGTTTCGATGAAGACACTGCCCAGGAGCTCCAGACCCGCGCCCGCGAGCATCTCGACCGCCTCGAGGCCGAGATGGACGCCAAGCGCAAGGAACTCGGCGTTTCCGACGACCTGCGCCAGATCGACGGCATGACGAGCCAGATGCTCGTTGCGCTGGGCGAAGACGGCATCAAGACGATGGAAGACTTCGCCGGCTGCGCTGCAGACGACCTGGTCGGCTGGTCCGAGCGCAAGGACGGTGAGACGAAGAAGTTCGAGGGCCTGTTCTCGAAGTTCGAGGTTTCCCGCGCCGAGGCCGAAGCGATGATCGTTCAGGCGCGCCTTGCGGCCGGCTGGATCACGCAGGAGGACCTCGCCGTCGAGGAAGAGGAAGTCGTCGAAGGCGGTGAAGAGGACGCCTGATCGGCGTTCTCGATGTTGGCATGCCGCCCGCTGATTTTGCATAGCGGTTTGCGTTGACAAGAGCGGAAACCTATATGGGCAGGAAAGACGAGGACGGCGTGAACGACCGCATGTGCATCGTGACGCGCGAAAAGGGCGAGGCGGATGATCTGATCCGCTTTGTCCTGGGTCCGGACGGCAGCGTCGTCCCGGATCTCAAGCGTCAACTTCCCGGACGCGGATGCTGGGTAAAGGCGGAACGGGCGATCGTCGACAAGGCGGTCGCCAGAAAGCTTTTCGGGCGTGCGCTGAAGGCGGAGGCGAAGGCAGCACCGGAACTCGGCGCCGAGGTGGACAGGCTGATTGCGGCCCAACTCGGCGGCATGATGAACATGGCGCGCAAGGCCGGCCAGTTCATCACGGGCTCGTCCAAGGTCGATCAGGCGGTTCGGGCTTTGGCGGCTTTAGCCGTCTTCCATGCCACGGATGCGGCGGCGGACGGGGTGCGAAAGATTGACCAGGCGAGGAAGGCGGCAAGCTTCCTCACCGATGATGAAACGGAAATTCCCTCCTTCAAGCTCTTCTCAGAGAGCGAATTGGAGGGGGTTTTGGGCCAGAATGCGTTTATCCATGCCGCAGCGCTTGCAGGGCAGGCGGGTGAGGGTGTAGTGAAGCGCGCAATCATGCTCGAAAAATATCGGGGCGACAGCCTGATGATGGCAAAAGGTGGCGCTGGCCAGACAAACCAATGACGCGGTTACCGGCATCCGGCCGGCCGAATTCGCATTGGGTGAACACAATTGAACGACGGGGTCTGGTGATACGCATCCGGCCCTGATCTTAGGAACGGAACGGAATGACCGACAACGAAGACGACAAGACGATCAGTGTGGCTGGCAAGAAGACCCTGAGCCTGAAGCCCTCGGGGGTTCAGCAGGGAACCGTGCGCCAGGACATGGGTCGTGGCCGCACAAAGGCCGTCGTGGTCGAGACCCGCACCAAGCGCCATTTCAGCCGCCCGGGCGAAGACCGCCAGGCGTCGGCGCCTGTCACGCCTGTGCAGCGCCAGCCCGAGCCGCAGCAGACGCGCCCCGCGCCGCAGCAGACGCGGCCGGTCCATCAGCAGCCTTCGCGTTCGGCCGAGCAGAGCCGGCCGCGCGTTGGCGTCGTGCTGAACCAGCTTTCGCCCGATGAGGTCGAAGCCCGCCGCCGCGCACTTGCCGAAGCCCAGATCCGCGATGCCGCCGAAGCGCGCCAGCGCGCCGAGGATGAGGCTCGCCGCAAGGTCGAGGAAGAAGCCCGCCGCAAGGCTGAGGAAGAAGCTCGCATCCAGCGCGAGAAGGAAGAGGCCGAGCGCCGCGCCACCGAGGCCGCTGCACCCGCGCCTGCACCGCAAGCTGTCGAACCTCAGCCGGTCTCACGCGCCGCTGCCGCTCCTGCCGGCGTTGACACACGTCCGCAGCCGGGCCGCACGCCCGTTGCTGCACCTGCGGCCGTTCCCGGCCGTGGCCGGCGCGATGCCGAAGAAGATGACGACAAGCGTCCGCGTGGCGGCGTTCCCGCCAACCGTGGCGCCGTCAAGCGTCCCGAGCCGGCCAAGGCTCCGGCCCGTCCGAAGACCGACGATGGCCGCCGCCAGGGCAAGCTGACCCTGACCACCGCCTCGACGGACGAGGACGGTTCGCAGCGCGGCCGCTCGCTGTCGGCGATGCGTCGCCGTCAGGAGAAGTTCAAGCGCAGCCAGATGCAGGAAACCCGCGAGAAGGTCATGCGCGAGGTCATTCTGCCGGAAACCATCACCATTCAGGAACTGTCGCAGCGCATGTCCGAACGCGCCGTCGACGTCATCAAGTACCTGATGAAGGAAGGCCAGATGATGAAGCCCGGCGATCTGATCGACGCCGACCTGGCCGAAATCATCGCGGGCGAATTCGGCCACACCGTCAAGCGCGTTTCGGAATCAGACGTTGAAGAAGGCATCTTCAACGTCACCGACGATGCCGGCGATATGGAAACCCGCCCGCCGATCGTGACCATCATGGGCCACGTCGACCACGGCAAGACCTCGCTGCTCGATGCCATTCGCCAGGCCAACACGGTCGCCGGCGAAGCTGGAGGCATCACGCAGCATATCGGCGCCTATCAGGTCGAGCACAACGGTCACAAGATCACCTTCATCGACACCCCCGGCCACGCCGCGTTCACCGCCATGCGTGCCCGTGGTGCGCAGGCGACGGATATCGCGATCCTCGTGGTCGCTGCCGACGACAGCGTGATGCCGCAGACGATCGAGTCCATCAACCACGCCAAGGCGGCCGGCGTGCCGATCATCGTGGCGATCAACAAGATCGACAAGCACGAAGCCGACCCGCAGAAGGTGCGCAATCAGCTCCTCCAGCACGAAGTCTTCGTCGAATCCATGGGCGGTGAAACGCTCGATGTGGAAGTGTCGGCCAAGAACCGCCTCAACCTCGACAAGCTGCTCGAAGCCGTCCTGCTGCAGGCCGAAATCCTCGACCTGAAGGCAAACCCGAACCGCACCGCAGAAGGTGTCGTCGTCGAAGCGCAGCTCGACCGTGGCCGCGGTGCCGTTGCCACCGTGCTGGTGCAGACCGGTACCCTGAAGCCCGGCCAGATTCTGGTTGCAGGCGATCAGTGGGGCCGCGTGCGTGCGCTCGTCAACGACAAGGGTGAGCACGTCAAGGAAGCCGGTCCGTCCATGCCGGTGGAAGTCCTCGGTCTTTCCGGCACGCCGGCTGCCGGCGACAAGTTCGCCGTCGTCGAGAACGAAAGCCGTGCCCGCGAGATCTCGGAATACCGTCAGCGCCTCGCCCGCGAAAAGCAGGTAGCACGCCAGGCCGGTTCGCGCGGCTCGCTCGAGCAGATGATGAGCCAGCTGCAGAACACCGGCCTCAAGGAGTTCCCGCTGCTCATCAAGGGCGACGTGCAGGGCTCGATCGAAGCCATTGCAGGCGCGCTCGACAAGCTCGGTACCGACGAAGTCCGCGCCCGCATCGTTCATTCCGGTGCCGGTGGTATCACGGAGTCCGATATCTCGCTTGCCGAAGCCTCGAACGCAGCCATCATCGGCTTCAACGTTCGCGCCAACGCACAGGCTCGTACCGCCGCCGAGCGCGCCGGTCTCGAAATCCGCTACTACAACATCATTTACGATCTGGTGGATGATGTTAAGGCGGCCATGTCGGGCCTGCTCTCGCCGGAGCGCCGCGAAACCTTCCTCGGCAATGCCGAAATCCTCGAGGTGTTCAACATCACGAAGGTCGGCAAGGTCGCCGGTTGCCGCGTCATCGAAGGCAAGGTCGAGCGCGGCGCGGGCGTCCGTCTCGTGCGCGACAACGTCGTCATCCACGAAGGCAAGCTCAAGACCCTCAAGCGCTTCAAGGACGAAGTCGCCGAAGTGCCGATGGGCCAGGAATGCGGTATGGCCTTCGAGAACTACGAGGACATCCGCGCGGGCGACACGATCGAGTGCTTCCGCGTGGAGCACATCACCCGCACGCTGTAAGCGTCCGGCGATCCCAATATCTTGCGAGCGCCGGACCATTTCGGCGCTCGTATTTTTTTGAAGGTAACGACCATGGCAAGAGCAACTACCTCCGCACCGTCGCAACGCATGCTGCGCGTCGGCGAGCAGGTGCGCGCGGCCCTGACCCAGGTTCTCCAGCGCGGCGAAGTGCGCGATCCACTGCTCGAAAAGACTGTGATCTCTATTTCCGAAGTCCGCATGTCGCCGGACCTGAAACATGCGACGGCCTATGTCACGCCGCTGGGCGTCAAGGATCACGACACGGTCATCGAAGCGCTCAACCGTAATGCGAAGTTCATTCGTGGCCGTCTCGGTCCGCAGCTGCGCCAGATGAAATATATGCCTGACGTCCGCTTCCGCGACGATACGAGCTTCGACAATTACAAGAAGATCGATGAGCTCCTGCGCTCGCCCGAAGTGGCGCGCGACCTTTCCGCCGATAGCGGCGACGACGACAAGTAACCCAGGATAAAAATGTCCAAGCCCCGCAAACCCAAGGGCCGGCCGGTTTCCGGCTGGCTTATTCTCGACAAGCCTTTCGATTTCGGCTCGACCGAAGCCGTCGCGAAGATCAAGTGGCTTCTCAAGGCCCAGAAGGCCGGTCACGCCGGCACGCTAGATCCGCTCGCCTCCGGCATGCTGCCGATCGCGCTTGGCGATGCCACCAAGACCGTTCCCTATGTCATGGATGGCCGCAAGATCTACGAATTCACGGTGACCTGGGGTGAAGAGCGGACGACGGATGACCTCGAAGGCGAGGTGACGCAGAGTTCCGACAAGCGTCCCACAGCCGAAGAGATCAAGGCGATCCTCGGGGAGTACACCGGCACCATCCAGCAGATCCCGCCGCAGTTTTCCGCCATCAAGATTGACGGCGAGCGTGCCTATGACCTCGCGCGTGAAGGCGAGACAGTGGAAATCCCGTCACGCGAGGTGGAAATCCACCGCCTGACGCTGATCGCTTCGGACGAGGATACCGCCCGCTTCGAAGTAGAGTGCGGCAAGGGAACCTATGTCCGTGCGCTCGCCCGCGACTTCGGCCGTCAGCTCGGCTGTTACGGTCATATCTCGGCGCTGCGCCGCACTTTCGTCGCGCCCTTCGGCGAGGACGACATGGTTCCGCTCGCCGATCTGGTCGCACTGGAAAAGATCGAGGACGAGGCCGAACGCCTCGCGGCACTGGATGCGTTCCTGATCGATACGGGCGAGGCGCTCTCCAGCCTGCCGCAGATCGTCATAAACGATGACCAGGCCCATCGCCTGCGCATGGGCAATCCCATCATCCTTCGCGGTCGTGATGCGCCGGTTTCAGCGGACGAGGCCTATGCGACGGCGCGCGGCAAGCTCGTCGCTATCGGAGAGATCGGCGGCGGCGAGTTCCGCCCGAAGCGAGTCTTCCAAGGTTGATGATCGGGGGCGGAACCAACCGCCCCCGACTTGATTTCACCACAAGCAATGGGCTTTATGGGCCTGCAAGGTTCACTCCGGGGCGGGGTGGCGGTTTTTCCGCCGCCATCGCTTCTGAGGGAAGGGTGAAAAGGGCTGGCCGTTGACGATTGCGCCGACTGACAGATCAGTCTCTGCCGGAGACGCGGAGGCAAAACCTGCCGTCGAACGCAGGCGCATGCACTATCCGGTCGTCTTCTATCTCGTGTGCATGATCCTCGTCCTGATCGTGCCTGCCTTCCTGTTTTCCATTGTGGTGCTGAAGCGCACCAACGAAGCGCAGGAGCGGATTTTCGAATCGCTGCTGCGCACCTCCACGAGTGCCGTGAACCGCGCCGTCGAGCGCGAAATCTCCGGCATGTTCTCCACGCTGAACTTCCTGTCCACATCGGAAAGCCTGGTGCAGGGCGACTTTGCCGCGCTGCATGCGCAGGCCACCAAGACGCTCGAAGGCACGGATATCTATTTTCTGGTCATCGATCCGTCGATGAGGCAACTGCTCAATACGCGCGTGCCATATGGCACGGCCCTCGGCACGGCGTCCGACCCGACTTCGGCGGGCCTTGCGCTGCAACGTGGCGAACGCATGGTCTCGGATATCTTCTTCGGCAGGACGGCGCAGCAGTGGGTATTCAACGTCTATCAGCCCATGCAGCTTTCAAACGGCCGGCAGGTGCTCCTGACACTGACGAAGAACGCAGATGCGTTACGCCGTGCAGTCAACCCGGATGTTCTGTCGCCTGGCTGGAATGCCGCGGTAATCGACAGCACGGGCAGGGTGATCGCGTCGACCGACGATAAACAGAAGACCGGCACGGAATTTTTCCTGCGCGTGGTGCCGTCGCTGCGCCTCGGTGTCAGCACGATGCGGCAGGACGGCACGAATTATCAGGTCGTTACCGAGTTCTCGTCGCTGGCGGGATGGCGGATGATCGCCTGGGCGAAGTCCTCCGACGTGCAGGCGCCGGCTGTTTCCTCGTTCCGCTGGCTGGTCATCGGCGGCGTGGTCTTTGCGCTTCTGGCCGCGATCGGCGCCGTCGGTATCGCGCGGGTGCTGTCGCGCGACGTGCGGCTGCTTGCGCATGATGCCCGCAGGCTTGGCCATGGCGAGCGCGTCGCTCCAAGGCCCTATGCGATAACCGAGCTTGAGACGGTCTCGCGCGCGCTCGCCGAGGCGGCGGACGCACGGGTGAAGTCCGAAAACGAGGTGCGTTTCCTCATGCGGGAGGTCGCGCACCGCTCCAAGAACCAGCTTACCGTCATCCAGGCCATGCTGAACCAGTCGGCGGCCGGTGCCGAGAACGCCGCCGATTTCGCCGAAACCTTCCGCAAGCGCGTGGCGGGCCTCGCACGCTCGACCGATCTGATGATCGCCAATGCATCTGACGGCATCAACCTGATGGAGCTTGCGAAAAACCAGTTGAAGCCGTTCACGCCCGACGATGCGTCGCGCGTTCTCATCAAAGGCCCAGCCGTTCTGCTCGATCCGCAGGCCTCGCAGACGCTGGGAATGGCGCTGCACGAGCTTTCCACCAATGCGACGAAATACGGGGCGCTCGCAAACGAGAAGGGTATCGTCTCGCTGAGTTGGGTGGCGAAGGGCGAGGATCTCAATCTCGTGTGGCGCGAAAGCAAGGCGTCGATCGACCGCGAGGCCATCGCCGGCAGCCGAAAGGGCTTCGGCAGCGTTGTGCTGGAACGCATGCTCGGCATGGCGCTCGATGCCAAGCTGGACTTCATCGTGCATGATGACGGCATAGAATGGCGCGTCACCATCCCGCTCCTGCGGCTGCGCGATGAAGAAGCACATAACGCGCGCCACAATTCATGATAGAAGTGGGGCTCCTTCTCATGCTTGGGGCTATGCCATGAGGTTTCTTTTGCGTGCGGCGGCTCTTGCCGGCCTCTTTATCGTCTCGCCGGCGCTTGCCGGAGAGTGCTTGGTCGATGATCCCACGGGCACGCCGCTCAACGTGCGCGCCGAGCCGAACGGTCAGGTTCTCACGACGCTTCAAAACGGCACCGGCGTTGCCGTTCTGGGCGAGCGCAGGCTCGGTACGAAACACTGGTTGCTGGTTTCAGTGCGGGGCCGGCAGCTCGGATGGATCTTTGCAGCCTATGTTGTTTGCCCGGCAACGAGCGATGCGGTGAAGGCTGCGCCCGGCCTGCCGGCGACGCAGCGGTAGAACGGGCCTTCCCTTTCACAAGCGAATGGTTTATAGGCACCGCCAGCAATGTGGGCTCTTGCCCCTTGCCTTCACGGCCATCGCTGGACGACATCCCGGCTTTTGGCGACTTCTGGTTCTCCATTCATGAAAGGACATACGATGTCGATCACTGCTGAGCGCAAGGCTGCGCTGATCAAGGAATACGCAACGGTCGAAGGCGACACCGGTTCGCCGGAAGTCCAGGTTGCGATCCTGACCGAGCGCATCAACAACCTGACGGAACACTTCAAGGGTCACAAGAAGGACAACCACTCCCGTCGTGGCCTTCTGACGATGGTGTCCAGCCGCCGCTCGCTTCTTGACTACCTCAAGAAGAAGGACGAATCCCGTTACAGCAAGCTGATTGCTGCTCTGGGCATTCGCCGCTAAGCAATTTCGGCGGGCGTTCTCACGAGCGCCCGCCGCACTCTTTCGCGGACGAAAATTCCGCCGTACCGTTTCGCCAGTGCCGGTTGAGGCCGCCTCGCGAAATGGAATTATCCAGCAGGCCGGATGGGCCGGACCTGCGGAACCAACCGATGACCTGTCATGGGGCAGGATTGCAGGATGCTTCCCTGAGGAGCAATTCCAGAACGGTCTTCCGTCCGGAATCGCAACAGCAAGAAAAGAAGCCTCCCGTTGTCTTGCCCATGATGCGTCATGAAGCGGATAGACCACCTGCGCCTTTTCGGGCGGCGGTGCGCGTATCCGCCTTACGAAGGACAAGACATGTTCGATACCCATACGGTTGAAATCGAATGGGCGGGCCGTCCGCTCAAGCTGGAAACCGGCAAGATCGCCCGCCAGGCTGACGGTGCGGTTCTTGCCACCTACGGCGAGACCGTCGTTCTCGCCACCGTCGTTTCGGCCAAGGCGCCGAAGCCGGGCCAGGATTTCTTCCCGCTCACCGTCAATTACCAGGAAAAGACTTACGCCGCCGGCAAGATCCCGGGTGGCTACTTCAAGCGCGAAGGCCGTCCTTCGGAAAAGGAAACGCTGGTTTCCCGCCTGATCGACCGTCCGATCCGCCCGCTCTTCCCGGAAGGCTACAAGAACGACACGCAGGTCGTCGTCACCGTCGTCCAGCATGACCTCGAAAACGATCCCGACGTTCTGTCGATGGTTGCCGCTTCCGCAGCGCTCACAATCTCCGGCGTTCCCTTCATGGGCCCGGTCGGTGCAGCGCGCGTCGGCTACATCAACGGCGAATACGTCCTGAACCCGCATCTCGACGAGATGGACGAGTCTGTTCTCGATCTCGTCGTCGCCGGCACGCAGGACGCCGTCCTGATGGTGGAATCCGAAGCCAAGGAACTGAACGAAGACGTCATGCTCGGCGCCGTCATGTTCGGCCACAAGGGCTTCCAGCCGGTCATCGACGCGATCATCAAGCTCGCCGAAGTGGCTGCCAAGGAACCGCGCGACTTCCAGCCGGAAGACTATTCTGAGCTCGAAGCCGAAATGCTCGGCATCGCGGAAACCGAACTGCGCGCCGCCTACAAGATCACGCAGAAGGCTGACCGTTACGCCGCCGTCGACGCCGTCAAGGCCAAGGTGAAGGCACATTTCCTGCCCGAGGGCGTCGAGCCGAAGTACTCCGCCGAAGTCATCGGCTCCGTCTTCAAGCACCTTCAGGCGAAGATCGTTCGCTGGAACATCCTCGACACCAAGAGCCGTATCGACGGCCGCGATCTCGAAACCGTTCGCGCCATCGTCTCGGAAGTCGGCATCCTGCCGCGCACGCACGGCTCGGCTCTCTTCACCCGCGGTGAAACGCAGGCCGTGGTCGTTGCCACGCTCGGCACCGGCGAAGACGAGCAGTATGTCGACAGCCTGACCGGCATGTACAAGGAACGCTTCCTGCTGCATTACAACTTCCCGCCCTACTCGGTCGGTGAAACGGGCCGCATGGGCTCCCCGGGCCGCCGCGAAATCGGCCACGGCAAGCTCGCATGGCGCGCTATCCGCCCGATGCTGCCGACGGCGGAACAGTTCCCCTACACGCTGCGCGTCGTTTCCGAGATCACCGAGTCGAACGGCTCGTCCTCGATGGCCACCGTCTGCGGTACCTCGCTCGCTCTCATGGACGCCGGTGTTCCGCTGGCCAAGCCCGTTGCCGGTATTGCCATGGGCCTGATCCTCGAAGGTGACCGTTTCGCAGTTCTCTCCGACATTCTCGGCGACGAAGACCACCTCGGCGACATGGACTTCAAGGTCGCCGGCACCGCCGACGGCATCACCTCGCTGCAGATGGACATCAAGATCGCCGGTATCACCGAAGAGATCATGAAGGTCGCGCTCAGCCAGGCCCAGGGCGGCCGCAAGCACATCCTCGGCGAAATGGCCAATGCCATCTCCGAAGGTCGCTCGCAGCTCGGCGAATTCGCACCGCGCATCGAAGTCATGAACATCCCGGTCGACAAGATCCGTGAAGTCATCGGCACGGGCGGCAAGGTCATCCGCGAAATCGTCGAAAAGACCGGCGCCAAGATCAACATCGAAGACGACGGCACGATCAAGATCGCATCGTCCTCCGGCAAGGAGATCGAAGCGGCCCGCAAGTGGATCCACTCGATCGTTGCTGAGCCGGAAGTCGGCATGATCTACGAAGGCACGGTCGTCAAGACCGCCGACTTCGGCGCCTTCGTCAACTTCTTTGGCCCGCGCGATGGCCTCGTGCACATCTCGCAGCTCGCTTCCGAGCGTGTCGCCAAGACCTCCGACGTCGTCAAGGAAGGCGACAAGGTCTGGGTCAAGCTGATGGGCTTCGACGAGCGCGGCAAGGTTCGCCTGTCGATGAAGGTCGTCGATCAGGCCACCGGCAAGGAAATCGTTGCCGAGAAGAAGGCCGACGGCGAAGCCGCCGAGTAATCGGACCCTCTACCTTTTGGAAGGGGCGCGGAGCGGCATGTTCCGCGCCCTTTCTTTTGAACGTCTGAAACCCCACCCTGTGAGCCGACCATGACCCGCGATGCCCTGAAGACCCTGTTCCATCCCTTTGCCTCCGGCACGCTTGGCATGCCCGGCGAGGGCGAACGCTACCTCTTCCTCGGCGCGGAAGCCGGCCAGCGCCCGCCGGAAGGCTTCTCCGCGACGCTGGACGCCGTGCAGCCGCTGCGCTCGCTCTATCGCGGCCTTGAGGCCGTGCGTCAGCCGGTGAAGGCGATCATCGATGGTGAGGATTTCGACGGCGCGCTCATCCTCATGAACAAGCACAAGGATGAAAACGAGAACCGCATTGCAGAAGCCCTTCGGCGCGTTCGCACGGGCGGCCTGATCGTGGTGGCGGGCAGCAAGGAAGACGGCGTGCAGTCCATGCGCAAGCGTCTCGACCAGCTCGGCCTGACCGGCGATTCCATGCCGAAGTACCATGGCCTCGCCATCTGGTTTGCCCGTCCGGAAGATCCGGCGGAGGCCATCGCCAAGCTGGCGGCCAAGCCGGTGCGCGTCGACGGCCGCTTCACTGCGGCTCCCGGCATGTTTTCGCATGACCGCATCGACGACGGTTCCGAGCTGCTCGCCAGCCGCATTCCCGAAGACTTCAACGGCCATGCCGCCGATTTCGGCGCCGGCTGGGGTTACCTCTCCGTCATGCTCGCCGATCGCGCGCCGCAGGCGAAGGGCGTCGACCTTTTCGAGGCGCATTACGAGGCGCTGGAAGCGGCCAAGGAGAACATGGCGGAGAACTGCCCGAACGTTCCTGCGCGCTTCTACTGGTTCGACCTGACGGCCGAAACGCCGCGCGATCACTATGACCTCATCGTCATGAACCCGCCCTTCCACGAAGGTCATGCCGCAGACCACTCGCTTGGTGCTGGCATGATCCGAATGGCTGCGAAGTCCTTGAAGATCGGCGGCCGCCTGCTGATGGTCGCCAATCGCGGCCTGCCCTACGAGCCGGTGCTCAAGGAAGCCTTCAAGGAAAGCGGCGAAGTGTGCCGCAACGCCCGCTTCAAGGTCCTCTTCGGCCGACGCTGAGATCCAGGGGTTGACCGGCGTCACCTTCCGCTGGCGCTGATTGCCGCAGCCGATTGCCATTTTCCTGAAACGGGTCCACCATGATGGAACCGCACCCGTTCAGGAGACCCGCAATGGCTTTTGGACCTACAAGACCGCCGATGATGGAAGATGTAGCGGAAGTCATCGCCAAGGACGTGAAGCAGGGGGAGGGGCATACGCCGCCTTCCGAATCGCCGCTCGCTTTCTTGAGGCGAGGGGCAGATGGCAAGCCGATCGAAATGAACAGCCGCGTGCGCATGATGCTGCTTGGCATCCTGGTCGCGATGATCCTTCTCGTAAGTGCCCTCTTAGTGCTCTGATCGATCAAAGAGAAACGGCGCGAAGTGTGAAGCTTCGCGCCGTTTCCGTTACTCGCTGTCGGCCTTGGCCAGTCGCTCCAGCGTTGGCATGGAGGTGATATTGTAGCCGGAATCCACATAGTGGATTTCGCCGGTCACGCCGCTCGATAGGTCAGAGAGAAGGTAAAGCGCCGAATTGCCGACATCCTCGATGGTGACGGTGCGGCGCAAGGGAGCGTTCTTCTGCTGCCAGGAGAGCATGGCGCGCGCGTCCGAGATACCGGCACCCGCCAGGGTACGGATCGGGCCGGCCGAGATCGCGTTGACGCGAATACCCTGCGGACCATAGTCGCCGGCGAGATAGCGCACGGAGGCCTCAAGCGCCGCCTTTGCAACGCCCATGACGTTGTAGTTCGGCATGACGCGGGTGGAGCCGCCATAGGTCAGCGTCAGCATCGAGCCGCCGTCCGTCATGAGGCCGGCCGCACGCTTGGCGATTTCGGTGAAGGAGAAGCAGGAGATCACCATCGTGCGCGAGAAGTTTTCGCGCGTGGTGTTCGCATAGAGGCCCTTTAGCTCGTTCTTGTCGGAAAAGCCGATGGCGTGCACCACGAAGTCGAGCTTGCCCCACTTTTCCTTGATGGCCTCGATCGTGGAGTCGACCGATGCGATGTCCTCGACATCGCAGGGAATGACGAAATCAGAGCCCAGCTCGGCGGCCAGTGGCTTCACGCGCTTGCCGAGCGCCTCACCCTGATATGTGAAGGCGAGTTCCGCGCCTTGTTGGGCGAGCTTCTGTGCGATGCCCCATGCGATGGAGTGATTGTTCGCGACCCCCATGATGAGGCCGCGCTTGCCGTTCATGATCCCCGTCATGCCTGTCATCCGTTGTGGCGCTGGAAGACCAGCGTGGCGTTCGTGCCGCCGAAACCGAAGGAATTGGAAAGAACCGTATCGATCTTCGCATTGTCGATGCGCTTGCGCACGATCGGAACGCCGTCGAATTCAGGATCGAGCTCGGTGATATGCGCGCTTTCGCCGATGAAGCCGGCCTGCATCATAAGGAGGCCGTAGATCGATTCCTGCACGCCGGCGGCGCCGAGCGAGTGGCCGGTCAGCGACTTGGTCGACTGGATATGCGGAATCTTGTCGCCGAAGACTTCACGGATCGCGCCGATCTCCTTGGAATCGCCAACGGGCGTCGAGGTGCCGTGCGTATTGATATAGTCGACATCCCCCTTCACGGTGGCGAGTGCCTGGCGCATGCAGCGCACAGCACCTTCACCCGATGGGGCGACCATGTCGTAGCCGTCGGACGTGGCGCCGTAGCCGGTGATCTCGGCATAGATCTTCGCGCCGCGCGCCTTGGCATGTTCCAGTTCCTCGAGAACCAGAACGCCAGCACCGCCGGCGATGACGAAGCCGTCACGGGTCGCGTCATAGGCGCGCGATGCCGTGGCAGGCGTGTCGTTGTACTTGGAAGACATGGCGCCCATTGCGTCGAACAGGTTCGACATGGTCCAGTCGAGATCTTCGTGGCCGCCGGCGAACATGAGGTCCTGCTTGCCCCACTGGATCATCTCGGCGGCATTGCCGATGCAATGCGCTGAGGTCGAGCAGGCCGACGAGATCGAGTAGTTGACGCCATGGATCTTGAACCAGGTGGCGAGCGTGGCGGATGCCGTGGACGACATAGCCTTCGGCACGGCAAAGGGGCCGATGCGCTTGGGCGAGTTGTTCTTGAGCGTGATCTCAGCGGCTTCGATCAGCGTGCGGGTGGACGGACCACCCGAACCCATGATGATGCCGGCGCGCGGATTGGCGGCATAGTCGGCCTCTTCCAGGCCGGCATCGGCAATCGCCTGCTTCATGGCGACATGGTTCCACGCGCCGCCCTGGGACAGGAAGCGGGCGGCACGGCGATCGACGAGCTCCGTGGTGTCGATATCCGGCGAACCCCAGACCTGGCACTTGAAGCCATGGTCGGCGAAATCCTGCGAGAAGCTGATGCCCGAACGCGCGTCGCGCAGCGATGCCGTCACCTCATCAGCATTGTTCCCGATCGAGGATACAATCCCCAAGCCCGTGACAACTACCCGTCTCATTTTCCTGACCTTTTCTAGAACGTCTCATGGTGAGGGCGAATGCCGCCCTCAGGCTGCCGGTGGCTGGCGCCGCCCTTAAGCTTCCTTGTCCTTCGACAGGCCGACACGAAGATCGCTTGCCTGATAGATGGTTTCGCCATCGGCCTTCAGCCAGCCGTCCGCCGTGCCGAGCACGAGGCGGCCGCGCATCACGCGCTTGAAGTCGATGCCGTATTCGAGAAGCTTCGTGTCGGGACGAACCATGCCCTTGAACTTCACTTCGCCGGTTGACAGTGCCATGCCGCGGCCGGGCTCGCCGAGCCAGCCGAGGAAAAAGCCGGTCAGCTGCCACATGCCGTCGAGGCCAAGGCAGCCCGGCATGATCGGGTTGCCCTGGAAGTGACAAGGGAAGTACCAGTCGTCCGGCTTCACATCGTACTCGGCGCGGATATAGCCCTTGTCGAAAGCGCCGCCGGTTTCGGAAATATCGGTGATGCGGTGGACCATCAGCATAGGCGGCAGAGGAAGCTGCGCGTTGCCGGGGCCGAAAAGCTCGCCGCGGCCGCAGGCCAGAATTTCCTCGTAGTTATAGCTGGATTGCCTGGTCGTCATCGAATGTCTCATCCCCGGTCTTGAGCGACGCTTGGTTCGCATAGATTTGGTGGAGGCAGGGTGCGGATTGAAGTGCACCGAATCTCCTCGTCTTCTCGCCGCGCCCTGTCTGGGCGAGACGTTCTTTCCGCTGTCCGCATACATGATGCTCGCCATGACAGCCAGTGCAAAGTACAGAACGGCGGGTGGGAGCCCGGTTTTTCCGCATGTTGCGCGCTTTGAAGCGGACGCAATCCTATTGAATACCGCTCCAGCAAAAGTTATATCGAAAGTTCAGGATTAGAGTTCAAGGCCAGACAAGCGGATACGTCGATCATGACGCATGCACATGAGATGCCCATCGAAGAGCGCCTGCGCCATTGCGGCCTGCGCCCGACGCGCCAGCGTGTGGCCCTTGCCGACCTGCTTTTCGCCAAGGGCGACCGCCACCTGACGGTGGAGGAACTGCACGAGGAAGCCGTCACCGCCGGCGTTCCGGTCTCGCTGGCCACCGTCTACAACACGCTGCACCAGTTCACCGAAGCGGGCATGATCCGCGTGCTGGCGGTGGAAAGCTCGAAGACCTATTTCGATACCAATGTCTCCGATCACCATCACTTTTTCGTTGAAGGTGAAAACCACGTCCTCGATATTCCCATAAGCAATATCGAGATCGGCAACCTGCCCGAGCCGCCGGAAGGCATGGAAATCGCGCATGTCGACGTGATTATCCGCCTGCGTCCGCGAAAGGGCTGAAATTTTTACATCACATCATCGGGATGGCGGCCGGGGCGGGCCTTGTAGACCGGGAACCGCCAGCCGAACTTCAGTGCGCCGCCGCGCACGATGAAGGCCGCGCCGATGCCGATGGCCGATGCCAGCCAGAGCGGCGCGCCCGCGACCGTCGCCACCGTGAAGCCCGCTGCACCGATGAGGGCCGCGGTGACGTAGATTTCCGGGCGCAGCAGCACGGAAGGCTCTCCTGCCAGGAGGTCGCGGATGATCCCGCCGAAGCTTGCCGTCAGCACCCCGGTGGCGATCGCCACCGTAGGCGAACCGGTTGCCGCGAAACCCTTGGCCGCCCCCATCACGCAATAGGCCGACACGCCCATCGCATCCAGCCACAGCAGGAGGCGGTACCGGGACTCGATGCGGTGCGCGAGCACGAAGACGATGAGCGCGACCGAGACGCAGACGATCAGATAGGTCGGGTTCACCACCCAGAAGACGGGCGTGGCCCCGAGAATGACATCGCGGAACGTGCCGCCGCCGATGCCCGTGGCGGCGGCGAGAAACAGGAAGCCGATGATGTCGAGCTGCTTGCGCGAGGCCGAAAGCGCGCCGGTCGCGGCAAAGACGGCAACCCCTGTGTAGTCAAGCAGTTCCAGGATCGACACGGTGTTCCCCTCATATGCGGGCCAAGCCTCGCGACAGCCTTGCCGCAGTAGAGTGCGCCGGCAGAATCACGCCGCGCGCCGTCAGCGGCCCATAATGACCGAATCGCGTGCCATGGAAAGGTTTGAGAGATGGCTATCCGCATGAGTTTTCTGGCGCTCCTCTCCGCCGCCCTCGTTTCGATGGCGATGCCGGCTGGCGCCGCCAACATCGTTCCGGATGCGCTATCGACGGTGCAGTCGGAGGTCGCCAAGCGCTGCAAGACGGCGGTCTACGGTGAGGATTTCGCCGACTATATCGACTTCAACAATGACCGTCTGGTGGATGCGATCTTCAATCTCGGCGCGGTCAATTGCGATGGCGTGCCGGGCGGCCTGTGCGGCAATGTCGGTTGCCCGCACCACTTCTACATTCGTGTTTCCGAGGGCGGTTTCTTCCTCGCCGCGGTCGCCGATCTCTACGGCTATGACATGAAGAAGCGCTTCGGGAACATGGTGCTGGAGCTGAAGGCCAACGCCGCCAGTTGCGGCCGCGATGACAGCGAGTATTGCACGATGACGATCCGCGTTCGCAACGCCCGGTTCGAGACGATCTCCAAGAAGTAGATTATTCCGGCAGGAAGGCGCTCGTGCGGCCAGCCAGGGAATAGAAGGCCAGGCCGATCCATTCGCGAACAGCCATTGTCATCAGCTGGCTGTTGACCGAGGGCTGGGTGAGGTCGAGGCCGAGACTGGCCTTGCCCGTCGTGCGGAAGTCGGTCGGCCACGGCAGCATGTCGAGGCCGCGCTTGCGGAAGAGCCCGATCGAGCGCGGCATGTGGAAGGCCGAGGTCACGAGAAGGCAGCGTTCCAGTCCGTTTTCCGCAAGCAGCGCCTGCGTGTAGTCCGCATTCTCGAATGTATCGCGTGATCCGCCCTCGCGGATGAGCCGCGTTTCGGGAATGCCGAAGGCTGCGAGAAAGCGGCTGCCGATGACCGCGTCGCCTTCAAAATCACCACTTAGCGAGCCGTCGCCGCCGGAAATCAGGATGCGCGCCTGTGGAAACTCCCGCGCAAGCCGCAGCGTTTCCACGAAGCGATCCCCGGCCTGGTTCATCTCGTAACCGCCGCGCGCAGTCGTGACGTCAGCCTCGAAGCCGCCGCCGAGCGTGATGATGCAGGCCGGTCCGCCCTCGGGCAGCGCCGCGCGCGGGATACGGTCCTCCAGCGTCTGCAGCAGCACCGCGCCCGTCGTCGTGAACAGGGTAAGGAACAGGATGAGCGCGGCCAGTATGCTCGAAAGCATCCTGATGCGGTTCCACTTCAGCAATCCGGCGAGCAGGCCGGCGACGATGAGAAAAAAGGCCAGTGAAAGTGGTTGGGCGACGAGCCAGAAGATCTTCGAAATGTAGAAGGTCACGCGTCGCTTACCCCGCTGTTGGTATCATGCCGGTGCGGCGGCGGGTGCCGCCTTGCCCCGTCGCAGATAAAGGATGCCTGCCGCCAGCGCAATGCCGGCGGCCAGAACCGCGATGGCGATGAGCGGGCGATAGGTGATCCAGGCGATGGCAATGACAGTCGGGCCGATCAGAAGTGTGAAGATCAGCGCGATCGCGGTCGTACCGAAGCGGACGAGCGAGCCGATGAACGGCACGAGATCGGCGATGACCCCGAGGATCGACAGAATGAAGACGAAGCCGATGAACAGACCGATGAGCCCGCCGGCGCGCACCAGCCATGTGATGACGGTGTTCTCGCTCTGGGCTGCGTCGAACATGGCCGGCGCATCCACGAGACCGGCTTCGCTCAGGAAAAGCGCCCGGCCGTTCGAGGCTGTATAGGGAACAAGACCTGCGCCGCGTTGCGCGCCGACGAAGCTTGCGCTGTCGATGTCAGAACGCGTGAAGGAAATGCGGATGTCGCCGATCTCGGGGTTCTGCGGATTGTAGGAAAAGATCGCCTGGCCGCCGACAACGGAGGCCGGCTTGCCGAGTGCTGCTTTCTCGCCCAGGCGGTTTGCTTCCGATCCGGTCAGCGGGATCGGCCGCTCGTCGCCCAGCCGCGCGACGGCCCGGCCATCGACGCTGAAGGTCCCGATCGTTGCCGATGGGACAAAGAAGCTTGCATCGTCGATCGGCTTTTGCGGATTTTCGTGCCCCGATTGGCGGAAGCTGCTGGAATTGACTGCGTCGCGTTTCCATTCCTTGCTGTAGGAATAGGTAGTTACGGTTTCCTCTCCGCCGCCGAGTTGCTTGCGGGTCTCCGACCGCGATGTCTCGACCCACTGGTACATCTCGACGACGCGTCCGAGCCCGGCCGCACCGTCCGCCGCAATGCCGAGCACATTATCCTCGGGGATGCCGATAGGCTTCACAGGCCCCGACACATGCACGAGCCTGCCGTCATTGGCTGGATCGACGCGACCGTTATCGACGGAGACGACAAGCCCGGCCCCTTCCACGAGCGCCCTGTAGGTCTTCACCGAGCGCCCTTCGTTCCAGAAGAGCAGCCAGATGCAGGCGACAAGCAGGATCAGGCCGATCACGATCCTGACCAGCGCCCCCTTCAGTCTGGAGAACCAGGACGTGGTCGTCGTTTCCGTGAAGCTCATGGTGTTCCCCAGCAAGACTGATCTACGTCATGGGACGTACATACCGATCTGCTTATTCTTGCCGGCAGTATCGCGCAAGCGGCCGTGGGTGCGCGGAACAACCTGCTCGCCGGTCCGTTCTCGCGTTACGAAACCAAGGGAGAAGACCAATGGAAGACACGAGAGAAGACCGCATCCGCAAGCGCGCCTACGAACTATGGCAACAGGCGGGCGCGCCGGAAGGCAAGCCCGATGATCACTGGTATCAGGCCGAGCACGAAATCGATCAGGGCAATGGCGAGATCGGGGGAGACGACGAGCCCAACCTCGCAGCCCTCCGCGAAGCCGCCCGCCAGCACTCCGACACCTTCCTGGTCAAAACCGATCTGGAAGACGCAGATCAGCGCGAAGCCACACCCGGCATGCGCGAGCAGCCGTAAAGAAAAATGACAGAGATTGGTGCTGTGGAAGGTTTGGTGGAGCTAAGCGGGATCGAACCGCTGACCTCTTGCATGCCATGCAAGCGCTCTCCCAGCTGAGCTATAGCCCCATAACGGGTCCGGCGAGGCCGGTTTCCGGGAACCGAAGCGGCGTTGCCGTTCGGTGTGCGGCTTATTACTTGCCGTGCTGGAGGATGGCAAGCCGAAAAATGATATCCGGCCGATTTTTTTGAAATCGGCCGGAAATCAGAGTGTTACGCTTCGTCTTCGTCGCCGGTGACGCCGATGAGGTCGCTCATGTCGTCGTTGTCGTCGTCTTCGTCCTGTTCCAGGAACGTGTCGTCGTCGTCGCCGTCGATTTCAACGTCGTCATCGCCGAGATCCGGAATGTCGTCGCCGCCGGATGCATCTTCATCGGCATCCTCGAGCGAAACCAGTTCGACTTCCGTGTTCTCGGTATCGACTTCGTTGACGTCTTCTTCCTCATCCTTCTCCATCACGGCGGCCGCGGAGGTTTCCTCGAAGAAGGAAAGCGGATAGGACTTGCCCGTATAAGGCGACACGATCGGATCGCGGTTCAGGTCGTAGAACTTCTTGCCCGTTTCCGGGTCGATGCGTTTGGTTCCGAGTTCCGGTTTTGCCACTGTCAAAGCCTCTCAGGTGCCGATTGTCTCAGGCGGGGCCGGGTGGACCGGCGCGTTAAAGGGAAAATGATTAGCCGGTCCCCTTAATCGTCTTGCGCTATCCTGTCAAAGCGAAACTGATGGTGCATCGAAGCCTGCGTTCGTAGCGAATGTTTTTCGGCGGGATGATGACGCTTTAAATCGTTTGTGATAGCAAGCGCGCGATCTCCCCGGAGTGCCTGGCGGAGAGCCGACCATATAAGGAAGACGCCCATGTCGCACGGCGCCCATGCACGGCCCGCAACCGCCCGCAAATCCTCCGGCCTTTCCGGCACCGTCCGCATTCCCGGCGACAAATCGATTTCCCACCGTTCCTTCATGTTCGGCGGCCTGGCGAGCGGCGAAACGCGCATCACCGGCCTCCTGGAAGGCGAAGACGTCATCAATACCGGCAAGGCGATGCAGGCCATGGGCGCCAGGATCCGCAAGGACGGCGATACCTGGATCATCAATGGCGTCGGCAACGGCGCGCTGCTTGCGCCGGAAGCGCCGCTCGATTTCGGCAATGCCGGCACCGGCTGCCGCCTGACCATGGGCCTTGTCGGCGTCTACGACTTCGATTCGACCTTCATCGGCGATGCCTCGCTCACCAAGCGCCCGATGGGCCGCGTGCTCAACCCGCTGCGCGAGATGGGCGTGCAGGTCACGTCCGCCGAGGGTGATCGCCTGCCGGTCACGCTGCGCGGTCCCAAGACCCCGACGCCGATCACCTACCGTGTGCCGATGGCGTCCGCCCAGGTGAAGTCCGCCGTGCTGCTCGCCGGCCTCAACACGCCCGGAATCACCACGGTCATCGAGCCGATCATGACCCGCGACCACACCGAGAAGATGCTGCAGGGCTTCGGCGCTAACCTGACGGTCGAGACGGATGCGGACGGCGTACGTACGATCCGGCTTGAGGGCCGCGGCAAGCTCACCGGCCAGATCATCGACGTTCCCGGCGACCCGTCCTCCACGGCCTTCCCGCTGGTGGCGGCGCTGCTCGTTCCGGGCTCCGACATCACCATTCTTAATGTGCTGATGAACCCCACCCGCACCGGCCTCATCCTGACCCTTCAGGAAATGGGCGCCGATATCGAGGTCCTGAACCCGCGCCTTGCCGGCGGTGAGGATGTGGCGGACCTGCGCGTCCGCGCATCCCGCCTCAAGGGCGTCACGGTGCCGGAAGACCGCGCGCCTTCGATGATCGACGAGTACCCGGTGCTGGCCGTTGCGGCATCCTTCGCGGAAGGCACGACGGTCATGAACGGTCTTGACGAGTTGCGCGTCAAGGAAAGCGACCGCCTGTCGGCCGTTGCCGAGGGCCTGAAGCTGAATGGCGTGGATTGCGACGAAGGCGAAGCCTCGCTCGTCGTGCGCGGCCGGCCGGATGGCAAGGGTCTTGGCAATGCTGCGGGTGCCGCCGTCGCAACGCATCTCGATCACCGCATCGCCATGAGCTTCCTTGTCATGGGCCTGGTCTCCGAGCACCCCGTTACGGTCGACGACGCGACGATGATCGCGACCAGCTTCCCCGAGTTCATGGATCTCATGGCCGGGCTTGGCGCGAAGATCGAGCTTTCCGACATCAAGGCTGCCTGATGACATTCACCATCGCCATCGACGGTCCTGCCGCCGCGGGCAAGGGAACGCTCTCGCGGCGTATCGCGGAGGTCTATGGCTTTCATCATCTCGACACGGGCCTGACCTATCGCGCGACGGCGAAGGCGCTGCTCGATCGCGGCCTGCCGCTCGATGACGAGGCGGTCGCGGCGGATGTCGCCCGCAGCCTCGATCTCGCGGGGCTCGACCGCTCGGTCCTCTCCGCCCACGCCATCGGCGAGGCGGCCTCGAAGATTGCGGTCATGCCCTCGGTGCGCCGGGCGCTGGTGGAGGCGCAGCGAGGTTTTGCGGCGCGCGAGCCCGGCACGGTGCTCGATGGCCGTGACATCGGTACGGTCGTCTGCCCTGATGCGCCGGTGAAGCTCTATGTGACGGCATCCGCCGAGGTGCGCGCCAGGCGCCGTTACGACGAGATCGTGGCGGGCGGCGGGGCGGCCGATTACGGGACGATCCTCGAAGATATCCGCCGTCGCGACGAGCGCGACATGGGCCGCGCGGACAGCCCGCTCAAGCCCGCTGACGATGCGCACTTGCTCGATACCTCGGAAATGAGTATAGAGGCGGCGTTTTCTGCGGCAAAGTTGATCATCGACGCTGCCCTTAAAGACTAGAACGAAGCCTGTCCCCGCGCCGGATTTGCTGCCGAAGGGTAGCGGATAGCGCCTCGTTCATCACCAACACCAACCCCCGGCGCCCGTGCCTCGCAGGCACATCAGGAGTTTCAATGTCTCAAGCAAACCCCACGCGCGAAGATTTCGCAGCCCTTCTGCAGGAATCCTTTGCGTCCAACGATCTCGCCGAAGGCTATGTTGCCAAGGGTATCGTTACCGCGATCGAGAAGGACGTTGCCATCATCGACGTCGGCCTCAAGGTTGAAGGTCGCGTTCCGCTGAAGGAATTCGGTGCCAAGTCCAAGGACGGCACGCTGAAGGTCGGCGACGAAGTCGAAGTCTATGTCGAGCGCATCGAAAACGCGCTTGGTGAAGCTGTTCTGTCGCGCGAAAAGGCTCGCCGCGAAGAGAGCTGGGCCAAGCTCGAAGTCAAGTTCGAAGCCGGCGAGCGCGTCGAAGGCGTCATCTTCAACCAGGTCAAGGGTGGCTTTACCGTCGATCTCGATGGCGCCGTTGCCTTCCTGCCGCGTTCGCAGGTCGACATCCGTCCGATCCGCGACGTCACGCCGCTCATGCACAACCCGCAGCCCTTCGAAATCCTCAAGATGGACAAGCGTCGCGGCAACATCGTCGTTTCGCGCCGCACGGTTCTCGAAGAGTCCCGCGCCGAGCAGCGTTCTGAAATCGTTCAGAACCTCGAAGAAGGCCAGGTTGTTGACGGCGTCGTCAAGAACATCACCGATTACGGTGCGTTCGTTGACCTCGGCGGCATCGACGGCCTGCTGCACGTCACAGACATGGCCTGGCGCCGCGTCAACCATCCGTCGGAAATCCTGTCCATCGGCCAGCAGGTCAAGGTTCAGATCATCCGCATCAACCAGGAAACCCACCGCATCTCGCTCGGCATGAAGCAGCTCGAGTCGGATCCGTGGGATGGCATCGGCACGAAGTACCCGACCGGCAAGAAGATTTCCGGTACGGTCACGAACATCACCGACTACGGTGCGTTCGTCGAGCTGGAGCCGGGCATCGAAGGCCTGATCCACATCTCCGAAATGTCCTGGACGAAGAAGAACGTTCACCCCGGCAAGATCCTGTCCACGAGCCAGGAAGTCGATGTGGTCGTTCTCGAAGTCGACCCGACGAAGCGCCGCATCTCGCTCGGTCTCAAGCAGACCCTCGAGAACCCGTGGCAGGCCTTCGCGCACAGCCATCCGGCTGGCACGGAAGTCGAAGGCGAAGTCAAGAACAAGACCGAATTCGGTCTGTTCATCGGCCTCGAAGGCGACGTGGACGGCATGGTGCACCTCTCCGACCTCGACTGGAACCGTCCGGGCGAGCAGGTCATCGAGGAGTACAACAAGGGCGACGTCGTCAAGGCAGTCGTTCTGGATGTTGACGTCGACAAGGAGCGTATCTCGCTCGGCATCAAGCAGCTCGGCAAGGACTCGGTCGGCGACGCCGCTGCTTCCGGCGACCTGCGCAAGAATGCCGTCGTCTCGGCTGAAGTCATCGCGATCAACGACGGTGGCATCGAAGTGAAGCTCGTCAACCACGAAGACCTCACGTCGTTCATCCGCCGCGCTGACCTTTCGCGTGACCGTGACGAACAGCGTCCTGAGCGTTTCTCGGTCGGCCAGACCGTCGACGCCCGCGTCCTGAGCTTCTCGAAGAAGGATCGCAAGGTCCAGCTTTCGATCAAGGCTCTGGAAATCGCTGAAGAGAAGGAAGCCGTTGCACAGTTCGGCTCGTCCGACTCGGGCGCTTCGCTCGGCGACATTCTCGGCGCGGCTCTGAAGAACCGCAACAACGCCGAGTAAGCCTCGCTTGCTTTTGAAATGAAGAGCCCGCGGAGAGCAATCTCCGCGGGCTTTTTCTTAGGCCTCCGGTCAGGTCCAGTATTCACCCAGCTTCTGGTAGAACACGAGGCCGGGTTCGATGACGCCCACCATGTCCGCGGTCTTTTCGCGGCGCCGCGCCATGTCGGGGCTTTCCGGTTCATCGTCGCCGGTTTCGCCTTCCGCGTCAGCCATCGGCTCCTGTCCGGAATGGTCTTCGCCCTCCGTGCCGTTCTCTTCTGCTGCCTCTTCCTCTTCCTGTTCGGGCTCGCGCTCGTCACGCCATTCGGTCTCGTCCTCGGCGGGAAGATAGGGAACGAAGGCGACGGGCACGCCCTCGCGCAGCGGCAATGCGGTCAGCAGTCTCTCAGGTGTCGCCTCGGCAATTGCCGCCTGCGCGGCCTCCCGGCTTTGCGGCAGCGGAAGCGGCTTGCCGTCATCGTCGGCCGACTGCGGTAGGGAAGCCGGTTGCTGTGCCGTCTCGGTCCCCGGCTTGCCGGTCTTTACCGCGCCCTCGGCCGCTTCTTCCGGCAAATCTGCGGTGGCAAGCGCCGCGCGCTGTTCCGCGGCCGTATCGAGCGGCCGATCGAGCAATGCCCGCAGGAAGTTCGCCTCCTCCGGGGAAAGGGTTTCCATGAGCTGCGTCACCGCCTGCATCAGAAGCGCTGATGGTATGTCGCGTGCAACGGCTTGCAGCACGCTGCGAGCAAGAACCTGCCCGACGGCGAGCTGTGCCCGTCCGGCCGGATCTCCCCGTCGGGTGGCGGGTGCCGTCGTCTCGACTTCCTCGGCATCGCCCATATGGCGAGGGGCTGCCTCGATGGCGTCGACAGGCTGTCCGGTCGCGGCGCGACCGGCGGAGACGGGCGGGCGGTTTTCGGCTTTCGGCACGCTGCCGGGATCGGCAGGCAGGCGGGTCGCTGCCGTCGTCGGCTGGCGGCCCGTGTCGGCATCGCCTGTCTGGCTGGAGACGGCGCGGGGCTTGCCGGTGTCGAGGTCGAACACGCGCTTCAGCGCCGCCTGGAGGGCGCGCACATCGCCGGCCGTAGGATCTGCGAGCTGCGGCGTGCCCTGCCGCGCAACGGCCGCCAGCTGCTGGGCGGTAAGGCCCATCGGGCGCGGCTGCCTGTCGTTGGCCGGCGTGGAAAGGGCTGCCGTATTCACGTTTGCGGCGATGATCGTGGCGAGCTTCTGGGCATCGGGGCCGTTCGGATTGCGCACGATCTCCATCAGAGTGCGTGTCGGCATGGAGGACAGCACGGTGTTGATCAGCTTCTCGACGGCAGGCCGCAGTTCCCGTGGCAGCTTGGCGAGGAGATCGGCGAGCTTTCGGCCGTTCTCACCTTCGCGCCCCGGCGCCGTCTTCAATGCGGCGAGCAGCGTCTCGAGCAGGTCGCGCCCGGCATTCGGATCCGCGGCGGGCGGCATGTGCTTCAGCATGGTCTCGATGAGGCGCAGCAGCACGTCAGCGCGAAGATTGGCAAGAGTGGCAGCGCTTGGCTGCGGGCGGGCGACGGCATCGGACGACACGCCCGCCTGAAGGGCGGGAGAGGACTGGGCCGTGCCGGTCATCGGTGCCACGCGCGGTAGCATGCCTGTCTCCTTTCGCCGATGCTCTGCGCATCGCAGCATCTTGTCGTGAATGTTCCATCGTTCGTCGGATGGCGCATCATGCGCGACGCTGCAAGGTGATGAGCTTCGACCCGGCGAACCGGGTATTCATGCGGGAGGCGACGGGTAGACCGGCAATGCACTGAACCGCTGACTGGGCCGGACGGGAAACCCCGGTACTCCGAACAACCTGTGATTCTTACATTTGACAGTTCGTGGTTAATGAAACGCTAACGAACGTCAAAACGCTTCCTCCCGTGCAGTCCGAAACGGGTCTTGCCCCTTATGCTCGGCTCGCGTAAATCTTCGCGGCACTTGCAGGCTGGAGCTGCGGATGCGGCGGAGACCTTTCGATGAACCTCACCAACCTCATCCTCAATACCGACAGCTACAAGCTTAGCCATTACCTGCAATATCCGCCGGAAACGCGCGCGATCTCCTCCTATGTCGAGGCCCGCGGTCATTCGGACAATGCGGAAGTGGTGTTCTTCGGCCTGCAGATGTTCCTGAAGGAGTATCTCGCCAAACCGGTGACGATGCAGGATGTGAACGAGGCCGAGGAAATCGTCCTCGCGCACGGCCTGCCGTTCAATCGCGAGGGCTGGACCCATATCGTCAACCGCCATGGCGGCTACCTGCCGCTACTGATCGAGGCGCTGCCGGAGGGCACCATGGTTCGCCGCGGCGTGCCCGTCGTGCAGGTGGTGAACACCGATCCCGTCTGCCACTGGCTGACATCCTATATCGAGACCGCGCTGCTGCGCGCCATCTGGTATCCTAGCACGGTCGCCTCGAACTCCCGCAAGGTGAAGCAGATCATCCGGCCAATCTTGGAAAAGACCTGCGACGATCCCGATTCCGTCCTGCCTTTCCGCCTGCACGATTTCGGTGCGCGTGGCACGACGAGCCTTGAGCAGGCCGGCATTGGCGGTGCCGCGCATCTCGTGAACTTCATGGGCACGGATACGGTGACCGGCGTTCTCTATGCGCGCCGTTATTATGGTGCCCAGATGGCGGGTTTTTCCATTCCCGCCTCGGAACATTCCACCATGACCTCCTGGGGCCAGGACCGCGAGGCGGATGCCTACGCCAACATGATCGACAAGTTCGGCGCCAAGGGCCTCTATGCCGTGGTCTCCGACAGCTACGACATCAACAATGCCGTTGCGGAGATCTGGGGCAAGCAGTTGAAGGAGCGGGTGCAGACCGCCGGCGGCACGCTCGTCGTGCGTCCCGACAGCGGCGATCCAGTGGAAACGCCCGTGCAGGTGGTGCGCCAGCTTGCCTATGCCTTCGGCACGCATCTGAACGGCAAGGGCTACAAGGTCCTCGACAACAGCGTGCGCGTCATCCAGGGCGACGGCATTTCGTCGCCCGATATCGCGCTCATCCTCGGTCGGCTGGAGGCCTTCGGCTTCTCGGCCGAGAACATCGCGTTCGGCATGGGGGCGGGGCTGCTCCAGCGCGTGAACCGCGACACCTATTCCTTCGCCATGAAGGCCAATGCCCGGCAGGATACCGCCGGCGTCTGGCACGATGTCTACAAGCGCCCGGCAACCATGAACCTCAAGGCCTCGAAGGCGGGCCGGCAAGCGGTGGTGGAAAGCTATATCGGGCTGGAAGCCGCGCGCGTCGATCAGCTCGCCGGCCGTCCCAACATGCTTCAGCCGGTGTGGCGTGACGGCGAACTCCTGCGGGACTGGACCTTTGATGAGGTTCGCGCCCGCGCCGTCTGATCCCTTGCATCCAGGCGACAGCCGCTCCATCTTTTCCCCATGACGGGAGATACAAGATGACGGTTCGTCCGCCGCAGGCACTTGCCCCTTCCTTCACCAAGGAAACGGGCCTCAATATCCTTGAATACGAGATGATGTCGGAACGGGCGGATTCGCTTGGCCGGCACGGGCTGAAAGTCGAGAAGGCGCTGGCGCTGCTTTCCGGGCGTCTCGCCGCCGGATGCCCGGCGGAAGAGCGTGAGGTTCTGCTCGACGATGCCGCCGACAAGGTCTGGGCGTTCTTCATTCAGCGGGAAATGTGCGGCCTGCGCAGCCAGAAGGATGCGATCCGTCGCTACGGTATCCCACCGGAGGTCATCGCCCGGCTGGGAATCGTGCGGAAGAAGGCTTGAGCCTCAGGCAACCAACTGGCGCGTGATCAGGTCGTAAATGCCGTTGTCGTCGACGCGCAGTGCGAAGATTTCCTTTTTGGCGTCTTCCCGTTCGGCTTTCTCAACGTTGCCGGCGGCATCAAGGTTTCGTACCGCGTCTTCCGTCGTATCGACCTGGTCGCCTGTGCGCTCCGAAGAGGAGGCGTTCGAGGGCGCCGCCGCCTTTTCAGCTCCGTCGTTCGCCTGCGCACCGGCGGCCAGAAGCTGGATCGTGTCGAGGGCGTCTGCCGCCGCGCTGCCCGGCTTCTTCGTCTCGGAGGTCGGTTTCGTCGCATCCGCTTGGGCGCGACCGATGGCGTCCTGAAGGTCTCTGACATCGTCGAGCTTTTCGCCGGCTTCCAGCGAGCGGATGGTCTCTTCCCGCTCCTTGCGGACCTCCGCATCCTCGACACGGGTCGTGTCGGGCCGCACCCGTTCGAATTTCAGCTCCTCGATGGACTTTGGGTCGGCGGTGTCCTCCAGACGCGCGAGAACTTTGCGCATCTCGGGCGTAAGGGACTTCTCATCCTGCGCCTTTTGCGCAAGTGCATCCTTCACGCGCTGGGCTTCGGTGCCGTAGGGGTTACGGATGGCGGCGATGAGATCGGTGGCCTTGAGGCCGAGGTCATCGAGGCCGCTCTTCTGCTCGAGCGACGAAACGGTCTCCGGCAGCTCGCCGCGCTGGCGCGTCAGGAGGTTGGAGAGGCGCTGCTCGAAATCTGCATCCGGCTCATCGTCGCCCTGCGAAACACCCGCTGCAGCCGCGAGGCGGGCGACGAGGTTTGCGGCAGTATCGTCCGCATTTCCCTTCATCGCCAGTTGCACGGCCGACAGGCTCGTGCCGAGGGCGGTGAGCGTTACATTCTGGTTGCTGCCCTTGGCCGGAAGAGAAATGTTTCCGATCAGGGCCAGCTGGTCGCTGAGGCGCTGGGCGAATTGCCGGCCCGTCTCGCTGTCGCCCTGGCTGATGCCCAGCATGGCGCTGAAGCGGGAGACGAGCTTGGCGAGCGTATCCTGGCCACGGGCATTGCTGCCGAAGAAGTGCTCGTTGATGCGCGTATTGGCCTGTCGCGCCGTATCGTCGGAGCCGACTTGCGCCTGCTGGCGTTTCAGGACGTCGTCATCCTTGCGCCCGCTCGCCTTCTCGGCTTCCTCGCGCCGACGCTCCTCGAGCGTATCGGCGATCGATTGCATGGCCGATACGGCGGCGCCTGCATGCGCGCTCTGCAACGGTGTCAACATGTCAGCCTCCAGTCTCCTGGAGGATAGACCGGCCTCGTTAACCAGCCGTTAAGCCTGCAGCGCCTGATTCCGCAGGCTTTTGCCCGCCGAAAGGGCTCAGCTATGCGCGAAAATGTCGGTCTCTTCCCAGCCGAGCAGATCCAGCTTGGCGCGGGTGGGCAGGAAGGTGAAGCAGGCCTCGGCATGGGCAAGCCGCCCGTCACGCACGAGACGGGCATTCAGCTTGTCACGCAACGCATGGAGATGCAGCACATCCGAGGCGGCATATTCGAGCTGCGCGGGCGAGAGCGTCTCCGCAGCCCAGTCTGAAGACTGCTGCTGCTTGGAAATGTCGACATCGAGCATTTCCTTGAGATTGTCCTTCAGGCCGTGACGGTCCGTATAGGTCCGCGTCAGGCGCGAGGCGATCTTGGTGCAGAAGACAGGTGTGGTGGTTACGCCGAACGTGTGGAACAGCACCGCGATGTCGAAGCGGCCATAGTGGAAGATCTTCTGGCGGGACGGATCGGCCAGCATGGCGACGAGGTTGGGCGCATCCTTCTGGCCGGCGGCGATGCGGATGACATCGGCCGTACCGTCGCCGGGAGAAAGCTGCACGACGCAAAGACGGTCACGGCGCGGGATGAGGCCGAGCGTCTCCGTATCGATGGCGATGGCGCCGGTATAGCGCGCGGCGTCTGCCGCCGAAATGTCGCCTTCATGATACCGGATTGTACTTGCCATGAAAAATCCCATCTATGTCTTAGCTGTCGGATAATCCGCAGGCCTATAGCGCAAGTTGCCGGCCGGCGGTATTACTTTATGGATTGCGAAAGGCCGGCTTTGCCGGGAAGACGATGAAGATACGTGCCGCTCTCCTTCTTGTTTCCATCCTGGCACCCGTGCCGGCAGTTCAGGCGCAGGTTTTCAAGGACCTCCCCGGGGTCGTCGCGAGCGACGCGACGCAAGCCTATAGCGGAAAGTCTCCGGTGGTCTGCGAGCAGCAGGTCGATGTGCCGTCCAGCGGTAGCAATCGCTGGCTGCCGCGGGACGTTTATGTCTGTGAAAAGAACGGCATTTCGTCGACCAGCACGGCGCTGCCGCCATCCAGCATCCGTGCGCTGCGCGGCCTCGGCTACTAGTCGCCGCTCTCCGGTTCTCGTGCTACCACTCGGTTGGAACGATCCGGAGGAATCATGACCGACAACAGCCTGCCATTGGTGATCAGCGCGCCCGAGCCGCGCACGCTTGACCTTATCTTCACACCTGCAGCGCGCGCCGAACTGCATCGAACCTACCGTGTCGTGGAGGCCGATCCCGATCATATTGCCGGGCTCGGCGACGATGTGCTCGCACAGGCACGCTATATCGTCGGCCAGCCGCCGCTGTCGGCCGAGACGCTGGCACGCATGCCGGCACTGCGCGCGATCCTCAATGTCGAGAGCAATCTCATCAACAACATGCCCTACGAGGTTCTGTTCGCGCGCGGTATCCATGTCGTGACGACGGGGCAGGTCTTTGCCGAGCCGGTCGCCGAGCTCGGTCTTGCCATGGCGCTGAACCTTGGGCGCGGCGTAATCGATGCCGATCTGGATTTCCGTGAGGGCCGTGAACTGTGGGGCGGGGAGGGCAACGCTTCGGCCCGTCTTCTGTCGGGCTCGGAGATCGGCATCGTCGGTTTCGGCGATCTCGGGCGTGCGCTGAACCGCGTGCTTTCCGGCTTCCGCGCCAGGATCCGCGTGTTCGATCCCTGGCTACCGCCGTCCTTGCTCAGGGAAGCGGGCACCGAGCCGGCATCGCTTTCGGACGTCCTCACCATGAGCGACTTTGTCTTCGTCGTCGCGTCGGTGACCAGCGACAACAAGGGTTTTCTGGGCGCGGATGCTTTTGCCTCGATGCGCAGGGGCGCAGCCTTCATCCTGCTCAGCCGGGCGGATGTGGTGGACTTCCCGGCGCTGATGAATGCCGTCGGTTCCGGGCATATCGTGGCGGCAAGCGATGTTTATCCCGAGGAGCCCTTGCCGCTCGACCATCCGGTACGCCGTCTCAAGGGTTTCGTGCGCTCCGCCCACCGGGCCGGCGCGCTCGACGTTGCCTTCAAGAAGATGGGCGACATGGTGCTGGAGGACATGGCGCTGATGGATCGCGGCCTGCCGCCGATGCGCTGCAAGCGTGCCGAGCGCGAAACCGTATCGCGCATGCGCTCCAAACCGGTGAGCGTCAACTGATGCAAAAGGCCGTGGCGGTCTCCCGCCACGGCCTTCCTGTCTCGGATGGCGGAATCAGGCCCGCTTGATCACCTTGATCAGCACGAGCAGCACTACCGCACCGATCGTTGCGTGGAGGATGGCGGCGAGAATGCCGCTGCCGAGGCTGACGCCGATGGCAGGAAAGAGGAAGCCGGCGATGAAGGCGCCGACGATGCCGACGACGATATTACCGACTAGGCCAAAGCCGAAGCCCGACACGATAAGGCCTGCGAGCCAGCCGGCGATGGCGCCGACGATGAGAAAAACGAGAATGCTTTCGATGCCCATGATGTGCTCCCTATGACAGTTGAAGTCTGTCGGGACTGAATCTGGCAGCCTCCACAAGGAAAGCAAGGGCTCGCAGCAGAATATCGACGCTCAGAAAACCCGTACTTTCCCAGGCGCGCGGGTCGCGTCGATATCGATCAGAAGATAGACTGCCGCAAGCGTGGTTGCTGCGATCAGAGTGGCGCCCAGCCCCAGAACAATCATTGCCCGTTCCTTCTGACATCATTGCCAGTTGAGGACTTTCTGTATGCGCGCGGGCTTGTGCGGGGCTGGCGTCGCATAAAGCCATGTTAATTTTAGCAAAGCCAGAAGATGCCAATGAACTATTAACCTTCAGGCAAGGAATTAACCATAAACATGGCTCTACACGTCGGAATGGGAAAAATCGCCTTTTCTCACCCAGGCATGATGCCGAACCGTCGTACCGGGTCTGAGCCGGTATTCGAGTTTCACCGAATTTGATCATGGATCGACGAGCGGCATGCTCGTGCGCCGGATTCCGGTAGCACGCCGCCGTGTGGCCAAGGCCCGCGGGCCGGCCTTCTCCCCATGTGAAAGTTCAGACGGCCGCCCGAAACGGCAGCCGGGCATTGTTGGTTTGGAGCGGATTGGTGCAGGAAATGCCGGCAGAACAGGCTCGAACGGGACAGGCAGCCAGCCTGCGCGACCGTTTGCGCTTTGCCGGGATGGAAACCGACCATGGCGACACGCTGCGTCGCCACCGCCAGACGCTCGAGCGCCACGTCGAAACCGCGCTCCGCGACCTCTTCCAGCGTTTCCAGACATTCCCCGATGCCGCCAGGCATTTCCAGAGCGAGCGCCAGATCGATCGCCTTCACGACCTGCAGAGCGCGCACTGGAACGTGCTGACCGACGCGCGCTTCGATGGGCTCTATGCCGAGCGGGTCAAGGTTCTCTCCGACACCGAAAGCCAGATGGGCCTCGACCCGCGCTGGCGCATCGCCGGTCATGCGGTCGTCATGGAGACGGTCGTCAACGGCCTGATCGAGCAATACTGGCCGAAGTCCATCCTGCCCGGCGCCGGTAAGGCCCGCCGCAAGGAACTCTCCGAGCTCGTTTCGGCCTTCCTGCGCACCGCGATGATCGATGCCGAAATCGGTGTCTCACTGCGCTTCAACGAATTGCGCCATTCCCACCACAAGGCACTCGCCGAGCAGCGCCGCGAAGACCGCGCCGAACTCGACCGGGTCTTCGGTGATACGATCCGTGGCCTGTCGGAACTGGATTTTTCGGGCCGTGTTACGGGTGAGATGCCCGACGCCTGGCGCGACATGGCGGAGACGCTGAACGGAGCCCTCGGCGAAATCCAAGCACATCTTTCCTCGGCCGCCGATCGCGCCGCTGAGGGTGATCGTCTTGTCGGCACGCTTGCCAGCGGCGCACATGCGCTTTCCATCCGCTCGGGCGAGCAGTCGGCCACTTTGCTGGAGACGGCAAACGCGCTTGGCAGCATCGTCGAACGCGTCCGCCAGACGCTTGCCGAAACCCGCAAGGCGCAGTCCGCGGCGCTGGCGACGCAGGATTCGGTCACCCAGAGCGGCAGCATCGTCGGCGAGGCCATGTCTGCCATGGCCGATATCGAGGCGTCTGCCGAGAAGATCGGCCAGATCATCGGCGTGATCGATGAGATCGCCTTCCAGACTAACCTTCTCGCCCTCAATGCCGGCATCGAGGCCGCGCGTGCCGGAGACAGCGGCCGCGGCTTTGCCGTGGTGGCGCAGGAAGTGCGCGCGCTCGCCCAGCGCTCCGCCGACGCCGCGCGCGAGATCAAGCACCTGGTGACGGGCACGAAGGCGCAGGTCGAGGCGGGCGTGGAGCACGTCCACCGCACCCAGGATGCCATCGGCAGCATCGTTCGCCAGGTCGAGGGCATCAATGCGGCGATTACCGGGATCGTGCGCGAAAGCGCGGTCGACGCCGAGGGGCTGGAAGGTGTGGCCGCCGGCATTGATCGTGCAGGCCGTGCGCTCGAAACCGACGCCGGTGACGCTGGCCGCGTCGGCGCCATGGGCGGCGACCTCAACACGGTCATCCTCGAACTCGGTCGCACGATCCGCGCTTTCCGTGTCGCAGCGCCCCGCGAGGAGCGCGCTGAACGTTCGGCGACCATGGCATCGCGCCCCGTTGCGAGGGATATCCAGGCACCAGCCGCACCGCTCGACCTGCTGACGGCGCGGGCTGTCGGCCATGGAGGTTGAGATGACGAGCAGGCGTCCCCGTCACTGGTTCTCCACGGCGCGCAGCCGGTCCTCGGAGGAAAATCAGCCGCCCGCACCGCGCAACACAATCTCGGTTTCGCTCAGACGCAGACAAGGAACACCCTAATGGCGAGCAAGAAAGCCGCTCAGAAAAGTCTAAGCCTTGCCCCGGTCCTCGATCTCAACGAGGCGACGGCGCTGCATGCGCAGCTCATGGGCCTCAAGGGCGGCCCCCTCGTTATCGACGCTTCGGCGGTCGAGCGCGTCGGTGCGCTCTGCGCGCAGGTCCTCATGGCCGGCGCGAAGAGCTGGGAAGAAGACAAGCAGCCGTTCACCTTCGCCAAGGTGTCCGAGCCGTTCATGAAAACCATGCAGCTTATCGGCGTGAATATTGATCACTTGCTGGCACAGGAGGCTAGGCAATGAAGAAGAAAGTGCTGACCGTGGATGATTCCCGGACAATCCGGAACATGCTTCTCGTTACGCTCAACAATGCGGGCTTCGAGACCATCCAGGCCGAAGACGGTGTCGAGGGCCTTGAGGTTCTGGAGACCTCCAATCCCGATGTCATCGTGACCGACATCAACATGCCGCGCCTCGATGGCTTCGGCTTCATCGAGGGCGTTCGCCGCAACGAGAAGTTCCGCGCGATCCCGATCCTCGTCCTGACGACGGAAAGCGATGCGGAGAAGAAGAACCGCGCACGCCAGGCCGGCGCTACGGGCTGGATCGTCAAGCCGTTCGACCCGACCAAGCTGATCGATGCAATCGAGCGCGTAACCGCCTAATTCACGAAGTCCGGGATTCCTGCCGATGGATATGAACGAAATCAAAGAGATCTTCTTCCAGGAGTGCGAAGAGCAACTCGCGGAATTGGAATCCGGGCTTTTGAAGCTGAATGACGGTGACCGCGATCCCGAAACGGTCAACGCCGTTTTCCGCGCGGTCCATTCGATCAAGGGCGGCGCGGGCGCCTTCGGCCTCGACGATCTCGTCTCGTTTGCCCATGTGTTCGAGACGACACTGGATTGCGTTCGATCCAATAAGCTGGAACCGACCCAGGATGTCCTGAAGGTCATGCTGAAATCCGCCGACGTGCTGGCGGACCTGACAAATGCCGCCCGTGACGGCGGCAGTGTCGATGAAGCGCGCAGCCGCACGCTCATCCGTGAACTGGAGGCGCTCGCCCATGGCGAGACGCATGCCGCAGAACCTGCGGCACCGAAGCCGGTCGCTGCCGCGCCCAAGCCGGCCGAACCGGCACCCGTCGTTGCAAAGCCCGAAGTCAATGACGAGGGCTTCCAGCCAATCCCGTTCTCCTTCGGCGATTTCGACGAGGAGCCGGCTGCGAAATACGTCCCGACCTGCCAGATCGTTTTCAGGCCCAATCGGGAACTGTATGCCAAGGGCAACGAAGCTGTCCTTTTGCTGCGCGATCTCTCCCGCCTCGGCGAGATGAGCGTCTATTGCGACATGGACAGGTTGCCGCCGCTGGACAAGATGAACCCGGAGGAAGCCTATTTCTCCTGGAAAATGTCCGTCACCACCGACAAGGGCGAGGACGGCGTGCGCTCCGTCTTCGAATTTGCCGAATGGGATTGCGAGCTCGACGTCCGCACCATCGAGGAAGAAGTCACGGGTGAGGCGGCTGACGATGACGAGCCGCCCATGCAGGCCGTTCCTTTCGATCTCTCGTTGCTTGAGGACGGCCCGGCCGTGAGCGGCGACGAAGAACCGGTTGTAAGCGAAAGCGACGCGACGGCTGCCATCGCCGCTGCCGACACCGCCAGCAAGGTCGCGCAGGTCGCCAGCCGCGCCGCAGAGAACGCCAAGGCAGCCGCAGCTGCTACGGCCGCGCAGGCAAGCCAGGCATCCGCTGCCGGTCAGACCATCCGCGTTGACCTCGATCGCGTCGATCGCCTGATCAACCTCGTCGGCGAGCTGGTGATCAACCAGGCCATGCTTTCGCAGAGCGTCGTCGAGAATGACAACAACGGCGTCACATCCATCAATATGGGCCTCGAGGAGCTGCAGCAGCTCACCCGCGAGATCCAGGATTCGGTGATGGCGATCCGTGCGCAGCCGGTAAAGCCGGTCTTCCAGCGCATGGCCCGCACCGTGCGCGAAATCGCCGATATCACCGGCAAGTCCGTCCGCCTCATCACCGAGGGCGAGAACACCGAAGTCGACAAGACCGTCATCGACAAGCTCGCCGAGCCGCTGACGCACATGATCCGCAACGCGGTCGACCATGGCCTGGAAATGCCGGAGAAGCGCGAGGCGCTCGGCAAGAACCCCGAAGGCACGGTCCGCCTGACCGCAAAGCACCGCTCGGGCCGCATCGTCATTGAACTTGCCGACGACGGCGCTGGCATCAACCGCGAGAAGGTGCGCCAGAAGGCGATCGACAACGACCTGATCGCGGCCGATGCGAACCTGTCCGACGAGGAAATCGACAACCTGATCTTCCACGCCGGCTTTTCCACCGCCGACAAGGTGTCGGACCTCTCGGGCCGCGGCGTCGGCATGGACGTGGTCAAGCGCTCGATCCAAGCGCTCGGCGGCCGCATTTCCATCTCGTCCAAGCCCGGCCAGGGTTCGGTCTTCACCATGAGCCTGCCGCTGACGCTCGCCGTGCTTGATGGCATGGTGGTTACGGTGGCCGGCCAGACGCTGGTCGTTCCACTGACGGCCATCGTCGAGACGCTGCAGCCGGAAGCCTCCGCCATTCATTCGTTCGGCGCCTCGCAGCGGCTCATCTCGATCCGCAATTCGTTCTGCCCGCTGGTGGATGTCGGGCGGATCCTCAACTTCCGCGCCACGCAGGCCAACCCGATCGAGGGTGTCGCCCTGCTCGTGGAATCGGAAGGCGGCGGCCAGCGCGCCCTCATGGTCGATGCGATCCAGGGGCAGCGTCAGGTCGTCATCAAGAGCCTGGAGGCCAACTACACCCACGTTCCGGGCATCGCCGCAGCGACCATCCTGGGCGACGGGCGCGTGGCGCTCATCCTGGATGTCGACGCCGTTGTCGCCGCTTCGCGCGGCCAGCCCCTGCGCCAAGACATCTCGCTTGCTGCCACCGGTTAAGAAGCCATGACGTACGCGGTCAAGAATCTCATCGACGGGCATGAACTGATCGCCTTTAGGATCGGCGACCAGGAATTCTGCGTGAACATCATGTCGGTGCGGGAAATCCGTGGATGGACCCCGGCGACGCGGATGCCGCACGCGCCGCCGCATGTGCTTGGCGTAATCAACCTTCGTGGCGCGGTGCTGCCCATCATCGACATGTCGCAGCGTCTCGGCATGAAGCGCACAGAGCCGACCGTTCGCCATGTCATCATCGTCGCGCAGGTCGGTCCGGCGACGGTGGGGCTGCTCGTCGATGCGGTCTCGGACATCCTGACCATTACGGACGAAAACATCCAGCCCACGCCCGACATTGCGAACGAGACGGAGAAGGCCTACGCGCGCGGCATTCTCGCGATCGAAGGCCGCATGATCTGCCTCATCGATCTAGGCGTCCTATTCCCGCATATCGAAAGTGAAGCCGCATGACCTATTCTCCGGCCATCGATACAAGACAATCTCCGGACGAATGTCTCGCAAGCGGCGAGTACCCGCTGACGCGTCGCGACCTCTCAGAGATCGCCGCGATGATCTATGCGGATGCCGGCATCTATCTCAACGAGACGAAGGCCTCGCTCGTCTATTCGCGCCTGTCGAAGCATATCCGCCAGCTCGGCCTCAAGGGATTCAGGGAGTATTGCGCGCTTGTGTCCTCTCCGGAGGGCGCCGGGCCGCGCAAGGAGATGCTGTCGCATCTGACGACGAACTTCACCCGTTTCTTCCGCGAGAACCATCATTTCGAGCATCTTCGCAGCGATGTGCTGCCGGAGCTTCTTGCCCGTGCCCGTAACGGTGGCCGCGTGCGCATCTGGTCGGCGGCCTGCTCGGACGGGCAGGAGCCCTATTCGATCGCACTCACGGTTCTTTCGCTGATGCCGAATGCGGCGGATTACGATTTCCGCATCCTGGCAACCGATATCGACCCGAAGATCCTGGCGATCGCCCGCGCCGGCGCCTATGACGCGACGGCTCTTGAAACCATCGAGCCCGCGATGCGCAAGCAGTTTTTCCGCGAGACCGAGGTCGCCGGCCGCCAGAAATGGCAGATCGACGACCGTGTGAAGCGCCTCATCACGTTCAACGAACTGAACCTGATGGCCCAGTGGCCGTTCAAGGGGCCATTCGACGTGATCTTCTGCCGCAACGTCGTCATATATTTCGACGAGCCGACGCAGGTGCGGATCTGGTCCCGTTTCGCCGATATGCTCGCCGACAACGGCCACCTCTACATCGGTCATTCCGAGCGCGTTTCGGGCGACGCGAAGGGCCAGTTCGACAATATCGGCATCACGACCTACCGATACACGGGCAAGAACAGGGGGAGGGGCGCATGACGGCACCCGCACGCGTACTTGTCGTCGACGATTCACCGACCATGCGCGGCCTGATCACGGCCGTGCTCAATGCCGATCCCGACGTCACCGTCATCGGCCAGGCCAGCGATGCGATGGAAGCCCGCAACGCGATCAAGCAGCTCGATCCCGATGTCGTGACACTCGACATCGAGATGCCGAACATGAACGGGCTGGAGTTTCTCGACAAGATCATGAAGCTTCGCCCCATGCCGGTGATCATGGTCTCTACCCTGACCCATCGCGGCGCCGAAGCCTCGTTGATGGCGCTGGAGATCGGCGCGTTCGATTGTGTCGGCAAGCCGCAGCCGGGCGAGGTTCGTCCCTTCGGTGACCTCGCCGAGAAGGTGAAGGCCGCGGCCCGTTCTCAGCGCCGTCTGCGTACCGATCCGCCGCCGGTGGCGCCGGTCGCGGCGAATGCGGCCCTGAGCACCTATCGGCCCGGGCGCAAGATCATCGCCATCGGTGCGTCGACGGGCGGCGTCGAGGCGCTGATCACGGTTTTGCAGAAGTTTCCGGTGAACTGCCCGCCGACCGTGATCACCCAGCACATGCCATCGACCTTCACCAAGAGTTTCGCGGACCGCCTGAACAGGCTCTGCGCGCCCGTCGTGCAGGAAGCGACGGATGGTGCGCGGCTGGAAATCGGGAAGATCTACCTCGCGCCCGGTGGCGAGCGTCACCTGCAGGTCGTCAATCCGCATGCACCCTGTTGCCGCCTGGTGGACCGCGATCCCGTCAATGGCCACCGTCCGTCGGTGGATGTGCTGTTCGATTCCGTTGCGGAACTCGCCGGCCGCAACGCTGTCGGCGCCATTCTCACCGGCATGGGCCGGGACGGCGCGGCGGGACTTTTGAAGATGCGCCACGCCGGGGCGCGGACCATCGGCCAGAATGAGAAAACCTGCGTGGTTTATGGAATGCCCAGGGTCGCTTTCGAGCTGGGCGCCGTGGAACACCAATTTCCACTCTCCTCCATCGGCGAGGAAATCCTGAAGATCACTGCCGCCATAGAGAAGGAAGCGAACAATGTCTCTCGCTGAAAAAATAAAAGTACTGATCGTCGATGATCAGGTGACCAGCCGTCTGCTTCTGGGCGATGCCCTGCAGCAGCTCGGCTTCAAGCAGATCACGGCGGCCGGCGACGGTGCGCAGGGCATGGCAATCATGACCCAGCAGCCACACCATCTCGTCATCTCCGACTTCAACATGCCGAAGATGGACGGGATCGAGTTCCTTCAGGCAGTGCGGTCCAACCCCACCACCAAGAAGGCGGCTTTCATCATCCTCACCGCGCAGGGCGACCGCGCGCTGGTGCAGAAGGCGGCCGCGCTCGGTGCGAACAACGTTCTGGCCAAGCCGTTCACCATCGAAAAGATGAAGGCGGCGATCGAAGCCGTGTTCGGGGCATTGAAATGATATCAGATGCCGCGGCCCGCCGCGTCCACGTTATCCAGGGCGAATACAAGGTCGTCAACGATCCGAATGTGGTGTTGACCACCATCCTCGGTTCGTGCGTGGCCGCCTGCATGCGTGACCCGGTCATTGGTGTCGGCGGCATGAATCACTTCCTGCTGCCGGGCTCCGCCGGGGCGCTCGCCTCGGGCGGCGATGCGACACGCTACGGCGTCCACCTGATGGAGCTGCTGATCAACGGCCTGCTCAAGCAGGGCGCAAGACGTGATCGGCTGGAAGCGAAGATATTCGGCGGGGCGAGGACGATCGCGCGCTTCTCGAATGTCGGGGAACAGAACGCCCTCTTCGCGCGGCAGTTCCTGACGGATGAAGGCATCAAGATCGTTGGCGAAAGTACGGGTGGCGAATACGGCCGAAAGTTGGAATACTGGCCTTCGACGGGCCGTGCCCGGCAATATGCGCTGACGGGCGTGGAGACGCAGAAGACGGTGGCGCTGGAACAGCGGCCCGTGCCCGTGGCCAAGCCGGCGGAAAGCTCGATCGAATTCTTCTGAGCGGCAGGGAAGCCGCAAGGAAATGCAAGTGTTACGTGAATTGCGTACCGGCAGGGGCAACAGCGCCGCCGGGCGTCGTACGGGAGAAGGGTCCCTCATGAATGCCGAGTATTTGACGACAGCGAGCGCCATGGAGGAAGCCCTTCCTGATGTCCTCATGCGCATCGTTTCCGAGCTGCACGATGTCGCCTACCTGATCGAGCGCATTGAGCCGCAGCTCGCCGCGGTGCATGGCGAGGCCTCCGGTGACAATGCGGAGCGTATGATGGTTTTGCAGGGCCTCGACCTTGCGGTCCAGAAGACGCGGGGGCTGGCGGAATTCATCGATACGATCACCGGCAGCATACCCGGCGGCTGGATCGTCGACGTCACGACGGCTCTCAATCTCGTGAAGCTTGCCGATATGCAGAAGGCGCTGAGCAATGGAAACCGGCACGGACACTCTCAGCCGCTCGGCAAGGCTGTCGGGGATTTCGAAGCCTTCTGATTGATCTGACACGGGAAATTTCGAACAGCAACGGCGCCGAAAGGCGCCGTTTTTCATTTGTCCAAACACTTCGCATGCGCAGCACCGCCATGTTCGCGCAAGTTTCGCCGTCTAGTCTCCACCTCGGATCAGTCAGGTCCGCGTATTCCATGGGGCAGACCGGCGTGCGGAAATGCCGGTCCCGTTCCACGTGATTGAAAATGCGTCTGAACGCGCCGGAATGTTGTCCGGCAGGCAGGCGACTAGTCCGTGCGGGAACAGAATGAATCTGTTGGAACAGTTGACGAAAGTCTACAAGAACCTGGCGTCGCTGGGGCAGGCGAAACTCGCGATGCTCGCAGGAGCCGCGGTGGTCTCGATCGGCCTTGTGCTCGCCGCCGGTATCCTTGTGAACAAGCCCGCTTACGAGACGCTTTATGTCGGTCTGGAAAAGTCCGATGTGAACCAGATCAGCATGGCTCTCGCCGAGGCAAGCATTGATTTCAACACGGGAACGGACGGCGCCAGCATCGCGGTTCCCGTCGGCCAGACCGGCAAGGCCCGGCTCTATCTCGCCGAACGCGGCCTGCCGAGCAGTGCCAATTCCGGTTACGAACTCTTCGACAAGGTCGGTTCTCTCGGCCTCACCTCCTTCATGCAGGAGGTGACACGCGTTCGTGCCCTTGAGGGCGAAATCGCCCGCACCATCCAGCAGATCAGCGGCATCGCCGCAGCCCGCGTCCATATCGTTATGCCGGAGCGCGGCAACTTCCGCAAAGCCGACCAGGTTCCCACCGCTTCCGTCATGATCCGCGCCAGCGCGCAGGCCGGCCGTGAATCGGCGGCCGCGATCCGCCATCTTGTTGCAGCCTCCGTTCCGGGCCTCGAAGTGGACGGTGTGACGATTCTCGATTCTGCCGGCCAACTCCTCGCGTCCGGCGACGACCCGGAAAAAGGCATGCTCAATCGCTCGCTGACGGCCGTCCAGACGGTACAGAGCGAGATGGAGCGCAATATCGAGAAGGCGCTCGCGCCCTTCCTCGGCATGGACAATTTCCGCGCCAGCGTCACCGCCGCACTCAATACAGATACCCAGCAGATCCAGGAAACGGTCTACGATCCGGAATCGCGCGTCGAGCGCTCCATCCGCGTGACACGTGAAAGCCAGAAGTCCAGCCAGCAGGCCACCAACAAGGCCGCGACCGTCGAGCAGAACATTCCGCAGGGCGGCCCGCAGGGCAATGGCGACGGTCCGCAATCAAGCGACGAGGCCGACAAGAAGGAAGAGCAGACCAACTACGAGATCAACAGCAAGACGGTCGCTACCGTGCGCAATGGCGTGGCGGTCGAGAAGCTGTCCGTCGCCGTGGTCGTCAACCGCGCCCGCATCGCCGCGATGGTCGGCGAGCCCGCAGACCAGGCGAAGATCGACGCCTATCTCGCAGACATGCAGAAGATCGTCTCCTCGGCGGCAGGCCTCAATACCGAGCGTGGCGACGTCGTGACCATCACGGCGATGGAATTCCTCGATCACCAGTTGCTGAACGATGCGGTGCCGGGCCCGGGCGTCATGGAAGTTCTGACGCGCAATCTCGGCGGCATCATCAATGCACTTGCCTTCGTCGGCGTGGCCTTCCTGGTCGTATGGTTCGGCCTGCGCCCGGCGGTCCGCTCCGTAACGGGGGGCGGTGCTGGAGCCAATGCGCTGGAAAGCGACGCGGCCGGTCTCGAACTGCCGGACTTCTCTCCCGCTTCCGGTATCGGTGGCCCCGGGGCCACCCTCATGGATGGCTTCGGCGCAGACTTCGGCTTCGACAGCACCGACGACCTGCTCAATGCGGGGGACGACAGCGAGGGCACCTTCAACCGCCGCGTCAAGGAAGGCCCGGAACGTCGCCTCAGCCGCATGGTCGAGATCAGCGAAGAGCGCGCCGCGAAAATCCTGCGCAAGTGGTCCGCAGAAAAAGAAGCCGCCTGACCGCCCATAACCTGAAAACGCCAATGAGAGCGCGGCCCCAAGCGGGTCGCGTTCTGCGTTTCCGTACCGGCATTTGTGTGATTTTTGACGTCTGACTGTTGCTTCACGGCAACATCTTTGGCGTCTATTCGGCAGGATTTCCTACCTGAATGCGCCCTTTTTGCGACGACATCATTCACGGACGCGTGAATGCGTAAAAAAGTTTTCCGCTGACGCTATGACTGTCGCCGTCTCGTCGTTGCCGTCGATCATTAAATTAGAGTTCCATGAAATATTAACGACGACGACACGCTGAAAATAGTGAATGGTTAACAAACGGTTAACCGGATAGCTCATTACATTTGATGCGGATTCGATAAAAGCAAATCACCTGCGCACTGGCGATTCACAGAAGGCGGCAAAAGTAAATCCCGAGAAGAGGGCCATGGTCTTTGAAGGAGGTCGATGTACACTTTAGTTACTGATTCGCTTGGTGATTCCCGTCGATGCGGCCTGGTCGAAAAACAGATTCGGACGGTTCCGAACCTGTGACGATCCGGAGGCGGGGCCCTCCAATCTGAATCGGAACAGGGGGCTATCATGGAAACGATGCGGTCGGATGCAGCGGCCTGGGAATCTTATGGATTCTCCGCCGAATCAGGTGAGCGTAAGAGTGCGCGTGAAATTCTTCTTCAGGAACTTGGGCGCTGTGCGGATTCCGCCGGCCTTTCGCCCGGGCTGAAGGCATTAACCGATTACGTCAGCGCGTCGCATTATCTTCTCGTTCGGCACGACGCCTCGCCCGAAGCAGGCCTTGATGTCGTCGTTGCGTCCGACTGGCCTTTCGACATGGTGCGCGGCATCGCCCGGACGGTGGGTGCCTCCCAGTCCCGGATGAGCGAGCTGGAGAAGTGTTTTTCCCTCCTCAAGCCATGCTTCCATCATCTGGCGGACAACGTGGCGGTGCCAATGGGCGTCAGCCGTGAATACTGCGTCATCGCATTTCATGTCGGCCGGGTGCGCATGTCGCTCCTTCTCCTCTTTCCCGAGCATTTCATTCTTTCCCAGAGCAAGTTGCGCGACGTCGGTATCATGACCGGCTATTTCGCGAGTGTCTGCTGCGAGGGCGCTATCCTCCGGCAGGATCGGGAGATGGAGCTGACAGATCGGGAGATCGAGTGCCTCTACTGGATCGCGGAGGGCAAGACGAGCGGTGAGATCGCCGTGATTCTCGGCATCTCGCGCAACACGATCAACAACTACATCACCAGCGTCATGCGCAAGACGGCGACGAAGACACGGTCAGAGGCAATTGCCTGGGCCGTTCGTCACAGCCTGGTGTGAGGAGGAGCGTCATGGAAATCCAGCTTTCCGCCCCGCTTATCTCCGAAGCCGAAATCCGTCTGGCCCGGCCGCCGAAATCCGTGCGAGCAGCCGATTTCGTGTCCCGCCTTCAGGTGATGCAGACGGTGCTGGGCGCAGAGCATTTCGCCGTGCTGCGCCTGTCGGGCCAGGGCCTGCCCACCGCACGCAAGTTCACGCTGGCGCTGCACAACTGGGCCCAGGACGTGGACCGCAAGGCAGACCAGCTGCTGGGCGCCTACGATGCGGCGATGCTGGCGCATCTCGAGGCCTCCATGCTGCCCCTCATCTGGGAAGGCGCCGGCGGTAACCAGTTCGCTGTGGCGGGGGCCGAGCTCTTCACCACGCGCCTGCCTGCCGGCGTGCTGCCGTGGTCGGGCATCGCCTTTCCCGTCAGGCTCGGTGCGCAGGGGAATGGATATGTCGTCTTCATCGGCAACTTCATCGCACCGTCCGGTGACCTAACGGTGGACCTGCACATGCAGAGCTGCCAGATCCTGATCGACATGCTGGCGGCTGACGAGAAGAAGCTCACGCCCGCGGAAGCCTTGAGCGAACGCGAGATCGCTTGCCTCCAGATGGCGGGTGATGGCTGCATTTCCGAAGTGATCGCCGAGAAGATGGGCCTTTCCGTGCACACGGTGAACGCCTATCTCGGCACGGCGACGACGAAGCTGGACGCGGTCAACCGCATCCAGGCCATCGCGAAGGCCATTCGGCTCGGCTACATCACCTGATGATGCCAAGGTGACCATGCATCCGCATGGTCTCGGCAGTGCCGTGGTGTTTAGTGGGCGTGATGAGACGCCGCTTCGCCCTTCACGTAGCGCGCTTCCTGCAGGCTCCTGCGCAGGAACGCCGTGTTGTCATCAGGGTCGGCGGCCGGATCGGTGAACGCAACATGCGTGACCTCGACGCCGGCGACATCCTTCTGAAGCATCAGGCGCGCATAGACCGTCACGCCCTGAGGGCGGATTTCCATGTCCAGCGTCACTTCCGGCTCCGTATCCCAGTCAAGACGATAGTCGCCGCCCGCGCCGAAATTGATCGTGCCGGGCAGGAAGTAGAGTTCGGCGGCCGAAGAGACCAGATCGGCCAGGTTCCCGTAGCACTCGAAACGCAACAATGACACGAGATCGGCAGCATCGAGCAGTCTGAGCTCAGTGGCGACCGGGCAGATTGCTTCGGCAACAATCTTCTCGCGTTCTGCGGAATAGGTGCATTTTCTCATCGGATTTAATTTACCCGTCTGGTCTGGGGCGAAGCTGCATAAACCCGGTGAATCAGCTCCGCCACTGCTTTGTAGAACACCGGCGGAATGACACTATCCACCGAGACTTGCGCAAACATTGAGCGTGCGAGCGGCGGATCTTCGAAAACGGGTATGCCATTCTCCTCCGCAATCTCGCGGATCTTGAGGGCGATGAGGTCCTGACCCTTGGCCACAACGACCGGCGCCTCGCCTTCTTCCCTCACATATCGCAGCGCAACGGCGAAGTGAGTCGGGTTGGCGATGACGAGTGTGGCGCGCGGGACAGCGGTGATCATGCGCCGGCGGATGCGGTCGCGCTGGATGGATCGCATGCGGGCCTTGACGATCGGGTCGCCCTGCGCCTGCTTCATTTCCTCCTTCACTTCCTGTTTCGTCATCATCAGCTCGGTGAACCAGTGATGGCGCGTCCAGGCAAAGTCGATGCCGGCAATAATGGCGGTCGCAAAGAGGATGATCAGGAGAACCTTGTTGACGTCCGTGCCCATCATGTAGAGCAGGGTGGCCGGCTCGGAGAACATCGTGTCGAGAGAAGAGAAGTAGTTGGTCTGCATCATGATGCCGACGACCAGCGACACGAGCAGGATCTTGATCAGCGACTTGGCGAATTCGACAAGTCCCTGCTTGCCGAAGAGGCGGGTAAGCCCCTTGATCGGGCTCAGCCGGTTCATCTGCGGCCGCACTCGCTCGAGAACGGGGCTCGGCAGGTTCTGGAAGACCGAGGACGCAACGCCGAAGAACATCATCATGATGAGGATGGGCATCAGAAGGCCCGCCGCTTCCCAGCCGAGATGGCGGAAAATGGCGATGACATCGGTGCCGGACTTGAGATTCCAGGCTTCCGGCTGTTCGAAGAAGTCCCGCAGCGTCTCGTTCATCCGCGCCACGCCGCCCGGCAGGAAGAAGACCAGATAGACGTAGATGGCGAGCGTCGAAGCGAAGATCGTGACCTCGCGGGAGAAAGGCGTATTGCCCTTCTCCATGGCATCGCGAATCTTCTTCTCGGTCGGAAGCTCTGTTTTGCTGTCCTTGTCGTCGTCGTCAGCCACGTTGCGCGCTCCGGCTTGATCCGCCTGCCAGAAAAGCAGACGGCCCGAACCCCCATGGGAGATTCGGGCCGGAAATACGCTCGGCTTGCGGGGTCAGCCTGTCAAGGCGGATCAGGCGGCCTGGGCTTCCTGTTCCTTTTCCTTCAACTGGATTTGTCCGGCTGCGGCAAGGCGGATGGCTTCCTGGGTGATCGAGCGGCGCGCGATGGCCACTTCGCGCGGATTCCCCAGGTCGCCCGCGGCAAGGTCGGATTCGATCATGCGGCGCTGGCGTGCGCCGATGGCGGAAAGGACGGATTCGCGAAGCTCCATCGATGCGCCGCGCAGGGCAGCGGTGATGATGTCGCCGGATACGTCGTTGAACAGCGACACGCGGCTGCGTTGCGGCATGTAGAGCACGTCCTCGAAGAGGAAGATCTTCGGGCGAACCTTCTTGACCGATTCGGTCGAGACCGTTTCGAGCGATGCGAGCATTTCGTCGACCTGGGATTTTTCCAGTTCGTTCATGAGGTCGGCGACCTTGTTCGAGCCGACCGAGTTGCGCTCCGCATCCAGTGCTGAAATCATCTCGATAACGCGCGCTTCGACGATCGCCGTCGCCTTGGGGCTTGCGTCCTTGAGATTGACGGTTCGGTTGATGATGTCGGCGCGATGGTCTTCCGGGATCTCCAGCAGCACCTTGGCGCCGAACGAGGACGGCATCATCGACAGGATATAGGCGATGGTCTGGGGGTGCTCGTTGAGCAGGAAACGTGCCACGAAAATCGGGTCGGCATCCTGAAGGCGATCCCAGATCGTCGTTTCGAAAGCCTGGAAGGCGGCGCGGCGGCCAAGCAGGCCATCCACCTCGTCCGGCGTCAGGCCTTCCTCGAGAATGCCTTCCATCATCTTGGCGTTGTCCATAAGGCCCGCGCCTTCGGTGAACAGGTCCTCGAACTCGTTGACGAGATCGATCAGTTCGTGCGGGGGAATGGCGCGCAGGTTCTGTGCGGCGGCAATGATTGCCTGGAGTTCACTTTGGGTGAAATACTTCAGGAGCTTGCCGGCGACGCCCTTGCCCATGGCAAGCAGCACCGCTGCGGCTTTTTCCACCGGCGACAGCGGCGAACCAAGTGCCGTTGACGTGCCGAAATTTTCGAAATCCATCATGGATTGTCCCCCTGATCCCTTCAGCGGGTATCAGACTTTGCGTGTACTCTTCACTTCGATAAGCTTCACCCCGAAACGGGTGTCGTCGTTTTCCAGAACCGTGATTTCGCCGCGGCCGATGACACGGCCGTTGACCATCACCTCGACGGGCTCGCCGATCCTGCGGTCGAGCGCGATCGTCGCGCCCTCACTGAGGTTCATGAGGCCTGAGACCTGCATCTGCGAGGAGCCGAGAACGATCTGAAGATCGATCGGGATATCCATGATGAGGTCGAGGTTGGACTGCATCGCGCTACCCGGGCGCGGCGCTTCCTTCACCTCGGCGGAGAAATCGCTGCCGGCGCCAAAATCCGAGCCACCGAAACTGGTGCCGCCGAAATCGGTGCTTGCCGCATCACCGCCGAAATCACCGCCAAAGGCCGCCAGCGGATCGTCGTCGATGGTGGCAGGAACGCCGCCGTCGAACGTAGCGTCCTGCTGGAGAACGCCGCGCAGATCGTCGATCGCCTGTTCCAGCTCATGGTCGCCCGCATTGATGGAAGGCGTGATGTCGTCAGCGATGGGTGTATTCTTCGGTGCCATAAGATCACTATTCCATTCGAAACTTGCCTGAGGCTAGCCGCCGGCCGATTGCCGGGTGCGAACTATCCGATGATGTGCTGGAGGATGTCGTCCTCCGAGCCGTACGTATCCTTGACGCGAACCGTGTAGCGGGCGCCCGATCGCCCGAATTCGCAGACATAGAGGTTGCGCCCGTTGGCGTTCACATCGACGCGCACGTCGCCCGCTTCGTTGAAGGGGATGATGTCGCCGGGCTGCAGGCGACTGATTGTGTCGAGGGTCTGGGGTTCCAGGTGAATGCGCGCCTCTAGCGTCACCTTCGAACGGCGAACCTGCTCGCTGAGCTGCTCGCTCCATTCGGCGCGGGTCTTTGCGGCATTCGCCGGCTTTGGTGCGGTGATGACGGATTTCAGCAGCGTGCGCTGCGGAATGACGACATGGAAGGTCGAGAGTACCGGTCCGATGCCGACCGCCATGTTGACCATGGCGACATGCTCGTTCTGCGTGCCGTCCTCGACGGGCTTGCGAAGTTCCGCATTGTGCGCGGCGCCGAGCAGGGGCTCGAAGCTGGTCGCGCTGGACACTGCTGTTTTCAGGACGCCGGAGATCCGGTCGAACATCATGGCTGCAACGTCGAGCTCGATCTTGGAAAGCGGCCGGGGCTGCGGGTCCTCGATGGAATCGCTGACAGCGCCGAGCATGTTCTCGACAAGAGTGATGACCAGCGGGCTGTCGCATATCAGCGTGAAATGCTCGCACCAGTCGCGCAGTGATGCGTCGCAGAAGGCCATGGCGCCGCCGAGACCTTCGGTCAGCTCGCCGTACTTGCCCGTCGCGAAGCCGGCATAGGACACGGCCACCTCGAACCCGAGCTCGCTTTCCAGCATGTCCGGCAGGAATTCGGAGAATACATCGCCGAGCGTGGCGCAAAGCTTGGAGATCGTCTCCTGGTCGCCGAGCTTGCCGGTGAGGCGGGCAAGGACGATCGGATCCATGGACGGGGCTGCGGCTACGGGTGCTGTGCTCATCGATCAGGCCGCCTTCGTATCGCCGCCGCCACCCGGATTCATCATTTCCTGCTCCACGGCATCGATGGACGGGCGCTCGTAGGAGGAGATGGTCTTGCGGCCATATTCCAGGGCAACCTGCGGGACCGAACCGTTCATGTAGGCGAGAAGGGTCTGCTTGACGATCACGTAGAGACGGTTCTGCTTTTCGCGCACCACCTTGATGTTGGTGGTGATGGGCGTGACGATGGAATAGGACAGGAAGATGCCGAGCATGGTGCCCACGAGCGCCGAGCCGATGAGGCCGCCGAGCACTTCGGGGGATTCGTTGATCTTGCCCATCGCCTTGATAACCCCGAGAACGGCGGCGATGATGCCGATGGCCGGAAAGGCGTCGCCCATGGTGGAGAGCGCCTGGTAGGGCTTCATCTTGTCGCGCGTGATCGTTTGGATTTCCTCGTCCATCAGCGCCTCGATCTCGTGGCTGCGGGCATTGCCGATGATGATGAGGCGGACATAATCGCAGATGAAGGCCGTCAGTTCCTTGTTGGCGAGAACCGTCGGCGCGGACTGGAAGATGGGCGACTCCGCCGGGTTGTCGATATGGGCTTCGATCTCGTTGCGCGACTTGGTGCGCAGATCCCGCATGAGGCTGTAGAGCACGCCCAGCGTATCGAGATAGTGGCGTTCCTTCGGAACCTTGTGCTTGAAGGCTTCTCCGAGCGCCTTGCCGGTTTCCTTGATCACCTTCATCGTGTTGGCGACGATGAAGCCGCCGACCCCGGCGCCGCCGATGATCAGGAGCTCGAATGGCTGGTTGAGCACTTCGACATGGCCGCCCATGGCCATGAAGCCGCCCAGGATACAGCCGATGGTGACGATGAGGCCGATTACAATGTTCATAAGCGCAGGTGTCCCGACACAATTCTGACCCTTCCGGGAATACGGTTCCAGCCTTGCGTGAAGCTGTACCGGGCGGCGGGTTCGTGGATCAGGTTCGCACAAGCAAAACCCCGCAGGATCATGGTTCAGAACGGGCCTTCGCGCCCTCGTGAACCTTGATCGGCGGGCCATCGTGACGACCACCTATACGAGCTACAAGCTGATTTCCTCCGACCTTCAGACATCGCTCACGCGCGTGTCGGAGCAGCCGGACGTCAAGCGCGAGACCGAATATTATCTGGCGAAGATCGGCGACGTTAAATCGGTCGACGACTTTTTCGCCGACAGCCGTCTTTACAACTATGTCATGAAGGCGCACGGCCTCGACGACATGGCCTATGCCAAGGCCTTCATGCGCAAGGTGCTGACGGAGGGCGTCGACGACAAGGGCGCCTTCGCCAATCAGCTTTCCGACACGCGCTACAAGGCATTGGCCGAATCGCTGAACTTCGCCCGCCATGGCGAACTCGCGACGACCTTTGAGCGCGCCCAGAAGGGCATGGCCGACAAATATATGCGCCAGACGCTGGAGGTCAGCGCCGGCGAGGACAATACCGGTGTGCGGCTCGCGCTCTATTTCGAGCGAATGGCCTCGTCCATCGCCTCGGGCTATTCCATCATCGCCGACGATGCGCTGGCGCAGGTCGTGCGCACGGCATTCCAGCTTCCAGCCGAGTTCGCCGCGACCGATGTCGACCGCCAGGCCGCTTATTACGAGGATATCCTTGATCTCGACGATCTCAAGGATCCCACAAAGGTCGGCAAGCTCCTCGAGCGGTTCACCGCGATGTGGGAGATCGAAAACCCCACCGGCAGCTACGATCCGCTGACCGTCTTCCAGCCGTCCAGCCTTACCGGCATTTCGACGGATCTTCTCCTTTCCATCAACAACCTGAAACTCGGAGGTCGCTGAGCATGCAGACCGGGCTTTATGTCTCGCTTTCGTCCCAGATTGCACTCGACCGCCGTATGGCAACGCTCGCCGATAACGTCGCGAATTCCACGACCGTCGGTTTCCGGGCTACCGAAGTGAAGTTCAACCAGGTCGTCAGCGACCAGAAGAGCGCGGATGTTGCCTTCGTTTCGCAGGGTGAGGAATTCCTTTCGACCCGCAACGGCGGCCTGACGCAAACCAACGGCACGCTGGATTTCGCCATCAAGGGCGATGCCTGGTTCCAGGTGGAAACGCCCGCCGGCGCGACGCTCACCCGCGACGGACGCTTCACCCTGACGGAGGCGGGCGAACTCGTCACGCTGAATGGTTACCCCGTGCTCGATGCCGGCGGCGGCCCGATCCAGATCGACGGCAATGCCGGCCCGATCACGCTCAGCGCCGACGGTCAGCTCAACCAGAATGGCCGCCCGGTCGCAGCCCTCGGCATTTTCGAGGCCGACCTGTCCGGCGGTTTTGTGCGTGCCGGCAACAGCGGCATCATCCCGGCGCGGGCGCCCCAGCCGATCCTCGATCGGGTCGATGCCGGCGTGGTGCAGGGCTATGTCGAGGAATCGAACGTCAATGCCATCGCCGAGATGACGCAACTGATCCAGGTCACGCGCGCCTTCGAAAACATCGCGGCGCTGATGCGCGGTAGCGAGGATTCGATGAACGAGGCGGTCCGCACACTCGGGGGCAGCAAGTAAACCATGGCATCCCAAGGTTCCACGGCGAAGGTTCCCGGTACGGCCGACGGCGCGCGCAAGCTCAATGCGCTGGCCGGGCTGGTGCGGCGCTACGCGTCCCCGGAATTCTCGGTGGCCCATGGCGGTCACGTCCAGACCATCGCCGCCGGCAACTACACCGTCAGCGGCCTGTCGCGCCATGTGCGGCTCGGCGAGTTCGTCGCGCACAAGAGCGCGACCGGCGTGCATCTGGGGGAGGTCGTGCGCGTCGACACGGATTCGGTGGTGGTCTGCCCCATCGAGCCGGGCGAACCGATCGGCATTCACGACACGGTCATCCGCAAGGGCGCCTTCCGCGTCGCGCCGACCGCTTCCTGGTGCGGACGCACCATCAATGCGCTCGGCGAGCCCATCGATGGTCTCGGTCCGCTGGTCCAGGGTGATGTCCGCCGGTCGATTTCGAATTCAGCCCCGCCGTCGATGACGCGCAAGCGCGTCGAAACCGGCTTCAGCACGGGCGTTCGTGCCATCGATATCTTCGCGCCGCTCTGCCTTGGCCAGCGTCTCGGCATTTTCGCCGGCTCGGGTGTCGGCAAGTCGACACTCCTGTCCATGCTGGCGCGCGCTGACGCCTTTGACAAAGTTGTCATCGCGCTGGTCGGTGAACGTGGCCGCGAAGTGCGCGAATTCATCGAAGATACGCTTGGCGACAATCTCGCAAAGTCCGTCGCGGTCGTCGCCACCAGCGATGAAAGCCCGATGTTGCGCAAGATGGCGCCGCTGACGGCTGTGACGATCGCCGAGCACTATCGCGACCAGGGCGACAATGTGCTCTTGATCATCGACAGCGTGACGCGTTTTGCCCATGCCATCCGCGAAGTGGCGACAGCGTCGGGCGAGCCGCCGATCGCGCGCGGTTATCCGGCCTCGGTGTTTACCGAACTGCCGCGCCTGCTGGAGCGCGCCGGCCCGGGCGCGGAAGGCACCGGCAGCATCACCGCAATCATCTCGATCCTCGTCGACGGCGACAATCACAACGATCCGATTGCCGATTCGACGCGCGGCATTCTCGACGGCCACATCGTCATGGAGCGCAGCCTCGCGGAAGAGGGGCGCTATCCGCCCATCAACCCGCTCGCCTCAATCTCGCGTCTTGCCCGCAAGGCCTGGACGCCGGACCAGGAGAAGCTCGTGGGGCGGTTGAAATCGCTGATCCACCGTTTCGAGGAAACGCGCGACCTGCGCCTTATCGGCGGCTATCGCCCCGGCGCCGACCCCGATCTCGACATGGCGATCAAGCAGGTGCCGATCATCTATGAAGTATTGAAACAGACGCCGGGCGAGCGGCCGGCCGGCGATGCATTCACCGACCTGGCGACCGCGCTCAAGAACGCGGCCGCTCAACAGGGCGGCGCACCGGCCGTGCGAAGGGGATGACAGTGACGGATTTCGATGCGGATCAACCTGTTCAACCGCTGAAGCGGGTGGAAAAGGGACATTACAGCGCCGGCGACAAGATGCTCGTCGGCACGGGTGTCCTGCTTGCAGCCGGCGCGGCCTTTTTCCCCTGGTATGTCTTCCTCAATCCGGGGAAATTCTCCGTGCCAACGCTTTGGCAGGGATCGACCCGCAATCTGCCCGAGACGGCCGCAAAGGAAGTGATGAGCGTTTCACCCGCTGCCATGGTGGACGACGACAAGACGCGGGCCCTCGACAGTCCCGATCCGGTTGCAACCGCCACCACATCGGGGCTCGGAAAGGAAAAGACGCTCGGCGCGCCCGTCGAGACGGGTCTGAACCAGCCGCTGCCGGCCAATTCGGGTTTCCGGCTCATGCATGTGGCAAACGGCCGTGCGCTGATCGAGGATGCACGCGGCATGTATATCGTGCGCGTCGGCTCCATCCTGCCGGATAACAGCCGCCTGGCGACGCTGGAGCAGCGCGACGGTGCCTGGGTCATCGTCACCTCGAATGGCGACGTCATCAAGCGGAACTGACGGACAGAAAACCTGCGTTTTCGATTCGGCCGGCGGCGCTCCGTGTGCCTGCCGGCCGTTTGCCGTTTGGTGGCAGACTACTTTATTTCCCTGAAAATCAGGCACTTGCACGGTGGGTGCCGCAAGTGCAAGTCCCGCGCAAGATTGGTTCCATAGGTTCGCAGTGAACAAGGATGGAGCTTGTCATGCAACCGATACAACTGTTTGAACTGGCATCGAAACAGGCCGAATGGCTCGCGACCCGCCAGAGTGTCGTTGCAGGCAACATCGCCAACGTCAACACGCCCGGTTTCAAGGCGAAGGACGTCACCCCCTTTCAATCGGTGCTCGAAACCACGAGCGCCCGCATGGCGGCAACGCATCCCGGCCATTTCACCGAAACCGAAATGGCCAGCCGCGTCATCACGACCAAGCCCACCGAAGAGATCGGCGTGCAGGAATCCGGCAATACCGTCGGGCTTGCCGATGAGCTCATGAAAGAGGGGCAGGTCAAACGTGACTTCGAATTGAATGCCGGCCTCGTCAAGGCCTTTCATCGCATGATGCTGATGACAGTCAAAAGGTAAGAAATGGATCCGCTTGTAGCCTCCCTGAAAGTAGCAGCCTCCGGACTTGAGGCGCAGTCGACCCGTATTCGCATCGTTTCGGAAAACCTGGCCAATGCGCGCTCCACCGGCGACACGCCCGGTGCCGATCCGTTCCGCCGCAAGACCGTCACCTTCACCTCCGAGCTGGATCGCCTGAGCGGCTCCTCCACGGTTGAGGTCTCGCGCCTCGGTTTCGACGAGGGCGAGTTCACCACCGAATACGATCCCGGCAATCCGGCTGCCGATGAAAAGGGCTACGTCAAGATGCCGAACGTCAACGTGCTGGTCGAGATGGCCGATATGCGCGAGGCGAACCGCTCCTACGAAGCCAACCTGCAAAGCATCAAGCAATCGCGCGACCTGATCAGCGCGACCATCGACCTTCTGAGGGCCTCGCAATGATCGACAGCGTAAAGGGCGTCAGCTCCCTTTTTCCGAATGATGCCCTGTCGGGCATCGACAAGACGGCCTCCGGCCTCGTTTCGGGCGCAGCCGCGCAGGGTACCGGCCAGATGAGTTTCGCCCAGGTCATGGGCGATATGGCGACCGATATGACCAACGCGCTGAAGCTCAGCGAGACAAAGTCTTTCGACGCCATCCAGGGCAAGGCATCGACCCGTGAGGTCGTCGATGCCGTCATGAACGCCGAGCAGACGCTGCAGACCGCCATCGCCTTCCGCGACAAGGTCGTCACCGCCTATCTCGAAATCGCTAGAATGCAGATCTGAGGACCGGACATGAAAGCCCTTGCCATTGCCGCTACCGGCATGAACGCGCAGCAGACCAACCTCGAAGTCATCGCCAACAACATCGCGAACATCAATACGACGGGCTACAAGCGTGCCCGCGCGGAGTTCTCCGATCTGCTCTACCAGACGGAGCGCGCTGCCGGCGTGCCGAACCGGGCCAACCAGGCCGTGGTGCCGGAAGGCGTAATCGTCGGTCTCGGCGTTAAGACGGCTGCAGTGCGCAACCTGCATCTTCAGGGCGGCCTCGTTTCCACGGGCAACTCCTTCGACATGGCGCTCATCGGCCGCGGCTGGTTCCAGATCGAGGCGCCCGATGGCAGTACGCTCTACACCCGTGCCGGCGCTTTCAACACCAATGCGGAAGGTCAGATCGTCACCCTCGACGGCTACACGGTCGTTCCTGGCATGACAGTGCCTGTCGATGCGACGGAAGTGACCGTCAACAAGTCGGGCCAGGTCTTCGCGACGGTTGCGGGCCAGCAGCAGGAACTCGGCCAGATCACACTGGCGAACTTCGTCAACGAGGCCGGTCTCGAGCCGATGGGTGAGAACCTCTTCCGCGAAACCGCTGCCTCCGGCGCCGCCAATGTCGGCACGCCGAACGAGGAAGGCTTCGCCTATATCCAGCAAAACTATCTGGAAAGCTCCAACGTCGACCCGGTCAAGGAAATCACCGACCTCATCTCCGCCCAGCGCGCCTATGAGATGAATTCCAAGATCATCCAGGCCGCCGACGAGATGGCCGCCGTGGTCAGCAAGAACCTGAGATAGCAACCGGAACCCCGGGGAACATGATGTTTCGCCTGACAGAAGCCCTTCGTACGGGAAAGACCCTTCCAACATTGCGCCACACGGTTCTCACCGTATCAGCCGTGCTGGCGGGTCTCCTCGTGGCCGACGTGGCCCTTGCCGATGCGCGCATGGCCGTCGTGCCCAAGCGCATCATCTATCCCGGCGAAGAGCTTGACGCAGGCCAGCTCGAAGAAGTCGAGGTCACCAACCCGAACATCGTCAAGGGATATGCGGAAAGCATCGGCGCGATCAGCGGGCTGGTCAGCAAGCGGACTCTGCTTCCCGGCCGCGTGATCCTCACCTCGGCGCTACGCGAACCATTCGCCGTCGCCCGCGGCACGACCGTCAGCCTGATCTTCGACAACGGTTCGCTCGTTCTGCGCGCAGCCGGAACGCCCCTTCAGGACGGGTCGGTGGGCGAACTGGTGCGTGTCCGCAACAAGGATTCCGGCGTGATCGTTTCCGGCACCGTCATGGATGACGGGACGGTCCATGTGGTGGTAAAATGATGCGTGTCCTGTTTCTTCGTGCCGTCGCCGTCCTCGCCTGCGTCATGCTCGCGGCAGGACCCGCTCTGTCCGCCGCACGCATCAAGGACGTGGCCTCGCTGCAGGCCGGCCGTGACAATCAGCTGATCGGCTATGGCCTCGTCGTCGGCCTCCAGGGCACAGGCGACAGCATGCGCTCCTCCCCCTTCACCGAACAGTCCATGCGGGCGATGCTGCAGAACCTCGGCATCTCGATGGTGGGCACGCAGACGCGCGCCAAGAACATCGCCGCCGTGCTCGTGACCGCAAATCTGCCGCCGTTTGCCAGCCCCGGCAGCCGGATCGACGTGACGGTCGGCTCGCTTGGCGATGCCGCGTCGCTGCGCGGAGGCACGCTTGTCATGACCTCGCTTTCCGGTGCCGACGGGCAGATCTATGCGGTCGCGCAGGGCTCCATCGTCGTGACCGGCGTCAGCGCCAGCGGCGACGCCGCGTCGGTGCAGCAGGGCGTCACCACCGCCGGCCGCGTGCCGAACGGCGCCATCATCGAGCGTGAATTGCCCTCGCGTTTCAAGGATGCGGCCGATCTCGTGCTGCAACTGCGCAATCCCGATTTCTCGACAGCCGTCGGTATGGCCGATGCCATAAACCGTTACGCGGCAGCGCAATACGGTGGGCCGATTGCCGAATCGCGCGATTCCCAGTCGGTCTACATCGCAAAACCGAAGATGGCCGATCTCGCCCGCCTGATGGCCGATATCGAAAACCTTGTCGTTGAGACGGATGTGCCGGCACGCGTCGTCATCAACGAGCGGACCGGAACCATCGTCATCGGCCAGGACGTGCGCATCTCGCCCGTCGCCGTCAGCTACGGCACGCTCACCGTGCAGGTCAACGAGATGCCGCAGGTCGTGCAACCGGAGCCGTTCTCGAAGGGCGTGACGGCGGTGCAGCCGAACACGGATATCCTCGTCCAGCAGGAAGGCGGCAATGTCGCCATGATCGACGGCTCGAGCCTTCGTTCGCTGGTCTCCGGCCTCAACAGTATCGGCGTCAAGCCCGATGGCATCATCTCCATCCTGCAGAGCATCAAGACCGCAGGGGCCCTCCAGGCAGAACTGGTACTGCAATGACGACAGGCACGACCACGTCCACTCTTCTGCGGCGACTGGCCTTGCCATTCGCCGCCGTGGTGATGCTGGCCATTCCCGGCGCCTATGCCGAGGAGCGCCCGGTCATCATGACGACGAAGGCGAGCGCCGACGAGATCCGCGAGTTCTGCACGAACATCGCCGATGCCGCGCGCGACCAGCGCTACCTTCTCCAGAAGAAGGAGCTCGAAGATCTCCAGAAAGGTGTCGACGAGCGCATCAAGACGCTGGAGGCGCGCCGGGCCGAGTATGAGGACTGGCTGAAGCGCCGCAACGACTTTTTGAAGTCGGCCGAGGCGAACCTCGTCGAGATCTACCGCAAGATGAAGCCTGATGCAGCGGCTTTACAGCTGGCCGAACTCGATCCCGAGATCGCTTCAGCCATCGTGATGAAGCTGCCGCCGCGCCAGTCGAGCACCATTCTGGGGGAAATGCCGGCCGACAAGGCCGCCATGCTCACCCGCATCATCGCGTCTGCGAGCGATGCGAACACGTCAAAGGATCCGTCATGAAGAAGACAGCCTTCGCACTTTCCGTGGCGCTGGCACTGTCCGGCTGCTCGAACCAGGCAATCAAGGAAATCGGCAAGGCGCCGGCGATGAGCCCCATCGGCAGCGGCCTCAACTATGCCGCCACGCCGCAGATGGCGATGTATCCCAAGCAGCCCCGCACGGCGGTTTCCGGCTACTCCATCTGGAGCGACCAGCAGTCGGCGCTCTTCAAGGATTCGCGCGCCTTCAAGATCGGCGACATCCTGACGGTGAATATCCGAGTCAATGACAAGGCGAGCTTCGACAACAAGACCGACCGCTCGCGCACCAACAAGAGCGGCATCAATTTCGGCATCACCGGCAAGACAAGCTCGACCAGCGTGGATGCGGACGGCGATCTGAAATTCGGATCCTCGACCAGCACGAAGGGCGACGGCTCGACCGAGCGTTCGGAAAAGCTGAACCTGCTCGTTGCCGCCGTCGTCACCGGCGTCATCGAGAATGGGAACCTTCTCATCAGCGGCTCGCAGGAAGTGCGCGTCAACCATGAGTTGCGCATTCTCAACGTCGCCGGCATCGTGCGGCCGCAGGATGTCGATGCCAACAACCAGATCGCCTATGAGCGGATTGCCGAAGCGCGGATCTCCTATGGTGGGCGCGGCCGTCTGACCGAAGTGCAGCAGCCGCCATGGGGCCAGCAGGCGCTCGACCTGTTCTCGCCGATCTGACGGTCCAATACGGAAAGAAACACATGGCGGACGAAGAACAGGGCACAGAGAAGAAGAAGTCCTCTCCGGTCATCACCATCGCGGTCATTGCCGTGCTGTCGCTCCTGGCGGGCGGCGGCGGCTGGCTCGTGGGCAACATGCTTGCGCCGCCGCCAACGGAAGAGGTTGCCAAGGCCGAGCCGGCAGCCGCTGCCGCCGAAGGCGGTCACGGTGGAGGCGAGAAGGGTGCGGAGGGCAAGGAGGTGCCGCACATCTCCACCCTCGCCAACGGCATCGTGCTTCTCGATCCCATTACCAGCAATCTCGCTTACCCCTCCGACAACCGCGTTCGGCTTGAAGTCGCACTGATGTTCAAAGACGCGCCGGACGTCGCTCTGGCAGAGGAAATCCACCAGGACATCATGGCCTATATGCGAACGGTATCGCTCCAGCAGGTGCAGGGACCGCGCGGTTTCCAATATCTCAGGGATGACCTCCAGGAGCGGGTTGACCTGCGGTCTGAAGGGCGCGTAACCAACGTTATGTTCCGAACCTTTGTGATCGAATGATTCGCATCCTCCTGACCTTTGTCGCCATGATGGCGATGACCGGTGCGGCCTATGCCCAGCAGCAGCTGCAACTGCCGGGTGGTCTCCTCAATGCGCCTATCGACGGTTCGGCGGCGTCTTGGATCATCCGCACCTTCGGCCTTCTTACGGTTCTGTCGGTCGCGCCCGGCATCCTGATCATGGTGACGAGCTTTCCGCGCTTCGTCATCGCTTTTTCCATCCTGCGTTCGGGCATGGGCCTTGCCACCACGCCCTCGAACATGATTCTCGTCTCGCTTGCGCTGTTCATGACCTTTTACGTCATGGCGCCGACTTTCGACCGCGCCTGGCAGAACGGCGTCGAACCGCTGATCGCAAACCAGATCGACGAGACCGAGGCGGCCAAGCGCATTGCCGAGCCTTTCCGCGAATTCATGGTCGCCAATACCCGCGACAAGGACATCGAACTGTTCATTTCGCTGGCGGAAGAACGCGGCCAGACGGTTGTCCAGGACAATGTGGCGGACCTGCGCGTCGTCATCCCCGCTTTCATGATCTCGGAAATCCGCCGCGGCTTTGAGATCGGCTTTCTGGTCGTGCTGCCCTTCCTCGTGATCGACCTGATCGTCGCCACGATCACCATGGCGATGGGCATGATGATGCTGCCGCCGACATCGATCTCGCTGCCCTTCAAGATCCTGTTCTTCGTGCTTATCGACGGCTGGAATCTGCTTGTCGGCAGCCTCGTTCGGTCGTTCAGTTAGACCCTCTTAACCATAGCGCTTTACCGGCTATTTACCCTGTTTTTCAACGGGTTGAATGCTTCCTCCCGACTTAAGGAGTTGGCAAGGATTGGCTGCGACTTTTGCCTCAACACGACGGGTTTGGTTTCCCTTCAATGCGTTGAAGCACCGAGTTGGCATGAGGCCGACCGTCGTAACCGGTAAGTTTTTTCAGTCCGGTATGTCCCCATCAGTATTTCGTTCAAAGGGACAACTAGAATGTCGAGCATTCTCACCAACACGTCTGCAATGTCGGCTCTCCAGACGCTGCGCACGATCAACAACGACATGGAAACCACGCAGGGCCGCATTTCGTCCGGCCAGCGTGTTGGCGCGGCTTCGGACAACGCTGCCTACTGGTCGATCGCGACCACCATGCGTTCCGACAACGCTGCCCTCTCCGCCGTTCAGGACGCCCTCGGCCTCGGCGCCGCAAAGGTCGACACAGCCTACGCTGGTGTTGAAGCTGCGATCGATGTCGTCAAGGAAATCAAGGCCAAGCTGGTAACGGCAACCGAACAGGGCGTCGACAAGGTCAAGGTTCAGGAAGAAGTCAAGCAGCTCCAGGAACAGCTGAAGAGCATCGGCTCGGGCGCTGCTTTCAACGGCGAAAACTGGCTGGCCGGCGGCGCTGACGATGCAACGGTCGTTACCGGCTTCGTTCGTGGCAGCGACGGCACCGTTAAGGTCACGACTGCAACCTACGATGCCCAGGCTGGCTCGCTGTTCGGCGCGTATGACCCGACGAACGGTACGGTCGATGACTCTTCTGGCATTCTCGCCGACGTCATGGCCATCGAACTCGACGGCTCCGAAGATGATACCGCCATGGCCACCCATCTCGACACGGTCGAATCGGCTCTCAAGAGCATGCAGACCGTCGGCTCGACGCTCGGCTCGCTGTCCAAGCGCATCACGCTTCAGGAAGACTTCGCCACGAAGCTTTCCGACGCCATCGACAAGGGCGTAGGCCGCCTCGTCGACGCCGACATGAACGAAGAGTCCACGCGCCTCAAGGCCCTGCAGACCCAGCAGCAGCTGGCGATCCAGTCGCTGTCGATCGCGAACTCGAACTCGCAGAACATTCTTTCGCTCTTCCGTTAATAGACGGATGGAGGAGGGCGCGGAAGGCTGACCCGCGCCCCACCTTCGAAAAGGCCGCTCCCGGTGACGGGGGCGGCTTTTTGCATTTTTTTTCCGCGCTCAAGACTTCATTAACTTTATTGCGGTTTTCTTGGCCCATCGAAACGGTGGGTTAACCAAGAAACTTAACCGGTTAGCAGGCATGATGCTGACCACCGTTCCCCGGCTAACATCCGGAATGCCCTTCCTCAGTCAGCCACTCAAGGGGCACGCATCTCATGACCAGCATTCTTACCAACGTCGCGGCTATGTCCGCTCTCCAGACCCTGCGCTCGATCGGCAACTCGATGGAGACCACGCAGGATCGTGTTTCCTCGGGCGCTCGCGTCGGCGAAGCCTCCGACAACGCTGCCTACTGGTCCATCGCGACCACGATGCGTTCGGACAATATGGCCCTCTCTGCTGTTCAGGACGCCCTGGGCCTGGGTGCCGCCAAGGTCGACACCGCTTATGCCGGCATGGAAGCCGCCATCGATGTCGTCAAGGAAATCAAGGCCAAGGTAACCGCCGCCACCGAACAGGGCGTCGACAAGGCCAAGGTTCAGGAAGAAATCACGCAGCTGCAGCAGCAGCTGGTTTCGATCGCCAGCGGCGCCGCGTTCAACGGCCAGAACTGGCTGGTCTACGACAACACCGACACCGCCCCGACAAACGTTGCCGACAAGACCGTCGTCTCCGGCTTCATCCGCAGCGCCGACGGCACCGTCAAGGTCAGCACCACGACCTACACGCTGCAGGACCTCCCGGACGTTGGCGCCGGCACCAATTCGAACGTTCTGTTCTCGACCGTCGATACGGACGATCACACGGCCAGCGCCGGTGGTATCCTCGGCTCGGTTTCTGACGATCTCGGTGTAACGGCTGCTTCGGCCGACTGGGATGCTGCCACGACCGTCGTTAACATGACGATCACCGACTACACGGACGCTGACATGGCCGATGCTCTGTCGCTCGTGGAAGCTGCTCTTCAGCAGATGACGAAGGCTGCTTCGCAGCTCGGCTCGATCTCCATGCGCATCAACCTGCAGGAAGATTTCGCCAACAAGCTGACGGACGCCATCGACAAGGGCGTTGGTCGCCTGGTCGATGCCGACATGAACGAAGAGTCCACCCGCCTCAAGGCCCTGCAGACCCAGCAGCAGCTCGGCATCCAGGCACTCTCGATCGCCAACTCCTCGTCGGAAGGCATCCTCTCGCTCTTCCGTTAATCGGAAGACGGGTCGACCGTTTGACACAGTTTCGAAGGCCCCGGTTCTGCCGGGGCCTTTGCCGTTTAGGGCATCCGTCAGAGCGGCGCGTGAAGGAAAGCCGGCATCGCACCGCCTGTCGTCTTCCGGTCGAGATAGACCCGTGCGGTATCCAGCGCCTCACGGATCGTCACATCCATGTCGAGATACCGATAGGTGCCGAGCCGCCCGACGAAAGTAACGTCGGTCTCGCGCTCGGCCAGGGCCGTATAGTCGGCGAGCAGCGCCTTCTCCTCGACGAGGCGGATGGGGTAGTAGGGAATGTCATCGGGACCGCAGGCGCGCGAAAACTCCCGGTAGCACACCGACCCTTCGTGCGCCTCCCATGGCGAAAAATGCTTGTGCTCGGTGATGCGCGTATAGGGCACGGAGAGGTCGGCGTAGTTCATCACGGCACAGCCCTGGTAATCGCCCTGATGCGTAAAGCGCTCGAAATCCAGCGTTCGATAGCCGAGAAGACCGTGTTCGTAGGCGAAGTAGCCGTCGAGCGGACCGGAATAGAAGACATGGGCGAAGCCATCGCTCTGCGTCCGGTCGAAGCGGGTTTCAAGTTTCACCTTGATTCGGGGATGATCGAGGATGTTCTCGACCATGGCCGTATAGCCGTTCTCCGGCATGCCCTGATGGATATGAGAGAAATAGTCGTCCTCATAGTTGAAGCGTACTGGCAGGCGCTTGAGGATGGCGGCAGGAAGGTCCGCCGGCGGGCAGCCCCACTGTTTGCGGGTATAGCCCTCGAAGAAGGCCGCGTAGAGATCACGCCCGACGAAGCGCAGCGCCTGCTCCTCGAAAGTCCTGGGGTCTGTGATCGATGTGTCTGCCTGCGCTTCCACAAAGGCGCGGGCCTCCTCCGGGCGAAAGCATTTCCCGAAGAACTGGTTGATCGTGTGCAGGTTGACGGGCAGCGAATAGACCTGCCCGCCGCTCACGGTCTTTACCCGGTTCTTGTAGGGCAGGAAGGTCTGGAAGCCGTTGACATAGTCCCAGACCTCCGTGTCGTCGGTGTGGAAGATGTGTGGCCCATAGACATGCACCATGACGCCGGTCTCAGGGTCACGCTGCGTATGGCAGTTGCCGCCGACATGGTCGCGTGCATCGATGACATCGACGAGGAAGCCTTCCTGTGCCAGTTCCCGGGCGATGACGGCACCGGAAAGCCCGGCACCGACAACGAGTATCCTGTCTTTCGCCCGCATATGCCGTCCCCCGTTTCAGGTCGCGGCTTCAGCCGGCCACAGGCGCGCATCCGGCTGAAGTGGTGCATAGGCATCGAGCGCGGCGAGCTCGGCCCGGTAGCGCGCGCGATAGCTTGCATCGTCCTCGAACTCGATTTCCGCGGCGGCCAGCTGCGTGCCGATCTCGTAATAGATGTCGAGATTACGGAGATCCGGCACCGGCATTTCGCCTCGTTCCGCCTCGCCCTGGATCTGCCAGAAGATCGCCTCGAGTCGATGAGCGAGCGCGGGCGTGTCGCGTAGCGCGCAGGTGTCGCGCTGCTTCTCAAGCGAGCGGCGGATATCGGAAAGTCGTGCCGGATCCTGCGCTAGGGCGATGGCGGTGCGCACATATTCGTCCGGCCCATCGCAGATCAGCTCGGGAATCCCGGCAGCCGCCACGATGCTGGCGCAGAAGCGTGCAGCGAAACTCTTGCCTGCCGCCGTCAGCACAGGCAGACCCTGCGTGATGGCATCCGCAGCGGTCGAGTGCGCGCCATACGGGAAGGTGTCGAGGAAAAGATCGGCAAGCCCGATGCGGGCGAGGTGGTCCGGGTTCTGCACCTTGCCGGCGAAGATGATGCGCTCCGGCTCGATGCCGCTCTCGACTGCCCGCGTGCGCAGGCGCTCGTTGGCAACGTCGTCGCCGGCGAGAAGCCACAGCACGCTTTCCGGTGTTGCATTCAGAATTGTCATCCATCGCGCAAAGCAGGGGGCGGTAATCTTCTGCATGCCGTTGAAGCTCGCGAAGACGAACGCATCTTCCGGCAGCCCCGCTTCCGCCCGTGTGGGACGAGGATTGACGAAGCGCGCGCGGTCCACCGGCTGGTTACAGGGGATGCGAAGAACCTTCTCGGTATAATAAATCTCGTTTTCCGGCGGCACGATGCGCTCATCAGCAATCATGTACTGGTGGTAAGGGCTCGCCATGGTGCCGGGATAGCCGCAGAAATTCACGATCGCGGGTGCCGGCCGGTAGGCGAAGATCGCGGTGCGCGCATGCTTCGTATAGCCGTTGACATCGATCAGCACATCGATCTCGTCATCGGCAATCAGTCGCGCAGCGTCGATGTCGCTCAATTTGGCGATGTCACGCCAGTGATCGACGGCCCGCTGGATGCGTTCCTGTGTCGGATCGAGGGGCGCGGGCTCCCTGCAGTAATAGGCGTAGATTTCAACGCTTTCCTTGTCGTGCAATTCCAGCACTTCGCTGAGCGCGAAGCCGACGGCATGCTGGCGCAGATCGGAGGAGAGGTACCCCACGCGCAGCCGCTCTCGCGTGCCGGTTTTCTGTCGCACCGGCTTGGGACTGAACGCCGCCAGATCGGCCGGGCGGCCGACGGTGGTGCGGGCATAGCGATAGGCCTTGGCCATCTGGAACAGAGGATCGTCGGCATAGCAGGCGATCGACATCGCCGACATCGCCTCCATGAACTGCCTCGGCGTTACATAGAGCGAAGGCTGCAGGACCGGCCACTTGCACTGGCGCATCCGCAGCGAAATCCAGTGTTGCGCCGCCTCAGGCCGCGTCGGCGCGAGTTCCATCGCCTGCCAGAGGGCGGCCTCGGCTTCCTCCAGCCTGTCCGCTCCCTCAAGCACGCGCCCGATATGTTGCAGGCTGAGCAGTCGATGGCTGATTCGATCCGGCGTGACGTCGGCGGTTGCATCCGCATAGGTCTGCCACTGCTCGACGGCCGGTCCGATCAGGCCGCAATCTTCAAGCGTCCTGCCGAGATTGATATAGGCCTGGCCGAACTGCGGTTCGATGCGGATCGCAGCGCGCAGCGCATGCATGGCCCCGGCCGTGTCGCCAAGCGATGACAACGTAACGGCATAGTTGAAATAGGCGAGATGCAGCAGGGGATTTTTGTCGTTGAACGCGATCCAGAGCTTGTAGATCTCCGCCGCCGCCGGTCGATGCCCGGCAGCCGATAGGTTCTCCGCAGACTGGAAGAGGTCGGCAAGCGGAAGCTGCTGGTTGCGCGCGCGCGCCATGAGCTCGAGAAGCGGGTTGCCTGGCGCGGCGTTTACGGGAGAGTTGGCAGTCATGGCGTCCTGTGCGGTATCGGCCTTTCAGGCCCTATCTGGGCGGTAGGAGAGTTTTGCCGTCATAGCCGTCCAGACTTGCTTCTGGCTGGCCGGCACTGTTCGATTCAGGGACCATGGCATGCGCTGTTAATGGGAAATTAAAGGTTGTATCCTAACACTGGCACCAGTCGCGGATACTCGCGGCTGCTGGCATAGGGATCGGGCTCATTCGAAGCGCCCGGAAGCATGACGCCCCGATGCGCAGGCTCGTGCGAGCCATGTCCTCCTTAAACATTCTTCGTCTTGCGGGATTCCTGGCGTTCGCACGTCCGGAGCGATCCTTGGAGCAAGCATGAGAGACCGTTGTCCTCATGCTGCGGCTGTGTCTTGCGAAGAATCACATTTGGCCAAGCACCGAGGTATATACGATGTCGCTTATTTCCGCCCTGAAGCCCGCCCAGTTCCAACAGCTTTCCGCAACCGTCCTTTCAGGTCTGACGGCCGACGACGTAAAGTCGCTGTCCGCAGCACAGATCAAGACGCTCGATGGCGAAAAGCTCGCTGCCCTCGATAAGGATGGCGTCAAGGAATTCACTGCCGCGCAGTGGAAGGCCGTATCGGCCGCTGCCGCGGGTGGCCTTGATACCGACCAGCTCGTAGCAATCGGCGACAAGGTAAACCTATTCTCCGCAGCACAGATCAACGCGATCTATAAGGGCACCGAAGAGTTGAGCAAGGAGCAGGTTACGGCATTGACCGCAACACAGCTCAAGGGACTCGACAAGGACGCGATTTCAAAGGTCCTGAATACCGCAGACGCCACGTTCCAGGCCGGTGAAATCGAGGCCATCAGTGTCAAGGTTCTTGCCGAGCTTGGTGAGGACGACGTCAAGAAGCTTATCGTCCTTGGTGGCGCCGCCGCCGGTACAGAGGTCACCCGCCTGACTGCTTCCCAGATTGGCGCATTCAAGCCTGAAACGCTCGAGAATCTTTCGGCCACCGAGATCGATGCCCTCAGCGGCCAGCAGCTGAACGGCCTGAAAGCCGATCAGCTGAAAAAGATCTCGGTTTCGGCTTTCGGTGACACCCAGATCAAGGAACTGACCACCAAGCAGATCGCCTCCTTCACCCCGGATCAGATCGGTGAACTTGAGGACACGCAGCTTCAGGCGCTGACCACGACGCAGTTGAAGGCTCTGACAGCAGCCCAGATCCAGAAGGTCAATATCGCGGACCTGCTGGAAGCGCCCGCCAATGCTGGCGACAGCAGCATCAAGGATCTGACGGCCAAGCAGATCGCAGCACTGAGTCCGACTCAGATCAGCGAACTCAAGCCAGAGCAGCTCAAGGCACTTGATGCGACGCAAATCAAAGGTCTAACTGACCTTCAGGTCAAGTCCCTGAATGTCGAGGACATCGACGACACGCAGATTGAGACCTTCACGCCGAAGCAGATTGCAGCGCTCGCCGCCGGCGGCAAGCTGGGTGAACTCATCGACACCCAGGTTGCAAAGCTGACCAAGGAGCAGGTCGCAACGCTGAACGCCGACGCGATCAAGGCGCTCGCTACAGCAGGTACCCTCAAGGATCTTAGCGACGATGCACTCAAGGCCATCGCGCCAAAGTCCATGGCGAAGCTGGAAGCGGCAGACATTACGGCCATCGGCGACACGCGTATCAGCCTCTTGAAAGAGACGCAGATCGCGACGTTGACGAAGGAGCAGGCCGCTGGCTTGAGCGGAACGGTGGCCACGAACCTGACGGAAGCACAGGTCGGCGCGCTGAGCGCCGACGCACTGGGCGCCATCTCCGCGGAAGACTTCGCGACGTTCACCGTCGACGAGATCAAGAAGATCGGTGTCAAAGCCATGAAAGGCCTGAGCGGCGAGCAGCTTCAGGCCCTGGTTGATGGAGACCTGGCCAAGTTCCAGGCTTTCTCCAAGGCACAGATTGCTGCGCTGAACACCACGCAGATCGCTGCCCTGACCGTGGAGCAGGTTGCCGGGATGAGCCAGGATCAGGTCGACGGCCTAACGGCGACGCAGATCAAGGCCTTTACCGGTCCGGACGAGAACGACGAAAATAACCAGGTCGCTGCTCTCGATGTTGCAAAGATGTCCAAGGCTCAGGTGGGCGCGCTGTCGGCCACTCAGGTCAAGGCGCTTGATGCCGATGCGCAGATCGCTGTTATCGATATCACGAAGCTTTCGGCGACGCAGATCAGTGCACTGACGGAAGACCAGACTAAGGCACTCACGACGGCCCAGATCGCTGCACTCGATGACAAGCAGGTTGCAGCACTGACCAGCTCGCAGACCGGTGCTTTCGATGACACACAGGCCGAGGCTCTGACGGCCACGCAGGTCGGCAAGCTGACTGCCAACGCGGTGGGCGGCTTCACGGCCACGGCCCTGGCGGGCTTCACCGCGGGTGACCTTGCGCTGATCAGCGACAAGGCAATCTCGGGCCTGAAGATCGGGCAGCTGGCAGAACTGGACCCGACGCAGTTCAACGAGTTCACGAGCACGCAGGCAACCAAAATGGCCAGCGACGTTCTGCTCAAGATCATCGAGGAATACGCTGCAAACAACAGCAACTAAACCTAAGCCTGACTTCAAACATACGGCGGCGCGACCTCGGTCGCGCCGCTTTTGTTTTGCGCACGCGAAGAGATGCACACCGTCCTGATGACGTTCGAGTTTACGCTTCCGTAATCTCCCTTAAGCTTTCCTTAACGGCATTAACCATTTGTTAACCATTCCTCGTTAACCAATGCTTAAGAACGTTGGACCGACGCCAGGGCAAACAAGCGCGTCGGATGCATGAAGCCCCTCCGCGTTACCGGTCCCGCCTCACTCCGGCATGTCCCCGACACTTCATTTCAGGGCAAGTGCCAATGACCAGTATTCTGACCAACTCCGCCGCCATGGCGGCGCTGCAGACGCTTCGTTCCATCGACACCAACATGCAGACGACGCAGGCGCGCGTCTCCTCCGGCCTGCGCGTCGAAACCGCCGCCGACAATGCCGCCTACTGGTCGATCGCCACGACCATGCGGTCAGACAACCGCGCCATCTCCACCGTCGCCGACGCGCTCGGCCTCGGCGCCGCCAAGGTCGATACCGCTTACACGGCTCTGGAAAACGTCATCGACGTGCTCAGCGAGATCAAGGCGAAGCTTGTCGCCGCCCGCGAGCCCGGCGTCGACAAGACGAAGATCAACGATGAAATCAAGGAACTGAAGAACCAGCTGGTCTCGGCCGCGCAGTCCGCGTCCTTCTCCGGCGAGAACTGGCTTTACAATGCCGGCACCGATGCGCTCGGCATCAAGTCTGTTGTGGCGTCCTTCGTCCGCTCGGCCGACGGTAACGTCAAGGTCGCCACGCTGGACTTCGATACCGCCAATTCCGTGCTGATCGATGTCGAGAACCCCGCCGACGGCTATCTGACAAAGGCGATCGACGCCTCGACGCTGGCATCCGATCCGACGGCGCTCACGGGCGACTACTACCTGATCGACATGAGCAAGACGATCGACTCGGCCACGCCCGACACCGGCACCGAGATCGAGATCACTAACGACACGACCTATGAGGAACTGGACGCCATGATCAGCGTCACGGACTTCATCCTCAAGGACCTGACCAATGCGGCTTCCACGCTCGGCGCCATCACCAAGCGCATCGAAATGCAGGAAAGCTTCGTTGCCACGCTCGGCGACGTGATCGACAAGGGCATCGGCCGTCTGGTGGACGCCGACATGAACGAGGAATCGACCCGCCTCAAGGCGTTGCAGACCCAGCAGCAGCTCGGCATCCAGTCGCTCTCCATCGCCAATTCGAGCGCCGAAAACATCCTTCAGCTCTTCCGCCAGTAAGAGCAAAGAGGTTTCCATCCGCCCGGCCGCTGGTCATCGGCCGGGACGGGCGGCTGGGTCGCGCTATTTGCCCTGGCGCGGCCCAGCACCCTTCATCCTCGCACAAGTTTGAACCCCTAGGCTCGATGGCACGATCAGGAAGATTGTGCGCTTTCCGCCTCCCGGAGGGCGCTATGTCCAGGAGACAGGTCACCGGTGTTGTCAGGTACAAGTGTTTTCGAGAGCGAGCGTTCAAGCGGTCCGCGGTTTCCCCGCCGGGCCTTTTGCGCGTTCATCGGGCACAATGCGGTTTCGCGGGGGCCGGCATGAGTGTGCATCTCGCCCGCTATCTCAAGGACTTCAGCGCACCCGCCCGCCCGCCGGCGCCGCTTTTCAAGCCGTCGAGCTTCGCGCAGCGGGATGGAACCGCAGAGACGGAATCCTTTGCCATCGCGCCTGCCTTGCCCGCCGTGGACGTTGAGGCCGAGCGGGCTGAGGCGTTCGAACAGGGGAAATCGGCTGCCGAGGCGGAACTCCTGGCCCGGCATGAGGCCGAACTGGCCGCCTTGAAAAGCGCTCATCAGGCAGCACTCGAATCGCTGAAGGTGCGATACGAACAGGAATATGCGGAGGCGCTGGCCGAACGTTTCTCCGCCTTCACCGCCGAGGTTGCCGATGGCGTTGCCGCCCAGGCCGCCCAAGTGCTGGCACCGGTCATGAGCCAGGTCCTGACGCAGGGCGCGGTTTCCGATCTCGCTCGCGTCATTGCGGAAGGCCTGCAGGACGGCGAGGGCGTGACGATCACGGTGAAGGGGCCGGCAGACCTCTTTGACCAGCTGAAATCGCATTTCAACGAGCCGACACCGGTCTTCCGGCACGTCGAAGTGCAGGATGTGGATTTGACGGTGGAACTCGGTGACGCCGTTCTGGTAACGCGGATGGCCGCCTGGGCCGAGACCGTCAGCAAGGTGCTTGGATGAGCGACGGCGAAAATCATCACCACGGCAAGAACGAGATCATCATCGTCAAACGCCATGGCGACCATGACGGCGATCACCATTCCGCCGCCTGGAAGATTGCTTATGCCGACTTCATGACGGCCATGATGGCATTCTTTCTCGTCATGTGGCTCGTCAATGCGGCTAACGAGGAAACGAAGGCCTCTGTCGCCTCCTACTTCAATCCCATAAAGCTCACCGACGACAAGCCGGCCGAGAAATCGGTCAAGAAACCCGCCAACACCGCCGAAGGCGAAGCCACGCAGGACAAGTCCAAGGAAGAGGGCCAGAAGCAGGAAAGCGGCAACGGCGCCGAAAGCGGCAAGGATAAGAAGACGACGGCTGGCGAGGAAACGCAGTATTCCGAGGCCGACTTCTTCAACAATCCCTATTCCGTCCTGTCCGAAATCGCGCAGGAAGTCGGCCAGCAGGCGAATGTGAGCGCCAAGGGCGACGGCGGCGCCGCAAATTCCGGCCCGGCCACCGGCGCGAACGGCGGCGAGGCGTACCGCGACCCGTTCGATCCCGATTTCTGGACGCAGCAGGTGGAAATCTCGCAGGCGACCGATGCCGGCAGTGAAGCAAGCGCAAACAAGGACCAGTCCGCCACCCAGATGGCTGCCGTCGATACCGACCGCACCGTGCAGGATGCGCTGAAACAGGCGGATGCCGAAACGCAGGCAAAGGCCGAAGAGGCCACGAAGGCGGACGAGGTCAAAGCGACGGAGGAAAAGCAGGCGAGCGAGCTGAAACAGCAGATTGCCAAGGAGATCGGGGCGATCGGCAAGCTTGCTGAAGGCCTGACCGTCACACCCACCGAAGGCGGCCTTCTCGTCAGCCTGACCGACCAGCTCGATACACCGATGTTCAATATCGGTTCCGCCGTGCCGCGGCAGGAGATGGTGCTGGCCATGGAAAAGATCGGCAAGATCCTCGAAGGACGGCCGGGCGCAATCGCCATCCGCGGTCATACCGACGCGCGTCCCTTTGCCGGCGGCAAGAACGACAACTGGCGGCTGTCGATGGATCGTGCGCAGAGCGCCTATTACATGCTGGTGCGCGGCGGGCTGGAGGAAAAGCGCGTCAGCCAGGTCACCGGCTTTGCCGATCGCCGGTTGCAGGTCGCTGAAGACCCGATGGCTGCCGCCAACCGCCGTATCGAAATCCTCATTCAGGCCGAGGGTGGCTGAGACGATGAAGCCATTCGGGCGCTTCCTTCTGTTGGGAACGGTTCTGGCGGCTGCGTTTTCAGCCGCTGCGCTCGCGCGCGCCGAGAGCCCTGACGATCTGGCGCCCTACAAGATGATCCGGTCGTTGCAGTTCGTGCAGGATACGGTGGTGCTCGGTGACCACTCGGCCATGGAGATGCAGCGCTTCCTGCTGACGACCATCGACGCGCGGCTGCGCACCGCTGAGCCTGCGATTTTCGACGATCCCCGCAATGTGGATGCCGCGCTGGTCTATGCCATGAGCGGCGGCAATCCCGAGACGCTGGAATTCCTGATCAAGAAGGACGTCGAAGGCCATTTCGATTCCCGCCTCACCGATGCGTTGCGCGACTATCTCAGCGGGACCGGCAGTCAGAGCGTGAAGTCGCTGGCCGAAATCTTCCCTGAGTACAAGCGTTCGCGGGTCGGCCCCTATCTGGCACTCGTTTCCGCCAATTCCGTGCTGCGCAAGGACCCCGCGCTGGCCCTGAGTTATTTTGACTGGGCGCGCCTCGTTGCGCCCGGCACCATTGTGGAGGAGGCGGCGCTGCGCCGCTCCATCTACATCGCCAGCCAGGCCGGCTGGATCGACCGGAGCATGGGCTATGCCAATCGCTATGCCCGTCGATATCTGCGCTCGCCCTATGCCAGCCAGTTCGCCGATCTCTTCGTGACACTGGCGGTCGATAATTTCGAAAAGCTCAACGAGAAGGATATTCTCGAGGTCCTGTCGTTCATGGACGTGCCGCGCCAGCGGGAAGTCTATCTGCGCATGGCGCGGCTTGCCGCCATCTCGGGCCAGAACAAGCTCGCGTCGCTGGCGGCAGAGCGCGCCCAGATCCTGTCGGGAGATGGCGAAAGCGTGCCGAAGGCTCTGGCGGATCTCTATTCGGGTCTGGCGTCGGTGCCGTCGGGCGATGTCGCCTCGGCGATGGAGACGATCGTCTCCATTCCGGACGAAAAGCTTTCCGTGAAGGACCGCGCCCTGAAAGAGGCCGCGCGAGCTGTCGCGGAAGAGGTCCTGCGCGAGCCGGTCGCCTCGGCCCAGAAAACCGAGCCTGTCGTCACGACGGTGCCGGAGGGCGAGGGCGCTTCCTATGACAGCCTGAACGCGGCGGAAACGGCCGCTCGGCCCACCGAGACGTCGACGGACGCGGCGGCGGTGGCAGAGCCGGAGAAAGACGCGAAAGTCGAGAAAGAGCAGGCGGGCGTCGACCCCGCCTTCGACAGCTTCGTGTCGGGTGGCCGGTCGAAGCTGGACGAGATCGACAAGCTATTGGAGGGAGAAGGCACATGAGCACGATCGGTGGCGGTGTTTTGGGCATCGCGTCGGGGCCTGTTCCCGGCAAGGGCAAGGCAGGCGACGGAAACGGCGCCGGCGGCTCGGAAGAGAACGGCTTCTCGCATGCCATCGCCAGCCTCCATGGGCGCGAGGGTCAGGGCGGTCAGAAGGGCGGGCGGATATCGATCTCCGGCAAGGGCGAGCAGGGCGAGGACGAGGCTGCCGATCCGCGCGTGAAGGTGGGCCGCCGCGACATGACGGCGCTCGCCAGTGCACTGGGCAAGCCGCAGGATGAGGCGGAAGCAGGCGTTTCCTTCGAGGAGAAGGTTGCGGCACTTCTTGGGGCCGGCGCGTCCGGTCGCAAGGCCCGAACTGGCGAAAGCGATGAAAACACCGTGCCGGCCGAGGGCGAAGACCATCCCGGTGCCAAGGCAGAAGGCGCAGACAAGACCGATGTCGGCAACCTTCTCGAAATGCTCGGCGCGCAAAATACCATGCCGCAGGCTGTTTTGGCCGGTGCCGGGAAATCCATTTCCGCCGCCGCACATGAGGGACGAGCCGAGCCAGCAGCGAAATCGGGAGGCAAGGCAGGTGTAGCTGCCGACTCGACCGTAAAGGGCGACGCTTCGGAACTCGCCGACACAGATGGTGGCGAGCTGCCGCAGTCCGAGACGGACAAGCTTTTCCGGATCGCGCGCGCCGATGGCAAGGGACGCGACCTCGATTTGAGCCTTTCCGGTTCGGGTGACCGCGCAACGCTGCGCGACGCCAATCCCACGGGACCGCGCGGCGAGGGTGTCACCGTTGTCGAGGCGCGCCGCTATATCGGCCTGGCGCAGACCAGCAATGCGGCTGCCGTGACGACGGCGATCACGCAGGATTCCGAATGGGTGACCTCTCTGAGTGCGACGAGCGGTATCGGTCACGAACAGGCCGCCACGGGCAAGGTGGTCAATACGCTGAAGATCCAGATGAACCCGATCGAGCTTGGCCTCGTGACGGCGACGCTACGCCTGCATGGCGACGCGCTGGTCGTTTCGCTGCAGGTGGAGACGGGCGAGGCCTATCGCCAGCTCAGCGACGATCAAGACGCCATTGTGCGCGCGCTGCGCGCGCAGGGCTTTGCAGTGGATCAGGTGAGCGTTCAGCTTTCGCCTGTCGACCGCAGCGCCAATGCGCAGGGCGGTGCGGATCAGCAGCAGCAATTCTCCAACCAGCCGCAGGCGCGTGAAGACGGCCGCCAGGGCGGTGGGGAAGGTTCAGGCACGTTTGCAGGGCAGGGAGGCTCCCGTGAGGACAATACGACGGACAACGCGTCTGGCCTTTCTGGCAGCCAGTCTTATCGGTCTGGCGGCGTCTATCTCTGAGGCGAAGGCTGCGGTTGGAAGCTGCGAGCGGGAGATCCTTGCGGCAGCCGCCAAATACGACATTCCGGCCGGTATCCTCTACTCGGTAGGGTTGACGGAAACCGGCAGGAAGGGGTCGCTTCAGCCTTTCGCGCTCAACATCGAAGGCAAGGCCTATTTTGGCCGCAGCCGTGAGGAGGCGCTCGAGGTTTTTCAGGCGGCTCGGGGGCGCGGTGCAAAGCTGATTGATCTTGGCTGCATGCAGATAAACCATCATTTCCACGGTGAGCACTTTACCTCACCGGCAGAGATGTTCGACCCGCGCAAGAATGTCGAATATGCCGCCGCATTCCTCGCCAGGCTGCATGCTCGTCACGAGACCTGGACGATGGCCGTGGCACGCTATCACGCCGGTCCCAACAACGACCCGGCGCAAAAGCGTTATGTCTGCCGAGTGATCGCGAATCTGGTTGCAACCGGCTACGGAAGCTGGACGCAGAACGCGAAACAGTTCTGCCAGTAATTCGACTAAAGGTTGAATTTTTGCTCAGATATGAGGTGTGCCGCAATGTGGCGGGAATGTGCCATGTTTTGGGCAGGCCAAGGGTGCGCGTTAACCTTTGTTAACTTTTCCACGAGAAAATTGTGGTGATCAGTACCCATAGCCACTATATCTAGATCAAATCGGCACGCATTGGTTAATCAACTGTTAATTCCACCCACTCACTTCCTCTAGTTGCTGCTGATTCGCCCGATTCGTACCACTGCCTTAACGAAGCACCACACTGATTCGGAGGCGGACGAATGATCGTAGTGGTTGATGAGCGCGAGCTCGTTAAAGACGGCTATACTTCTCTTTTTGGTCGCGAGGGCGTGCCCTCGACGGGGTTCGATCCCCGTGAATTCGGCGAGTGGGTGAACACCGCTGCCGATTCCGATATCGACGCGGTTGAAGCGTTCCTGATCGGCCAGTGCCAACTCTCCATGGAGTTGCCGCGGGCGATCCGTGATCGCTCACAGGCTCCGGTGATCGCTGTCAGCGACACGCCGTCCCTGGAAACGACGCTCGCCTTCTTCGACAGCGGTGTCGACGATGTCGTGCGCAAGCCGGTTCACCCCCGTGAAATCCTGGCCCGTGCGGCGGCCATCCGGCGTCGCCTCAAGGCACTTGCCAACCATACCGACATCGGCCCGATCCGCGTCTTCTCGGATGGCCGCGACCCGGAAATTTCCGGCGACGTCTTCGTCCTGCCGCGCCGTGAGCGCCGCATCCTCGAATATCTGGTCGCCAACCGCGGCCGCAGACTCTCGAAGTCCCAGATATTCAATGCGATCTACGGCATCTTCGATGAGGACGTCGAAGAGAACGTCGTCGAAAGCCACATCAGCAAGCTGCGTAAGAAACTGCGTAAGAAGCTCGGTTTCGACCCGATCGATTCCAAGCGCTTCCTTGGCTACTGCATCGATTGGCAGAGCTAAAAATCACCGCCGGCGGGCGGGGAAGGCGGACCCCGGCAGCCAGCTTCACGCAAGGCCCGTCCCATAGGGTCGCTAAGACGAGACGAACGGGGATTTGACATGAGTCTTTACGGCACGATGAGAACGGGTGTTTCCGGCATGAACGCTCAGGCAAACCGCCTGAGCACGGTTGCCGACAACATCGCGAACGCGAACACGACGGGCTACAAGAAGGCCGCGACGCAGTTCTCTTCGCTGATTCTTCCCACGACCGGCGGCGCCTATAATTCCGGTGGTGTGACCACCGATGTCCGTTACTCCATTTCATCGCAGGGCACCTTCACCTACACTACCTCGGCAACGGACCTGGCCATCAACGGCCGGGGCTTCTTCATCGTCCAGGGTTCTGATGGTGTCGAATATCTGACCCGCGCCGGCGCCTTTACCCCGATGAGCGACGGCACGCTGAAGAACTCGGCCGGCTTCACGCTGATGGGCTATCCCTACTCGTCGACGGAAGACCCGACCGTTGTCATCAACGGCTTTGCAGGTCTCGAAAAGATCAACCTCGCATCCGGCGAATTGAACGTGAAGGCGTCCGAAAAGGGCTACCTGCATGTCAATCTGCCGTCGAACGAGGCTGACGGCTACAAGAAGGCGACGTCGCTCGTCGCCTATGACAGCCTGGGCAACACGCGCAAGCTCGACTTCAACTACACGAAAGTCAGCACGACCGCCGGCCCGCCCCCGACCAGCGAATGGGAAGTCACGGTCACCTACACCGATCCCGAGACGGGTGACATCTACGACATGATGAGCGGTGCGACGCCGCCCGCCATCGTGGCCAGCGTCGATGACGCGACGCCCCAGACCATGACCTTCGACGCGGAAGGCAAGCTCGAGACGCCCGCAAGCCCTGCAGACCTCGTTCTGGACGAGCTTCCGATCGACGGCGCCGTGCTGAAGTCGCTCACGGTTTCGATCGGCGGCGCGACCGGCGGCAGCACGCAGCTCGCAGCCGCATTCGCGGCCAAGGGCGATATCGACGGCATTGGCCCCAGCGGTGTTGCCGGCTACGAGATCAGCGACGACGGTATTGTCTATCTCAAGTACGAAAACGGCGACCTGGCTCCGAAATACCGTATCGCCATGGCGAACGTGCAGAGCCCCGACAACCTCAAGCCGCTTGCGGGCAACGTCTACTCCCAGAGCAACGATTCGGGTGTCATCGTCATGGGCTATGCCGGCAACGGCGGCTTCGGAACGATCCTGTCCGGCGCGCTGGAAGATTCGAACGTCGATATCGCCGAAGAGCTGACGAGCATGATCGAATCGCAGCGCAACTACACGGCCAATTCGAAGGTCTTCCAGACCGGTTCCGAACTCATGGAAGTCCTCGTCAACCTCAAGAGATAAGGTGGCATGACGGTTCGGCGTGCACTCGAAAGTTAGGTAGAACTGATGTCGCTTACAGCAGCTATGAAGACTGCTCAGTCAAGTTTTTCCAACGTAGGCCTGCAATCGGCCGTCGTTTCGAAGAACATTGCCAATGCAAGCGACCCGGCCTATGCGCGCCGTGCGGCGGTCCTCGCCACGGCAACCTCCGGTGCCACCGTCGTCGAAACGCAGCGGGCGCAGAACGAAGCGCTCCTGAAGCAGAACCTGCTCAGTATCTCGAAGGCTTCGGCTCAGGATACGGTTCTCGCCGGCCTCTCGCGCATGAAGATGATGTTGGGCGGCGAGGACTACGAGCTCGCCCCCTCCACCTATCTCGCCAAGCTGCGTGACAATCTCCAGACCTTCGCGGACAAGCCGAACGAAGTCTCGCTCGCCGAAACGGTTGTGGCGGATGCGGTCGATGTCGCGACGTCGCTGAACAGCACGTCCGAAGCGCTCCAGAAGCTGCGTTCGGAAGCTGATGCCGACATCGATACGGCGGTCAAGGAACTCAACCGGCTTCTCAAGGAATTCAAGACCTATAACGATCAGGTCCGCCAGGGCACGGCGGCTGGCACAGACGTCAATGACGCGCTGGATCAGCGCGACAAGCTTCTGACGCAGATTTCCGGCATCGTCGGCGTCAATACGGTCAACCGCACCAACAACGATCTGGCGCTCTACACCAGTGACGGAACGGTGCTGTTCGAGACCGAGGCGCGAGCCGTCAGCTTCGTTCCGACGACAACCTACACCGCCACCGTGACGGGTAACCAGGTCCTCATCGACGGCGTGCCGGTGCAGATGGGTGCAGCAGGCAACACCAGCGCACGCGGCACCATCGCCGGCCTGTTGCAGATCCGCGACCATGCCGCTCCGACCTTCCAGGCCCAACTCGACGAAACCGCTCGCAGCCTGATCACGATGTTCTCCGAGAACACGGCCGGCGGCGTCATGGACGGCCTGTTCATCCGCAATGGCGTTGCCGTTGGCGACGATCTCAGCGTCGATGCGGTGGTCCCCGGCCTTTCGACGGTCATCAAGGTCAATCCGGCTGTCATCACCAACCAGGGCGGCAACGCCAAGCTGCTGCGTGATGGCATCAACGAGACCTTCAATATCGACAACAATGCCAGCTTCTCGGTGCTGCTGAACAACTATGCGGCAGCGTTCGAGACACCGGTCACGTTCGATCCGGCCGCGGCCATCGACACGAACGCATCGCTGCTGGCTTTCGCGACCGGTTCGGTCGGCTGGCTGGAGCAGCTGCGCAGCGCGGCGACGACGGCCGCCGACGACAAGAACGCGCTGCTGGCCCGCACGCAGGAAGCCTTGCAGAGTGTGACATCCGTCAGCCTTGACGAGGAACTTGCGCTGCTTCTCGACCTTGAGCAGTCCTACAAGGCATCGGCGAAACTGGTTGCGGCGGTCGATGAAATGATCACCGCGCTTCTCCAAGCGGCGGGCTAAGTTATGAAGACTTCTTTCGTTTCCAACATGTCCCTGCAGAATGCGATGCGAATCACGGTCGCAAGCGCGCAAAAGGAGATGTTGCAGCTGCAGGAGGAGACGGTCACCGGCCGTCATGCGGATGTCGGCGCGGTTCTCGGCGCCAAGACCTCGCGCACCCTCGACCTGCACCGCGACCTCCAGCGCATGGAATCGCTGAAGAGCACCAACGCCCTGACCACCCAGCGCCTCGCCGCCTCGCAGGAGGCGCTCGGTCTGATGTCGTCCGCGGCCAACGACGCAATGGAAGTGCTGATCGCGCTCTCCGGTATGACTTCTTCCGATCAGCTGGAACTGGCGCAGCAGAACATGGGAAATGCGCTTTCCACCTTTACGGCGGCGGCGAACACCTCGTTCAGCGGCGAATATCTCTTCGCTGGCATCAATTCCGACGTCGTGCCGCTCAAGGACTATCTCCAGGATACGCCGCCGAGCGACGCGAAGGTCGCCTTCGACCAGGCTTTCCTGACGCATTTCGGCTTTACGCAGACCGACCCAGGCGTTTCCACCATCACGCCTGCCGACATGCAGGACTTTATCGCCGATCTTGAAACGACCTTCATGGGGCCCGACTGGCAGGCCGACTGGTCGAACGCCGCCGACGAGAACATGCAGAGCCGTATCAGCGCGGCAGAGACCGTCCAGAGCTCGACCAACGTCAATGCCACGGGCATGCGGCATCTGGCGCTTGGACTGGTCATTGGCCAGGAACTGCTGTCGATCGGCCTTAGCGAAGCCTCGCGCAAGGTCGTCAGTGATTCCGCCATCGATTACATGGGCCGCGCTATCTCCGGCGTGGACGGCGAAAGGTCCAAGCTCGGCATCTCGCAGTCGCGGGTGACCCAGGCCAATACCTCGCTCGACGCGCAAATCACCATCCTGACCACAAGCATCAAGGACATGGAGGGCATCGATACCTATGCCGCCGCGACACGCGTCACAACGCTCGAGTCGCAGCTTTCCCTTGCATACACGCTGACGTCGAGAATCCAGAATCTCAGTCTGCTGAACTACCTCTGATGAATCAGAGGGTACGGACACACATGAAGGATGTCTGAATGTACCAGTTTTCATATGCCGAGATCATGGAGGAGGGCGTTGCCGTCTCGAAGGATCGGGAACGGCAGGTGCTCGAGCGGTCGATTGCGCTTCTAAAAGCCGCGGTGGCCGCCGGTACTTACGGCAAGGAGGCGGTGGAAGCCGTCTATTTCACCAGACGCGTCTGGATCCGCTTTATCGAGGATCTCGGCAACCCGGAGAACGAGCTGGAAGACGAGCTCAGGGCCAACCTCATTTCCATAGCCATCTGGATTCTCAAGGAAATCGAAAAGATCCGCAAACGCGAGTCCGCGAATTTCCAGGGCATTATCGATATTACCACCATCATCAAGGATGGCCTCAAATGAAAAGTACGCTGCGTATATCGCTGAAGTCGGGTGAGCGCATTTTTGTCAACGGCGCGGTTCTGAGGGTTGATCGCAAGGTCGCGATCGAGTTCCTCAACGATGTGACCTTCCTGCTGGAAAACCACGTCCTGCAGCCGGAACAGGCGACCACGCCGCTCCGCCAGCTCTATTTCATAGCGCAGATGTCGCTTATCAATCCGGAAGGCGCCGAGCAGTCGATCGCCATGTTCCGTAAATCGGTGATCATGCTCCTGTCGTGCTTCAAGAACGAGGAAGTGCTCGCCGAGCTGAAGCGGGTCGATGCCCTCGTCACGCAGGGCCGTGCTTTCGAGGCCCTCAAGGCAATCCGCGGCCTTTATCCGATCGAGGACCGCATCCTGAATACCCAGGAGATGACGCCGGCCACGATCGAGCAGATCCGCAGGGAGATCGCACCATGGTAGACGCTGTCAACAACAACACGTCCTCCGGTTACATGCCGACGGTGACCGGCGCTGAATCGGCGAAGGACACCAAGACGGCAACGCTGAACTACGAGAGCTTCCTGAAGCTGCTCGTGGCGCAGATGAAGAACCAGGACCCGACCGAACCGATGGACGCGACCCAGCAGATGGCGCAGCTCGCGACCTTCTCGCAGGTCGAGCAGACCATCAAAACGAACAAGAACCTGGAAAGCATGCTGCAGCGCACCTCCCTGCAGGAAGCCAACTCCGTCATCGGGCGCACGGTCACGAGCAATGACGGCACGATTTCTGGCGTCGTCAAGGAAGTCACGCTATACAATGACGGTATTGTCGCGATGCTTGATTCGGGCGCGAAGATTGTCATCGGGCCCGGCGTAACCGTAAAGTGAAACCCATCCGTGAATGAGGCAGACGCCCTCGATATCGCGCAGGCAGCCATCTGGACGGTCATCGTGGCGTCCGGTCCGGCGGTTCTTGCCGCCATGCTCGTGGGCGTTGTCATTGCCTTCATTCAGGCGTTGACGCAGGTACAGGAAATGACCCTGACCTTCGTGCCAAAAATCCTGGCGATCATGGTCACGCTCGCCATTTCGGCGCCCTTCATAGGTGCCCAGATTTCCATCTTTACCGATCTCGTGTTTTCCCGGATCCAGACCGGGTTCTAGCGCGGCTTTGCCCCGCCGCGTCCGGTTCGCGCGTTTCCGCGTCTCCTGCCACCCTCGCGCAAGCTTCGACCTGTACGTCTGACGGCGAAAATGGGCGACGCGTGTGACGCGGCGCAGCCTCTCATGACGAGACGGGATTCTTTCAGATGGCGCAAGTACCGGCAATCAGCATTCCGAAGGTCAGCCCCAGAGGCCGCGATATCGCCTTCGCCGTCGGCATCCTGACGATCCTGTCGATTCTCTTCCTGCCCATCCCGGTCTTCATGATCGATGTCGGGCTGGCCTTCTCCATCGCCTTTTCCGTGCTGATCCTCATGGTCTCGCTGTGGATTCAGCGCCCGCTCGATTTCTCGTCCTTCCCGACGGTCCTGCTGATCGCGACGATGATCCGTCTGGCGCTCAATATCGCCACGACTCGTGTCATTCTTTCCCATGGCAATGAAGGCCATGACGCCGCCGGCGGCGTGATCGCGGGCTTTGCCAGCCTCGTCATGTCCGGCGACTTCGTCATCGGTCTCATCGTCTTCATGATCCTGATCGTGGTGAACTTCATCGTCATCACCAAGGGTGCGACGCGTATCGCCGAAGTCGGCGCCCGCTTCACCCTCGATGCCATTCCCGGCAAGCAGATGTCGATCGACGCCGACCTGTCGGCAGGCCTGATCGACGAGAAGCAGGCGCAGCTGCGACGGCGGGAACTGGAAGAGGAAAGCTCCTTCTTCGGTTCGATGGACGGTGCGTCGAAATTCGTGCGCGGCGACGCCATCGCCGGCCTTCTGATTACGTCCATCAACGTCTTCGGTGGCATCATCATCGGCTATTTTCGCCACGGAATGGAGCTTTCCGAAGCGGCCGACGTTTTCGTGAAGCTTTCGGTCGGCGACGGTCTCGTCTCGCAGATCCCCGCCCTGATCGTATCGCTCGCAGCCGGTCTCATCGTGTCGCGCGGAGGCACCGCAGGTTCCACGGACCAGGCGGTCATCAACCAGCTGTCCGGCTATCCACGCGCGCTGCTCGTCGCTTCCTCGCTCATGTTCCTGCTCGCAATCATTCCCGGTCTGCCCTTCCTTCCTTTCACGGCGCTGGGCGGTGTTATGGCCTTCGGCAGCTGGGTCATCCCGCGCCGTATCGAGGAAGAGAACCGGGTCAAGCGCGAAGCGGAGGCCCAGCAGGTTCAGGCGACGCGCGACCAGGAAAAGGATTCGGTCAAGTCTGTGCTGAAGACCGCCGAAATCGAGCTGCTTCTCGGCAAGCAGGTTTCCACGCGCCTTCTCGGCGCGCACCAGGAACTGGCTTTCCGCGTGGGCAAGATGCGAAAGAAGTTCGCCGGTCAGTACGGTTTCGTGGTGCCCGAGATCAAGGTTTCGGACGACATCGCCATTCCCGACAAGTCCTATCAGATCCGCATCCACGGCACGACGATCGCCTCCAACATCGTGCGCGTCGGCGAAGTGCTTGTCGTCACCGGCGGCGGCCGCAAGCCGAGCGTGCCGGGCGACGATATCCGCGAGCCCGCGTTCGGCATGCCGGCGGTATCGATCCTCGAGACCTTTGCCGATGACTTGCGCCGCGAGGGCTTCCATCCCATCGACAACGTGTCGGTCGTTCTCACGCACCTTTCCGAGGTCATCCGCAACAACCTGCCGCAGCTTCTCTCCTATAAGGACGTGAAGGTGCTGATCGAACGGCTTGATCCGGAATATCGCAAGCTCGCCGACGAGATCTGCTCCTCGCACATGTCCTATTCCGGCCTCCAGGCCGTGCTGAAGCTGCTGCTGGCAGAACGCGTTTCCATTCGCAACCTGCATCTCATTCTGGAAGCCGTGGCGGAGCTTGCCCCGCATGTCCGCAAGACCGAGCAGATCGTCGAGCATGTGCGCATCCGTATGTCGCAGCAGATCTGCGGGGACCTTGCCGAGAACGGTGTTCTGCCGGTGCTGCGCCTCGGCAACAAGTGGGACATGGTCTTCCATCAGGCGCTCAAGCGCGACACGAAGGGCGAAATCGTCGAATTCGACATCGACCCGCGCCAGCTCGAGGAGTTTTCCGAGCAGGCCACCCGGGTTATCCGCGAGTTTCTCGACCGCGGAACGCCCTTTGTACTGGTCACGTCGCCCGAATCCCGCTCTTATGTGCGCATGATCATCGAGCGCCTCTTCGCCACATTGCCGGTTCTCTCGCATGTCGAGCTTGCCAAGGGCATCGAGATCAAGATTCTCGGCTCCATTTCATGATCACGGACCCGCAGGGCACGGTGCTGGCGCTGTTCGCCGCCTTCTGCCGTGTCGGCGGGTGCTTCATGCTGCTGCCGGGGTTTTCCTCGGCGCGTATCTCCATGCAGATCCGCCTCTTCATTGCGGTGGCCGTTTCCATGGCGATCCTGCCGATCATGTGGGACACGATCTACCCGCGCGCCTCAGGATCGCTCGACGCCTATCTGAAACTCATCGTTTTCGAGACGCTGACAGGCGTGGTGATCGGCCTCATCGCCCGATACTACGTGCTCGGCCTGCAGTTCGCCGGCACGGTGCTGACGATGATGATAGGCTTCAATGCGCCGCCGACGCAGGACGTGCTGGAAGACGCAGCCGAAAACCAGCTGACCAACCTGCTCTCCTTCGCGGGCCTGCTCATCCTGTTCCTGCTTGATTTCCATCACGTCGTGGTACGGGCGCTGGTCGATTCCTATAACGTCATGCCGCTTGGCGCTGGCTTCAATCCGCAGAGCGCGCTGATCACGCTCACCGATACGCTGTCGCAGACTTTCATGATCATGCTGCGGCTCGCGAGCCCCTTCATTCTGTATGGCCTGGTCTTCAACGTCTCGATCGGCCTCATCAACAAGCTGGCGCCGCAGATTCCGATCTACTTCATCTCGCTGCCCTATCTCATCATCGGCGGCATGCTTCTCCTCTATTTCGGCGTCTCCTCGCTGCTGCAGATCTTCGTGGCCGGTTTCATGCCGGTCTTTCAGGGGGGGTGATGGCGCAGAACCGCTCCGACAAGCTGAAGCGTCTGGTGACCGTGCAGCGCCATCTCGAGAAGATGGCGGAGATCGACCTTGCCACCACGACCAGCCAGCGCCGTGAGATCGCCGAGACGATGGATGCGGTGGTCGATGCGATAAACTCGCTCAATCCGGTGCACCGCACCTTCTCGCGTCACTATTCCGGCCACTACAACAAGCTCCAGCAGCAGGACCAGATGCTGTCGAACGTGCAGCAGATGCACGAAATGCGGGTGGTGCGCGAGCGCACCAAGGGCGACCGGATGGAAGACCGCATGAAGGAGGCGCGCGAGGCCGAGGATCGCGTGGCGGCCGACGATTCGATCTACGATCTCATCGACCAGCACCTTGCCTATAAAGGCGAGCAGAGCTGACGCTCACAAGTCACTGTAAATAAGAATGATTTACCGCCGTCTCATCAAGCTTGCGCGAAAGTGGAGGGCGCAGGCGTCGACGTCACGGCTTCGTCATCCGGCACCAGCCTCCCGTAAGGTTGAGCAGCGATAGTCGCATCAGGACGATGAAGAGGTTCGCCGATGCTGCCGTGATACGGCGCGGGCGCCTGTCCGGTATGGTCAAGAAGCCGGTGAACCGCCATGAGGACGGGATCGGCAGTTGAGGATCACCCGAAAGGTTCTGAGACGTGGCAATTTCACCCCCCAGTGATCTGGTGCTCGATGTCGTGCGCGCGGCCGATCCGACGCAGGTCCAGGAAGCGCAGGCCAAGCTGAAGTCCAACCGCGCCGCCTTCGAGGCGACGAGCCTTGCCGAAGCCGGAGCCGGCTTCCAGGCCGCCGTCGGCATTCTCAACCGCGATTCGGTTGCGAGCCAGGCGGCGAAGGGTGTCGATGCGGTCGGTGGCAAGGCCGTTCCGGAGCATCTGCGCAAGTTCGAGACGATGGTGCTGCAGAACTTCGTGAAGTCGATGATGCCCGAAGAAAGTGAAGAGATTTACGGCAAGGGTACGGCCGGCGAGATGTGGCGCGGCATGATGGCCGACCAGCTCGGCGAAGCGCTCGCCAAGGGCGGCGGCATCGGGTTGGCCGAAAGCCTTGCCCGCAAAAGCGGGGTTACCTCGCATCCCAGGGACACGAACGATACCGACCGGATAGCCGCAAGCATGGTGCAGTCCATGCAGCGTCAGGCGTTTGCCGACCTGACGCCCGGCATCAAGGAAGACGACAAGAAAGCATAAGCGGAGAGCAAGACAATGGAACAGGCGAACAACGAACTGCGCATCCGCACCGTTCTCGGTAGGCTCGAGACGATCATCGACAACGAGAACGACAATATCGGCACCGATCCCCATTTCGACCTGTCGACCTCGAATGCGCACAAGAGCCGCTGCCTCTACGAACTGGCCATGCTGTCGCGCGACGTCCGGCCCGACGAGGTGCCGCAAACCTTCTCGCGCGAACTTGGCCGCATGCGCGAGAAGCTCGCCACCAATGCGCAGCGCGTTTCAGCCCATCTCGAGGCCGTGCGTGAGGTCGTCAGTATCCTGAAGAATGCCGTGCAGGATCTCGAGGCCGACGGCACCTACTCGCAGGAACAGTTCCGCCTGGGTTACGGTACATGATCAAGCTCGTCGGCACAGGCGTCTGGGTGCTTCTCATCACACTCGCCTCGGTCTATTTCTCGCTGAAGATGGCATCGGCCCCCAAGGTCGATACGGCCGCGGCGGAGCACGAAGCGGCGATGGAATTCGTCACTGGTTATACGACCACCATTCCGGTGATCGGCGAGGGCGGCGTGAGTGGCTATTTCCTGACGAAACTTGCCTACAAAGCAAACAAGGATCTGGCGGCCAAGCAGGTCGTGCCGCTGCCCGAGATGATCACGGACGAACTCTACACGCTGCTTGTCGGCAAGAAGATGATCGACGTGGCGGATGCCGGGCGCTTTGATCTCGACGCTTTCCGCGGCGTCGTCAAGGAGGGGCTCAATCGCCGTTTTGGCGCTGACGTCATTGAGGAGGTCTATGTCGAGCAGATCGATTATCTGACGACCGCCGCAGTGCAGGATCCCACGCCCAAGCGAGGCGAAACCCTGGTCAAGGGCGAGGTCCCCGTCGTCGCGCCGGCGGAAAAGAGCGGCGGTCACTGAACCGACCTTGGAAAGTGCTTCTATATGGCCGGCCGCTCAGAGCGAGCCGGCCTTTGCCATTTCCTGCCTCGTGCGTCCGGTCTTCGCGCCGGAGAACTTGTAGCGCAGCAGATGATAGAGGAACAGCGGATTGACCGGTCCGCTATCCCGCATGCGTGAAGCACTCCGCAAGGGAAGGGAGAGCCAGCCGAGCCCGAACTTTCGTGTCGATGGCCGCGCGGATTGCGTTTCACCACACAGTGTCTCGAAGAGGTGCCCGACACCCAGAACAAGCCTGGCATGACCGGGGCCGACATGCCGGTCGATCCACTTTTCCTGCGCCGGACTATCCATCGAAACGAGCAGGATGTCGACGTTCGCGACGCCCACGCGCGCCATGATCGCGTCCGATTGTCCGAGATCGAAGGTATCGTCGGCGATCGGCAGGATGCTATGCCACGGCGCATGGCGGCTGAGCATTTCGGCCGCCTTCTTCAAGGAGGCCGCATGCCCACCCACCAGCGCGATACGCATGGGCTTTCCGATATAGGTGAGCAGGGCCGGTACGAAATCCGCGCCGGTCAGCCGTGCGCGAAAGCGCTGGCCATGCAGCAGCCGGGCGGCGAGATCGATCCCCCGGTCCTCCGGCAGCACGGTCTGGCGCGAGAGCGCCGCGCGATAATCCGCGTCGCGCATCATGAGATTGGCGTTGTCGGTATTGGCGAAGACAATGATGCTTTGCCCGAACGGCATCGTGGCCCGCTCCTCGGCAAAAGCGAGAGCATCGGCCCATCCGAAATCGCAGATGTCGAGGCCGAGAATATCGCGGCGCGCTGGAACGACGGTGCCGGGAACCGGGTTGCTGCGAACGCGGCCTTGCCGGGATGCGCGCGCGACAGAAGCCTTGCGGCTCGCCGGGCTTTGGCGGTCAGCGGAACGGATACGGTCGGGCGTCATGCTTGTCTCGGGGCTCGCATTGATCTCCGTCATGTAGCAACTCTGCTTGAAAGGCCGTTTAAGGAATTCGTGAAAAGGCCGTCTCGCTTTTTAACGCTTCATAAACCCTTTTCTTAATGCCTTGATAAATAAGCAGATTGGTCGATGGTCCGTCTTCTCTATCATCGTCGTCTCCCGTTTCTCGGTCAGAATGACAGGACGGAATGCGACATTCTGCACGCCGGGAAAATGCATTTCCTTGTCTGTCATCTCCGCTTTCCGGCACGCGGCGCTTGAATTTATGTGTTTTCGACAGCATAGGGCGTTAAAAGGCCATCGCACGGTGCCGGCGCGCCGTTAGGGTGCGTGCATCATTGCAGGGAGAGAAACGTGACAACCATTATCGATGGGAAGCAGGTTGCCGCTTCCGTGATTGACGCCGTGAAGTCGGCGACCGCTGCTCTTCAGGCGGAAGCGGGCATCAAGCCTGGCCTTGCCGTCATCATCGTCGGCGACGACCCGGCAAGCCATGCCTATGTCTCTTCCAAAAGCCGCATGGCCAAGGAGTGCGGCTTCAATTCGATCCAGCACACGCTGCCGGAAGAAACGACGCAGGAAGAGCTTGCTCGTCTCGTCGAGACGCTGAATGCGGACGAAAGCATCCACGGCATCCTCGTACAATTGCCGTTGCCCCGGCACCTTAATTCCGATCCGATCATCCAGTCGATCCGGCCGGAAAAAGATGTCGACGGCCTGCATGTCGTCAATGCCGGTAAGGTTGCGACGGGCGATCTCGATGGCGGTCTGGTTTCCTGTACACCCGCGGGCGCGATGGTTTTCGTGCGGCGCGTCCATGGCGACGACCTGTCTGGCCTGAATGCGGTCGTGATCGGTCGCTCCAATCTGTTCGGCAAGCCCATGTCGGCACTGTTGCTCGCCGCCAATGCGACGGTCACGACGGCGCATTCGCGCACGAAGGATCTCGCCGGCGTCTGCCGCAATGCCGATATCCTGGTTGCCGCCGTCGGCCGGCCGGAGATGGTGAAGGCGGACTGGGTGAAGCCGGGTGCGACCGTCATCGACGTCGGCATCAACCGCGTCGCCGCACCCGAGAAGGGCGAAGGCAAGTCCCGCCTGGTCGGCGATGTCGCGTTCGAGGAATGCGCCAAGGTGGCAGGCGTTATCACGCCGGTCCCGGGTGGCGTCGGTCCGATGACCATCGCGATGCTGATGGCCAATACCGTCATCGCCGCCTATCGCAAGGCAGGCAGGACCCCGCCGAAATTCTGATCCGGCAACGAAGACAGGCGCCCGCGGGCGCCTTTTTCATTTCTGCTGCTTTATCTCTCGGCTGGCGCAGGGCCGGTCGAGGCGCGCACGATGAGATCCGTCTTCCAAAGTTCCTGCTGGGGCAGTGTTTCCAGCTGGAGGATCTGGGCGATCAGCCGGCGGGCGATGCGCTGGCCTGCGGCGCGCAGCGATGAGCGCGTCGTCGTCAGCGGCACCATGAAGTTCTCCGGTTTCAGCATGGGTAGCACGTCGTCATGGGCGACCAGGGAGATATCCGAGCCGATCTTGAGTCCCGCCTGGTTGATGGCCCTGACGGCGCCGAGCGCCAGAACCGTACTGGAACAGAGCACGGCCGTTGGCGGTCCCTCGAGCCGGAGGAAAGCCCGCATGGCGCGAAAACCGTGTTCGTCGGTCATCTGCGCATGGTTCACGCATTCGTCGCGCAGGGTAAGGTCATGCTCGGCAAGCGCCCGCACCACGCCTTTCCTGCGCCTGACGGAAAACGCCAGATAGTCCGGGCCATTGATGAGCGCGAAGCGCCGATGGCCAAGTTGCGTAAGCAGGCGGGCGGCATCGTAAAACGCGCCCGTATTCTCGATGTCCAGATAGGGATAGTCATCCGGTATGCCGATGGATCGCCCATGCACGATGAAGGGCGTTTTTAGCGACTTCATCATGGCGATGCGCGGATCTTTCTCGCGCATATAGGCCAGGAACAACGCATCTACATTGCCGCTCGCCACCAGCCTGCGGCAGGTGGCGACCTCGTCCTCCGGATGGCTCGGATTGATGACGAAATGGAAATCGTGCTTGACCGCCTCGTCACCGAGGCCGGCCAGGAATTCGCCGAAATGTACGTCGGATTCGATACCGTCGGCGGTCGGCATGACAAGGCCGATCGAGCCGGCACGACCGGTGGCAAGGCGCTGGGCGGCGCGGTTGGGACGGTATCCCGTGTCCCTGACCGCATCCAGCACCCGTTGGCGGGTTTCCGCATTGACCTCCGGATAACCGTTCAGCGCGCGGCTCACGGTTGTCTGGGAGAGGCCCAGCAATTGCGACAATTGCTTGAGATTCACATGCTTAGCTTTCTAGAATAATTCGAAGCGCTTTGGATGCCGCCGGCGTCCTCATGCCTTGCGTCGTCGTGGGCCGCATCTAACATCAGAAGAACAAATGGAAAAAGCGGTTTCGGTCATTTTGCGGCGCAAAATGACGCTGCGCTGCATCAACCTCAGTTTTCATGCGTCGCTTTTCGGGGGGCTTGACGAAAGCGGCGGCGAAGTGGGATGAAAGGAAATCCAAAGCGCTTTGAATTTTGGGCTATTTTAGGAAATGCCAGCCCTGGGAGAGGGCGGTTCTGTTTTGGGAGGCAAATCAGGTGAAAAAGACATTGTTGATGACGGCTGCACTCGCTCTCGTGCTGGCAGGCAGCGCCGTCGCGGCCGATTTGAAGTTCAAGCCCGGCGAGGACGCCAAGTTCAACTGGCAGAGCTTTGAGGACTTCGAGAAGGGCCACGACCTCAAAGGGCAGACGCTCACGATCTTCGGCCCTTGGCGCGGTGAGGACGAGACGCTCTTCAAGGCCGTCTACGCATATTTCAGCGAGGCGACGGGCGTCGAGGTCAAGTATTCCTCGTCCGAGAACTACGAGCAGCAGATCGTCATCGATACGCAGGCCGGCAGCCCGCCTGACGTTGCGATCCTCCCGCAGCCGGGTCTGATCGCCGACCTTGCCTCCAAGGGCTATCTGACGCCGCTCGGCGACGAAACGCAGAAATGGCTTCTCGATAACTATGCCGCCGGCCAGTCCTGGGTCGATCTTTCGACCTACAAGGGCAAGGACGGCAACACCGCGCTTTATGCCTTCCCCTACAAGATCGACGTGAAGTCGCTCGTCTGGTACGTGCCCGAGAATTTCGAGGATGCCGACTACGAAGTGCCCAAGACCATGGAAGACCTGAAGGCGCTGACGGAAAAGATCGTCGCCGACGGCGGCACGCCCTGGTGCATCGGTCTCGGTTCGGGCGGGGCCACCGGCTGGCCGGCGACCGACTGGGTCGAGGACCTGATGCTGCGCACGCAGAGCCCGGAAACCTACGACAAGTGGGTGAAGAACGAGATCCCGTTCAATGACGCCGCGGTTGTCGGCGCGATCGATGAATTTGGCTGGTTCGCCAAGAACGACAAGTTTGTCGACGGCGGTGCTGCCGCCGTAGCCTCCACCGACTTCCGCGACAGCCCGAAGGGCCTCTTCGCCTCGCCGCCGAAATGCTACCTGCACCACCAGGCATCGTTCATCCCGTCCTTCTTCCCGGAAGGTACCGTCGTCGGCGAGGATGCGGATTTCTTCTACATGCCGCCCTATGCCAGCAAGCCGGAACTCGGCAATCCCGTCCTCGGCGCGGGAACGCTCGCCATGATCACCCGGGACACGCCGGCCTCGCGCGCCTTCATCGAATTCCTCAAGACGCCGATCGCCCATGAGGTCTGGATGGCGCAGTCGAGCTTCCTCACGCCGTTCAAGGGGGCCAACAAGGAAGCCTATGCCAATGGCCCCATGAAGAAGCAGGGTGAAATCCTCTTGGATTCGACGACCTTCCGCTTCGACGGATCGGACCTCATGCCGGGCAAGATCGGTGCCGGCGCGTTCTGGACCGGCATGGTCGATTTCGTTGGCGGCAAGTCGGCCCCCGACGTTGCCGAAGGCATCCAGAAGGCCTGGGACGCCATCAAGTAAATCCCGGTGAACCGGTCGGCATCCGCCGGCCGGTTTTCAAAAGCATGGAAAGTGCAGCCGGACCTGCGGGTGCTTCGCGAAAGCGCCCGTGGGGACCGAAGTGAACGTCTGGGGAAGGTTCCTGGGGAGGGGTTGCCATGCAGCAGTTGTTATTCGCCATTCTCACGATGGTGGCGGGCGTTTTGGCCTGCGTCGTCTATTTTTTCGGAACGAACTGGCTTCTCGACAAGATCTTCCCCTCCAAGGGGCTGACAGGCCCGCAGGCCTCCAAGAACCTCCGGATCACCAATGCCATCCGGCCATGGCTTTTCATGGCGCCCGCGCTCTTCGCGCTCGGCATATATCTGGTCTATCCCGTCTTCGAATCGGTACGCCTCTCCCTCCACGACCGTTCCGGCCAGCAGTTCGTCGGTCTCAGCAATTTCCGCTGGATGCTGGGTGACGGCGAGTTCCGCCAGTCGATCTTCAACAATTTCCTGTGGCTGCTCGTCGTGCCGGCGCTCTCCACCTTCTTCGGCCTGGTGATTGCCGCGCTGACCGACCGCATCTGGTGGGGTAATATCGCAAAGACTCTGATCTTCATGCCGATGGCGATCTCCTTCGTCGGCGCGGCCGTCATCTGGAAATTCGTCTACGACTATCGCTCGGAAGGGTCCGAGCAGATCGGCATCCTCAACGCCATCGTCGTCGCCATGGGCGGCCAGCCCGAGGCGTGGATGACCATCCCCTTCTGGAACAACTTCTTCCTGATGGTGATCCTGATCTGGATCCAGACCGGCTTTGCCATGGTCATTCTCTCGGCGGCGCTGCGCGGCATCCCGGAGGAAACGATCGAAGCTGCCGTCATCGACGGCGCGAACGGTTTCCAGATCTTCTTCAAGATCATGGTTCCGCAGATCTGGGGCACGATCGCGGTCGTCTGGACGACGATCACCATCCTCGTCCTGAAGGTCTTCGATATCGTGCTGGCGATGACAAACGGCCAGTGGCAGACGCAGGTTCTCGCGAACCTGATGTTCGACTGGATGTTCCGCGGCGGTGGCGATTTCGGCCGCGGTGCGTCCATCGCCGTCGTGATCATGGTCCTCGTCATCCCGATCATGATCTGGAACATCCGCAACGCCACTAAGGAAATGGAGCGCTGAGATGATTGCCACGTCCCGTTCGCCCCTCATCATCGTCGTTCACCTTTCCGTTTTGCTGCTCGTCGCGCTCTGGACGCTGCCGACCGCGGGCCTGCTGATCTCGTCCTTGCGGGATAAGGACCAGCTTGCCGTCTCCGGCTGGTGGACGGCGCTTTCCACCTCCTCGCAGAACCTGACCGGCCGCGCGGCCTCGCCCGAAGCGCAGGTCGAGAAGGATGGCAAGTTCGTGATCACGGGCAATCTCATCGAAGGGGGAACGAGCAAGGTGTCCGCCTTCGGCGTCCGGCCCATGCAGCCCGCGGCGTTCGAGGCCGGCACATCCGCCGATATCGGCGATGGCCAGACCCTGACCGTGAATGAGGACGGCAGCTACGAGATCGTTTCGCCCACGCGGATGGAAGGCACCCGCGGCCAGCGCATCTTCTTTACGGCCGCGGTGCCGCCGCGCTTCACCCTCGACAACTATCGCGAAGTGCTCAATGCCGAAGGCATCGGCGCCTCCTTCATCAATTCGCTGACGGTGGCGATCCCGGCAACGATCATCCCGATCCTCGTCGCGGCCTTCTGTGCCTATGCACTGGCCTGGATGCCCTTCCCGGGGCGCGCGATCCTCATCGCCGTCATCGTCGGCCTGCTCGTTGTGCCCTTACAGATGTCGCTGATCCCGCTACTGAAGCTCTACAATGGCGTCGGCGCCTTCCTCGGGGTGCCTGCAAAGACCTATGTCGGCATATGGCTCGCCCATATGGGCTTCGGCCTGCCGCTCGCGGTCTATCTGCTGCGCAACTACATGGCCGGCCTGCCGCGCGAGATCATGGAGTCGGCCCGAGTTGACGGGGCCAGCGACTTCGACATCTTCGTGAAGATCATCCTGCCGCTGTCCTTCCCGGCACTCGCCTCTTTCGCCATCTTCCAGTTCCTGTGGACCTGGAACGACCTGCTGGTCGCCATGGTCTTCCTCGGTACCGGCAACAACGAGCTGGTGCTGACCGGCCGACTGGTGAATCTGCTCGGCTCGCGCGGCGGTAATTGGGAAATCCTCACGGCCTCGGCCTTCATCACCATCATCGTTCCTCTCATCGTGTTCTTCAGCTTGCAGCGCTACCTCGTGCGCGGCCTGCTGGCGGGATCGGTGAAGGGGGGCTGACAACCATTTCCAGCAATATGCGAACCGGCCGGGCGCTGTCACAGCGTCAGGCCGGCGCGCCCAGACAGGACATATGAGAATGACGACGTCGGGTTCAACGCTTCTCCAGCCGGACAAGGACTGGTGGCGCGGTGCGGTGATCTACCAGATCTATCCGCGTTCCTTTCAGGATACCAATGGTGACGGGATCGGCGATCTTCGGGGCATCACCGAGCGGCTTTCCCATGTCGCATCGCTTGGCGTCGATGCGATCTGGATATCGCCGTTCTTCACTTCGCCCATGCGCGATTTCGGTTACGACGTTTCCGATTACCAGGATGTGGATCCCATCTTCGGCGTACTCTCGGATTTCGATGCGCTGATCGAAGAAGCGCATCGTCTCGATATCCGCGTCATGATCGACCTCGTGCTGTCGCACACTTCCGACAGGCATCCGTGGTTCGTCGAAAGCCGCTCGCGGCGCACGAACCCCAAGGCGGACTGGTATGTCTGGGCGGACTCCCGGCCTGACGGCACGCCGCCGAACAACTGGCTGTCGATCTTCGGCGGTTCAGCCTGGCAGTGGGACCCCACGCGCCTGCAATATTACATGCACAACTTCCTGACCTCGCAGCCGGACCTGAACCTGCACAATCCCGAGGTTCAGGACGCGCTGCTTTCGGTCGCCCGCTTCTGGCTGCAACGCGGTGTCGATGGTTTCCGTCTCGACACGATCAACTTCTACTTCCACGACAAGGAACTGCGCGATAACCCGGCGCTCGCGCCCGAGCGGCGCAATGCGCAGACCGCGCCGGCCGTGAACCCCTACAATTACCAGGAACACATCTACGACAAGAACCAGCCGGAGAACCTGGAATTCCTCAAGCGCTTCCGCGCGCTGATGGAGGAATTCCCCGCGATTGCCGCCGTCGGCGAGGTGGGCGACAGCCAGCGCGGTCTGGAGATCGCCGGTGAATATACGTCGGGCGGCGACAAGATGCACATGTGCTACGCCTTCGAGTTTCTGGCGCCGGAGCCGCTGACCCCGGCCTTCGTGGCCGACACGCAGCATGCGCTGGAAAAGGCGGCCCCCGAAGGATGGGTCTGCTGGGCCTTCTCCAATCACGACGTCGTGCGCCACGTCAGCCGCTGGGGCGCGGGCGTGAACGACCATGAGGCGCATGCCAAGCTGCTGTCGAGCCTGCTGCTTTCGCTGCGTGGCTCCGTCTGCATCTATCAGGGCGAGGAACTGGCGCTGCCGGAAGCGGAGATCGCCTACGAGGATCTTCAGGATCCCTACGGCATCCAGTTCTGGCCCGACTTCAAGGGGCGCGACGGTTGCCGGACGCCGATGGTCTGGGAGAGCAATGACCCGACGGGCGGCTTCAGCGCCGGCAAGCCATGGCTGCCCGTGCCGCCAGCGCATCTGGAGCGTGCGGTCAACCTGCAGGCGGGCGACGATGCCTCGGTGCTTGCGCATTACCGCCGCTTCCTGACTTTCCGCAAGGAGCACGTGCCGCTCGTCAAGGGCGAGATCGAGTTTCAGGTGGCGGAAGGGGCGATCCTCTCTTTCGTGCGCTCGCACGGCAATGAGAAGATTTTCTGCACTTTCAACATGAGCCCGGTCGCGCGCATGGCGGATATTCCCGCCGGCACGCTCGAGGCGCTAGAGGGGCATGGCTTCGCCAGCCTCATGCATGAAGACTATATCGAACTTCCGGCCTGGAGCGGGTTCTTTGCCCGCTTTTTGTAACCGGTCAGAAAACCAGGGGAGGTAGAGACATGACAGGGCTGGTGCTCAAGGATATCCGCAAATCCTATGGTGCCGTGGACGTGATCCATGGCATCGATCTCGACATCAAGCAGGGCGAGTTCATCGTCTTCGTCGGCCCGTCCGGCTGCGGAAAGTCGACCCTGCTGCGCATGATCGCCGGTCTGGAGGAAATTACCGGCGGCGACATGATGATCGACGGCGAGCGCGTCAACGATGTGCCGCCCTCCAAGCGCGGCATCGCCATGGTGTTCCAGTCCTACGCGCTCTACCCCCATATGACCGTCTACGACAACATGGCCTTCGGCATGCGGATCGCAGGCGAAAGCAAGGAGGAGATCGATCGCCGCGTGCGTGAGGCTGCAGATATCCTCCAGCTCACCACCTATCTCGACCGCCTGCCCAAGGCGCTTTCGGGCGGCCAGCGCCAGCGCGTCGCCATCGGTCGCGCCATATGCCGCAACCCGAAGGTCTTCCTCTTCGACGAGCCGCTGTCCAACCTCGATGCGGCGCTGCGTGTCGCGACCCGCATCGAGATCGCCAAGCTCAACGAGCAGATGGCCGATACGACCATGATCTATGTGACGCACGATCAGGTGGAGGCCATGACGCTCGCCGACCGCATCGTCGTACTGTCCGCCGGGCGTATCGAGCAGGTCGGGCCGCCGCTCGAACTATACGAGCGCCCCGCCAATCTCTTCGTCGCCCGTTTCATCGGCTCGCCTGCCATGAACGTCATTCCTGCGAAGATCACCTCTGCCGGCGCAGCCACCGCGCTGGAGCTGACCGGCGGGCGTACCGTCACCGTCGATATCGCGACGGCAGCATCCGAGGTGGGGACGTCCGCGAGCTTCGGCGTGCGTCCGGAAGACCTTCAGATCTCGACCGGCGACGATTTCCTGTTCGCCGGCACGGTGTCGATCGTCGAAGCGCTCGGCGAGGTCACGTTGCTCTATATCGAGGGCCTGGTGCAGGGCGAGCCGATCATCGCCAAGATCCCCGGCATCCTCGACGTCAAGCGCGGCGATACGATCCGCTTCACGGCAGACAGGACGAAGCTGCATCTCTTCAATGCCGCGGGGCAGAGCTACAGGTCTCTTTGAGAGACGGCGTCTGCTGAAAAAAGGCGTCGGACACCGTGTGGAATGGCAGGATTTAGGCCTGCCGTTCAATACGATGTTAAGCCTTGCGATCGTAGCATTTCCCGGTAATGCAGGGCCGGGGCTAGCAGTCTGATGGGATTTTACGGTGACGTATCGCGGGGAAGCTACCTGAACAAGGAAGAGTCCTTCATGTATGATCGGGAAAAAACGTTCCCGATGGAGGACACCTGCAACGAGGCCCGCATCGAATTCACGGAGACCGGCGGCCTCGTCAACCTCGTCTCCCGCCGTGGTGTGATCATCAAGCTGTCGCGCAGCGGCGCCGTGATCACGATGACGACGAAGTTCCAGCTCCCGCGCAATTTCTACCTTGATATCGTCAGCGCCCGCATCCCGATGATCGGCTGCCTCACGCAGCGCGTCTACCCGAATGATGTCGTGGAAGCCCGCTTCCTGCGACTGCTCTCCGACAAAGACCTGCAGCGCATCTTCGTCTATTCCACACACCGCAACCACCAGAACCGGACGCTGGATATCTACGGCTGACTTTATGGGCGTTCGCCCCTCATCGGGCAGCAGGATGAGGGGCCGCTTCCTCGCCTTACGCGAACAGCACACTCGCTCCATGGTCCGCCGGGCCGGCAATCGCGCGGAACGGAGCGAAGAGTTCGCGACCCATGCCGAATTCGTTGCCGGAAAGATCGGCCGCCGCCTGCGGGCGGGCGGCGAATTCGGCGGCATCCACGAGAACCTCGATCGTGCCGTGTGCGGCATCGAGACGGATGAGGTCGCCATCGCGGATGCGGCCGATCGCGCCGTTGTCCACGGCCTCAGGGGTCACATGGATGGCGGCCGGGACCTTGCCGGATGCGCCGGACATGCGTCCGTCGGTGAGCAGTGCGACGCGCTGGCCACGGTCCTGCAGGATGCCGAGCACCGTCGTCAGCTTGTGAAGTTCCGGCATGCCGTTTGCCTTCGGGCCCTGAAAGCGCACGACGGCGATGAAATCGCCCGTGAGTTCGCCGGCCTTGAAGGCTGCGTTCAGGTCCAGCTGGTCGTGGAAGACCTTGGCCGGCGCCTCGATGACGTGACGCTCTGGCTTTACAGCGGAGATCTTGATGACGGCATTGCCGATATTGCCGGTGAGCATCTTCAGGCCGCCGGTCGGCTGGAAGGGTGTCTCGATACTGGCAAGCACCTTCGGGTCGTGGCTGACCTTCGGCGAGGGCTCGCGCAGGACGGTGCCGTTGGCGCCGAGCCGGGCATCGACCGTATAGGCGTTGAGGCCCTGACCGTAGACGGTGCGCACATCGTCATGCAGCAGGCCGTGCTTCAGGAGTTCCTGGATCAGGAAGCCCATGCCGCCGGCTGCGTGGAAATGGTTCACGTCCGCAAGGCCGTTCGGATAGACGCGGGCGAGCAGCGGAACGACATCCGACAGCTCTGAAATATCTTCCCAGGTCAAGAGGATGCCGGCGGCGCGCGCCATGGCGAGGAGGTGCAGCGTATGGTTGGTCGAACCGCCCGTGGCATGCAGCCCGACAACGCCGTTGACGATGGAGCGCTCGTCGATCATCTCGCCTGCCGGCGTGAATTCGTTGCCCTGCGCGGTAATCGCCAGCGCCCGCTTGGCGGCTTCCTTGGTCAGGGCGTCGCGCAGCGGCGTGCCCGGGTTGATAAAGGAGGCGCCCGGCATGTGGAAGCCCATGATCTCCATCAGCATCTGGTTGGAGTTTGCCGTGCCGTAGAAGGTGCAGGTGCCGGGACCGTGATAGGATTTGGATTCGGCCTCCAGCAGTTCCGCGCGGCCGGCCTTGCCCTCGGCAAAGAGCTGGCGCACCCGCGCCTTCTCGTCGTTCGGCAGGCCGGAGGTCATGGGCCCGGCGGGAATAAAGACCGCGGGCAGGTGGCCGAAGGTCAGCGCGGCAATGGTGAGACCCGGCACGATCTTGTCGCACACGCCGAGATAGACGACCGAATCGAACATGTTGTGCGACAGGCCCACGCCCGCCGCCATCGCGATGAGATCGCGCGAGAACAGCGAGAGTTCCATGCCCGGCTGGCCCTGGGTGACACCGTCGCACATGGCCGGCACGCCGCCGGCCACCTGCGCCACGCCGCCCGCTTCCCGAGCAGCCTCGCGGATCAGTGCCGGGTAGGTCTCGAACGGCTGGTGCGCCGAGAGCATGTCGTTGTAGGAGGTGATGATGCCGAGGTTGGGAACGCGGTCGCCTGCGAGCGCGTCCTTCTCGGCGGGGGAACAGACGGCGAAGCCGTGCGCAAGGTTGCCGCAGGAGAGCGCCGAGCGGTGCACGCCGCTGGCAGCTGCAGCACGCACGCGGCCAAGATAAGGTTCGCGGTGCGGCTTAGAGCGTTCGACGATACGGGCGGTGATGGCTTCAATGCGCTTGTCGGCGGACATGGGATTATCCTGACTTCCTCGATTGCATTTTTACACGGCTGGGCGAGCGCGAAAGCTGCCACGATCCGCGGTTCAATGGCGCCATGCGCCGGGCATGTTCGGCTTCAGCCGGCTGAGTGCGCTCCAGAGCATTGAAAGCCGAAGAAATCTCCGGCGTGGGGCAATGCTCTAGGGCGCCCAGTAGATATCGACCGGCGTTGCCGCGCGCCGTAGAACGGCGCGGATCGGCATGTCGGTTTCCGGCCCGTCATTTTCGGCCGCGGCAAGGACGTCCATCTTGCCCTGGCCCTCGATATGAAGCACCAGAAGACGGGCATCCTGAAGGCTGGCGAAGGTGAAGGTGAGGCGGGTTTCGCCGGCACCTTCCGCTTCCATCGTGATGACGCCGCGTGGCGTTTCGGCCGAGATCGCGTTGGCGAGATTGTTGCCGCCGGGGAAGAACGACGCGGTATGACCATCCGTTCCCATGCCGAGAATGACAACATCGAACGGCACGCCAAGCGCTTCGGCGTCTCGCGAGACGATCTTGGCGGCCTCGTCGGCGCTGTCGGCCGCACGGTACAGCGGCAGGAAATTCGCTGCTTGTGCCTTGCCCTGAAGCAGGTTCTCGGCGACGAGCAGATGGTTTGAGCGCGGATTGTCGGCCGGTACGAACCGCTCGTCGACAAGCGTGATCGTCACCTTCGCCCAATCGATGTCGCGCGTCGAAAGCGATTTGAAGAAGGCCTTCGGCGTGGAGCCGCCCGATACCGCGATGGTGGCCTTTCCACGGGCGGTCACGGCATCGGCAAGGGCTGCAGATACGCGATCCGCCAGACCTTCGCCCAGCGCCGCACCGTCCTTGAATTCATGCAGTCTCGCGCTCATCGGCCTTCCTTACGTTTCATGCCAGGTGCGGCCGTCGCGCTCGATGAGGGCGATGGCCTGGCTGGGGCCCCATGTGCCGGCCGTGTAGCCCTGAACCTGCTGGCCGGTCGCTTCCCAGGCCTTGAGGATCGGATCGACCCAGCGCCATGCGGCCTCGACTTCGTCGCGGCGCATGAAGAGCGTCTGGTTGTTCCTGATCACGTCGAGCAGCAGGCGCTCATAGGCGTCCGCATTGCGGGCGTCGAAGGCCTGGGCGAAGCTCATGTCGAGCGAGACGTTGCGCAGGCGCATGCCGCCCGGGCCCGGATCCTTGATCATCAGCGACTGCTTGACGCCCTCGTCGGGCTGCAGACGGATGATGAGCTGGTTCGCCTCGATACGGCCGGCCGAGGGGTCGAAGATCGAGTGCGGGATCGGCTTGAAGGTGATGACGATCTCGGACATGCGCGCGGCAAGACGCTTGCCCGTGCGGATATAGAAGGGAACGCCCGCCCAGCGCCAGTTGCCGATCTCGGCCTTGATGGCGACGAAGGTTTCCGTGTTGGAAACGCCGCCGTCGAGCTCCTCGAGATAGCCCTTGACCGGGCCGCCGGCGGACGCGCCGGCGCGGTACTGGCCACGCACCGTGAGGCGTTCGACATTGTACTGATCGATGGGCTTGAGGGCTCGCAGAACCTTGAGCTTCTCGTCGCGCACGGCCTCCGCATCCATTGAAGAGGGCACTTCCATGGCCACGAGGCAGAGCAGCTGAAGGATATGGTTCTGCACCATATCGCGTAGCGCACCAGCCTTGTCATAGTAGCCGGCGCGGCTTTCCAGCCCGACGGATTCGGCAACCGTGATCTGCACATGGTCGATATGCGCGGAGTTCCACAGCGGCTCGTAGAGCGCGTTGGCGAAGCGCAGTGCCATCAGGTTCTGCACCGTCTCCTTGCCAAGATAGTGGTCGATGCGGAAGATCTGCTCTTCGCGGAACACCTTGCCGATTGTGTTGTTCAGCTCGTCCGCCGACGCGAGGTCGCGGCCGATCGGCTTCTCGACGACGATCCGCGTCTGCTTGGTGATGAGCTTGTGGTCGCGGATCTTCTCGGAGATGTCACCGAAGATCCCCGGAGCGACGGCCAGGTAGAAAGCGCGCACACGCTCCTTGCCCTCGTCGAGCAGCTCCTTCAGCTTGTCCCAGCCTGCATCGGACTTGGCGTCGACCGATACGTAGAACAGGCGATCGCAGAAGATCTTGACCTGCTCATCCTCGAATTCGCCGGGCTTCAGATGCTCCTTCAGCGCATCCACGGCAAATTTGCGGTACTCCGCATCCGTGAAGGCCGTCCGCGACGCGCCGATGATGCGTGTCGGGTCGGAAAGCTGGCCGGCAAGCTGCCGGTGATAGAGGGCCGGTAGAAGCTTGCGTTCCGCAAGATCGCCGGTTCCGCCGAAGACGACATAGTCAAAGGGCTCAACGGGAATGATCTGGCTGCTCATCGGATATCTCGATTTGTTCAGTTGGCGGGTGTTATAATCTAATCGATTTAAAAACGCCAGCGTACCACGCAACAAAATCGACGCTTCGACTCGATCAGAGCTTGTCGCGTAGCGCGTACCACGTCATGGCGAGGAACAGAAGCGGCGAGCGAAACCGCGAGCCTCCGGGAAAGGCCGGGATTTTCAGGGCCTTCAACTGGTCGAGCTCCGCGCTGCCGCCGGTCACGTCCTCCGCGTAGAGCTTGCCACAGTAGTTTGACAGCATGACGCCATGGCCCGAATAGCCGCCGATCGTGGTGATGCCGGGCATGACATCGCGCACATAGGGTTTGCGCGGCATGGTGATGCCGACGGATCCGCCCCAAGCGTGGGTAAGCTCTATGCCCTTGAGTTCGGGATAGACCTCCTCGATCTGCCGGCGGATGGGCGGTGTCATGTCGTCCGGGTTGTCGGAGGTATAGGCCTCGCGTCCGCCGAAGAGCAGGCGACCGTCGCGCGTCTTGCGGAAGTAACGGACGACGAAGCGTGTGTCGGCGATGGATTCGCCGCCCGGAATAATCGACGGAAATTTATCGAGCGGTACGGTTGCGCCGATGAAGGAGCGGATCGGCATGACATGCGCCGCCGTCTTCGGCTCCAGATTGCCGATATAGGCATTGCAGGCGATCAGGGCCCTGTCGGCCCGGATGATGCCGCGCGCCGTCGTGATCACCGCTTTTCCTCCGGCCCGCTCGATCTTGAGGGCAGGGGTACTTTCATGAAGATTGGCACCCGCCTCATGTGCTGCCCGCCCGATGCCGACGATGAGCTTCATGGGATGAATATGGCCGGTGCCGGTGTCGCGGATGCCGAAGAAGAAGCGCTTCGAGCCGACGCGCTCCTCGGTTTCGGCGCGGTCCATGAAGTGCATGTGCGGATAGCCGAAGCGGGTCGCAGCGATCTCGATATGATCGCGGAAGTCCTTTTCGTAGCTCGCCTTGTGGCTCACATTGAGCTGACCGGGCATGTACTCAATATCGAGATTCCGCGCGGCGGCGAAATCGCGGATGTGCTTCTTGGCGTTTTCCGCAAGATCGAACAGCGCTCTGGCGCGCTCGTAGCCGAGTTCGGCTTCCAGTTCCTCCGCCTCGGCACGCTGGCCGGTGCCGAGCTGGCCGCCGTTGCGGCCGGACGCACCGTCGCCGAAGCGGTGCGCCTCGATAAGCGTTACGCGCACGCCCTTGAGGGCGAGGTTATAGGCGGCCTGGAGGCCGGTGAAGCCGCCGCCGACAATGGCGACATCTGTCTCCACCGAGCCGTCGAGGGGCTTATATTCGGGGCGGTCTCCAACGCTTGCTTCATACCAGGAGACGCCGGGTGAAATCGGGCTTTGCCAGGGCATAACGCACACTCATGGGGCAGGAGGCTGCGGCGGCGCACCCGGGCGCCGGCCGCTTCTCGGAAGGTTTCAGGCGGCCCGGACCGCCGGCCGCTCAGACGTTGAGCAGCAGGAACTCGCGTTCCCAGGGGCTGATCACCTGCATGAAGGTCTCGAACTCGCCGCGCTTGACGCCCGCATAGAGCCCGATGAACTCCGCGCTGAGAACATCCGCCAGTGCGGGATCGGATTCGAGCAGCGACACGGCCTCAAGCAGGCCGCGCGGCAGATCGATCGTACCCTCGTTGGCGGTATCCTCCGTGGGAGGGCTCGGTTCGATCTCATTCATGATGCCGAGCAGGCCGCAGCCGAGTGATGCCGCGAGCGCGAGATACGGATTGGCATCCGATCCCGGCAGGCGGTTTTCGATACGGCGGGCGGCCGCATCCGAAACAGGCACGCGGAAGGCTGTCGTGCGGTTGTCGTACCCCCAGGCATTGTTGACCGGTGCAGACATGTCGGGCGTCAGCCGGCGATAGGAATTCACATAGGGCGCCATCATGACAAGTGTTTTCGGCACATAGGCCTGCATGCCGCCAATGAAATGGAAGAACTCCTTCGAGGGCGATCCATCCGTATTGGAGAAGACGTTCCTGCCCGTGTCGAGCTCCACCACCGACTGGTGGATGTGCATGGCCGACCCGGCCTGACCCTGCATGGGCTTGGCCATGAAGGTGGCGTAGATGCCGTGCTTCAGCGCCGCCTCGCGGATCGTGCGCTTGAACAGGAAAACCTGGTCGGCCAGTTCGATCGGGTCGCCGTGGCGCAGGTTGATTTCAAGCTGCGCGGGGCCTTCCTCGTGGATCAGCGTGTCGATCTCGAGGCCTTGCTTTTCCGAGAAGTGATAGATGTCGTCGATCAGTTCGTCGAATTCGTTGATGCCGGCGATCGAATAGCCCTGTCCGCCCTGGATGGCGCGGCCGGAGCGGCCCTTCGGCGGATGCAGCGGATAATCCGGGTCATCGTTGACGGCAACGAGATAGAACTCGATCTCGGGCGCGACGACCGGCTTCCAGCCGCGCTCGCGGTACATCTGCACGACGTTCTTCAAAACGTTGCGCGGCGTATAGGGCACGTTCTCGCCCGTCGATCCGACGATGTCGCAGATCACCTGCGCGGTCGGATCGCTTTCCCAAGGCACCACGGAAAGGGTGGAAAGATCCGGCACCAGCTTGAGGTCGCTGTCGCGCGGCTCGTAACGGAAATTGCCGGTTTCCTCGGGATAGTCGCCGGAGATCGTGTGGCGATACAGCGCCGACGGCAGCGCCAGCGACGTGTTCGAGGTAAACTTCGATGACGGCATCATCTTGCCGCGCGGTACGCCCGCGAGATCCGGCGTGATGCATTCGATGTCTTCAATGCCGCGGGCACGAAGCCAGTCTGCGGCGTCTTTCCAGGTCTTTACTCCGCGTGGCACGCTGATGGCGGGAGGGATTTTGGTGGAGCGTGCTGCTTTCTCTATGGTAGGCGTAACGACTTTCTTCCTGGACGGCATGAGACACCGGGGTTGGTTGATGATGCGCCATCATAGACACAGAATGATGCTTGGCTAGCTCCCCCCAGCGCATCAAAACGGGGATTTCCGTTCTATTTCCTGTTTTCATGCCCGGATTGACATTCCGCTGCGATGGCCGAAAGAGAGGGAAAAAGAGGATTTCAACGTGGCAGAGCGGCGGGACGTCGTCATTATCGGAGCGGGCGCTGCAGGCATGATGTGCGCCATCGAAGCGGGCAGGCGAGGACGTCGTGTGCTCGTTCTCGACCATGCGAAGGCGCCGGGCGAAAAGATCCGCATTTCCGGCGGCGGCCGCTGCAACTTCACCAATATCCATGCCGGCCCGAAGAACTTCCTGTCCGCCAATCCGCATTTCGCAAAGTCGGCGCTTGCCCGCTATACGCCGCGTGATTTCCTCGATCTCGTGGAGCGCCACCGTATCGCCTGGCATGAGAAGACGCTGGGCCAGCTCTTCTGCGACAATTCGGCGAAGGACATCATTGCCATGCTGCTGGCCGAGATGAAGGCCGCGGGCGTCGAACTCAGGCTTTCCACTGCGATCGGCGACATCGACCATGACGGGACGTCCTTCCGCATCTCGACGGAGCAGGGTGCAATCGAGGCCGCCTCGCTGGTCGTTGCCACCGGCGGAAAGTCCATTCCCAAGATGGGCGCCACGGGATTTGCCTATCGTATCGCCGAGCAGTTCGGGCTGCCCGTTATCGAAACCCGTGCGGGTCTCGTGCCGTTGATGCTCGATCCCGCCACACTTGCCGCGCATGAGGGCCTGCCCGGCATCGCGGTGGACGTGGCGGCACGCCACGGCAAGACGGCGTTCTGGGAGGCAGCGCTCTTCACCCACCGCGGGCTGAGCGGTCCGGCCATCCTGCAAATCTCCTCCTATTGGCGTGAGGGCGAGGAGATCGGCCTGCATATCCGCCCCGATCTCGACTTTGCCGCCATCATCGCTGCCGCCCGCAGGCAGAACGGCCGGCAGGCGGTGCAGACCGTTCTCGCCGAGCATATCCCGAAGAAGCTGGCGCAGTTGGTCGTCACCGATCTGGGCATCGACGGCCCGCTCGCCGAACTCTCCGGGAAGCGGATCGATGCGCTGGTGCAAAGGCTGCGCGACTGGCGGTTCCGGCCGCCGGCGTCGGAAGGCTATCGCACGGCGGAGGTCACGCTCGGCGGCGTCGATACGGCCGCACTCGATTCCCGCAGCATGGCGGCAAAGGCGGTGCCGGGGCTCTATTTCATCGGCGAGGCGGTGGATGTCACCGGCTGGCTGGGCGGTTACAATTTCCAATGGGCCTGGGCCTCCGGCCACGCCGCGGGGCAGGAAGCGTGATTCCCGTTCGGTCTTTTACCGTCCGTTAAGACCTCGGGGCGAATGCTCTCGAAATGTCGGCGTTTCCCGCCTTTCGGGATGGGAGACAACATGATGTGGGCCGGCAGACCGGATCATCCGCGTTGCCTGTTGTTTCCACTTAACGGAGTATCGCCTCATGCCTGCCAGACGCCGCCCCGCCCGCGCCATCGCCATTGCCGCAACGGAAGAAACCCGCCGCCGTCTTCTGGCGATCAGCGTCAATTGCGCGCTCGCTGCCATTCTGGTCATCGCACTCGCGCTCATCGCCCTTTGACGTTCAAGCCGGGATAAATCGGTTTAAAAAGTCAGGGAATTTTAAAGATTGCCGTCGATGATCTCTGGATAGGGTTCCGGAAGCCGCGTCCCATGATGGATGTACGCGGCTGGCAATGAATGCTCCCCCGGATACGCGGCATTGCAGCCGCATGAAGTCGGTAATCCGGCGTCCGAATCCTGGGGAGGCTCTGAAAGCGAGCAGGGGTGGAGCACGCCGACAATGGATGTTCCGCCATGTTTATTGATCGCATTCTTGCCCGTTTCAAAATCCAGACCAAGGTTCTGGTCTTTATCCTGCCGTTCGTACTGAGCATTTGCGCCGTCGGCTTCACCGGCCTTTATGCCACCGGCCTGCTTCAGGGCCGCATGGAGATTTCCAACAGCGTCCTCCAGTCGCTCAGCGGCTTCAAGGATGTCTATGCCAGCATGAACCGCTTCCTGCAGGATACCAGCAAGGAGACCCGTGATGAGGTCAATCAGCGCCTGAAGGCGCAGGTTACGCTGCTGCGCCAGACCATGGACGGCCTGACACCCGATGTCGATGCCTCCAAACTGCTCGACGCCCAGAAGCAGACCAAGGACATCGAGGCGCGCATGGAGGGTCTGTGGCTTCTCTATACCCGCGAGACCCGTCTGCATGATGCAATGGGCAAGAGCCTCAATTACCTTGCCGCCGAACAGATCAAGATTCTCGAGGAGGCGACCAAGCTGCAGCGGTCTGTCCGTCAGGACGAGAATAGCGCAAAGAGCATGCTGCGCGAGGCGGACCGCCTGACGAATGCAAGCCGGTTCTTTGCCGATTTCCTCAGCGATGTCACCAAGGCCGCAACGCCGGATGACAAGCTGAAGATCGTCAAGGAGCGTTACCCGCTCATTTCCAAGACCGAGCGCTCGATTGCGGCCATCCTGCCGAAGAATCAGAAAGTCGTGTCCACTACCATCCGCACGACAATCGACGAACTGGGCGGCTACCTGACCTCGAGCGATCCGGCCGATGTCACGATTCCCGAGATCGGGCGCCGCATCAACCGCTTCCGCCAGATCGCCATCCAGCTTCAGGGCGGCGCGGTTGAGAAGATGCGCGAAGCGACCCGCATTTTCGGCGAGCTCGACGAGCCGATCATCAAGTCGGAAGCGGTGCTGTCCGCTACGCGCAAGCTGGTCAACTCGATCTATGACGTCGAAATCATCGCCGCCCGTTTCCTCGGCGACACCTCCGAGGAAAACCGCACCAAACTTCTGGCCTCGCTCTCCATCGTGACGAGCGAGATCGCCACCCTGCGCGGCAGCGCCAACGGCCTGGCCTTCTTCGACGCTGTCGGGGAAGCGGTGACACCCGTCATAGACAAGATCGCTGCCGACAGCGCCACGCTGGTCAAGATCAGTACCCAGCGCACGACCGATTTCGATGTGGCCGGCCAGTCCATCGACAGCATCTGGAACCTGCTCAGCCAGTTTGCCGAGGAGCAGAAGACCAGCGCCGGCTCGGAGCGCGAGAAGGCCAATCAGGTGTCGGTTCTGGCGACCGTCGTCGGCGCGGCCATCGCCGTGCTCGCCGGCATCGCGCTGGTGCTGACGCTGAAGGGGCCGATCGGGCAGATCACCGGCGCCATGCGCCGACTGGCCGACGGTTTCCTCGATACTGGAATATCCGGCCAGAGCCGCGCCGACGAAATCGGCGACATGGCCCGTGCCCTCGGTGTCTTCAAGGAAAACGCCCTGTCCAAGATCCGTGTCGAGGCCGAAAGCGAGCAGCAGCGCGCCGAGGCTGAGGCCGAGCGCCGGCGCAATGACGCCGATAAGCAGGCCATGGATCAACAGATCGACTTCGCGGTCAACGCGCTCGCCGCCGGCCTTGGCCGCCTGGCGCAGGGCGACCTGTCGCGCCAGATCGAGACGCCGTTCTCCGGTCGCCTCGAGCAGCTGCGCCAGGACTTCAACGTCTCGCTCGTGCGCCTTCAGGATACGCTCGGCCAGATCCGCAACAATGCCCTGTCGATCCAGCGCAGCGGCGCCGACATGCTGCATTCGGCCGATGCGCTTTCCAAGCGTACCGAATCGCAGGCTTCATCGCTGGAAGAGACCGCGGCCGCCGTCGAGCAGATCACCGCGACCGTGCGGTCCTCCGCCGAGCGGGCGCATGAGGCGAACCTCGTCGTCGGCGCCACCAAGCGCAGCGCCGACAATTCCGCCGGCGTCGTCAGCAACGCCATAGACGCGATGGGACGTATCGAGGGGGCTTCGCGCCAGATCGAGCAGATCATCGAGGTCATCGACGATATCGCGTTCCAGACCAACCTTCTGGCCCTCAATGCCGGTATCGAGGCTGCGCGTGCGGGCGAGGCGGGCAAGGGCTTCGCCGTTGTCGCGCAGGAGGTGCGGGAGCTGGCGCAGCGTTCGGCGAGTGCCGCGCGCGAAATCAAGGTGCTCATCGAGAAATCGACGAGCGAGGTGAATGCGGGCTCGCATCTCGTGCAGGAGACCGGCGCCGTGCTTGCCGCGATCAGCCAGCAGATCGTCACCGTTAGCCACCATGTGGACATGATGGCGACGGCAAGCCGCGATCAAGCCGCCGCACTCCAGGAGGTCAACGGCTCCGTCAACCAGATGGACCAGATGACCCAGCAGAACGCCTCGATGGTCGACGTCACGACGGCGGCAAGCCGAAAGCTCGCGGGTGAAGCCGACACGCTGATGATGCTGGTCGAGCAATTCCGCCTCGAAGCGGAAGAGCACGATCAGAACGCCTACCGCGCGGCCTGATACTTCCGCCGTTAACCAAGAAAAGGCCTGGGTTTCCAGGCCTTTTTTATGCGTAGACGTCCCGATTTGCAGGATGTTGCGGCGGATTTTCAGTTTTTCTTATACGTTTGATTTTTATCATTTCGGGACAACAGGAGCCCGACAATGAGCAAGGTATTCCGATCTTCGATCGCCTATCAGTATGCGGCGATGACCTTCGCCTTCATCTTTCTCAGTGCCGCCGTCATCGTTGGCGTCATGCACTACAATCTCAGAAACTATGTGCTTCAGGATGCGGCTAACGACGCCCATGACGCCACCCGCAACATGGCCGTTCTCTACGATGCCGTTGTCGAAGGGGCTTCCATGGAGCTGAAGGACGGCGCGCTTGCGGCCGTGAAGAGCGAGGCGATGCCGGAGCTTGCGAACCACGATCTCGTCGATCGCACCGCCAGTTCCATCGCCGGAGTTGCGACCGTTTTTGCCAAGCAGGGAACGGACTATGTCCGCATCTCGACAAACGTGAAGAAGGAAGACGGCAGCCGAGCGACGGGCACGAAACTGGCTGCCGAGCATCCGGCTCAGGCCGCGCTTGCCAAGGGCGCGCCATATTTCGGCCCCGCGCAGCTTTTTGGTCGCGACTTCATGACCGGGTACTTCCCGGTCAAGAATGCAGCCGGTGCCAATGTCGGATTGCTTTTCATCGGCATTCCGATGGAGGTCTATTTCCAGAAGATCCACGACCTGCAGCTTCGCGCGATCATCGCGGGCGGCGTTTCCATGCTGCTCTTCGGCTGTCTCGCCTATGTCGCCGTGCGCCGGGCGACCCGCCCGCTGCGGTCGCTGATCGGTGCGGTCGGCGCGATTGCGCAGGGGCGCCTCGACACGGATATTCCCTGCCGGAACAAGGCCAATGAGTTCGGCCAGATCGCGCGTGCGCTGGAAGTTTTCCGCGAAAATGCGCAGCGCCGGATCGAGATGGAGGCTGTCGCCCAGCGTCAGAACGAAGAGGCGGCAGCCGAGCGCGAAAAGGTGGATACGGAAAAGCGCGACACGGACCGGCAGATCGATTTCGCCGTCAACCAGCTGGCAGCAGGCCTCGGTCGTCTCGCACAGGGCGATCTTTCCGAGACGATCGACGTGCCGTTTGCCGGCCGGCTTGAACAGCTGCGGCAGGACTTCAACGATTCCCTGTCGCGCCTGCAAGGCACACTCGGCAGCATTCGCGCCAACGCGATTGCGATCCAGTCCAGCGGTGCCGAGATGCGCCGGTCCGCCGACGATCTGTCGCGTCGCACGGAATCGCAGGCTGCCTCGCTCGAGCAGACTGCTGCGGCCGTGGACGAGATCACCGTCACCGTCCGCTCCTCCGCCGAACGCGCGCAGGAGGCCAACAGCCGGGTCGCTGAAACCAAAGCGAGCGCCGACAGCTCCAGTGCCGTGGTCACCAGCGCGATCGAAGCGATGGGGCGGATCGAAGAGGCCTCGCGGAAGATCGAGCAGATCATCGAAGTGATCGATGACATCGCCTTCCAGACGAACCTGCTTGCCCTCAATGCCGGCATCGAGGCTGCACGGGCGGGTGAAGCCGGCAAGGGCTTTGCGGTCGTCGCACAGGAGGTGCGCGAACTGGCGCAGCGCTCGGCAGAGGCGGCCAAGGAAATCAAAGGCCTCATCGACAAGTCGACACAGGAAGTCAGCACGGGAGCAAGCCTGGTGCAGGAAACAGGCGCGGTCCTTGCTGCGATCAGCCGCCAGATCGTCGGCATCAGCGACCACGTCGCGCTGATTGCGACGGCCAGCCGGGATCAGTCCGCAGCTCTGCAGGAGGTCAACGGTTCCGTCAACCAGATGGACCAGATGACCCAGCAGAACGCGTCCATGGTGGAATCGACGACGAGCGCAAGCCGTCATCTTGCAGGTCAGGCGGACGAGCTGATGGCACTGATCGGCCAGTTTCGTTTTGAGGCGGGAGAGCGCGATTCCGGGGGGCGGACAGCCCGCGCGGCCTGAGCATGCCGGGCCACGTTTCTGAAGGGAACGCCAACCCCTTGCCTCCCTCATCCAATCCCGCCCTGAAACGAAAATCCCCGGCGCAGGGAACGCCGGGGATTTTCCTTGACTGGATTATGCCTGTCAGCCGCGACCCTGCGTCACGATGACAGGGATCAGCAGGTCGCCCCAGTTGCCCTCGCCACCATGGTGACGGGCGGAGCGGACGAGCTCCACCGACACGCCGGCCTCGACCGCCTTCATGACGGACTGGTTGAGGCGGTGCAGGTCGTTGGCGACCATGCGGATCATGGCCTGCTGATCGGATGTCATGGCGGACGCCTGTTCTTCAGCACGTTCCTTGACGCGGGTCTGGACTGTCATGGCATTTCTCCTCTTGTAATCAGGGGTTCTTGAAAGGTGGTGGTCTGGCTTACTCGGCGGCCGGGCGGAATTGCTCGTGCTCGGTCGATTCATGCATGGCGGTGGTCGAGGACTGGCCGCCGGTGATGGCCATGGAGACGGCATCGAAGTAGCCGGTGCCGACTTCGCGCTGGTGCTTGGTTGCGGTGTAGCCGTTGATCTCGGCCGCGAATTCCGCTTCCTGCAGCTCGGAATAGGCCGCCATCTGGCGCTCCTTGTAGCCGCGGGCCAGTTCGAACATGCCGTAGTTCAACTGGTGGAAGCCCGCGAGCGTGATGAACTGGAACTTGTAGCCCATCGCGCCCAGCTCGCGCTGGAACTTGGCGATCGTCGCGTCGTCCAGATTCTTCTTCCAGTTGAACGAGGGCGAGCAATTGTAGGCAAGCAGCTTGCCCGGATGCGCCTTGTGCACGGCTTCGGCGAACTTGCGGGCCTGGTCGAGGTCCGGCTTGCCTGTCTCCATCCAGATCAGGTCGCAGTGCGGCGCGTAGGAAATGGCGCGCGCGATGCAGGGTTCGATGCCGTTCTTGACCTGGTAGAAACCTTCGACCGTACGCCCCTTGTCCTTGTCGACGAAAGGTTGGTCGCGCTCGTCGATGTCGGAGGTGAGAAGCTTGGCGGCCTCTGCGTCGGTGCGGGCGACGATCAGCGTCGGCACGCCCATAACGTCGGCGGCAAGGCGCGCGGCATCGAGGTTGCGGATATGCGCGGCGGTCGGGATCAAAACCTTGCCGCCGAGATGGCCGCACTTCTTTTCCGACGCCAGCTGGTCCTCAAAGTGAACGCCGGCGGCACCCGCCTCGATGAAGGCCTTCATGATCTCGAAGGCGTTGAGCGGGCCGCCGAAACCAGCTTCCGCATCGGCAACGATCGGGGCGAACCAAGTGTCGACCGAAAGGCCATTGCCCTCGGCGGTCTCGATCTGGTCGGCGCGCTGCAAGGTGCGATTGATGCGCTTGGCAAGCTCCGGTGCCGCATTGGCCGGGTAGAGCGACTGGTCGGGATACATGGCGGACGCGGTATTGGCGTCGGCAGCGACCTGCCAGCCGGAGAGATAGATCGCCTTCAGCCCGGCGCGGACCATCTGCATGGCCTGATTGCCCGAGAGCGCACCAAGTGCGTTGACGAAATCTTCCTCGTGAATGAGCTTCCACAAGCGGTTCGCACCGTTTTCAGCCAGCGTATGGCGGATCTGGACGGAGCCGCGCAGCTTCTCGGCCGTCTCGGCCGTATAGGGGCGTTCGATGCCATCGAACCGGCCCTTGGGGGCGCTGGGAACAAGGTTGTAAAAATCGGTCATAGTATCCTCCAATGCGATGTTGTCAGGATCGGGCGGCGGCTCCTTGATGCCCGATTTCATGTGACAGTGTTTACATCGCAGTGCACAATCCGGCGAGGAAAATCCGATAAATCAGCCTGCAAATCGAGTAATGATGTGTTGTCTTTGACAAAGGGGCGCTGTAAAAAAGTAAAGATTGTAAAACCTAAAACGTAGGTGTGCATGTAAAGGATTTGACATATGGCAGAGAACAAGATCTTTGCAGGCCCCAAGGTCCGGCGTATCCGCAATACGCTCTGCCTAACCCAGACGGCGATGGCCGAAGGGCTCTCGATCTCGCCGTCCTATCTCAACCTTATCGAGCGCAACCAGCGTCCGCTGACGGTGCAGCTTCTCCTGCGTCTTGCCTCCATCTACAAGGTCGATCTCGATGAACTCCAGGGCGAAAGCGCAGGCAATGCGCGCCAGTTGCGCGAGGTCTTCGCCGATCCGCTGCTGGCCGGCGAACTGCCCGGAGACCAGGAGCTTCTGGAGATCGCGGACGCGGCGCCGAATGTGGCGAGCGGCATCCTCAAGCTCTACCGCGCCTATCGCGAGCAGGCCGCGCGCCTCACGGATCTCGCGGACATGCTCGCCCGCGAGGGGCGCGCCACCATGCTCGCCGGCACTCTGCTGCCGATGGACGAGGTGCGCGACAAGCTGGAAAATCGCCCGAATTATTTTGGCGCGATAGATGAGGCAGCCGAGCGGTTCCATGCCGCACTCGCACCTGGGGACGAGCTGACCGCCGCCCTTAAAGGATGGCTGCGTAAGGAGCACGGCGTCGTGGTGCGTCTTCTGCCTGTCCATGCCATGCCGACGCTGCGCCGCCGCTTCGACCGACACTCCATGCGCCTCTTCCTGTCGGAGCGCCTCTCGCCTTTCGACCAGCTGCGCGAGATCGCCATGGAAACGGTGCAGCTGGCGCTTCAGGACGAAATCTTCGCCGAACTCGATCTACTTGCCTTCTCCACGGCGGAGGCGAAACGCATCGCGCGCTTCGAGCTGGCGCGCTACGCGGCCCATGCCCTGATGATGCCCTATGAGGCCTTTCACGCCGCGGCACAGCGCGTGCGTTATGACATAGACATGCTGCGGTCGCGCTTCGGCGTGTCCTACGAGCAGGCGGCAAACCGCCTGACCATGCTCCAGCGGCCGGGCAGGGCCGGGGTGCCATTCTTCATGCTGGAGATCGACAATGCCGGCCATCGGTTCCGCCGTGCCGGCGCACAGGGCTTTCCCCAGGCCCGTTTCGGCGGGCACTGTCCCAAGCTAGGCGTGCACGCGGCCTTCGCGCAGCCGGGCCAAATACTCGTCGATCGCGTGGAAATGCCTGATGGTGCCGCATTCCTCGCCGTCTCCCGCACGTTGGAAGGGCCGCAGGGCGCGTTTGCAGAGCGTGTACGCCGCACGGCGCTGCTCATTGGCTGCGAGGCGGCCCATGCGGACGAGACGGTGTATGCGGAAGCGGTGCGGCGGGAGGGTGCCGTGCCTGTCGGCGCCGCCTGCCGGCTGTGCGAGCGGCAGGGCTGTCTCGCGCGCGCCGAGCCGCCGGTCACGCGCCCGCTCGGGCTCGACGAAATGGTGGCGGGCCTCAGCCTTTTCGACTTCCAGTAAGTTTTAACTTGATTTCCTGCGGATATGTGGGTGAGATATGATAGAAATGGGAACAATGTGATATAAAAATTCGTCGGGCCTTTACGTAGAATGCGGCTTGTCGCCTCCTGAAAAAACTCCATAATCGGCGACAGACGTTCGTGCGAACGCATCGGTCAGTTAAAAAACTGGGAGAAAAATCAATGGTAAGACGTACTCTTTTTGCGACGGCCGCTCTCGCGGCGCTCATGGCGGCCAGCAGCGCTTTCGCGCAAGAGAAGGTTGTGAACGTCTACAACTGGTCCGATTACATCGATAGCTCGATCATCGACGATTTCACCAAGGAAACCGGCATCAAGGTCGTCTACGACGTCTATGACTCCAACGAGATCCTTGAAACGAAGCTGCTGGCCGGTGGCACCGGCTACGACGTCGTCGTACCCACCAACACCTTCCTGCAGCGCCAGATCGCAGCGGGCGTCTATCAGAAACTTGACAAGTCCAAGCTGCCGAACCTCAAGAACATGTGGGACATGGTGGCCGAGCGCATGCAGCCGTTCGACCCCGGCAACGAATACTCGATCAACTACATGTGGGGCACGATCGGCATCGGCTACAACAAGGCTAAGATCAAGGAAGCTCTCGGCGTCGACGAAATCGACAGCTGGAGCGCGATCTTCGATCCGGCCAATGCCGAGAAGCTCAAGAATTGCGGCATCAACATGCTGGATTCCCCGACCGACATGATCCCGGTTACGCTCGCATCTCTCGGGCTCAACCCCGACAGCCATGATCCTGCTGATATCGCCAAGGCAGAGGAAGCGCTTCTGAAGGTTCGCCCCTTCGTGCGCAAGTTCCACTCGTCCGAATTCATCAACGGCCTTGCCAATGGCGACATCTGCATCGCGATCGGCTGGTCGGGTGATATCTTCCAGGGCCGTGACCGCGCCGAAGAGGCCAACAACGGCGTCGAGATTGGTTATGCCATCCCGAAGGAAGGCACCCAGATGTGGTTCGACCAGATGGCAATCCCCGCGGATGCGCCTCATGTCGAGGAAGCACACGCCTTTCTCGATTACATCATGCGTCCGGACGTGATCGCCAAGGCATCGACCTACATCCACTACGCCAATGGCAACAAGGCTTCGCAGGAACTCCTGCCTGAAGACATCATCAAGGACCCGACGATCTACCCGGATGAGGAAACGCTGAAGAAGCTCTTCACCAACACGGCGCTCGATTCCAAAACGCAGCGTCTGTTCACGCGGACGTGGACAAAAGTCGTGACCGGCCAGTAATCGGTCCAGTGCAAATTGCCCGGAAGAGCCTTCCGGGCAATTTCATTTGCGCTGCCAATAAAGAGATGGGGACAGGCATGAAATCTCTCGGCAATATCCGTCGTTCCTTTGCGCCGTGGACAGACCCTGACGCAAAGCCGTTCATCACCTTCCGCAATGTCACGAAGAAGTTCGGCGATTTCACAGCTGTCGATAATCTCACGCTCGACATCTACCATCGCGAGTTCTTCGCCCTGTTGGGCGCCTCGGGCTGCGGAAAGTCGACGCTCCTGCGCATGTTGGCGGGTTTCGAGCGGCCGACATCCGGCGAGATCATTCTCGATGGCCAGGATATTGCGAGCATTCCGCCCTACAAGCGGCCCGTCAACATGATGTTTCAGTCCTACGCGCTCTTTCCGCACATGACCGTGGAGAGCAATATCGGCTTCGGTCTGCGCCAGGACGGTATGCCCAAGAACGAGATCGCCGAACGCGTCGCCCAGATGCTCAAGCTGGTGAAGCTGGAGCAGTTCGCCAAGCGCAAGCCCCATCAACTGTCCGGCGGCCAGCGTCAGCGTGTGGCGCTCGCCCGTTCGCTGGCCAAGCGACCAAAGGTGCTTCTGCTCGACGAACCGCTCGGCGCGCTCGACAAGAAGCTGCGCGAGGAAACCCAGTTCGAACTGATGGATCTCCAGCAGGATCTCGGCCTTACCTTCGTCGTCGTCACGCACGACCAGGAGGAGGCGATGACCATGGCCGACCGCATCGCGGTCATGAGCCACGGCAAGGTCATCCAGGTCGCCACCCCCGCCGAAATCTACGAGGCGCCCAATTCGCGCTTCGTCGCAGATTTCATTGGCGACGTGAACATTCTCGACGGCAAGGTCTCCGCAAGCGGCAACGGCAAGATCGAGCTGGTGACCAATGACGGCTTCACCGTGCGCACCGCTTCGGCCGGGGCGCCGGCGAGCGGCAGCGCCGCCGGCTTCGCCATCCGGCCGGAAAAGCTGAAGGTCTCGCGAAACGCACCCGCCGACGCAACCGTCAACGCGGCCGAGGGCGAGGTCTGGGATATTGGCTATCTCGGCGACATGACGGTCTTCTACGTCAAGCTCGGCAGTGGCAAGGTGGTCAAGGCCTCGATGCTGAATGCCCAGCGCGAGGTGGAGAACCCCATCGCCTATGATGAGAAGGTCTGGGTTTCCTTCGGCGAGACAGCCGGCGTCGTGTTGAAGGATTGAGCGCATGAGCAAGCTCGGCTCCGCCATCTTCAGCCGCCTTGTCATCATCATTCCCTATGCCTGGCTGCTGTTCTTCTTTCTTGTCCCCTTCCTGATCGTCTTCCGCATTTCGCTGTCCACCACCGCCATCGCCCAGCCGCCCTATGAGCCGGTTTTTGCCCTGGCGGACGGCCTTTCCGGTCTCTGGGCAAAGGTTGGGCAGTTCAGCTTCGACAATTTCGTCTGGCTGACCGAAGACGCGCTCTATCTCAATGCCTATCTGTCGAGCGTGTGGATCGCCGGCGTTTCGACGCTTGCCACCCTGCTGATCGGCTATCCCATCGCCTATGGCATGGCGCAGGCGCCCCGTTCGCTGCGTCCGACGCTTCTGATGCTCGTCATCCTGCCGTTCTGGACGAGCTTCCTCATCCGCGTCTATGCGTGGATCGCGATCCTGAAACCGGAAGGGCTGCTCAACCAGTTTCTGATCGGCACGGGGATCATCGATTCCCCGCTGATCATCCTGGGCACGAACTGGGCGATCTATATCGGCATCGTCTATTCCTACCTGCCCTTCATGGTGCTGCCGCTCTATTCCGCGCTGGAGAAGATGGACAACACCCTGATCGAGGCGGCACAGGATCTCGGCTGCCCGCAGATCACCGCCTTCTGGAAGATCACCTTCCCGCTGTCGCTGCCCGGCGTGGTGGCAGGCTGCATGCTCGTCTTCATCCCGGCCGTCGGCGAATTCGTCATTCCCGACCTGCTCGGCGGATCGCAGACGCTCATGATCGGCAAGACGCTGTGGAACGAGTTCAACGCAAACCGTGACTGGCCGGTATCGGCTGCCGTGGCGACGATCCTGCTGCTCATTCTCGTCGTGCCCATCGTGTTCTTCCAGAACGCGCAGGCCAAGGCCGAAGAGCAGGGGAGATAAGCCATGAACACCTGGTCCCGTTTCAACATCGTCTCGGTCGTTCTCGGCTTTGCGTTTCTCTATCTGCCCATTGTGCTGCTGGTCATCTTCTCCTTCAACGAGTCCAAGCTCGTGACGGTCTGGGCCGGCTTCTCGACAAAATGGTACGTCTCGCTGTTCAACAACCGCGGCCTGATGGATGCGGCGTGGGTGACGATCCGTGTGGCGCTGTTGTCCGCTACCATCGCCACAGTGCTCGGCACCATGGCGGCGCTGGCGCTGACGCGCTACACGCGCTTTCGCGGCCGGCTGCTCTTCTCGGGCATGGTCTATGCGCCGCTCGTCATGCCGGAAGTCATCACCGGCCTGTCGCTGCTCCTGCTCTTCGTTGCCATCGGCCTCGACCGCGGCTTCGTCACGGTGACGCTTGCGCACATCACCTTCAGCATGTGCTTCGTGACCGTGGTGGTGCAGTCGCGCCTTCTCTCCTTCGATCGCTCGATCGAGGAGGCGGCAATGGATCTCGGCGCCACGCCGGTCCGCACCTTCCTGGAAGTGACGCTGCCGGTCATCGCGCCCGCCGTGCTGTCCGGCTGGATGCTGGCCCTGACGCTCTCGCTGGACGACCTCGTTATCGCCAGCTTCACCTCTGGCCCGGGCGCCACCACGCTGCCGATGAAGATCTACAGTCAGGTCCGCCTGGGCGTCACGCCCGAGATCAACGCAGCCTGCACCATTCTCATCGGCCTCGTCGCGATCGGCGTCATCATCGCATCGATCATGACGAAAAGGCGCGAAGTGCAGCGCCAGCGTGACGAGCAGGCGGCGATTGCCGGCCGCTGATACAACGAAGAACCGGTTACTGGCGGGGCTGACGCCCTGTCAGTATGGAAGCCGGCGAGATGACCGGATCCGGCCACGAGCCGCCGACGAAAAAGCTGATGCCCGGTTTGCCGTTCGTGGCATCCGCTGTCGTTCGGTCCTTCAACAGGCCGGCCAGCGCCAGACTGCCTGTACGGTATGGCACCATGCCGGACAAGGTGAGCAGCGTATCGCTGCCTTCGATCTCCGCTTTTGTCAGCTCGGCCAGCCCTCGATCGAGGCGCGCTTCCACATCGGCCCTGGTGAAGTCGAACGACCCGTCTCCCGCCGCAGACATGCTGAAGAAATCGCCCTGCGCTGCGAGTTTTTCGAAGGATTGGCGGTTGAAATGTGTGAGCGTGCCGGAACCCATCCGCAGGCGGAACTTGCCGGACATGTCGGAGGGCGTGGTTGCCCAGAGCGGCAGCTTCGTCGAGAGCTCGAAATCCGCCGATCCGATGCCCGACGGCAGTGGCCCCGGAAGTGCTAGTGTGCTGGCGATGCTGCCCATGTCGACATTGCTGAGCGAGAATTGCAGCTTGCCGCCGCCGCGGAAGCCTTCCTCCGCAAGCGCGATGCGGCCCGTCAGGCGACCGTCCAGCAGGGTGCTGTCGCCGATATCGAAGGATGCGCGCCCGTTCTCGATGCGCATGCCGGCGGCAAGGTCCTTCAGGGCAAAGGGCGAGAACGTGGCCGTCCCCGCCGAAAGACGCAGATCCATGCCGAACTGATGGATGAACGTGGTGTCGATCGTCGGTGCGTTCTGGTCGGCGCCGGGAAGCGGCGAAAATGCCGAGAGAAAGGCGCGCAGGTCGATGCGGTCGAAGGCAAGTGTTCCCCCGATCCGCGGCACGCTCTCCGGCGGCATGTTGAGGTCGAGCACGCCGGTCGCCTTCGTGCCGTCGAGCGCCAGCTTGACGTTCTCAAGTCTGGCGACGTAGCCGGATGTCGCGACATTCGCTTCGACGGTCATCTGGCCGATAGTGCTGACTGCCGGAATGTCCCGGCCCTGCCATGAAAGAAGACGGCTGAGGGACGGCGTTGAAAGCTGCACGGCGCCGTTGACGAAGCCGCTGCCGGAAAGATTGGCGGCGCCTTCGAAGCTGATGGCGCCGGGGTCGGCGGTCACGCTCGCGCGAACGGTTGCGTCGCGGCCCGCAAACAGAGCGAGCGGCTGATCGGTGTCGAAAGACAGGCGCGTCATCTCGCCGTTGCTGACACCGGAAAGCGTCATGGACAAGCGTTGCCGCAGGGTCGGCCAGGTGACCGTGCCGTCTATATCAGAGATGCGGTAGGGACGGCTCTCACCGGAGACGATTTCCAGCACGCCGTCCACGAGCGTGATCGTGCCGATGCGTTCTTCGGATGGGTCGGAGGCCGGCTTGCTCCCGGTGGCCTTCGTCGCTTCGATAGCTTCGACGAGCCAGCCGCTGTGCCGCCAGTTGAACGTTCCGTCCGCCTCCCGGCGCAGGCGCACGATGGGCCGCACAAGCTCGAAATCGCTGAACGACGGGTGACCGCGCAGCGCGCCGAGAAGGTCGAACGTCGCCGAGACGGTCTCGGCGGAGATTAGCTCGCCGCTGCCATCCGGCACGACGCGCACGTCGCGCAGCGTGACGCGTGGATAGGGCCAGAAGCTGAAATGCGTTTCCTTGCCGATATGAACCTGCGCACCCGTCCAGTTCTCCATCGCCTGTTCCAGGCCGCGCTCCACCGTCTCCGGCTGGATGAGAAAGGAGAAGCCGATGCGCAGTGCCGTGACCACGACGAGCACGACGAGGATCGACCATACCCAGAATTTCGATCGCACCAGACGGGGAAGGATCATAGGGCGCGGCTCCTCTGCCCGCGGCATTCTCATCTCAAGCGAAATCGGGATAGGCTCTCGTGCGAAAGAAATCAAATCCCGCCATGGCGGAATTGCGTTCGGAGACGGCGCGATCCGGCGGCCGCCACTTTATATTGCGACGCACCATGATATACCAAGGCCGTGGAGTGGAGGATAAGCATGACGTCGGAACTGCCCCTTTGGAAACCCTCGCAAGACATTCTTACCAAGAGCCCCATGGCGCTCTTCATGAAGGCCGCCGGCGCCACCGCCGGACGTGATTTCGAGACCTATGACGATCTGCACACATGGTCCGTGACGGACCGTGGCGCGTTCTGGACGGCGATATGGGACAAGTGCGGTGTCATCGGCGACAAGGGGCAGGTGGCGCTTGAGAATGGCGACGACATGCTTGCCGCCCGCTTCTTCCCCCAGGGCCGGCTGAATTTCGCTGAGAACCTGCTGAGGAAGACCGGGGCGGGGGACGCGATTATCTTTCGCGGCGAGGACAAGGTGTCCTACCGTTGGTCGTGGGATGATTTGCGCGCCCATGTCTCCAGGCTCCAGCAGGCCTTTGCCGCGATGGGCATCGGTGAAGGCGACCGCGTGGCGGCCATGATGCCGAACATGCCGGAAACCATCGCGACGATGCTGGCGGCTGCATCGCTTGGCGCCATCTGGTCGTCCTGTTCGCCCGATTTTGGCGAGCAGGGCGTGCTGGACCGTTTCGGCCAGATCGAGCCGAAGCTGTTCATCGCCTGCGATGCCTACTGGTACGCCGGTAAACTGCAGGACGTTTCCGCCAAGGTGAAGGCCGTTGCCGCCAGGCTCGGCGCACCCGTTGTCGTCGTGCATTATGCCGGCGATGCCGACGGGCTTGCGGCCGCCCTGCCGGATGGCCGCACCCTCGAAGCCCTCATGGCACCTTTCGAGGCGAAGCCGCTCGAATTCGCCGCGCTTCCCTTTCGCCACCCGCTCTACATCCTGTTTTCCTCCGGCACGACGGGTGTTCCCAAATGCATCGTGCATTCGGCCGGCGGCACCCTGCTCCAGCACCTTAAGGAGCATCACCTGCATTGCGGCCTCGTGGAGGACGATCGGCTGTTCTACTTCACCACCTGCGGCTGGATGATGTGGAACTGGCTGGTGTCCGGCCTTGCCGTGGGCGCCACGCTCTGCCTTTTCGACGGCTCACCCTTCCACCCCGACGGCAACGTGCTCTTCGACTATGCGCAGGACGAGGGTTTCGCAGTCTTCGGCACCTCGGCGAAATATATCGACGCCGTGCGCAAGGGCGGCTTCACGCCACGCACGACGCATGATCTTTCGAGCCTGCGGCTTCTCACCTCGACCGGCTCCCCGCTTTCGCCGGAAGGGTTCTCGTTTGTCTATGAGGGCATCAAGCCGGATGTGCAGCTCGCCTCCATTTCCGGCGGTACGGATATCGTCTCCTGCTTCGTGCTGGGCATCCCGCTGAAGCCGGTCTGGCGTGGTGAGATCCAGGGTCCCGGCCTTGGCCTTGCAATGGATGTCTGGAACGAGGACGGTCAGCCGGTGCGGGGCGAGAAGGGCGAGCTCGTCTGCACCAAGGCGTTCCCTTCCATGCCGGTTATGTTCTGGAACGATCCCGATGGGGCGAAATACAAGGCTGCCTATTTCGAGCGCTTCGACAATATCTGGTGCCACGGAGATTTTGCCGAATGGACGAGCCATGGCGGCATCGTCATCCATGGGCGCTCCGACGCCACGCTCAATCCGGGCGGCGTGCGCATCGGCACGGCGGAGATCTACAATCAGGTCGAGCAGCTCGAGGAGATCGTCGAGGCGCTCTGCATCGGGCAGGATTGGGATGACGACGTGCGCGTCGTTCTCTTCGTGCGCCTCGTGCCGGGCAGGGTGCTGGATGAGGCACTGGAAAAGACCATCCGCACGAAGATCCGCACAGGCGCATCCCCGCGCCACGTGCCGGCGAAGATCATCCAGGTCGCAGACATTCCGCGCACCAAATCCGGCAAGATCGTCGAGCTTGCGGTGCGCGAGGTCGTGCATGGCAGGCCCGTCAAGAACAAGGAGGCGCTGGCCAATCCTGAAGCGCTGGACCTGTTTGCCGATCTGGACGCGCTCAAGTCGTGACCGGCGCCAGCGTTAACGATTTGACGCCTGTCAAATTAACCAAGATTGCGAAGTTGTGAACGAAAGGTTTGTGCCGCAACCGGTCAGGTAAGGATTTTTTAAGGTGGGCTGGCACAAGGTCGTCCCAACTTGAGCGCGCCCGATGACGGGCGTATCGGTCGACCGACCCCGATGGCATGATGCCGTTCACACTGGCTTTCGTTGGACAGCATGCAAACTATCGGGGCGGCCTTAGGGTCGCCCTTTTTTTATCCGTTTGCCTTGTCGAGCGAGCGCGACACCAGAAACACCGGAATGAGCCCGACCGCGACGATGATCATGGCCGGTACGCCCGCATCCTCCACCTTCGCCCGTGAGGCGTCCTCGTAGACCAGGGTCGCGAGCGTATTGAAGTTGAACGGCCGCAGCATGATCGTGGCCGAAAGCTCCTTCATCGATTCGATGAAGACGAGCAATGCCGCCGTCAGCGTCGCCGGCCGCATCATCGGCACCAGCACGCTCCAGAGCGTCTGGCTGCTGGTGCGCCCAAGCGTGCGCGCCGCCATGTCGAGATGCGGCGAAAGCTTGTGGAACCCCGCATCGATCGTGCCCTCGGCCATGGTGAGGAAGCGCACGGTGCAGGCGTAGATGATCGCAAAGCCGGTGCCGGACAGCAGAAGTCCGGTCGAAATGCCGAAATTCGCCCGCAGGAAAGCGTCCAGCGCATTGTCGAAATTGGCGAGCGGAATGAGCACGCCGATAGCCAGCACCGTCCCGGGCACGCCGTAGCCGAACGAGGCGAAGCGGCCTGCAGCGGCGTTTAGCCGGGAACGCGTGGTGCGCGCCGCATAGGCCAGCAGGAAGGCGAGAAGCACGGCGATGATGGCGGTCGACCCGGAGACCAGCACACTGTGCCAGAGCGCCGAAAGAAGACGTGGCGATGCGAATTGCTCCACCCGGCGCAGCGCATAGCCGCCCAGCACGAAGACTGGAATGGCAAAGCCGATGACGGGCGGCAGCAGGCAGGTGAGGCTGGCCGCCCAGCGCTTCCAGCCCGCGAGCCTGAGGCGGACGGAATCATGCACCGCCGCTGTCGTCTTCTGGCTGGCGAAGCGTTGCCGCCGGCGCGCGGCGCGCTCCACCATCATCAGGCAGACGACGAAGACGAGCATGATGCAGGCGATCTGCGCGGCGCCCGCAAGGCTGCCGCGATTGAGCCAGGTGTCGAAGATCGAGAAGGTCAGCGTCTGGACACCCAGATATTCGACCGCGCCGATATCGTTCAGCGTTTCCATGGCCACGAGCGTCAGCCCGACCATGATCGCCGGCCGCGCCATGGGAATCTGGATGCGCGCAAAGACCTTCAGCGGCCCAGCACCGAGCGTGCGCGCAACATCCGCCGCCGCCCGGCCCTGCATCAAGAACATCGAGCGGGCCGAGAGATAGACATAGGGATAGAGCACGCTCGACAGCACCAGCATCGCGCCGCCGGTCGTGCGCACTTCCGGGAACCAGTAGTCTCGGCTGGTCTGGAAGCCGAACAGCGCGCGATAGGCGCTCTGGATCGGCCCGGTGAAGGAGAAGAACTCTGCAAATGCATAGGCGCCGAGATAGGCGGGAATGGCAAGCGGCAGCACGAGCAGGCCCGACAGGATCCGGCGCCCGGGAAACTCGCAACTCGCCACCAGCCAGGCCGTGACCACGCCCACGACTGCCGCGATGGTGGCGACGCCGGCCAGCAGGGTGAAGGTGCGCAGCGTGGCGCGGGGAATGACGTTGCTGAGGAGATGCGGCCAGTTGTCGGTGCCGCCGGTCGCGGCGATCACCACTATGGCGATGGCCGGCATCAGCACGATGGCTGCTGCCAGGACGGCGGAGATGGAAAGAACCGGATGTCGGGCGGCGCCGGAACGGCGGCGCAGGCTGCGCGCCGGTACATTTTCAGAAAGGACCTGCACTGCGTTACCTCGACGATGCGGCCCGCCCGAAAAAACCGGGAGAGCCGAAAGGCGTTTGCGCCGGTCTAGACCAATCCGGTCAGTCTGCCAACACGCGCGGCGAGGGAAAGATCACTTCGACCAGCGTGCCCTCGTTCGGAGTGGAGTTGATCGCGAAGTTCGCCCGGTTGGCATCCACCATAGCCTTGGTCAGCGGCAGGCCGAGCCCGGTGCCGTCGCCGCGCTTGCGCGCGCCGGTCGTCACCTGCCGGAACGGCTTCATCGCCTGCTCAAGCTCGCTGCGCGTCATGCCTACGCCGGTGTCGCGAATGCGCAGCACCACGCTTCCATTCGCCTCATAGGCCGTCGAAACGACGATCTGTCCACCGGACGGGGTGAAGCGGATGGCATTCGACAGGATGTTGAGCGCGATCTGCTTGATCGAGCGCAGGTCCGCGACGATCTGCGGCACGTTGGTCGACAGCGAGGTACGAATGATGACGCGCTGGGCATTGGCCTGCGGCTGGACGAGCGACACGGCCTCCGAGATTGTCTCGTTGAGGCCGACGGCGGTGAACTCCATTTCCATCTCGCCCGCCTCGATCTTGGAAATGTCGAGCAGGTCGTTGACGATATCGAGCACGTGGCGGCCGGAGCGGCCGATGTCGTTGGCATATTCTATGTAGCGCGGATGACCGATCGGTCCGAACCGCTCCGTCGCCATCATGTCGGAAAAGCCGATGATGGCATTGAGCGGGGTGCGGATCTCGTGACTGACGCGCGCGAGGAAATCGCTTTTGTGGGCATTTGCCGTCTCGGCGGCGCGCTTGGCGTTGCGCAGCTCCTCTTCCGTGCGCTTCCACTGGGTGATGTCGCGGATCACGGCGCAGAAGCCGGCCGAGGAGGAGAGGCGCCCCATGGTCATGAACAGTGGAATGAACCCGCCGGATGCCTCGCGGCCAATGACCTCGCGCCCGTCATTCAGCACGCTTGCCACGCCATGCCCGGAAAGACCGGTGAGATAATCGAGCACCGCCTTCTGGCTCTCGTGAGCAAACAGCATGGCGAAGGGCCGTCCACGCGTTTCGTCCTCGTCATAGTTGAAAAGCGCGCTGGCCGAGCGGTTCATCGAGCGGATATCGCCGTCCTGGCCGACGACGACCACGCCGTCGGTCGCGGTTTCCAAGATGGAGCGAAGCTCGCTGACCTCGATTCGCAAGGCCGATGCGGCGGCCTGTTCCTCGGTCCTGGCTTCTGCGTCCGAAGGTGCAGGCGCGGTCTCGACGAGCGAGAGCACCGGCTTTTCCTGGATCGGCGTCAGTGCCAGCATCAGCGCGGTGCCGTCCTCCCAGCGGATGGACTGGAGACGTGCGCGAACGGTGCTAGTGCTTTCGCCATCGGCGTGCCGCAGCATCATGGCGCCGTCATGGTGTTCGGCATCCTCGTCCCGGCCCGCGAGCAGGATGTCGATGCCGCCAGAGGCCTCCAGATCGGCGAGATCCGCATAGCCGGTCAGGCGGAAGAATTCGGGGTTGGCGTGAATGAGCCGATCGCCGACATGCACCAGCAGGGCAACGGGAAGGGCATCCACCACGGCGGCGGTAAGGCCGTAGTCCATCTGCCGCCGCGAGGGGGCGAATCCGCTGCGCTCGCTTGCCGGCTCCTCATGCAGCATGTCATCCGCATGCGGACCGACTTCGAGGCCGGGCATTTCCGTCTCGTTTTCGGCGAGAGCGGTGGCCTCAGCTGTCTCGTCGATGCCAGCCGTGTCTTCGACGTTCGCGGTCTCGCCATCCTGCGCATCGAGCGAAGCGTCGTCCGTCGGGCGGTCCTCCGCCTTGCGCTTGCCGAAGGTCTCGCCAAGCTGGCGGGCAATCTCGCGGAATGCGGCTTGCTCGCCGGTGGAGAGACCATCGAGAAGGCCGCCGCGCGTGCGACGGCTTTCAAACTGTACGACCTTGTCGGAATGGCGCCGGGCCGGCGTTTCGACCAGGCGAAGCGCCGGGCGTTCGCCGCGAAACGCATCCTCGCCCTCGGGAGCCGGTTCCAGTGTCGCGGTGGGAGCGGCGTCGACGTCCTCGCTGGATTCCGGAGGGGTTTCAGCAGGGGGCTGCGTATCGTCCGACGGCGCCGGATCGCCTTCCGTGTCGAGTTCGTCCGCCACCTTCTCCAGCAGCGCCCCGGTTTCTTCCGTCAGGACCTCCTCAACCAGCGTGTCCTGTTCGGTGGGCGTGGTGACGGCGCCGAGTGTCAGGCCGCGCGCATGCACGTCGGCCACGGCATCGGCAATGCGCACGATGCCGAAACCCCGGAAGCCGTCGAATTCGCGGTTGCGTGAATAGGTCGGCAGCGCGGCCAGATCGACCGGCACAACAAGGTTGGTGCCCTCGACCGGCCAGAGGATCGTCTTGCCCGACCAGGTGTCGCGCCGGCGCAGAAGATCGCCGATCTTGCCATCCGGGTCGAGATCGAAACGCGCGGCCACATCACTGAAGCGCTCGCCGGAAATGCCAGCGGCGCGCGGGCCGACCGCGGCGGCGAATTCGTCTGAAATCTCGCTGAACCGGCCCTCGGCATCGATCTTCCAGACGAAGCGGACTGGACGCCCCTGCCGATTGAAGACAAAGCCTGAGGGAACGACGTCCAAGTTCGATGTGTCATCGCTTTCAGGCGCGGTCGGTTCTTCGTCCGCCGTCTCCACCAATGTCTCATCGATCACGGGTTCAGCCGTCACTGTTTCGGCATTTTCGAGCTCGACGGCCGTGTCTTCGGGAACAGGTGCGTCCGACGGAAGATCATCCTCGGAGGCGACGGGTTGCTCCGGGACATCCTCGGTGATCAGGTGATCAGTCGCCGGCTCTTCTTCGCCCGGAACGGGTTCAACAGGTGCACCTTCGGCTGCATCCGCATGCGGTTCGGCGTCGGCCTCATCGGGATCGAGATGGCCGAGGATCGTTTCGACGGCAAACAGCAGGTGCAGTGCCGGGTCGCTGGAAATACGGCCGATGGCGGCGGGAAGATGCCCGCGGCCCGTGGCAATGGGACGCTTGACGAGATGGTCGGCGCTGCGGCCCGTGGCCTCTACCAAGGTTCGGCGCGTTTCAGGGCTGATCGCCAGCGCTTCGAATTTTTCGGAGGCCGCGATCACTGCGCCGTCACCGTCGAGAACGGCCATGTGGGTGTCCGGATCGTCCAGCCCCGCAATCATCGCCGCGGCGGCTTCCGCCGCGCTCTGCCTGTTGTCGGAAACCGGCGCGCTGAACAGGATGGCGGTCTCGCCCGGACGCAGGGTGATGCCTTCGACGGTGGCGGTCAGGGTCGCGCTGCGGAAGCCGCTGCCGATACGCATGAGAAGCGTGCGCCGTTCGCCGGGCGTGCGGACCTGCCGGCCGGCGGCGAGAAGCTGGCGAAAGGCGACATCGGTGCGATCCGGGCCGGCATCCAGAAGGTCGTAGACATTGTCATGGCCGAAAAGCGTGGCGCCGCGGCCGTTCGACCAGAGCACGCGTTCGAGATCCTGCGAAAACAGCACGACGGCTTCACCCCGCGCAAACGGCAGGCGCACCCGTTCATGGACGGCGACGTCGATAAAAGGATACTGTTTTGCGGACATGTTCAGGCCTGAATCTCGATCCGGCGCCCCGGCTTTCCATTAACGCTTTATTAATAGCGGTCAGGCGGCAAAGGGTCCAGCGGCGGCGGCCGGCAGCCCCGCGCTTTCGGGCGAAAGGGTTAACGGCTCAGGTCATAATTGTGCACTGCACAATTATGTTGCAATGCGAAAGAAAATCGCCTATATCAAGCTCACTCGAAACATGGCGCCTCTGAAGAGGGCCACACCAAAGGAGCGCAGACAATGGCGACCAAGAAGATCGACGACGTATTCTCCATCGCATCCATCGACCCGAGCAAGTTTTCCGAAAGCTTCCGTGATTTCGCCGAAAAGGGCGCCGCGCAGACCAAGGAAGCCTATGCCAAGATGAAGGAAGCCGCCGAAGACGCCACCAAGACCGTCGAATCGACGCTTGAGAGCGCGCAGGCCGGCTCCGTCGAACTCGGCCTCAAGGCCATCGAAGCTTTGCGCACCAATGCTGAAAACTCGCTTTCGCACATGGAAGCCCTGCTCGGCGTGAAGTCGGTCGCTGAACTGTTCGAACTGCAGACCGCCTTCCTTCGCAAGCAGGCCGAAGTCGCCGTCGAGCAGGCCAAGACCCTTCAGGAAACCTCCAAGAAGGTTGCCGAAAAAGTCTCCGCTCCCGGCAAGTCGGCTGCCGAAAAGGCCATGAAGTCCTTCAAGGCCGTCTGAACCGCATATCGCGCGGCCTCGGCCCGCAAGGTTTGAATGACCGGGCCATCGCCCGGTCATTTTCGTTTGATACCGGGTAAAAAGAGCTTGAAAAAAGGTGCGGCTGCCCGTATGTGACGCACCAAGCGCGGAACACGCGCCGTGTGCGGTTGTAGCTCAGTTGGTTAGAGCGCAGGTTTGTGGCACCTGAGGTCGGAGGTTCGAGACCCCCCAACCGTACCATTCATTTCAGTGACTTAAGCCACGAATAAGTCACCGGTATAATCTAAAGCTCCAATCTATACCGGGCCTATACCGATCCTCTTGCAAGAAACGCGTACCGCTGCGGATCATTGCCATGCTGCCGATTTTGATCGAATCGTGTCTGCTTGCCGCTGCCAGAACTCGCTCACTACCTTAGTTCCCTACGATTTAGGGGACTCGGTTAGTGAAGTTGTGTGAAAAGTTAGGGGCTGAGGCCGCCGGTCACCACCGGAAAGTGGTCATAATTTCAGCGAGTGTTCTTTCTTCCCGCGTCGAGATCATGCAATTGATCGGCTATGGCGTTGCTGCGGCGGAGCCTGGCGTTCGCAGCCGCCAGAATGAAATTCAGGCCTTCCGTGGATGCTTCCGGTCTCTTTTCCAAAATGATCTTTGCGTGCTCCAGGACGGCCAGCAGACTGCGTGCATTTTTCTGCCGCTGAGCTATGTCAAAGACGGTCGCCGCGTGGCTTTCTTTCGCCGCCTTTTCCTCCTGGATTTCCTTTCGACGGGATATTGTTGCCGCCATTTCCTTGCGACGAATTTCTGCGCCGATGTCCTCAAGCGACAGTTCCAACTCAGCAGTCTTCTTTCGTTGTCGCTCGGCTGCTCCCGTAAGGTACGACCACCAGCGAACGCGCGGAATTTTGGCGAGCTGAATATCAAGCTCGGTGCGTCGCATGACGGCTTGAGATAGATCATCGGCGGCAACGCGGGCTACCTCTCTCGCCGTTTGCATTGCCGCTGTTGGCTGGAAGTTTGGGATAAGCAGTTCTAATTCCTTCAACGCCGTGTTTTCCAGATCGGTAAGGCGTTCACTGATCCGCATTTTTGACCCCACTGCCTCCCGTACGGATGCGGTCGGTTGCTGGTCTGCCAACGGTAAATTCTCGCTCGGCGATACGGCGTCGACTGCATCTTGCTTTTTTCGGGACTCTCGCGGCGCGTTAGTCAACATAAGGTCGTTGATCGCGGACTTTTGAAGCCCGGCGAGCCGATGCAAGGCTCCCAGCAAGACGCCGTTCTCGGCATCGACGACGATCCATGTCCCAGGTTTGTCACCTGCTTTTGCCTCCAACCCTACAGCGGCCAGCGCTGCAATAATATCCTCTTGGCAATGGGCGCTGAGCACTGAACGTTTGATAGCTTGTTTTAAGGCGGGCAGATCAAGCCCATGGCGTTTCGCTTGCTGGTGTCGCGCATGTGTGAAAGCTTCCGCCGGAACGGCCTGAATTGGTGCATTAAATTCTTCAATCCGGTCAGCGACGCAGTCCAAGCCACGCTTTCGAAGCCCCTTGATAACGGAATCCGTGTGTTTGCCGGGAACGAACGCATGCCCGAACGCAAATTCGGCCATCCTTGCGATCAACTCGTGCCTGATACGGTCGAATGATGTCGCGAGAATGCGGCCTGTTGTCGGGTCGACTTCGCCGACCAATACGTGCCAGTGAACGTCTGTGGCATCATCCATCGAGCGCCTTTTTCGATGTTCGACGACGACGGCGCGTGCCGGATCGAAGGTGAACTCCTGCGCGATGGCCCCGACCATTTTCATTGCCTGCTGCCGCGTCGTGCTTTCATGAGGTGCAATGATCCAGTGTCGCACAGCGTATCGCGACCCTATAGAAGAGGCGTCACGGTGCATGTCTCGGATGTCGGCGGGTGTACCGGCGATAAAGTCAACGGCATCGTTTTCGTCTCCGTTTTCCAGATGGCGAATAGTCCGGCTTATGCCGGATGACGAACGCAGACGAATACCCTTGATGATCATCGACATTGCACCAGGTCATGAGCTGCTGTGCGGATGTCGACGAGGGCAGAGCGCAAGGTTTCGAGTTGGATGGGTTTTTCCGCAAGAATGGCAAGCAGATGGTTTGCTGAACGCCGAATTGTGGTGCACGTCATCCGTTGCTTTGCGCCAGGCACATCACCCAATATGGCTGAGGCGGCGGATTCTCGCAGGATTTCAGAGACCGTCTTGCCCGTCCTGCTTGAGAAGGCCTCGATCTTCGCTTTATCGCCCTCCGCGATTCTAATCCTGATTGATGACGTCTTCATATTAGCTCCTTTTCGGGGTTCCACAGGGGGCGGTCGCCCCCTTGGCCTGTTGCGCGTGGCGACACGCGCATGGCTGGCAACAACACACTGGAAACAAAGCGTTTCTACAAAGATGGTGCGTCAATTTCTCATCGGCCAAAAGCTCTGTTCCTCATATTTGGAATTTCAACCAGCCAGCCTGGAGGTGAAAGCTGCTTTGCGCTATCAAGCCTTCGAAGCGATGTACGCCCGGACCCGCTTTTTTTGGGGAACGTGGTGCAAGGTTGAGGCCGTATGAATTCGGTCGAGAGCCGGAGATGTGAGAATGACAGAAGAACAAAAGAGACAGCTTGAGCAACAGCTTTGGAATATCGCCAACACCCTGCGCGGGCGGATGGATGCCGATGAGTTCCGAGACTACATACTCGGTTTTATCTTCTTCAAATATCTGTCCGAAAAGCTTCTTGCCTACGCAAACGAAATCCTCTCGGAAGATGAAATCGACTATCTCGATATCCCTGAAGGTACCGAGGCTGGAGAGGAGATCATTGAAGCCGTCAAGGAGGAGACAGTCGCGCATCTCGGATATTTCCTGAGACCGTCCGAACTTTTCAGCCAGATTGCGGAGCGCGGCGCGGCCAAGGGCAAAGAGGGTGTAAGTACATTCATTCTTGACGACCTTGCGCGGATACTCAGCAATATCGAAAAGTCCACTATGGGCACGGAAAGCGAGGACGACTTCGACAAGCTGTTCGAAGACCTCGACCTGACTTCAACAAAACTTGGACGAACAGAAAAGGCTAAGAACGAAGTTATCGTAAAGGTTCTCACCCATCTCAATGAGATCGACTTCGAACTTTACAAATCCGACTCGGACGTGTTGGGCGATGCATACGAATATCTGATCGGGAAGTTTGCTGCAGGTGCGGGCAAGAAAGCCGGTGAGTTCTATACACCGCGTGAGGTGTCCACGGTGTTGGCTCGTATCGTGACGACTGGCAAGCAGCGCTTAAAGTCGGTTTACGACCCGACATGCGGCTCCGGCTCCTTGCTGCTCCGAGTTGCGAGAGAGGCAGAGAATCCCGGTGAAGTTGAGTTCTATGGCCAGGAGCGTAATCGCACGACGTACAACCTCGCGCGCATGAATATGCTGCTTCACGGCGTTCATTATACGCGGTTCAATATTCGGCAGGAAGACACGTTGGAGCACCCGCAACACCCGCTGAACATGCGCTTTGAAGCCGTCGTTGCCAATCCTCCTTTTTCCGCGAACTGGAGCGCCAACGTCACGCTGGAGTCAGACGACCGGTTTTCGCAGTATGGAAGGCTGGCCCCTGGGTCAAAGGCGGACTTCGCTTTTGTGCAGCACATGTTGCACTACCTCGACGACAACGGGGTGATGGCTGTCATTCTCCCGCATGGCGTATTGTTCCGAGGCGGCGCAGAAGCGCATATCCGTGAGTTTCTTATCCGAGAGAAAAACTGGCTCGATGCCGTGATCGGTCTTCCGCCCAATATTTTCTATGGTACCTCGATTCCGACATGCGTGCTGGTCTTCAAAAAGTGCCGGGAGCATCCAGACGATATCTTGTTTATCGACGCGAGCGGTAACTACGGCAAAGCTAAAAACCAGAACTATCTTCGCGAAGACGATGTGGAGCGCATCATTGCGACATATAGAGACCGGAAGGTCGACATTAAATATAGTTATAAAGCCGATATCGCATCGGAAATTTCTGTCGAAAACGGCTACAATCTGAATATCGCCCGATATGTTGATACGTTCGAAGAAGAGGAGCTTGTTGACCTCGGCGCAGTGACTGCGGAGTTGGCCGCGCTCGACGAATCCATGATAAAGACCGATGAAGCTATCACCAACTTTTGTGCAGAGCTTGGTATAAAGGCACCGGTTTGATGAGTACGGATAAAGAACCTATCAGCCCGAAGTTGCGATTCCCCGAGTTTGATGACGACTGGAAGGAAATACGGTTTTCCACATTTCTAAAGCCTGAACTCCGGGAAGTGCCGAAGCCGACAGAAAGCTATTTAGCCATTGGAGTGAGAAGCCACGGGCGTGGCACGTTCCAAAAACCTGACGCCGACCCGAAGGCAATCGCGATGGATAGTTTGTACCGCGTCCATCAAAACGACCTCATCGTGAACATTACCTTTGCGTGGGAAGGAGCAATAGCTCTTGTCAGCGCCGAGGATCATGGTGGACTCGTTTCTCACCGTTTTCCGACCTACAGGTTCGACGAGACGACCGTCACCCACGAGTTTTTTCGCTACATAATCGAAAACAAGAGGTTCCGTTGGAAGCTGGAGCTAATTTCGCCGGGTGGGGCCGGTCGAAACCGGGTGTTGAGCAAACAGGAATTTCTCAAACTGGAGCACCGATTTCCCAAACTCTCAGAGCAAAAGAAAGTATCGACATTTCTCGGTGCAGTCGATGTAAAGTTGAGGCAGTTGGGGAGAAAGCGCGGACTTCTCGCGGCCTATAAGCGTGGCGTTATGCAGCATCTTTTTTCCCAGAGAATTCGATTTAAACGTGAAGACGGAAGTAAATATCCGGATTGGGAAGAAAAGAAGTTCAGTGGTGTATTCTCTTGGGTGCGAACGAACAACCTGTCCCGTCAACATTTATCGAATTCAAATGGGACAATTCAGAACATTCACTACGGCGATATTCATTCAAAGTTTAAGGCTAATTTTCGTCAATCTAAGGAGGATGTTCCTTTTATCACCTCAACCGCCCCGATAAATGGCTTTAGTGATGAAGAGTTTTGTCGGCTTGGCGATGTCGTAATTGCTGATGCATCTGAGGATTACGCGGATATCGGAAAGGCTATCGAGATTGTTGAGGTCCGTGATCGATCCCTAGTCGCTGGACTGCATACACATGTCGCACGCCCAAAACCGGGGGAGCTGGCCGTTGGATTTTCAGGATATCTCCTACGAAGTGCTTCAGTGCGCAAACAAATAGTCCGAATGGCCCAAGGCATTTCGGTTCTTGGTATTTCAAAAGCCAATCTAGAGAGGCTCAACTTTCACCTTCCTCATCCCGATGAGCAGCGCAAGATCGCCGACTTTCTCGCGGCTCTCGATAGGAGGATTGATGGGATCGACGACCAAATTACCCAGATTGGGAAATTCCGAGAAGGTCTGCTTCAACAGATGTTTGTGTGAGGCTGGATATGAGGCAAGCCGTTGAACTCATCGTCCATCACGCGGGCCGCTATCCCGAATTCCGCTACTATATCAGCCTCATGAAGAAGGCAGAGAGTTACCTTTCTAATCAGCCCGATATCTGCATAGAGACATGCAAATCTTTGCTTGAAGGTGTATCGAAGTCGATCATCGAACGGCTCGACACGACTGCGAAACGGGAGGAATTAGACAAAAAGGATGTCGGGCCGTTGATTAAACAAGCGGCACGCCTGCTGAAGAAGGCCGACAATGTAATTGAGGATGATTTCGTTACACGTTGCTCGTCGCTAGCGCATGCTTTGGGCACGCTACGGAATGAACGCGGCGACATTTCCCACGGGAAAGCGGTTCCGAAGACGGCTTCAAGCAATGATCGGCTGTCCGCACTCTGCCTCTCCATGACTGAGAATGTGTTGAGCTACATGCTTGATGCGTTCTACAGCATACCGCCAGAGCCTTCAGAACACTCCCAGGAGATTGATGAAACCGTTGAGGTTGAGCCTGATCTTCCCATCGTGTCGTATGACGATAACGGCGACTTCAACGATTGGCTGGATGAAAAGTATCCTTTGCCCGAAGGGCGATTGATTTACAGCAGCGCTTTGTATGAACTTTACTACGAAGACTATGTCATAAAGCTTGAGGAGTTCCGTGAGGGGTTTGGGGGCGAGGAATGACGCAATCCGAAGCGGAACTTGAAAAAAACCTCGTCAAGCGGCTAACCGGCTTGGGCTATGAACCGGTTACGATCTACAACAGCGACGCATTGCTTACTAACCTGCGTGGGCAATTGAGCAAGCACAACGCTGCCGTTCTTCAGGGCAAGCCTCTAAGCGAAGGCGAGTTCGAAAAGGTTCTCAACCATCTCGACAAGGGCAACGTATTCGACCGGGCCAAAACCCTGCGTGATCGCTTCGCCCTTATGCGCGACGACGGTTCGACGGCTTATCTTCAATTCATCAACATGGATGAATGGTGCCGCAACGAATATCAGGTGACACACCAGATCGAGCAGGAAGGCACTTATAAGAACCGCTACGACGTAACCCTTCTAATCAATGGCTTGCCGTTGGTTCAAGTCGAGCTAAAGCGGCGCGGGATTGAGATGAAGGAGGCGTTCAACCAGCTCAACCGCTATCAGCGGCATTCGTTCTGGTCGGCGCGTGGTCTCTTCAACTACGTGCAGATTTTTGTCATATCGAACGGCGTGAATACGAAATATTACGCGAACCAGCGCAAACAGCATTTCAAGCAGACGTTTTTCTGGGCGAAATCGGACAACAGCCTCATCACACATTTGGACGAATTTGCCGACGATTTTTTGGAGAAGTGCCAAGTCTCCAAAATGATCTGCCGTTACATTGTACTTCAAGAGACCGACCGCGTGCTTATGGTGCTGCGGCCTTACCAATATTATGCGGTTGAACGCATCGTGGAGCAGGTCAAAACGAGCCGTAAGAACGGTTACATCTGGCACACGACGGGTTCGGGCAAAACGCTAACGAGTTTCAAGGCAGCTCAAATTCTGACAGGCTTTCCGAAGGTCAGGAAGGTTGTTTTTGTCGTTGACCGCGCGGACCTCGACTATCAGACGACGCGTGAGTTCAATCACTTCGCTAAGGGTAGTGTGGATGGGACAAACAACACGCGCGAATTGGTTAAGCAATTTGGCGATGCGGGTCGAAAGCTTATTGTCACGACAATCCAGAAGTTGAATAACGCAGTCAGCAACGAGCGATATGACGAAACGATGCAGGCTCTCCAGGATGAGCGGGTCGTTTTCATCTTCGATGAGTGCCATCGTTCTCAGTTTGGCGAAACCCACAAGCGGATCACGGAGTTCTTTTCGCGGGCGCAGATGTTTGGCTTCACAGGAACGCCGATTTTCGCGGACAATGCAGCGCGCAATTCACTCGGAATGCGAACCACGAAAGACCTGTTTGGCGAACAGTTGCATCAATATGTCATCACCGATGCCATCCGTGATCAAAACGTGCTGAAATTCTCCGTTGAATATTGGGGTAAGCTCAAACGGAAGGATGGCAGCCTGATCGATGAGAAGGTCGCCGGGATAGACACGAAGGAATTTTTCGAAAGCCCTGATCGCACCGAAGGCATTGTCGATTGGATCATCGCGAATCATGGCCGAAAGACCCATAATCGGGACTTCACCGCCATGATGGCTGTGGGCAGCGTCGACGTCCTAATTCAATATTACGAGCAGCTTCAAGAAAGGCGGGAAGCAGGGCTTCATGATCTGCGGGTAGCCACGATTTTCACCTTCGCGGCGAATGAAGAAGATAAAGACGCGGACGGCCTAATCGGCGATCCCGACTTCAACATCACGAGTAGCGCGCCCGAACACCGGCATAGCCGCGAAAAGCTTGATACGTTTATCGCCGATTACAACAAGCTTTATGGTACGAATTTCAGTACGAAGTCGAATGACGGCTTCTACAACTACTACAAGGATATCGCTAAGCGGGTTAAAGAGCGCGACAAAGAGGGTTTTCAAGATAAAGATCGCGTCGACATTCTGCTCGTCGTGAACATGTATCTGACGGGCTTTGACGCCAAAAAGGTCAACACGCTCTACGTTGACAAGAACCTGCGCTACCACGGGCTCATCCAAGCGTATTCGCGGACCAACCGCATTTTGAACGACGTCAAGAGCCAAGGAAATATCGTTTGTTTCCGTAACCTCAAGGACAATACCGACGAAGCCATTGCGCTCTTCTCTGATAAAAATGCGAACGAAGAAATCCTGATCGAACCCTATGAGGTTTACGTCGCGCAGTTCAATGAGGGCGTTAAGGAGTTGCTGCAAATTGCGCCCTTACCAAAGGCCGTTGATTCCCTCAAAGATGAGAACGAGCAACTTGCGTTCATCAAAGCGTTTCGCAAGCTCATCCGAATATTGAATGTGCTATCAAGTTTCTCCCAGTTTGCATGGTCCAATCTTTTTATGGAGCAGCAGACTTTCGAGGACTTTAAGAGCAAATATCTCGACCTATACGACCGGACGCGAAGCAAGCCGGAACAGGAAGAAAAAGCCTCGATCCTGGACGAGGTCGATTTCGAGTTGGAACTAATCCGACGTGACGAAATCAATGTCGCGTATATTCTTGCATTAGTGGCAAAGCTGAAAGAGGCCGAGACGTCGGATGATCCTGAAGCGCTGGCGTCGGCAGACCAGCGCCGAAAATCAATTCTCGACTTGCTCGGCTCCGAACCACAACTTCGCAGCAAGCGCGATCTAATCGAAAAATTCATCGACACTTATTTGCCGAACCTTCGGTCGGCGAACGACGTCGAACCGGAATTCGACAAATTCTGGACCGAAGAGCGGGAGAGCAGCATACAGGCGCTTTGTGAGGCCGAAGGCTTGAAGCCCGAAGCCGTCGCCGGGATCATCAACGACTATCACTTCACACAGCGGGAGCCGCTGCGGGAAACCATTGTTTCTGCGTTGAAGGAAAGGCCAAAAATCTTGCAGCGAAAGGCGATCATTGAACGCGTCAAACAGAAGCTCTTGGAGATCATTGGGACGTTCGATGATCGCTAGGAGGTCTCAAGCAAATGCGGACTTCATGAACAGCCCATTGTAGAAACGCACGGCCTTTTGGTGACAGTGAAAAAGATACGGCCAAAGTGACAAAGTTGCGGCCGATGAGGACCTGAATCACCATTGTCTCAGATACGGTCGTTTGCGTGACAGGAGTTGAGGCATGGGTGAACTGGTAGGGTATGTCCGGGTTTCGAAAGCGGATGGATCGCAGGTGGTCGATCTCCAGCGTGACGCTTTGCTGAATGCTGGTGTTGATCCGAGAATGATCTATGAGGATTTCGCATCGGGAAAGCGGGATGAACGGTCAGGATTGGATTCCTGTCTGAAAGCTTTGCGGTCCGGCGATACCCTGCTGGTTTGGAAACTTGATCGTCTCGGTCGTGATCTCCGTCATCTGGTGAATACGGTCGATGATCTCTCAAGGCGTGGTATCGGATTCCGTGTCCTGTCTGGTCAAACGCCGATTGATACCGGTTCTGCGCAAGGCAAACTGATGTTCGGAATCTTTGCATCGCTTGCAGAGTTTGAGCGCGAACTGATCCGAGAACGTACCATTGCAGGACTACAGTCCGCCCGTGCCCGTGGACGTGTCGGAGGACGAAAGGCGACGATGACACCGGCAAAAATTCGGCTCGCTCAGGCAGCTATGGGCCAGCCGGAGACCGTGGTTTCCGATTTATGTCACGAGCTGAAGGTCTCTCGGCAAACGCTATATAGGCATATCTCGCCCAGGGGAGAACTCCGTCAAGATGGGAGAAAAGTCCTAGGAGTTTCTTAAAGCGGGTCTTCGACATCAGCAGAGCAGCCTTCTGATGAGCTTTTTTCCGATTCCGTGAATTTTGCCAGCTAAAGACGAGATCGGTGCCGTGATCCGTTTAATAGCAGTCCTGATGCTATCCCATCCTTGGGGGGGACGGCCCGGTAGGTCGAGAGATTTGGTCGGTTTTGATGATTGTGCCGTCTCCTGAGTTACGAGGCGACTCGCAGTAGAATACTCGTTCGCTTGACTCGGCACATCCGGAGCTTGAGCAGGGTGCTCGTAGAGCAGAGCCGCAAGACGTTTTCCGCGAACTTTTGCCGTAATTCGCGCGAGGAATCGTGGCCTGGTCGGATCAACAGGGTATGGCTGCTTGTTTTTGGATTCCGTGGCCGCATTGTCGTTTGCCAGCCGCGCTGCTCGCCGCCATTTGGCGAAGCCGCCGCCCGTACGGACGTAACGAAAACGCTTCTGTTGAGTTAGCCTCCATACAGCTTCGAGTGCATGGTCGGGCCAGCCGATCATCTCCCTGTTATTAAAGACGCCGTAGAGCATATAATTGACTGCGGCTGCGACGTTGCGGATGGGGCCAACGTCCAGATCGGGCCGTGAGAACTTCGTTCGAAGCACATGCCGAACGCTTTCCAGATGTTCAGAGGGAACACGGCAAATGAAGTGTGCGTGAAGGTCGATTGCGTCCGACAGTTCATCGTACCTGACATGAAGCGCCAGGATCAGCTGCTCAAACCGGTAACACTTCCGCAGCTCAGAAAACTGGTTGTTGATCTTCCGGTTGAACCGTTGAAGCTCGTCGTCAAGCGCGTCAAGCGCTGCTTTTCGGACGGGCAGGCAAATGCTCCAGTAATAGCAATCGGTTAGTCCCACTTCACTGCAGAATGCGGTGAACTCATCGGTAAGGGCAATATTCTTCGTCGTGGTATTCGAGTGAAAGAAGCGCCCACCCTTTATTGGTTGGCCCAATTCAATCAGTTCGCGGGGGCTGCCGTCCTCCGGTATGGTGATCATGAAGCGTTCCCGGTCCGATTTATAGGGTCGGAAACCAAGGCGAAGAAGGCGCGATGCCAACACCGCTGAAACTTGGCTATTTGAAAGTCTTCTTTGTCCGCCTGCCACAATCTTTGTCGTGCCCATGACCGCAATCCCAAATGCAATAGGAATATGGTCAACTGGATTGTAGCCACGGTCAATTAGCGTGAGCCGGTCGGAAGACTGTCAATTATGTGTAGACCTCAAGAGCGCGCTTTTATCGGTCGCTTCGAAAATCCAGGCCAAACTCGTCCGCAAGTTGTTGCCGTAACGTTGCTTGGTCAGTTGCTACTTTCGGATGTTCAAATCCATACATTCGAGTGGCTTCCGATTTCAACTCCTCAAATGAAATCTCTCCAATGACGAGCTGACGCCGAAGATTTTGGTAGTCAGCAACATCTCGACTCGGTTGAAATCGATTTTCGTCGAGCAATTCGCGCCCTGCCGCTCGGTAAATCTGTTCCAGCTTTAGATCGACGGCTCTCGCGTCGAACCGCATCCCAATGTCATCGCGAAATTGCTCGGCAAGCTGGAGAATGCTTCCCGCGTGATCGCTTTCAAGCGCTTTAAGCCCTATCTCAGATTGTTCTAGCGTTGCGGTAGCAATGCGAAGCCTAGAGGGCATCTCGTCAGTGATCCTGAGAGCCGAAGTAATCTCCTTCCTGATCTCATCCAGGGTGCTGCGGTCTTCCTCGACTGCCGTTCGGGCGTCAGCCAGATCATCTTGGTAGCGGCTCCGGGCATAAACGATTGCGTCCTGAAGGTGATGGAGGTCGCTCGCGACGTATGTCGCCAGTAAGCCATTTCGCCGTTCTCGGATAAACTCATCGTTGACCCCCTTAAGTTCAAAATACCGATCCAAAATCTTGTTCGTCCACACCAGCATTGCTTTGGCTTTAAGCTGCATACGGACAGGATCATGGTATGCTCGTGCGGTTATGTCCTCCACGAATTGCTCAAGCCAATCGGCCCGTCGGCGATCAGGTTGGCTACCTTTGGGAAGTGTGATTTTGTGGGCAAGTATTACGGATGAACCTCCGGGGATACCCGCTCGATCAAGCTCTTTGCCAATCGAATTGCGGATATCGTGCGGGGTCCACCAAGGAATGTTGAAGACTTCGAAGAAATCAACGAAGCCGCTTTTCCGGTTGCCCTTTTTATCCAACGCCAAGGTGTCACGCGCCGCCAGTCGCCGCATGAAAAGCCTCACCGAACTCTCGTTGACGGTGATGTCCTTCTCGCTATTGCCTTCGGAGGAGGGAAAGGCCCAAATGCTGTCGCTGTTCTTTGCTGCCGCAATCAAAGGCAACATATGCTTAACTACACGAGGCGGGATCGGGATGACGTGCTCTTTGCCCGCCTTCATCACATCTTCCGGCCAAACTGCCAAATACCACCCTGGCCCCGGACTTTCCGGACTCGTGTCGGGGAACAATTTGACCCGCTCTAGGTGCAGTGCTGCATAGGTCCGCTGCGCGGTCAGCATCAGCCACCATAGGGCTGCAAACACGTTCGCGCCGATTCCGTGTTTCGCGTCGGTTCGGCCTGGGAGTGGTTTCTCCAGATACTCTTCGGCCAATAAAAGCACCCGTACTATATCGTCGACTGTAGGGCTTCTGTCGCGAGTGTTGGACTTTCCACCACGTGCGAGAAGGAGCCACCACTGGTTTTTTTCATCCAGGCCACTTTTTCCAGGTGCCCACTTCAGGCAATACGACAGGCAGGTGCGGACAGCGGACATAGCTTTGTTGGTTGGCTCGATGCCGATTTTCAGCATCTCCTTCCGGACATCATCGAAATCTCCTCGTGTCAGGATCGCAGCAGGCATGTCTAGCACTGCCTGCATAGCGGGTCTGCGTAGCGTCAAATCCCATTCCTGAAGGGAGCCGCTCCGTCCCTTCTTGACGGGCTCTTCCGCACCAGGGCGTTGCCGATCTTCGATCATAAACTCAAAACACTGACGCAGCGTCCAAGTCGTGATAAGCCCGCGAGCAAGTCTGCGAGCCTCCTCTGGGTCGCGATGCCCGTTCTTCTCATCTTTTGGCAGATTGTAAAAAAGCGACAGGAATGAATCGAACTTGCGAGGGTCATCGTCCAGGACCTTTTTCGCTTCTGCTGCCAAGTCGCGAGCCTCGGTAACGGATGGCAGGAGCCGATGAGGTTCCTTGGCGGCATAAACGAACCCTATTGTTCTGGTGAAGTCACCATATTTCACCGCCCAGAACGCTCGCTTTCCCTGGACGCGAATTTGCAACCCTGGTGTGCTGGAGTCCGCATATATGACGGTGTCGCCGCTGACTAAGCCTGTCTTCGCGCGGTCACTGGCTTCCTGAATGATTTTTGCCGTGATTTTGCACGGGATGGTTTTGGATGGCATTGCTAGCCTGCATTCTATACCGCCTCTATACCGATTTCCCTTATCTGAAATGACGGCGAAAGCAAGCGTGCACGCGACCTTGGCGAGGCGTGAAAGTGAAATAAACTATTGAAAATAGTACGTTTTGGCAAGGGATGGTGCCATTCTCGCGGTGCTGTATATGTCAAACCGGAAGTTTGTGGCACCTGAGGTCGGTGGTTCGACCCCACTCAACCGTACCATTCCCCTCTCCCGATAAGTCTAGTAGTCATAACGACTTACCGGGAGAGGGGAAGCTTTCGCTTTTTCGTCGTTTCATCCTGCATTTCAGCCGATGTCCGCGCGCGGTGGCTCGTGCGAAGCGCCGCCGCTCGGTCTCAGAGAAAGATGTCGTGCTCCTGCCGCACGAGTTCCTGAAGGAATTCGGCGACGGTGCGCACGCGGGCCAGGTCGCGCGCGCTTTCGTGCCAGGTGGTCCAGTAGGCGCGACGGATGGTGTTTGCGGGAAGCACCCGCACAAGCTCCTGATGCTGTCGGGCAATATAGTCGTGCAGGATGCCGATGCCGGCCCCGGAGCGCACGGCCTCCGTCTGGCCCGTGGCGCTCGAGATCTCGAAGCCCGCGTCCCAGCTGCGCATGATTTCGCCGGTAAAGTTGAGCGAGGCGGTGAAGATCAGGTCCTCCACATAGCCGACGCGCCGATGCGCTTTCAGTTCGTCCACCGTTTCCGGCGTTCCGTTCTCCGCAAGGTAGTCGCGCGACGCGTAGAGCCCGAGCGTATAATCCGTAAGCTTGGAGGAGACGAGGCGGCCCTGTTCCGGTCGTTCGAGCGTGATTGCGATATCCGCCTCCCGCTGTGACAGCGAGAAGGAGCGGGGCACCGGCACAAGCTGGATCTTGAGCTCCGGGTGCCGCGCCGTCAGCTTGCCGAGACGCGGTGCGAGAAACGAGACGCCGAAACCGTCAGGCGCGCCCACGCGCACGGTGCCGGCGACGGCGGTATCGATACGACCGATGCTCGCCTGCGCTGCCAGCATTTCCGTTTCCATCCGCTCGGCGGCCCGCAGGAACGTCTCGCCCTCCGCCGTCAGGTCGCAGCCATTGGTGCGCCGGATGAGGAGGCGGGTCTTGAGCGCCTCTTCCAGCGCGCTGACGCGACGGCTGAGCGTGGCGTGGTTGACCCCGAGCCGCCGCGAAGCCGCAAGGATCTGGCCGGTGCGGGCCACGGCCAGAAACATGCGCACATCATCCCAGTTCATGCAGCCTCCGACTTCAATTCTTGCACAACGGTTCCTTATCTCAGGCGATTGTGTTGTGCAAATTGAAGTGCGATCATCTGCCCATAACCAAGGAGGACTCCCATGTATCAGATCGGTCACTTTATCGACGGCAAGCAGGTGCCCGGCACCAGCGGCCGCACGGCCAATGTCTACAACCCGGCAACCGGCGAAGTGCAGGCGCAGGTCGCGCTGGCCAGCGAAGCAGAACTCCAGGCCGCCGTCGACAGCGCGAAGGCCGCGCAGCCGAAGTGGGCCGCCACCAACCCGCAGCGCCGCGCCCGCGTCTTCATGAAGTTCGTCGAACTCCTGAACAAGCATATGGACGAGCTGGCGGTTCTGATCTCCAAGGAGCATGGCAAGACGGTCGAGGACAGCAAGGGCGACGTCATCCGCGGCCTGGAAGTCTGCGAATTCGTCATCGGCATTCCGCACCTCTCCAAGAGCGAATTCACCGAAGGCGCCGGCCCGAACATCGACATGTATTCGATCCGCCAGCCGGTCGGTATCGGCGCGGGCATCACGCCGTTCAACTTCCCGGGCATGATCCCGATGTGGATGTTCGCGCCGGCCATCGCCTGCGGCAACGCCTTCATCCTGAAGCCGTCCGAGCGCGATCCGTCGCTGCCGATCCGCCTCGCCGAACTGATGATCGAGGCCGGTCTGCCGGCCGGCATCCTCAATGTCGTCAACGGCGACAAGAGCGCCGTCGATGGCCTGCTGACGCACCCGGATATCAGCGCGATCTCCTTCGTTGGTTCCACGCCGATCGCTCGTTACGTCTATGGCACGGCCGCCGCCAACGGTAAGCGCGCACAGTGCTTCGGTGGCGCTAAGAACCACATGATCATCATGCCGGATGCCGATCTCGACCAGGCCGCCAACGCCCTGATGGGCGCCGGCTACGGCTCGGCCGGCGAGCGCTGCATGGCGATCTCGGTTGCCGTTCCGGTCGGTGAGGAAACCGCCAACCGCCTGATCGACAAGCTGACGCCGATGATCGAGAGCCTGCGCATCGGCCCGTATACCGATGACAAGGCCGACATGGGCCCGGTCGTGACCAAGGAAGCCCAGACGCGCATCCTGGGCCTCATCGACAAGGGCGTCGAGGAAGGCGCCAAGCTCGTGGTCGATGGCCGCGGCTTCAAGCTGCAGGGCTATGAAGACGGCTATTTCGTCGGGGGCTGCCTGTTCGACAACGTCACGCCCGACATGGAGATCTACAAGACCGAAATCTTCGGCCCGGTTCTCTCCGTCGTTCGCGCCAAGAACTACGAAGAAGCCCTCGACCTGCCGATGAAGCACGAATACGGCAACGGCGTCGCCATCTATACCCGTGACGGTGATGCCGCCCGCGACTTTGCCAGCCGCATCAATATCGGCATGGTCGGCGTCAATGTTCCCATCCCGGTTCCGCTGGCCTACCATTCCTTCGGTGGCTGGAAGTCGTCGTCCTTCGGCGACCTGAACCAGCACGGCACGGATTCCATCAAGTTCTGGACTCGCACCAAGACCGTGACGAGCCGCTGGCCGTCGGGCATCAAGGATGGCGCCGAGTTCGTCATGCCGACGATGAAGTGATCCAACCGGATTGAAGATGAAGGGCTCCCTCGCGGGAGCCCTTTTGCATTGCCGCTTTTTTGTGCTTTGCGAAGAATAGGGCATGAGCCAGGCCCGTTACCTCCGTGATCATGCATTTCGGAAGGGACATAATATGGCATTGGCAGAATCGGCGCCGCCCGTCGCCACGGCAGGCGCGTTCTATCGCATCGGGTTTACCGGCAGGGCTTCGGAGTATTTCGGTATCTGGATCGTCAATGTTCTCCTGACGATCCTCACGCTCGGTATCTATTCGGCCTGGGCGAAGGTAAGGCGTAACCGCTACTTCTACGGCAACACCGTGCTGCTTGGCCGCTCCTTCGAATATCACGCGCGTGGCCTGCAGATCCTTATCGGCCGCCTGATCTTGATCGGAGCGATCGCCGTGCTCAACCTCGTCGGCTTTTTGAACCCGTTTCTGGCACTGTTGCCGGCGATTGCCTTTCTCATCGCGCTGCCGTGGCTGGTCGCCAGGGGCCTGCGCTTCAGCGCGCGGGTGACGAGCTACCGCAATGTGCGCTTCGATTTCGTCGGCGGCCCCGGCGGGGCTTTCAAGGCATTTATTCTCGGCGGCCTGATCGCCACCCTTACGCTCGGTATCCTCACGCCGCTCGCCAGCCGCTGGGTGGCGCGCTATGTCGGCTCCAATCTGCGTTACGGTGGGAAGGCTTTTGATACTGATCCGAAGTTCGGCCCGCTGTTCAAGGCGTGGCTGATGTCGGCCGGTGTGGCAGTCGCTGGCCTTGTTGTCGTTGCAGGCTTCGTGGCCCTTAACTTGGAGGCGATTGTCGGTGCGATTGCGGGTTCGTCGGCTGCAGGCCAGATCTCCTTCTCGATCTGGCATATTTTCATCGTCGTCGCCTATATCGGCTTTTTCGCCCTGTTCGGCGTGGTGGGGCTTTTCTATCGTGCCGCCGTGCGCAACATCGTCTGGTCGTCGACGACTTTCGACGGCCGGCACAGGCTGCTCAGCGACATGTCGCGGACACGATACACCTGGATTGCCATCTCGAACGTTATCGTGACGATCCTGACCCTCGGCCTGATGCGGCCATGGGCGGCGGTGCGCTTGGCGCGCTATACCTATGAGCACACCGGCGTCACCTTCGCTGGCGATATCGGCGAATTGTTCAGCGTTATCGAGGCGCAGGGATCGGCTGTCGGCGCCGAGTTCATGGACTTCGAAGGATTCGATTTTGGCTTCTGAACCCGTTGCCAACGCCGGTGGGGCCATTGCCAAAGGAGACTGGCACCCCGCCGGCTCCAGCCGTTCCGTAGAAGCCCTGCTTGTCGAAGGGGCGGGGGAAGTCCTCGCCCAGCCGGCCGCAGGCGGCAAGGCGCTTGCCGGCGCCGGCCTCTCGTGGCTGGACATATCCAGCCGCGTCGGGTCCATTCCCCGCCGCGTGACCTTTCCCGACGGATCGATCTTCGAGACGTGGGACAACGACGGCATAGACCGCTATCTCGCCATGCGCGGCAAGGGCGGAGCCGGTTTCGTGCATTGGCTGGAGCAGTTCCGCCTGCGCCTGATTGTCATCGTGCTCGTCGCCTTCGCGCTTGGCAGCGTCATCTACCGCTGGGGTGTTCCCGCCCTTGTTGAGGTTGCCATCCTGACGACGCCGCCCATGGTTCCGCAACTCATGGGGCAGGGGACATTGGCGACGCTCGACAAGACGACGTTTTCCCAGACGAAGCTGCCCGAGGCGCGCCGCAAGGAAATTATCGACGGTTTCGCCAGGATTGCCGCCCAGTCGCCACGCGGTGCCAAGGCTTACAATCTCAACTTCCGCGATGGCGGTTTCATCGGGCCGAATGCCTTCGCTCTGCCCGATGGGACGCTGGTCATTACCGACCAGCTGGTGGAACTTGCGGGCACCGACACGGAAATGCTGGTCGGCGTGCTGGCCCACGAGATCGGCCATGTCGAACTCGAGCACAGCCTGCGGCAGTTCTATCGCGCTGCGGGCATGACCGGCCTCATCATGCTGATCGCCGGTGATGTCGGCTCGGCGATGGAGGACGTGCTGGTGCAGGGCGGCGGCCTTCTGGCCTTGTCCTATTCGCGGGCGGCGGAAGCGGAGGCCGATCGGCGCTCGGTCGAGCTGATGGCGAAGGCCGGCTACGATCCGGCGGCGATTGCCCGGTTCTTCGGCCTGCTGGAGGAGAAGCTGGGTGACAGGTCGAACACCAGCCTCCTCTCGACGCATCCGGGTACGCCGGAGCGCAAGAAGGACATCACTGATTACGCGCGGATCATTTCCGGCCAGTCGGACCCGGACCTTCAGTAAGGCACCACGACACTGGTAGCGAGGGACGGAAAACAAAAACGGCGGCCAGAGGCCGCCGTTTCCGTTTGCCTTGGGAGGCAGGGATATTACTGCGAAGGGCCGTCGTTGTAGCCGACCTTGTCGACGAGCTCCGAGGCCTTCTTGCGATTGGCCGCGATTTCCGACAGCGGCAGCGGATCGGCCTTGAGCGTGCCGAAGGCCTTGACCACGTCGGAGGGCTCGGCGCCCGGCAGAACCGGATATTCGTAGACCTGCTCGGCATAGATCTGCTGTGCGGTGCCGGCCGACAGGAATTCCATCAGCTTGAGCGCGTTGTCCTTGTTCGGGGCGTTCTTGGCCATGGCCATGCCGGAAACATTGACGTGCGCACCGCGGTCGTTGACGTTCGGGAAGAGCACCTTGATGGCGGCCGCCCATTCCTTCTGTTCCGGCTCCTTCTCGTTGGTCTGCATGAGACCGACATAGTAGGAGTTGCCAAGCGCGAGGTCGCATTCGCCGGCGAGGATTGCTTTCGCCTGGTCGCGGTCGCCGCCGTCGGGCTTGCGGGCGAGGTTGTTCTTCAGGCCCGTCAGCCACTTTTCGGTTTCGGCTTCGCCGTGATGGGCGATCATGGAGGCGATCAGGCCGATATTGTAGGAGTGCTGGCCGTCACGGGTGCAGATTTTGCCTTTCCACTTCGGATCGGCAAGTTCCTCATAGGTGATTTCGTTCTGCTGAACGCGATCCTTCGAGGCGTAGACGACGCGCGAACGGGTGGTCAGGCCGAACCAGTCGCCGTCGGGATCGCGATACTGCGTCGGGATGTCCTTGTTGATGACGTCGCTCTGGACCGGCTGCGTAACGCCACCATCCTTGGCTTCGGTGAGACGCGAGATGTCGACGGTCAGGATGACGTCGGCCGGCGAATTGGCACCTTCCGCCTGGATGCGCTCGACAAGACCCTTGTCGAGAAACAGCACGTTGGTTGCGATGCCGGTTTCCTTGGTGAATTCGTCGAGCAGCGGCTTGATCAGGTCCGGCTGGCGATAGGAATAGATGTTGACTTCACCGTCTGCGTGCGCCGGTGCCGCAATGGCGAGACCAGCGGCCGAGAGGGCAAGGGCGGCGAGAGAAGTCTTGAGCAGTTGCATCGGGTCCTCCTGGTGCATTATTCTTTACTGCAAAAGTCTCCTTTAAAGGCTTGCCAACCGCAGTCAACTGTACCCATCATAACATGACTGTGATTTTCCGCTTTTTGGAATTGTTCTAAACCACGAAGTGCCCTATATGTGATCTCACTGAAACCCGGATTCGGAGTTCCCGATGCGTCTGACGAAACAAACCAACTATGCCGTACGCATGTTGATGTACTGTGCGGCGAATGGTGACAGGCTCAGCCGCATTCCCGAGATTGCCAGGGCCTATGGTGTTTCCGAACTATTCCTCTTCAAGATCCTCCAGCCGCTGACGCGCGCAGGCATCATCGAGACCGTTCGTGGCCGCAACGGCGGCGTGCGTCTGCCCAAGCCTGCCAGCGAAATCACGCTGTTCGACGTGGTGCGCGTGACCGAGGATTCCTTCGCCATGGCGGAATGCTTCGAGGCAGGCGAGATCGAGTGCCCGCTGGTCGACAGCTGTGGTCTGAACGCCGCGCTGCGCAAGGCGCTGAACGCCTTCTTCGAGGTGCTCCAGCAGTACACCATCGACGATCTTGTGAAAGCGCGTCCGCAAATCGGGATGCTGCTCGGTTTGGAAGCGACGGCGGCAGCCCGCCAGCCTGCAGCCTGAATTCAGGCTTCCGCCTTCGGCGCTCCCTCCGCAATGGGGATCGCTTCTTGGCATTAAAATCCATTATAAACGAATTGCTTGCTAGCCAGCGCTTGCTTCGCGCCGGACGTATTCCCGCAGGAGGAATTCGATCGCGGTAGGATCGAGTTCGGCCTTGTCGATACGGAAGTCGACCCCGTAGTCGTCGATTTTCTGGAAATAGGCGTCGCTGATCGATGACGAGATGACGCCGACCGGGCCGATATAACCGGCGCGGCGCAGTTCCGGCACGGTTTCCCGGAAATCGGCCTGCGGTTGAAGCCGGTTGTCCATCAGGATCATATCCAGTGCGATGCCCGAAGAGCGGATGAAATCCAGCGCCCCATCGATCGTTTCCACATAGTGCAGAGTGATCGCGTAGCTCGTGACCTTGCGCATCAGAGCGCTGAGAATGACGTTTTCAGCCGGGTCGTCATCAACGAGCAGAATATTTACGTGTGCTGCCATGGTGGGAATGAACCTGTTTGCGAACGCTTTGGTCTCGCCGCGACTACTCTTGTCCAGACGGTGAATATTAACAAGTCCCTAAGTCTACTATCCCAAACGCTGTACCATTCTCTTACAGTGTTACTGGATGATCTGTTCGCGGATCGCCTTGGCCACCATCTGCGTGCGATTGACCACATCGAGCTTCTTCAGGATCGTCGCGGTGTGCGAGTTGACCGTATGCTCCGAGACCGAGACGATAAGCGCGATCTCGCTGGCGGTCTTGCCGTAGGAAATCCAGCGCAGGATCTCCGTTTCGCGTGGCGTGAGGCCCATGCCCGCCTTGTTGGCGAGGACCTGTCGATGAAAATAGTCGAAGGCGCAGGCCGCCTCGTAGCAGATCTCGAAATGCTCGGTTCTGCCTATGTCATCGCCATCGCCAAGAAACAGAATCACAAACCGCGTCCCGGCGACAGAGTGGACCGGCACGGACAGCGCCATGTCGAACCCGATCTGGTCGAGAAAACTTTCATGCGGACTGCCTTGGTCCGCGGCACGATCTCCATCACGCCAGACCGTGGAGATCGTGGAGACGTAGAAGCTCTTGAAGAGGTCGCTGTCGTTGAAGCGATGGCGCTTGTCATAGGCTTCGGCAAGGCCGGCGGGCAGGTCGTGCAGCGTCAGCCGCTGCGCCAGCAAGCTCGTCTCATGCTCGTTCGTCAGCTGCAGCACGCCAAAATGCTCGAAGCCGTACCGAAGAGCCATCGTGTGAAAGATACGGAAGAAATCGACACGGTTGAGAGCCTTCTCAAGGTCGCTTTCAAAATCATACCTTCTGAAATGTTCGTTCAATGCAATCACGTGGCGTCCACCCCCAGAGTCCACGTGAGCAATCTAACGCCGCAATCTCTGGCAGCAAAGGGTTTTGCGGGACAAATTCATGGTGTCTCTCCAGTTTTCTCGGAGATATCAGCGCAATGTGTTGAGTTGTATGGATAATTTAAGTTGGGGCCGTGTGGTGCCGCTTCCAGTCTACGCTGTGGTGTATTGCCGCCCCGCCAGTCAGAAATGGAAGCATAACATGCGACGGGAATGCCCGGTTCCGCGGGACCTGCGACCAGTATCGAGGCTGTGGAGAAGGATGTTCTTCCGGTTTTTTCCGTTTGGACAAAATTGTGGTCCGACTTATTGCAATCCGGCGGCAAATGTCGTTCCATCCAGCCCAAGGCTGGCGCAGGACATGCGCATGAGCCTGACAAGAGAACAAAAAAGCAAACCTGGGAAGCTCACTATGAAAAAGCTGACTACTCTCCTCGCAGCGACGGCGCTCGCCTCGATGATGGCGACGGCCGCCTGGTCGAAGACTCTGGTCTACTGCTCGGAAGCGTCGCCGGAAGGTTTCGACCCCGGCCTTTACACCGGCGGCCAGACCTTCGACGCCGCATCGCGCACCGCCTATAACCGCCTCGTCGAGTTCAAGCATGGCAGCACCGAACTGGAGCCGGGCCTCGCCGAGAGTTGGGAAGTTTCGGCTGACGGCAAGGAATACACCTTCAAGCTTCGCCCGGGCGTCAAGTTCCAGACGACCGAGTACTTCACACCGACCCGCGAGCTGAACGCCGACGACGTCATCTTCTCGTTCGAGCGCCAGTACAAGGAAGACAATGCCTGGAACAAGTATGTTGCCGGCGCTTCCTGGGAATACTTCGCGGGCATGGGCTTCCCGGAACTCATCGAGAAGATCGAAAAGGTCGACGATCTCACAGTCAAGTTCGTGTTGAAGCGTCCCGAAGCGCCGTTCCTGGCCAACCTCGGCATGGACTTCGCCTCGATCCTCTCCAAGGAATATGCCGACAAACTGCAGGCTGACGGCAAGATGGAGCTTTTGAACCAGCAGCCGCTTGGCACCGGTCCGTTCACCTTCGTCGCCTACCAGACCGACGCGGCGATCCGCTACAAGGCCAACCCGGACTACTGGAACGGCAAGCAGCCGGTCGACGACCTCGTCTTCGCCATCACCACGGACGCTGCCGTCCGTGCGCAGAAGCTGAAGGCCGGTGAGTGCCACATCATGGCCTATCCGAACGCGGCTGACGTGGAAGAACTGAAGAAGGATGAGAACCTGACGGTTGTCGAGCAGGAAGGCCTCAACGTCGCCTACCTCGCCTACAACACGCTGGTTCCGCCGTTCGACAAGGTCGAGGTCCGCAAAGCACTCAACATGGCCGTTAATCGCCAGGCCATCGTCGACGCAGTTTTCCAGGGCGCGGCGACGGTTGCAAAGAACCCGATCCCGCCGACCATGTGGTCGTACAATAATGCCGTCGAAGACGACAAGTACGATCCGGAAGCGGCCAAGAAGATGCTTGAGGACGCTGGCGTCTCCGGTCTCAAGATGAAGATCTGGGCCATGCCGGTCGCCCGTCCGTACATGCTGAATGCGCGCCGCGCAGCGGAACTGATGCAGGCCGACCTCGCCAAGATCGGCGTCGAGGCCGAGATCGTTTCCTACGAATGGGCCGAGTACCTGAAGCTCTCGTCCGCCAAGGACCGCGACGGTGCGGCCATCCTGGGCTGGACGGGTGACAACGGCGACCCGGACAACTTCCTCGATACCCTGCTCGGCTGCGATGCCGTGGGCGGCAACAACCGCGCTCAGTGGTGCAACGAGGAGTTCGATGCGCTGGTGACCAAGGCAAAGGAAACCGCCGACATCGGCGAGCGTACGAAGCTCTATGAACAGGCGCAGGTCGTGTTCAAGCGCGAGGCGCCCTGGAACACGCTGGACCACTCGCTCGTCGTCGTTCCCATGAGCAAGAAGGTCACGGGTTTCAAGATGGACCCGCTCGGCATTCACCGCTTTGACGGTGTCGATATCGCCGAGTAAGATCGCACGGAAGAACGGCACGCCGCAAAGAGCGTGCAATGGCCGGCGGCCCGAGATTTTCGGGCCGCCGGTTTTTCAAAAATAAGAAGGGATTGGCTCCCATGTTTCGCTTTATCTTCGGACGGCTCGCCGTCCTGATACCCACGTTCCTCGGGGTATCGATCATCGCGTTCTCCTTCATTCGACTTCTGCCGGGCGACCCGGTCATGCTGATGTCGGGCGAACGCGTGATGTCGCCGGAACGGCACACCCAGATCATGCACCAGCTGGGGCTCGATCGGCCGATATACATCCAGTACTTCGATTATCTCACCGGCCTGCTCACCGGCGACTTCGGTTCGTCCATCGTGACCAAGCGTCCGGTTCTGGACGATTTCCTGCAGCTCTTTCCGGCGACGCTGGAACTGGCGTTCTGTGCGATCATTGTCGCGGTGCTGCTCGGCATTCCCGCCGGCGTCTTTGCCGCGGTGAAGCGCGGGACCTGGCTCGACCAATCGATCATGGGCGTCGCGCTGATCGGATATTCGATGCCGATCTTCTGGTGGGGGCTTCTGCTCATCATCTTCTTCTCCGGCTATCTCGGCTGGACACCGGTTTCGGGGCGCATATCCTTCATGTACTTCTTCCCGCAGGTGACGGGGTTCATGCTGATCGACAGCCTGATCTCGGGGCAGGCGGGCGCCTTCAAGTCAGCGGTGACCTATCTGATCCTGCCGACAACCGTGCTGGCGACGATCCCGCTGGCGGTCATCGCACGCCAGACGCGTTCGGCCATGCTCGAGGTGCTCGGCGAGGACTATGTCCGCACCGCCCGCGCCAAGGGTCTTTCGCCGTTCCGCGTGATCGGCGTGCACGCCCTGCGCAATGCGATGATCCCCGTCATCACCACGATCGGCCTGCAGGTCGGCGTGCTGCTTGCGGGCGCCATTCTCACGGAATCGATCTTCTCCTGGCCGGGCATCGGCAAATGGATGGTCGATAGCGTCTTCAAGCGCGACTATGCCGTGGTGCAGGGTGGCCTGATGCTGATTGCCGGCGTCATCATGATCGTCAACCTCGTGGTCGACCTGCTTTACGGCTGGATCAACCCGCGCATCCGGCACTAGGAGACGGCCCATGAGCATCGTTCAGAACACGGCCGAAACCAAGACGGGTGGCACGCCGCCCTCCGGCCTTTCCGAATTCTGGTATTACTTCTCGCGCAACAAGGGCGCCGTCATCGGCCTCTTTGTCTTCCTCTTTATCCTGTTCATGGCGATCTTCGCGCCCTTGGTTGCTCCGCACAGTCCGAGCATCCAGAATCGTGACCTTCTCCTCATGCCGCCGGTCTTCCAGCAGGGCGGCAGTTGGGGGCACGTCCTGGGCACGGATGCAGTCGGGCGCGACATTCTTTCGCGCATCATATACGGCGCGCGCTTCTCGCTGTTCATCGGCCTTGTCGTCGTCACGCTGTCGGTGGTCTCGGGCGTGCTGATCGGTCTCGTCGCGGGCTATTTCCGCGGGAAGGTCGACACCTTCATCATGCGCATCATGGACATCATCCTGGCGTTTCCCTCGCTGTTGCTGGCGCTCGTGCTGGTGGCTGTTCTGGGACCGGGCCTGGTCAACGCCATGATCGCCATTTCGCTCGTCAACCAGCCGCACTTCGTGCGCCTGACGCGCGCGGCGGTGATGACCGAAAAGTCGAAGGACTATGTCGTCGGCTCGAAGGTCGCCGGCGCGGGCACGCTGCGCCTGATGTTCCTGACCATTCTGCCCAACTGTCTGGCACCGCTGATCGTCCAGGCAACGCTTGCCTTCTCGGCGGCGATCCTCGATGCGGCGGCACTCGGCTTCCTCGGCATGGGCGCCCAGCCGCCGACGCCGGAATGGGGCACGATGCTCGCCGAAGCGCGTGAATTCATCCAGCGCGCCTGGTGGGTCGTCACTTTCCCCGGCCTTGCCATCCTCATCACCGTGCTTGCCATCAACCTCATGGGTGACGGCCTGCGCGACGCCCTCGATCCCAAGCTGAAGAGGTCGTGATGTCGCTTCTCGAAGTCAAAAACCTCACCGTCGAATTCCAGACCGCCTCCGGACCCTTCCGCGCGGTGGACGGTGTCTCGCTCAAGGTCGACGATGGCGAGGTTCTCGCCATCGTTGGTGAATCCGGTTCGGGCAAGTCGGTCTCCATGCTCGCCGCCATGGGGCTTCTGCCCTGGACGGCGAAGGTGACGGCGGACGTTCTGACCTTCAACGGCCGTGACATGCGGGCGATGTCGGATGCAGAGCGCCGCAAGATCATCGGCAAGGACATCGCCATGATCTTCCAGGAACCGATCGCCAGCCTCAATCCGTGCTTCACGGTCGGTTACCAGATCGAGGAAGTCCTGCGTATCCACACGGATCTCTCGCGCAAGGCACGGCGGGACCGGGCAATCGAACTCTTCCAGTCCGTCGGTATTCCGAACCCGGAAGAGCGCCTCGGCCACTTCCCGCACCAGATGTCGGGCGGTCAGTGTCAGCGTGTGATGATCGCGACGGCGCTTGCCTGCAATCCGAAGCTCCTGATCGCCGACGAGCCGACCACCGCGCTCGACGTGACGATCCAGAAGCAGATCCTCGACCTCCTGATGAAGCTCCAGGCCGAACACGGCATGGGCCTCATCATCATTACCCACGACATGGGCGTCGTCGCCGAAACCGCCGACCGCGTCATCGTGCAGTACAAGGGCCGCCAGATAGAGGAAGCGGACGTGCTGTCGCTCTTCTCGGCTCCGAAAAGCGTCTACACCAAGGCCCTTCTGGCAGCTTTGCCGGAAAACGCCACGGGCGGACGCCTGCCGACGATCACGGAAAAGCTGACCGACGCCGAGATTTTCGCGGGAGCCTTGCGATGACCCCAGTTCTCGAAGCCAAGAATCTGAAGCGCGACTACCATATCCCCGGCGGTATGCTGAAACCTTCCAAGACCGTTCATGCTGTCAAGGGCGTGAGCTTCAAGGTCGAGCAGGGCAAGACGCTCGCCATCGTCGGCGAAAGCGGCTGCGGCAAGTCCACCGTGGCACGCATGATCACGATGATCGACCCGATCACCTCGGGCGAAATGCTCATCGACGGCCGCAGGATCGACATCGCCAGCGAGCCGCTGACGCCGGAAATGCGCAGCAAGGTGCAGATCGTCTTTCAGAACCCTTATGGTTCGCTCAATCCGCGCAAGAAGATCGGCGACATCCTCACCGAGCCGCTGGTCATCAACACCAAGGTCCCGGCCGGCGAGCGGCGCGATCGGGCCATGGCGATGCTCAGGAAGGTCGGCCTTGAGGAGAAGCATTACGGGCGCTACCCGCACATGTTCTCGGGCGGCCAGCGCCAGCGTGTGGCCATCGCCCGCGCGCTGATGCTTAATCCACGCCTTCTGGTGCTGGACGAGCCGGTTTCCGCGCTCGATCTGTCGGTGCAGGCGCAGGTGCTCAACCTGCTCGCGGATCTGCAGGACGAGTTCCAGCTGACCTATGTCTTCATCAGCCATGACCTTTCGGTCGTGCGCCATATCGCCGACGATGTGATGGTGATGTATTTCGGTGAGGCCGTTGAATATGGCAGCCGCGACCAGGTCTTCGACGACCCGCAGCACGATTACACCAAGACGCTGTTTGCCGCGACGCCGCGCGTTGACGTGGACGCCATTCGCGCCCGGATCGAACGGCGCAAACGCGTCGCGTGACGCGACAATCCGCCGGCCGGATCCGTGCCGGCGGATTTTGCCACTGGCGTCGCTGCCGGCGGCCCCGTATAGACGGCTACCGCTTTTGCGGACAGATTTCCCACACCTGACAGGAACGAGACATGGACATCAAACGCTTTGAAACCGGCCCGCGCATGAGCCAGGCCGTCGTGCACAATGGCACCGTATATCTGGCCGGTCAGGTCGGCGAAGCCGGCTCCGATGTTGCCGAACAGACGAAGCAGGCCCTGGCTGAAGTGGACCGCCTGCTGGCGCTTGCCGGAACTGACAAGACCCGCATCCTCTCCGCCCAGATCTGGCTGGCCGACATGGCAGACTTCTCCAAGATGAACGCCGTCTGGGACGCCTGGGCGCCGCAGGGCCACACGCCGGCCCGCGCCACCGGCGAGTCCAAGCTCGCCACGCCGGATTACCTGGTCGAAGTCATCGTCGTCGCTGCACTTTGAGTTCGGCAACGAGACTGAAATGAAAAAGGCCCGCGCAAGCGGGCCTTTTTGTTGGAGCCTGTCGTGTCAGGCCGATTTCGACAGGCGGGACTGCTCGTCGAAGAACAGGGCCTGACTGATCAGCGCCTTCACCATGTCCGGATTGAACGGCTTGGTGACAAGGAAGGCCGGTTCCGGCTTTTCGCCCGTCAGCAGGCGTTCCGGAAAGGCGGTGATGAATATCACCGGGATCGTGCTGGTCTTGAGGATGTCGTTGACCGCATCGATCCCCGAGCTGCCGTCGGCGAGCTGGATATCGGCCAGCACCATGCTAGGCGCGGTACGATTGTAGAGCTCCACGGCTTCCGCATGCGTGCGGGCGATACCCGTCACGTTGTGGCCGAGACCCCGCACCATGTCCTCGATGTCCATGGCGATCAGCGGCTCGTCCTCGATGATCATGATATCGGTCGCGACCTGGCTGGAAATATCGCGGGACGCTTCTTCCAGAAGTGCGGCGAACTCTTCTTCCGAAACGTCGAGAATATCGGCGCCCTCTGCGACGTCGAAGCCTTCGACGGCAACAAGCAGGAAGGCCTTGCGCTCTGCCGGCGGCAGATTGGCAAGGTTGGCCGCGGCCTGCCGCTCCCAGCCGAAGGGAGAGGTGTTTTCCGGCAGCGCGATGTCGAGGTTCTCGAACAGCGTGCAATAGAGCCGGTAAAGGGCATTCCGATCGCTACGGCCCTGCGGATAAAGGGATATATCGGCGACGAGCGCTTCCAGCATGGCGGCCACATAGGCATCGCCGGATGTCTGGGAACCCGTCACAGCCCGGGAAAAACGCCTCAAATAGGCGAGATGCGGTGCGATACGGGTGGACAGTGACATTTCGTTCTCCCTGAGTGTGTTCCTCATCGGAACAGTTTCCGCTAGAGTTCATTATACGGAAACCAATTGGTAGCATGCTGGCGCTGAGTGACTATTGGTAATGTTGGGCAAAAGGAAGATAACGGGCGGTAGACGATGGAAGCAAGACCATGATCGAGCCCAGTAAGAACAAGAGTGAGACCGATGGCCTTGCCGCGGACACGACGTCTTTCGACCCCAACGGCCCGATTGGCCGCAAGCTCAAGTCTTTTTATGACGTGATTGAAACGGAAGCTGTGCCGGACCGTCTTCTCGACCTTCTGGAGAAGCTCGATGAAGCAGAGCGCAAGGCAACGGGCGGGTCCTGACGGCATTCAACGTTCCTGATGGCAGACACCAAGAAACGGGCCGCCAGGCCCGTTTCTTGTTTTCGTAGCGATGAGGCTCAGCGGCAACGGGCTTCGTAGCGGTGGCCGCGACGGTCGCGATAAACGCAGTAGCCGCTACGGTCGGAGCGGGCGATCAGGTATCCGGCGGTGCCGCCTACGGCTGCACCCACCAGCGCCCCTCCGGCGCGACCGGTCACCGCACCACCGATAATGGCGCCGGATGCAGCGCCGATAGCGGTGCCGCGTTCGGTCTGGCTGCATGCGGAAAGCGTGATGGTCGAGGCCACGAGGGCGAGGGCTACTATGGTCTTCTTCATGGTTCCGGCTCCGGTCTTGGGTTTCTTGGTCAGATACGTCCCATCAGGACAAGGATAAGAAGGATGACGACGATGAGGCCGAGGCCGCCGGACGGGCCGTAGCCCCAGCTGCGGCTGTATCCCCAATTCGGCAGGGCGCCGATCAGAAGAAGGATCAGGATGACGAGGAGAATGGTGCCGAGCATGTATGCGTCCTTTCATGTCCCACGCAGTCGAGCGATGGCATGAAAACGCCGCAATTCGAAATTTGTTCCAGAAAATATGACAGGCGCAATCGACCAGTCCGCTTTCACGCGCCGAGTTGTGGTGTCCGTCATCGGCGCGGAACTTTTTTGTAGGGCCTTCGTTTTCCTGCCATCAACGGAAGGAGTTCGAAAATGCTTTATTACGCTGTCGTCTTTCTCGTCATCGCACTCGTTGCCGGTCTTCTTGGCTTTGGCGGCATCGCCGGTGCCTCTGCCGGTATCGCGCAGATCCTGTTCTTTGTCTTCCTTGCCCTTCTGGTGCTTTCGCTCATTGCGGGCCTGTTCCGTAGGGCATAAGGCGAACATGGATTAAGACAATAAAAAGCGGCGTCCGAGGACGCCGCTTTTTGCATTTCAAGCTGTCTTGCGGGCTTCATCGGCATTGGCTAGTCATCGCGGTGTCCCTCAATTCCTGTGAGTCCCACCGATGAAATCCCTTGAACTTCTGGTCGAGCGCATCATCCTGTCGAGCCGCTGGGTGCTGGTCGTGTTCTATCTCGGCCTTGTCGCGGCGTTGGGCGTCTATGCCCTGTCCTTTCTGTCGAAGTTCATCAAGGTCGCAAAGAACGTGTTCGTCTATGATGATGCGGAGATGATCCTTGCGATGCTCGGCCTGATTGATGCCGCGCTCGTCGCGAGCCTGATCCTGATGGTAATGATCGCAGGCTACGAAAACTTCGTCAGCCGTTTCGATGAGAGCGAAGCGGATGTCTCGTTCCTCGGCAAGCTCGACTCTGGAAGCCTGAAGATCAAGGTCGCCTCCTCGATCGTCGCGATCTCGTCCATTCACCTCCTTCAGGTGTTTCTCAACGTGCAGCAATATAGCGATGCGAAGTTGATGTGGCTGACGATCATGCATCTCGCCTTTGTCGTTTCCGCCTTGCTGCTCGGTTTTCTCGAGCAGATCATGGCGAGGCTGAAGAGCTGATCCCTGGACCCTGATGAGAAGGGGAGGGCGCCGCGGAATAGCCGTCGGCGCCCTTTCTGCGTTTTGGCGACAAGTGAGACCCAGGTTCCATCCGCGATATTCCTGTTTTGCACCGGGCATTCGGGGACCATCTCCGAGGGGTTGGGCTGGCTTGTGGTACGACTGTACCGGCGGCGGCTCGATTGAAGCCACCCAGTCGGGTCGTGTTCCAGAACAGCGATGCCTTGTTGATAAATTATCTCTTTAAAATCAGATGGTTATATCTTTTTGTACTTTTTATGAAATCGGCTGTTGACGCCTCAGGATGATGGTCCTATAACGCCGCTCATCGAACGAGAGCGGCGGCGCTTCTGGCGGCCGACGAACTCGCTCTAGGGTTTC
>NZ_JAKVIN010000004.1:0-449217 GCF_022601905.1 Shinella sedimenti
GCGCGAAGGCGAAGCCAACCATACAACCCCTTTCCAGAGGCAACGCTTTCGCGCGGTTCTCCGGATTGCCGAATGCCTTTCCCCTCCCGGCGGCCTCCGCGCGGGATCGTTGCCGCATGCGCCGGAAACCCTCGAAAGACTGGCGTTTTATGAAGAGCCCTGTTAAGGAGCGCCAATACTTTACCGGAGACTGCAATGAGCCGCACCGCCAGCGTTTCGCGCAAGACGAACGAGACCTCCGTATCGGTCACCGTCAATATCGACGGCACCGGCACGTCGACCATTTCGACGGGCGTCGGTTTCTTCGATCATATGCTCGACCAGCTGTCGCGCCATTCGCTCATCGACATGGAGATCAAGACCGAGGGCGACCTGCATGTCGACGATCATCACACCGTCGAGGACACCGGCATTGCCATCGGCCAGGCCATTGCGAAAGCGCTTGGCGACCGTCGCGGCATCACCCGCTACGCCTCGCTCGACCTTGCCATGGACGAGACGATGACGCGCGCCGCGGTGGATGTCTCCGGCCGTCCATTCCTCGTCTGGAACGTCGATTTCTCGGCGCCCAAGATCGGCACCTTCGACACCGAGCTGGTGCGCGAATTCTTCAATGCGCTTGCCCAGCATGCCGGCATCACGCTGCATATCCAGAACATCTACGGCGCAAACAACCATCATATCTCGGAGACGTGCTTCAAGGCCGTCGCGCGCGTGCTGCGCACCGCGACCGAGATCGATCCCCGCCAGGCGGGCCGCGTTCCCTCGACGAAGGGTTCGCTCGCCTGAAAGCAATTCCAGCAAAAGTGTGAAGCGGTTTTGCGTCCGGAATTGCGAAGCTAACAAAAGCCGGAGGCCGTCATGGCCACATTCCTCGTTCTGATACCGCCGGGTGCCCGCAGGGGCGATGAAAAGGCCACGTTCGTGCGCGACCGTTTCTCCTGGGTCGCCTTCTTCCTGCCGTTCCTCTGGCTTGCCTGGCATCGCTCATGGCTTGCCGCAGCTCTTGCCTTCGCCGTGCAGACGCTCGGCTCGGCCATCTCGGACCACCCCGTCTTCGGGCTCGCCGGGCTTGGCATCTGCCTTGCCACTAGCCTCGTCGTCGCGCTTGAAGGCCCCTCGATGGTCGTCGCCGGCCTTGAGCGCAAAGGCTGGACGATCGATGCGGTGATCTCGGCCGAGGACCGCGCGACGACGGAAGAAATCTACGACATGGAAACCCCGGCCGGCGAGACGGAGGCGCGCGACGGCGTGTCCCTGCCGGCCTCCGGAACCGCGACGCGCCCGCACGCTCCCATGCTCGGCCTCGTCGGTTTCAAGGAAGGACGCTAGAATGCGCGTAGCAATCATCGATTACGGCTCGGGCAACCTGCGCTCGGCCACCAAGGCCTTCGAGCGCGCCGCCCGCGAGGCCGGCATCGACGCCGAGATCGACCTCACCGACAAGGCCGATCGTGTGGCGTCCGCCGACCGCATCGTGCTGCCCGGCGTTGGCGCCTATGCCGATTGCCGCCGCGGCCTCGATGCCGTGCCCGGCATGGTCGAAGCGCTGCGCGAGACGGTGGAGGCCAAGGCCCGCCCCTTCCTCGGCATCTGCGTGGGCATGCAGCTCATGTCGTCGCGTGGGCTGGAAAAGACCACAACGCAAGGCCTCGGCTGGGTCAAGGGCGATGTGGTGCTGATGACGCCGCGCGACCCCGACCTCAAGATCCCGCAGATCGGCTGGAACACGCTGGACCGCAAACGCGCGCATCCACTGTTCGAAGGCATCCCGGAAACGCTGCACGCTTACTTCGTGCACTCCTATCACCTCGCTGCCGAAAACCCTGACGACGTGGTCGCGACCGTCGACTACGGCGGCCCGATGACCGCCTTCGTCGCCAACGGGAACAAGGCCGGCGCGCAGTTCCACCCGGAAAAGAGCCAGGCGCTCGGCCTGGCCCTCCTCACCAATTTCCTCCGCTGGAAGCCCTGAACTGGAAAACGCCATGATCCTCTTTCCCGCCATCGACCTGAAAGACGGCCAGTGCGTTCGCCTGAAACTCGGCGACATGGAACAGGCCACCGTCTACAATCCCGACCCGGCCGCGCAGGCCAAAGCTTTCGAGGACCAGGGCTTCGAATGGCTGCACGTGGTCGACCTCAACGGCGCCTTTGCTGGTGAGAGCGTCAACGGCGCGGCCGTCGATGCCATCCTGAAGGCGACGAAGAACCCCGTACAGCTCGGCGGCGGCATCCGCACGCTCGACCATATCGAAAGCTGGTTGTCGCGCGGGCTCTCCCGCGTCATCCTCGGCACCGTGGCCGTGCGCGATCCCGCGCTCGTCATCGCGGCTTGCAAGGCGTTTCCGGGCAAGGTCGCCGTCGGCATCGACGCCAAGGGCGGCAAGGTGGCGGTCGAGGGCTGGGCGGAAGCCTCCGAACTCGGCGTCATCGAGCTTGCCAGGAAGTTCGAGGGCGCCGGCGTTGCCGCGATCATCTATACCGACATCGATCGCGACGGCATCCTGACCGGCATCAACTGGGCCTCCACGCTGGAACTGGCCGACGCCGTCTCCATCCCCGTCATCGCCTCGGGCGGCCTTGCCTCGATGGACGACATCCGCCGCCTCGTCGCCCCCGACGCCCGCAAGCTGGAAGGCGCGATTTCCGGCCGCGCGCTCTATGACGGCCGCATCGATCCGGCCGAAGCGCTGGCAACGATCCGCGCAGCACGGGGAGAAGCCGCATGACCCTCAAGGCCCGCGTTATTCCCTGCCTGGATGTAAAGGACAGCCCGCGACGCCCGCAGCCGCTGAGCGGCGAGGACACGCAAAACGAAAAGATGGAGGCCGTCCTTTGACCCTCAAGGCCCGCGTTATTCCCTGCCTGGATGTAAAGGACGGCCGCGTCGTCAAGGGCGTCAGCTTCCTCAATCTGGTCGATGCCGGCGATCCCGTCGAATCGGCCAAGGTCTATGATGCCGCCGGCGCAGACGAGCTGTGCTTCCTCGACATCACGGCCTCCTCAGACAACCGCGACACGATCTTCGATGTCGTGGCCCGCACGGCCGATCATTGTTTCATGCCGCTCACCGTCGGCGGCGGCGTGCGCTTGGTCGCCGATATCCGCAAGCTTCTGCTGGCCGGCGCAGACAAGGTCTCGATCAACTCGGCCGCCGTCTCCAATCCGGATTTCGTGGCCGAGGCCGCCGACAAGTTCGGCAACCAGTGCATCGTCGTCTCCATCGATTCGAAGAAGGTCTCGGCCGAGGGCGAGGAAGACCGCTGGGAGATCTTCACCCATGGCGGCCGCCAGCCGACCGGCATCGACGCCGTGGCCTTTGCGGAAAAGATGGTGGAGCGCGGCGCGGGCGAGCTGCTGCTGACCTCCATGGACCGCGACGGCCAAAAGGGTGGCTATGACATCGCGCTGACCCGCACCATCGCCGACCGCGTTTCCGTTCCGGTCATCGCTTCGGGCGGCGTCGGCACGCTGGATCATCTCGTCGAGGGCGTGCGCGACGGCCATGCGACGGCGGTGCTCGCCGCATCCATCTTCCACTTCGGCACCTATACGGTCGGCGAAGCCAAGCGCTACATGGCCGAGCATGGCATCGCCATGCGGCTAGACTGAGGAGGTCCCGATGAGCAGCTTCACCCTTGCCGATCTCGTCGAGATCGTCGATGCCCGTGCCAAGGCCGATCCATCGGAAAGCTGGACCGCCAAGCTCGTGGCAGCCGGGCAACCGAAAGCGGCGAAAAAACTTGGCGAAGAGGCGGTCGAGACCGTGATTGCGGCGATCGAGGGCGACAAGGCCGCGCTGACCAGCGAGGCGGCCGATCTGCTCTATCACCTGCTCGTCGTCTTGAAAATCGGCGGCGTGGCGCTACAAGATGTGCTGGGGGAGCTGGAGAGGCGCACAGGCCAGTCCGGCCTAGCGGAAAAGGCCAGCCGGAAGAATTGATGATCCAGGCAGCGCGCGACAAGGACCAGCCGGATATTCCGGATGATTTCGGCAACCGGAATTATTCGCCGTATCGGTTCTTCCCGGTGGAGGAATGGGCACGGTTCCGTGCCGATACACCGCTGACGCTGACGGCCGACGAAGTCCAGCGCCTGCGGTCGCTGAACGACCCGATCGATCTCGATGAAGTCCGGCGCATCTATCTCTCGCTGTCGCGCCTCCTGTCGGCCCATGTCGAATCCTCGCAGATGCTGTTCGAACAGCGCAAGCGGTTCCTGGCACTGTCGAACGAGGCCAAGACGCCGTTCGTCATCGGCATTGCCGGCTCGGTCGCAGTCGGCAAATCGACCACAGCGCGTATCCTGAAGGAACTGCTGTCGCGCTGGCCGTCGAGCCCGAAGGTCGATCTCGTGACCACGGACGGCTTTCTCTATCCGAACGCCGTGCTGAGCCGTGAAAACCTGATGGAGCGCAAGGGTTTTCCGGAGAGCTACGATACCGGCGCGCTCCTGCGCTTCCTGTCGGCGATCAAGGCCGGCAAGCCGAACGTGCCGGCGCCGATGTATTCGCACCTCACCTACGACGTCCTTCCGAACGCCTTCCGCGCCGTCGACCGGCCGGATATCCTGATCTTCGAGGGCATCAATGTCCTGCAATCGCGCAACCTGCCGGCCGATGGCAAGGTCGTGCCGATGGTCTCCGACTTCTTCGACTTCTCGATCTATATCGATGCGGAGGAAAGCCTGATCCACAGCTGGTATGTCGAGCGCTTCATGCGGCTGCGCGACACCGCCTTCCAGAACCCGGATTCCTACTTCCACCGCTATGCGCGGATCAGCGAGGCGGATGCGCTCGCCATCGCCGAAGGGCTCTGGCACAACATCAACCTGAAGAACCTGCACCAGAACATCCTGCCGACGCGCCCGCGTGCCGACCTCATCCTGCAGAAGGGCGAGAACCACCTCATCGAGACGGTTGCGCTGCGCAAACTTTAGCCGGATTCAAGCATTGCTCTCAAGGATTAACGCGACGCAGCGTCAAGTTGATACGCCCTGGATTTCTCAGGAGCGTGGACGTGCCGGGATAGATCCGGTCGACACCATGGAAGATCAGCCGGCTTTCGCCACCGAACGCGAAGACGTCGCCGCTCGATAGCCGGAACGAGCGCGTGGGATCGCTGCGGGAGGTGCCGCCGATGCGAAACAGGCACTGGTCGCCGAGCGAAACGGAGACGACGGGTGCGGCAAAATCCGTCTCGTCGCGATCCTGATGCAGGCCCATCTTCGCCTCCGGGTCATAGAAATTGACGAGGCAGGCCTCGGGCGGCTTTGCGAAGCCGGAAACCGCATCCCACAGGGCCAGAAGCGTCTCCGGAATGGCCGGCCAGGGACGGCCCGTTTCCGGGTGGGTGGACTGGTAGCGGTAGCCGTTGTCCTTGTCCGTCACCCAGCCAAGCGCGCCGCAATTGGTCATGCGGACGGACATCGCCTTGCCGGTCTTCGGCATGCGCGGCACGTAAAGCGGTGCATCGGCAACGACCTGCCGGATGGCGGCCACGAGGGCTTCCTGCGCCGGGCGATCGAAATAATCAGGGAAATAGCGCAACCCCGGTGCGAGGTCGTGCCCCGTCTCCGTCAAATCAGGTCTCCGACAGGTCCGGGATGCGCAGCACCTGGCCGGGATAGATCTTGTCCGGATGGGACAGCATCGGCCGGTTGGCATCGAAGATGACGGTGTGCTTGGCGCCCTTGCCCTTGCCGTACTGGGCTTCGGCGATCTTCCAGAGGTTGTCGCCCTTCTTTACCGTGTAGAACACCGGCTCCCTAGCGGTCGCGGCGGCCACGGCAAGGCCTTCCGTATCGACCTTGGAGACGCCCAGCGTGTTGCCGACGGCAACGATAGCCTTCTCGAACACGGCCTGGTCGGCGACGCTGCCCTTGAGGACGACCTTGTCGTCGACAACCTCGACCTGCACCGCGTCGGTGCCAAGACCGTGCGATTCCAGTTCCTTCTTGACCGCTTCGGCGTCCGGCGCATCGTCGTCACCGCCGATGCCCAGCTTCTTGCCCGCGTTCTTGATAAAGCTGAAAAGACCCATGTGCTTACCTCCCGTTTTCAGCCGAATTAAGCAGACCCTTCCGGCAAAGGGAAGGAATTGTTTTCTTCAAACCGATAAACGGCCAAGTTGCGGCCATCACTCGCCATCCGGCCGGGCGCGCATGCGCTTGACGTCGGAGCGGCCCGATTTTGCCTTGAGACGGCGCTCGATCGAGCCTTTCGTCGGCTTCGTCTTGCGCCGCGGCGGCGGCGGCGGTTCGGCGGCCTTGAGAATCAGTTCCTTCAGCCGTTCGCGCGCATCCTCACGATTGCGCTCCTGGCTGCGAAAGCGGCTGGCCTCGATCATCAGAACGCCGTCCTTGGACACCCTGCGGCCGGCGAGCTTCAGCGCATTGGCCTTCACCCGTTCATTGAGCGCGGGCGAGTTGCGCAGGTCGTAGAACAGCTGTACGGCGGTCGAGACCTTGTTGACATTCTGCCCGCCCGGGCCGCCAGCCAGCACGAACTGCTCGGTCAGTTCCCAGCCCGCAATGGTGATCGTATTGCTGATATAGAGGGGTTCGCTGGCCATAAGAGTTCCTTTCCACGCTGTTGTAACGGCGGGACCGGGAAACGGAAAGCCATTTGCGGCAACGAAAAACCCGGCCTTGCGGGCCGGGTTTCACGTGAATCATCGATTGTCGCAGACCTATTCGGCGGCGACCTTCAGGCCTGGAGCGGCATCGCGCACGCTGCCATCGACCTGATCCTCGAATTTCTCGAAGTTCGCCACGAACATGTCGACCAGCTTCTGGGCCTGCTTGTCGTAGGCGGGGCCGTTCGACCAGGTCGAGCGCGGATCAAGGATCTTGGTGTCGACGCCGGGCACCGACACGGGCACCTGGAAGCCGAAATTGTCGTCGCGGCGGAAGAGGGCATCCTTCAGCGAGCCGTCGAGGGCAGCGGCGAGCAGCGTGCGGGTCGCCTTGATCGGCATGCGACGGCCTTCGCCATAGGCACCGCCGGTCCAGCCGGTATTGACCAGCCAGCAATCGACACCGTGCTCGGCGATCAGTTCCTTGAGCAGGTTGCCGTAGACCGTGGGATGACGCGGCATGAAGGGCGCACCGAAGCAGGTCGAGAAGGTGGCTTCCGGCTCGGTCACGCCACGCTCCGTGCCGGCAACCTTGGCGGTGTAGCCGGACAGGAAGTGGTACATGGCCTGATCGGGCGTCAGACGGGCGATCGGCGGCATCACGCCGAAGGCATCGGCCGTCAGCATGATGATCGTCTTCGGATGCGGCGCACGGCCGGTATCGCTGGCATTCGGGATGAAATGCAGCGGGTAGGCGCAGCGCGTGTTTTCCGTCAGCGAACCGTCGTTGAAGTCAGGCACGCCGTTGGCATCGAGCACGACGTTTTCCAGAACGGTGCCGAAACGCTGCGTCGTCGCATGAATCTCCGGCTCGGCTTCTGCCGACAGGCGGATGGTCTTGGCGTAGCAGCCACCTTCGAAGTTGAAGATGCCGTTCTCGCCCCAGCCGTGCTCATCATCGCCGACCAGCGTGCGATTCGGGTCGGCGGAAAGCGTGGTCTTGCCGGTGCCCGACAGGCCGAAGAAGACGGCAGCGTCGCCATCGGGGCCGACATTGGCCGAGCAATGCATCGGCATGACTTTTTCCGACGGCAGCAGCCAGTTGAGCACCGTGAAGACCGACTTCTTCATTTCGCCGGCATAATAGGTGCCCGCGATCAGAACGATGCCGCGCGTCAGGTCGCAGGCGATCATGGTTTCCGTGCGCGCGCCGTGGCGGGCCGGGTCTGCCTTGAAGGTCGGCAGGTCGATGATGGTCAGCTTCGGCGCGAAACCCGACAGATCCTTCTCTTCCGGACGGATGAGCAGGTTACGGATAAACAGCGAATGCCAGGCCAATTCCGTCACAACGCGGGTCGGCAGCGCGTAATCGGCATCGGCACCGCCGATCAGATCCTGCACGAAGAGATCGCGACCGCTCGCATGGGCCAGCATGTCGGCGTGAAGCGCATCGAAATGCTCACGCGACACGGCCTTGTTGTTATCCCACCAGATGGCGCCTTCGGTGTTTTCGTCGCGCACGACGAACTTGTCCTTGGGCGAACGGCCGGTGTGCTGGCCGGTCAGCGCGCGCAACGCGCCGTGGGCGGTCTTGACCGCCTCGCCACGGCCAAGCGCTTCCTCATAAAGCGCTTCGGCTGCAAAGTTGTACCGGACCGTGCCGTTTGTATGGATACCCATCGCGGTAAGCCCCAGCGCGGGGTTGCGAACGCCAAGTTCCTGCATGGTCCAGCTTTCCTCCGTGGACGAAGACGCAAGGTCAATCTGGGCGGAACCTAATATGCGACTGTCACAAAGGCAAGCAGTGAATCGAAATTAGGCAATGATATCAAACAATTAATCGATTTAAATCTTTGTACTACTTTTTTAATCGTTTGAATAATCGATTTAAAAATGATTCGAAAAGCCGCCGCCGAACGTCACCCTTTATCTTTGCCACAATTTGTTCCACCTTTATCCTCACAGAGGCGCATCACTTACCAGGACAGGAACTCGATCCGAGGTCGGGAAAGGCGCTCATGACTATGGAGACCAGCAAGATGCAAACGATCGCACTCGTCGATGACGACCGGAATATTCTGACATCCGTGTCGATCGCGCTTGAAGCGGAAGGATACAAGGTTGAGACCTATACGGACGGCGCCTCCGCGCTCGACGGCCTTCTCGCCCGCCCGCCGCAGCTTGCAATCTTCGACATCAAGATGCCCCGCATGGACGGCATGGAGCTTCTGCGCCGGCTGCGCCAGAAATCCGACATCCCGGTGATCTTCCTCACCTCCAAGGATGAGGAGATCGACGAGCTGTTCGGTCTCAAGATGGGCGCGGACGACTTCATTACCAAGCCGTTCTCCCAGCGCCTGCTGGTCGAGCGCGTCAAGGCGATCCTGCGCCGCTCCTCCAACCGCGAGGCCGCCGCATCGGCCGGCGCAGCCGGCAATGCCGCCAAGGCTGGCGAGATCGCCGCCCGTTCTCTGGAGCGCGGCCAGCTGGTCATGGACCAGGAGCGCCACACCTGCACCTGGAAGGGCGAGCCGGTGACGCTGACCGTCACGGAATTCCTCATCCTGCATTCGCTTGCCCAGCGCCCCGGCGTGGTGAAGAGCCGCGATTCGCTGATGGACGCCGCCTATGACGAGCAGGTCTATGTCGACGACCGCACCATCGACAGCCACATCAAGCGACTTCGCAAGAAGTTCAAGATGGTCGACACCGACTTCGACATGATCGAGACGCTGTACGGCGTCGGCTACCGCTTCCGCGAGGCAGCGTAAGGCGCGATTTCGCTTGCATGAACCGCGGCGGCAATGGCATGCCGCGGTCGGCTGCGAAATGGCTCGAAAGGATGGATGCGCGTGTTGCAGGAGGTGCAGGAGAGGACTGGTGAGGATGCCGAAGGCCGGCCAATGCCGCGTTCGCTGCGCCGCCGCTGGACCCATCCTTTCACGCTGGCGCGCCGCATCTTCGGCAATGCCGTCTTTTCCAGCCTCACACGCCGCATCCTGTTCTTCAATCTCGTCGCGCTTGTCGTGCTCGTGGCGGGCATCCTCTATCTCAACCAGTTCCGCGAGGGGCTGATCGACGCGCGCGTCGAAAGCCTGCTGACGCAGGGCGAGATCATCGCCGGCGCGATTTCCGCCTCCGCCTCCGTCGACACCAACTCGATCACCATCGACCCGGAAAAACTGCTCGAACTGCAGGCCGGCCAGAGCATCACGCCGCTGCCAAACGACGAGGACCTGGAATTCCCGATAAATCCCGAACGCGTGGCGCCCGTGCTCCGGCGGCTCATTTCGCCGACGCGCACCCGCGCCCGCATCTACGATACCGACGCCAACCTGCTGCTCGATTCGCGCCATCTCTACACACAGGGCCAGGTGCTGCGCTTCGACCTGCCGCCCGTCGAGCAGGAAAACGCCGGCATTTTCGAGCGCATGAACATCTGGTTCAACCGGATGCTGCAGCCGAGCAGGCTGCCGCTCTACAAGGAAGCGCCGGGCGGCGACGGCTCGATCTATCCCGAAGTGATGAATGCGCTGACGGGCGTGCGCGGCGCCGTGGAACGCGTCAACGACAAGGGCGAGGTCATCGTCTCGGTCGCGGTGCCGGTGCAGCGCTTCCGCGCGGTGCTGGGCGTGCTGCTTCTGTCGACGCAGGCCGGCGACATCGACAAGATCGTGCATGCCGAGCGTCTCGCCATCATGCGCGTCGCGGGCGTGGCAGGCCTCGTCAACATCGCACTGTCGCTGCTGCTGTCCAGCACCATCGCCAATCCGCTGCGCCGCCTTTCCGCCGCGGCGATCCGCGTGCGGCGTGGCGGCGCGAAGGAGCGCGAGGAAATTCCCGATTTCTCCGTCCGTCAGGACGAGATCGGCAATCTTTCCATCGCGCTCAGACAGATGACCACGGCGCTCTATGACCGCATCGACGCGATCGAAAGCTTCGCGGCCGATGTGAGCCATGAACTGAAGAACCCGCTGACCTCGCTTCGCAGCGCCGTCGAGACCCTGCCGCTCGCGCGCACGGACGAATCGAAAAAGCGGTTGCTGGATGTCATCCAGCACGACGTGCGCCGCCTCGACCGCCTGATCAGCGACATTTCCGACGCCTCGCGCCTCGACGCCGAGCTTGCACGCAGCGATGCCCGTACGGTGGATCTCGAAAAGCTGCTCGGCGACCTCATCGACGTCTCGCGCCAGATCAATACGCGCAAGAAGCCCGTGACGCTCGATTTCGTCGTCGACCGCAAGGACAATCCGAAGGCCCGGTTCGAGGTCTCCGGCTACGAGCTGCGCATCGGCCAGATCGTCACCAATCTCATCGAAAACGCCCGATCCTTCGTGCCCGATCCGGGCGGACGCATCGTGGTGCGTCTGTCGCGCGGGCGCGGCGACCGCTGCCTCGTGCAGATCGAGGACAACGGCCCCGGTATCCAGGCCGAGAATATCGACCGCATCTTCGAGCGCTTCTATACCGACCGGCCGGCCGGCGAGGCCTTCGGCCAGAATTCCGGCCTTGGCCTGTCTATCTCGCGGCAGATCGCCGAGGCGCACGGCGGCACGCTGAAGGCCGACAACATCATCGACAAGGCGACGGGCGAGATTGCCGGCGCGCGCTTCACCCTCTCGCTGCCCGCCGACAAGCAGAAATGACGGCCCCTGCCCCCGTCCCGGTCAATGTGCATGGAACGGCCATCGTGATCGGCACGACCGGGCTTCTCTTCACCGGCCCCTCCGGCGCCGGCAAGAGCATGGTTGCGCTGCATTGCATGACGGAGGCGCGGTCGCGCGGGTTGTTTTCCGCGCTCGTCAGCGACGACCAGGTCATGGTCAGCATCGAAGGCGGCCGGGTCGTCGCCCGGGCGCCCGCTTCCATCGCCGGTCTCGCCGAGCTGCGCGGTGCGGGCATCGTCTCCGTCGAGACCATCGAGGCCGCGGTGCTGCATCGCGCCATCCGGCCGATCGCACCGCCATTCGCCGAACGGCTGGCGCCGGAGGGCGAAACCGTGGAGGTCCTACCCGGCCACCTCCTGCCGCTGACACGGTTGCCGCTTGCCGGCGGTTGCACCGCTTTTTCACTGCTCGCCGCAATTCACCCGGAAATTACCGGGACTTGATCGCGAAAGCCGCGCCAAAAGGGAAAAATGGCCATTTTAGGCTTGCCTTCGGACTTTTCATTGACATGATGGCCACCCCAATGGTGGACGGAATTGTTGCATTGCGATATTCCGCCGTCCGTTCGAATTGGGAAACGGGAGCGACTGCTGATGATCGGACTGGTGCTTGTCACCCATGGCAAGCTGGCGGAGGAATTCCGGCACGCCCTTGAACACGTTGTCGGTCCGCAGAAGGCGATCGAGACCGTCTGTATCGGCCCCGATGATGACATGGACCAGCGTCGCCAGGATATCCTGCAGGCGGTCCAGGAGGCAGATCAGGGCAACGGCGTCATCATCCTCACCGACATGTTCGGCGGCACGCCGTCCAACCTCGCCATCTCCGTGATGAACGGCGAAGGCATCGAGGTGATTGCCGGCGTCAACCTGCCGATGCTGATCAAGCTCGCCGGCATCCGCGGCGAAAACAATATGGAAAAGGCGCTGATCGACGCATCGGAAGCCGGCCGGAAATATATCAACGTCGCCAGCCGCGTTCTCAGCGGCAAGTAAGGTCTCCCGCCCTCCATGACCGCCTCGAAAGAGCTTCTCATCATCAACAAGCGCGGCCTGCACGCCCGCGCTTCGGCAAAATTCGTCCAGACGGTCGAGGGCTACGACGCGGATGTTACCGTCTCCAAGGACGGCATGACCGTCGGCGGCACCTCCATCATGGGCCTGATGATGCTGGCCGCCAGCCCCGGATGCAGCGTGCATGTCACCGCCACGGGCGCGCAGGCCCAGGAGGTTCTCGCCGCGCTCGACGCGCTGATCGCCGACAGGTTCGGCGAGGAGATGTAATCCTCCGTCAGACATAAGGACATAAAGACTTCTTTATGTCTTGGTTGCTCCAGCCGCCGTTTCCTGATAGGAAGCGGCATCAACCAGAGCCAGAAGGCTGGAGTATTTCATGACCACAACGCATGACTACCACGTCGCCGACATCGCGCTTGCCGATTTCGGCCGCAAGGAAATCGAGATCGCCGAGACGGAAATGCCGGGCCTGATGGCCTGCCGCGAAGAGTTCGGCGCTTCCAAGCCGCTCAAGGGCGCGCGCATCACCGGCTCGCTGCACATGACCATCCAGACCGCCGTGCTCATCGAGACGCTGGTGGCGCTGGGTGCGGACGTTCGCTGGGCCTCGTGCAACATCTTCTCCACGCAGGACCACGCCGCCGCAGCCATCGCGGCCGCCGGCATCCCGGTCTACGCCGTGAAGGGCGAGTCGCTGACGGAATACTGGGAATACACCGACAAGATCTTCCAGTGGACCGATGGCGGTCTCTCCAACATGATCCTGGACGACGGCGGCGACGCCACCATGTACATCCTGCTCGGCGCACGCGCCGAAGCCGGCGAGAACGTACTGTCCAATCCGGGCTCGGAAGAAGAAGAGATTCTCTTCGCCCAGATCAAGAAGCGTCTTGCTCTTTCCCCGGGCTGGTTCACCAAGCAGCGCGATGCCATCAAGGGCGTGACCGAAGAGACCACGACCGGCGTCAACCGTCTCTACCAGCTGCAGCAGAAGGGGCTCCTGCCCTTCCCGGCGATCAACGTGAACGACTCGGTCACCAAGTCGAAGTTCGACAACAAGTACGGCTGCAAGGAATCGCTGGTCGACGGCATCCGCCGCGGCACCGACGTCATGATGGCCGGCAAGGTCGCCGTGGTCTGCGGCTACGGCGACGTCGGCAAGGGCTCTTCCGCTTCGCTGCGCGGTGCCGGTGCCCGCGTCAAGGTCACGGAAATCGACCCGATCTGCGCCCTGCAGGCCGCCATGGACGGTTTTGAAGTCGTGCAGCTCGAGGACGTCGTTTCCTCCGCCGACATCTTCATCACCACGACCGGCAACAAGGACGTCATCCGCGTGGAGCATATGCGCGAGATGAAGGACATGGCGATCGTCGGCAATATCGGCCACTTCGATAACGAGATCCAGGTCGCTGCGCTCAAGAACTTCAAGTGGACCAACATCAAGCCGCAGGTCGACATGATCGAGTTCCCCAAGGGTAACCGCATGATCCTGCTCTCGGAGGGTCGTCTGCTCAACCTCGGCAACGCCACCGGTCACCCGTCCTTCGTGATGTCTGCCTCGTTCTCCAACCAGGTGCTGGCGCAGATCGAGCTCTTCACCAAGGGCGACGCCTACAAGAACGAAGTCTATGTTCTGCCCAAGCAGCTCGACGAGAAGGTCGCACGCCTGCACCTCGCCAAGCTCGGCGCGAAGCTGACGGAACTTTCCAACGAACAGGCCGGCTATATCGGCGTGACCGTGCAGGGTCCGTTCAAGGCCGAACACTACAGGTACTGATCCTTACCCGGATTATCCACAACATCTAGAGGCGGCGCGCTTGACACAGGCGCGCCGCCTCTTTTTTGGGCCCATCCCTTCCCGACGATTCGGTAAACAAGTATCGTTAACGCGTTGATTCGGCGTGCAGATGCGGACCCTTCGCGCCGGATTGGGATGTCTTGTCGATCAGGCGGCAAACGGACGGAGACATACCGGGGATGATGTCGGAACTGAAACGAGGCCGTTCCGGGCAGGCTTTTGCCATGCCGGAGCGGGACATGGCGCATTCGGTTGCACCGCAAAATGGATTTATGGTTAACGGACGGTTCATGCGCCCCGTGGCGCGCCGCCTGGCATCCGTGCTGGCGGCTGGATCGGCCCTCACGATGTTCGCCGGACCGGCCCATGCCGCCGGCCCCTATCTCGCCACCACGGAAATCGTCACCGTATCGATGCTGCTCGGCGTGATGTCGGCGGCCATGGTCTCCGCCATCTGGATGATCCGCCAGCGCGGCCGCATGGAAGCCGAAAACCGCGAGCTGCGCGCCCACCTCTCCGACGCCCGCCACAACGTATCGCGCCTGCAGGCGCTGATCGGCGACAAGGACCGCCGCATCGTCATGTGGGACGGCATGTCGGGCAAGCCAGAATTCCTCGGCCAGCTCGCGCCGGAAACCGGCGCGCCGGTCGCCGACCGCGATTTCCTCGCCTTCGGCCGCTGGCTGAAACCGACCTCCGCCGCCGAGATCGAGCGCGCCGTCGAACGGCTGCGCACGCAGGCGCAGAGCTTCGATCTCATACTCGAAACGAGCCGCGAGCAGGTGCTGGAGGCGCAGGGTCGCGTTTCCGGCGGCCAGGCCTTCGTGCGCTTCGTGGCGCTCAACAACCTGCGAGCGGAAGCCGCCGAGCTGAAGCTGGAACGCGAACGGCTCGTCGCCGCGCTGAGCACGCTGCAATGCCTCATCGACCAGATCGACCTTCCCGTCTGGCAACGCGCGCCCGACGGCTCGCTCGCCTGGGTGAACGAGGCCTATGCCGAGGCCGTCGAGGCGAAGGATGCCGCCGCTGCCGTGCGCGAGGCGCGCGAGCTTCTGCCGACCGTGGCACGCGAAAAGATCCGCGCGACCAGCACCTATGACACCCCATTCCGCGACAAGGTCTCGACCGTCGTTCGCGGCAATCGCAGCTTCTTCGACGTGGTGGATGCCCGCACGCCCAATGGCTCGGCCGGCATCGCGATCGACGTTTCGGATGTCGAAGCGGTGCGTGAGGAACTGACGCGCACGCTGAAAAGCCATGCCGAGACGCTAGATCACCTCGCCACGCCAGTCGCCACTTTCGACGGCGAGCAGCGCCTGCAATTCTACAACCAGGCCTTCCAGCGCATGTGGGAGTTCGACACGGCGTTCCTGGAGAGCAAGCCCGGCAACGGCGAACTGCTCGACCGGCTGCGCGCCGCCGGCAAGCTGCCCGAACAGCTGAACTGGAAGCAGTGGAAGGACACAGCACTTTCCGTCTACCGCGCCATCGACACCCAGAGCGACCTCTGGCATCTGCCGAACGGCCAGACGCTGCGCGTCTTCGCGACCGCCCGCCCGCAGGGCGGCGCCACCTGGGTCTTCGAGAACCTGACCGAGAAGGTCGATCTCGAAACGCGCTACAACACGCTGATGCTGGTTCAGGACGAGACCATCGACCACTTGGCCGAGGGTGTCGCGGTGTTCAGCCCCGACGGGCGCATCCGCCTGTCCAACCCGGCCTTCCGCGCCATCTGGGGCATCAGCGAGGCCGAGGCGAAGTCCGGCACGCATATCCGCGCCATCGAGCAGGCTTGCGCGCCATCCTACGACAAGCCGGACGGCTGGAAGCGCTTCGGCCAGATGATCACCAGCTTCGACGACGAACGGCCCTCCTCGCAGGGCATGCTGGAGCTGCGCACGGGCCTCGTGCTCGATTACGCCGTCATCCCGCTTTCCAACGCCCAGACGATGCTGACCTTCGTCAACATCACCGACAGCGTGCGGGTGAGCCGGGCGCTCACGGAAAAGAACGAGGCGCTGCGCAAGGCGGACGCGCTGAAGAACGATTTCGTGCAGCACGTTTCCTACGAGCTGCGCTCGCCGTTGACCAACATCATCGGTTTCGCCGACCTCCTGAAGACGCCGACCATGGGCGAGCTGAACGACCGGCAGGCCGAATATGTCGACCATATCGCCACCTCCTCGGCGGTGCTGCTGACCATCGTCAACGACATTCTCGACCTTGCGACCGTCGATGCCGGCATCATGGAGCTCGACTATACCGAGATCAATCTGACGGACCTGCTCGACGACGTGTCCATGCAGTTCGCCGACCGGCTGCACGAGGCGCAGGTGACGCTCGAGATCACCGCGCCCGACAGTCTCGGCACCATCGTCGCCGACCAGCAGCGCCTCAAGCAGATCCTTATCAAGCTCCTCAGCAATGCCGCCAATTTCGCGCCGGAAGGCAGCGCCATCGGCCTGCGCTGCTGGCGCGAGGGCGCCGACCTCGTGCTGACCGTGACCGACCGCGGCCCCGGCATTCCGCAGGACGTGCTGACCACGGTGTTCAACCGCTTCGAAAGCCATGGCCGCCAAGGAGGTCCAGGCCTTGGCCTATCCATCGTCGAAAGCTTCGTCAGCCTGCACCATGGCACCGTCACCATCGACAGCCAGGAAGGCCGCGGCACGAAGGTCACCGTGCGTATTCCTTCCGCGACGATGACCTCGTTCGCTGCGGCGGAATAGCATGGCGCTCGACGTCGTCCTCGCCGATGAAGCCGCCACCATCCGCTTCGGCGAGGACATGGCGCTCGCGCTGAAGCGCGGCGACTATGTCGCACTATCAGGCGATCTGGGTGCCGGAAAATCCACCTTCTCCCGCGCGCTGATCCGCGCCATCGCCGATGACGCCTTTCTCGAGGTGCCGAGCCCGACCTTCACGCTCGTCCAGACCTATGACCTGCGCATCCCCGTCGCGCATTTCGACCTCTACCGCATCGCCGATGCCGCGGAGATCGACGAACTGGGTTTCGACGAGGCGCTATCGGACGGCATCTGCCTGGTGGAATGGCCGGAAAAGGCCGACGGCGCGCTGCCGGCGGACGGCATAAGCCTGACCTTCCTGCATGAAGGCGATGGCCGGCGCGTCTTCATCGACGGCCCGGCACCGGCGCTGGCCCGCATCCGCCGGTCGCTCGCGATCCGCGCCTTTCTTGACGAAGCCGGCTACGGCAACGCGACGCGCCGCCACCTGACGGGTGACGCCTCCATTCGCGCCTATGAACATATCCATACCGGCGAGACCCGCTTCGTGCTGATGGATTCGCCGGCCCATATGCCCGGGCCGATCCTCGCGCAGGGCAAGTACTACCAACAGATCGCCCATATCGCCGAGGACGTGAAACCGTTCATCGCGGTCGGCCGCTATCTCGTTTCCCGCGGCCTGCGTGCGCCGGAAATCCATGCCATGGATATCGCGCAGGGCATCCTGCTGATCGAGGACCTCGGCAGCGAGGGTGTGCTCGATGCCGCGGGTGCGCCGATAGCCGAGCGCTACCGCGAAAGCGCTGCCTGCCTTGCACATCTGCACGGTCAGGGTTTCGCGCGCGACCTGCCGGTAACCGACGGCATCGTGCACCGCGTGCCGGATTTCGACCGGGACGCCATGCAGATCGAGGTGAGCCTGCTTACCGACTGGTATCTGCCCTTCAAGCGTGGCACGCCGGCAAGCAACGCCGAACGCCGCGACTATGTCGCCATCTGGGACGCGCTGATCGAAAGCCTTGGCGCCGGGGAACACAATCTGCTGCTGCGCGACTTCCATTCGCCCAACATCATCTGGCGGCCGGATGCCCTCGGTACGGACCGGGTCGGCATCATCGACTTCCAGGACGCGATGATCGGTCCTTCGGCCTACGACGTCGCCTCGCTGGTGCAGGATGCGCGCGTCGACATGCCGGACGACGTCGCGCAAGGCGTGCTCGACCATTACCTTTCGCAGCGCGCGGCACAAGGCGGCTTCGACCGGACACGCTTCCTGCGCGACTGGCATGTCATGGCCGCGCAGCGCAACTGCAAGCTCATCGGCCTGTGGGTGCGCCTCATGCAGCGCGACGGCAAGCCGGCCTATATGCGCCACATGCCGCGCACCTTCCGCAATCTCACGCGGGCGCTTTCCCATCCCGACCTCGCCCCCTTGCGCGACTGGTGCGAAAAGGCTGGAATCCTCGCGACCGAATCATAATCGCGGGATAACGATGAAGATCGAAGACGCCATGGTGCTGGCCGCCGGCCTTGGAACGCGCCTGCGCCCCATTACCGAGACGATGCCGAAGCCGCTGGTGCCGATCGCCGGAAAGCCGATGATCGACTACGGGCTCGATGCGCTGGCGGCGGCTGGCATCAGCCGCGCCGTCGTCAACGTGCATCACTTCGCCGACCAGATGCGCGCGCATCTCGCCGGCCGCGCGGTGCCGGAAATCCTTCTCTCCGACGAGACCGACCGGCTGATGAATTCCGGCGGCGGGCTGGCCAAGGGCCTGAAGCTGCTCGGCCGCGGGCCGGTCATGGTGATGAATGCGGATCTCTTCTGGATCGGCGAAAAAGCCGGCGAAAGAACCAATCTCCAGCGGCTTGCCGAACGGTTCGACCCCGAAACCATGGACATGCTGATGCTATGCGTGCGGCTGGAGGACACGACGGGCCATAACGGCAAGATCGATTTCTCGCTCGACGGCGCGGGCCGCCTCACCCGCTATCGCGAAGGTTCCGGCACACCGGTCGTCTATGCCGGCGCGCTGGCGCTGATGCCGGGCCTGCTGGACGACGCGCCCGACGACGCCTTCAACCTCAACATCTATTTCGACCGGGCCATCGAGAAAGGGCGGCTCGCCGGCACGCTGCTCGACGGGCACTGGATCACCGTCGGCACGCCCGAGGCGATCGGCGCGGCGGAGGCGGTGATCGCCACATTCGGCGAGGCGGCGGCATGAGCGGCGCACCGGGCGGCCGGATCTATTCGATCCCGGCAAGCCTGCCCTTTCTGAAGACGGTTGCCGAAACGCTTATCGACGGCCGCCTCGTGCCCGGCTTCACCTACGATCCCGCCGATCCGCTGGCTCTGGCCGACGTCACCATCTATGTGCCGACGCGCCGCTCGGCGCGCGTGCTGCGCTCGGAATTCGTCGACCTGTTTGGCGGGCGCTCGGCCATCCTGCCCACCATCCGAGCGCTGGGCGAGACGGAGGACGACAGCGGCTTCTTCGACGAGGTGGCGCCGGCATTGCTCGACATGGCCGAACCGCTCTCCGGCCCGACGCGGCTTCTGGAACTTGCCCGCCTCGTGCTGGCCTGGCGCAACCAGCTGCCGGCCGCCGTAACGGCCGTTCATGCGGAGAGCCCGCTCGTCGCCCCGGCGAGCCCGGCGGATGCCGTATGGCTCGCGCGCAATCTCGCCGACATCATCGATGCGATGGAGACGGAGGAGCTGGACTGGGCGGCGCTCGATGCGCTCGATACCTCCAACCATGCCCTGTGGTGGCAGCTGACGGCCGAATTCCTGAAGATCGCCAGCGATTTCTGGCCAGCGCGGCTCGCCGAACTCGGCCGCTCCTCCCCTTCACTGCGGCGCAATGCGACGCTGCATGCCGAGACGGAACGCTATCGCCAGGCGCCGCCCGCCGGCCCCGTGATCATCGCCGGCTCGACGGGCTCCATTCCAGCCACCGCCGGGCTGATTGCGGCAGTGGCAAACCTGCCGAACGGTGTCGTCATCCTGCCCGGCCTCGACCGCTTCATGACCGATACAGACTGGCTGCTCGTCGGTCATCAGGGCGGCGCGGCAGATACGGCGCGCAAGCCGGATGCGGCCTCGCGCAGCCATCCGCAATACGGGCTCCACCGCCTGCTCGCCCGCATGGGCTGCACGCGCAGCGATGTCGAGCCGCTGGGTATGCCGCCGGAGGCGCTGGAATACCGCGCGCACATCCTCTCCAGCGCATTTCTGCCGACGCAGGCGACGGCGGGCTGGGGCGACGTGCGCTCAACGCTCGATGCCGAGCGCGTGACCGTCGCCTTCCGAGATGTCGCCCTTGTGGAGGCGGCCAACGAGCGCGAGGAGGCCGTGGCGATCGCCATCGCGCTGCGGCTCGCGCTGGAGGACGGCCCGGACGCGCAGGCCGCGCTGATCACGCCGGATCGCAAGCTCGGCCGGCGCGTGGCTTCCGAACTTGCCCGTTTCGGCATCGAGGCGGACGATTCCGCCGGCACGCCGCTTCTCTCCACAACACAGGGTACGCTGCTGCGGCTGCTCGCCGAGGCAGCGCTTCGCCCCGGTGATCCCGTGGCGCTCGTGGCGCTGCTGAAACACCCGCTTGCCCGCTTCGGGCTTTCCGCCGACGACCGGCGCGACGCCGTGACGGCGCTGGAGCTGACGGCATTGCGTGGGGGCACGGCGGAAATCGACATTTCCACGCTGGAACCGCTGCTCGACGCTGCTCTGGCGCGGCAGGCCGACGACCGCCACCCGCCGCGCTGGCGCAGCGCGCTGCCCGAGACCGCCCTTCCCCTGGCGCGCGCGCTTGCACAACGCGTGGCAGAGGCGGTCGAGCCGCTCGCCGGCGTGCTCGTGCAGCAGAGCCGCACCGGGCGGCGCTTCTCTTCCAGGCTTGCCGTTTCGGACTGGGCGGAACGCACTGGTCGCGCGCTGGAGGCCGTCGCCATCGACGAGCGCGACGACCTGGCCGCGCTGTGGTCCGGCGAGGCGGGCGACAGCCTCGCCAACCTGCTCAAGAGCGTCATGGAGACCGATGGGCAGATCGAGGCCGACGGGCCGCAATGGTGCGACATCATAGAGGCACTGGCGGCCAGCGAAAGCGTCAAGCCGCGCTCGATGCGCCATCCGCGGGTCTTCATCTTCGGCGCACTCGAATCCCGCCTGCAAAGCGTCCATACCGTCGTCATAGGTGGGCTCAACGAGGGCACCTGGCCCGGCCAGGCGGCCAACGACGCCTTTCTCTCCCGCATCATGAAGGTGGAGATCGGCCTGGAGCCGCCCGAGCGCCGCATCGGCCAGCTCGGCCATGACCTGCAGATGGCGGCAGGCACGCGCAAGCTGATCTTCACGCGGGCGCTGCGCAACGGCACCGCGCCCACCGTCGCCTCGCGCTGGCTGCAACGGCTGCTCGCCGTGGGCGGTCCTTCGCTGGCAAACGATCTGCGTAGCCGCGGCCGCGACCTGATCGACTGGGCCGGGCGGATCGATCAGGGCCAAAGCGTGCCGAACGCGCCGCGCCCATCGCCCAAACCGCCGGCCGAGCTGCAACCCAAAAAATATTCTTTCAGCGAGGTCGGGCGACTGCGCCGCGACCCCTATGCGATCTATGCGCGGCACATCCTGCGGCTCGACCCCATCGCGCCCTTCAATCTCGATCCGGGGCCGGCCGAGCGCGGTTCGCTCTATCACCGTATCGTCGATCGGTTCGTGCGTGAGGAGAAGACTAGCGAACCGCTCTCCCTCATCGACCGTATCCTTCACGAGGAATTCGACGCGGTGGTGCTGCCGCCGCATATCGATGCCGTCTGGCGGCCGCGCTTCGCCGCCGTCGCCCGCGCCTTCGTCGCCTGGCATGGCGAGCGCGCCGACAGCGTGCGCGAAAGCCTGACGGAGGTGCCGGCGTCGCTCGATCTTTCGGTTGGCGACATCCGCCTCACCGGCATTGCCGACCGCATCGACATCCTGCCCGACGGCAGCGCCGACATTGTCGACTACAAAACCGGAAGCACGCCCTCGCTCAAGGTGGCGCGCGCGCTGCTCGATCCGCAGCTGGCGCTGGAGGCGGCGGCAATGCGCCGCGGCGCCTTTCGCAGGCCGGGACGCCACGATCCGGCTAACCTTCTCTATGTGCGCCTGAAGCCTGGCGAGCGCTTCAAGGTCGAGCAGGTCAACAACGAACATACGAAATCCGCCACCACGACGCCGAAATCCGCTTTGGACCTTGGCGAGGAAGCGCTGACGGAGTTGGAAAAACTGCTGACCGGGCTGATCGAAGGGCGCTTCGGCTTCGCCTCGCGACTCATCCCCGAACAGGAGCGGGACTATGGCGGAGAGTACGACCATCTGGCGCGCGTCGCGGAATGGTCATCTGCCGAAAACGGCGGGGAGAACGACGATGCTTGAAGACGACCGTCCCGCATCGACGGACCCGGCCGCCTGGCTGAGCTGGACCACGCAGAAACAGGCGGCAGCCTCCGATCCCGGCCGCTCGGCCTGGGTTTCGGCCAATGCCGGCTCGGGCAAGACTCATGTGCTGACGCAACGGGTGATCCGGCTGCTTCTCGCCGGCTGCCGCCCGTCCGCCATCCTCTGCCTGACCTATACCAAGGCCGCCGCCTCCGAAATGTCGAACCGCGTCTTCGAGCGGCTGGCTGAATGGGCGACGCTCTCCGATGCGGACCTGTCCGACCGGGTGGCGGCGATCGAGGGCGCCCGGCCCGAAGTCTTCAAGCTCGCCGAGGCGCGGCGGCTTTTCGCGCGTGCGCTCGAAACACCGGGCGGCCTTAAGATCCAGACCATCCACGCTTTCTGCGAAGCGCTGCTGCACCAGTTTCCGCTCGAGGCCAATGTCGCCGGCCACTTCTCCGTGCTCGACGACCGTGCGGCCGCCGTGCTGCTGGCGGATGCACGGCGCACCTTGCTGACGGCAACGGCGAGCGAGGACGACCAGGCACTGGCGGATGCCTTCGCCACCGTGCTCGACATTGCCGACGACACCGGCCTGGAGCGGCTGATCTCCGATATCGTCGCCAGCCGCGGGGCAATTCGCGACTTCCTCGAGCGGGCGGACGCGGCCGGCGGCATCGAGACGGTCCTTCGCCGGGAAACGGGTCTCGGCCCGGAGGAAACGGCTGACGATATTCTCGCTGCCTTCTGGCCGCTCGACGGGCTGAACGGTGCGGTACTGGAAGCCTATCTTTCAGCGGCGGAAAGCCTCGGCAGCGAAACGGTGAAGACCTCCGCCGCCGGTTTGCGCGGCGTTTTGCGTCTCACCGACGCGGAGGCGCGCCGGGCGGCGTTGCACGATCTGTTCTTTACGGGCACCGGCTCGCCGCGCAGCATCGACCGGTCCTTCCTCTCGAAAAAGGTGCGCGACAGCGCGCCGCATTTCGAGGCGGCCCTGCTGGCGGCGCAGGCGCATGTCATTGCCTGCGACGACCGCCTGCGGCGCTTTCGCATGTATGAGGCGACGAAGGCGGCGCTCGTGATCGCCGAGCGGCTGACCGGCGACTACGAGGACCTGAAGCGGGCGCGCAGCCTGCTCGATTTCGACGACCTGATCGACCGCACGGCGACCCTTCTGACCCGCGACCGGGTGAGCGCCTGGGTGCATTACAAGCTCGACCAGGGCATCGACCACATCCTCGTCGACGAGGCGCAGGATACCAGTCCGCGTCAGTGGCAGATCGTGAAAGCGCTGACGGACGATTTCTTCGCCGGCGAAACGGCCCGCATCGCCGGCCGCACGATCTTTGCCGTGGGCGACGAGAAACAGTCGATCTACTCCTTCCAGGGAGCGCGACCGGAACGGTTTGCCGAGGAGGGCCGCGCAGTCGCCCGACGCACGCAGCTGGCGGAAACCGCCTTCAGCCCGATCCGCCTGCTCCTGTCCTTCCGTTCCACGCGGGATGTGCTTTCGGCTGTCGACCAGGTGTTTCTCGACCCCGCCAATGCGCGCGGCCTCACACCCGACGGCGGCGATATCGTGCATGCCTCCAATCGCGGGCGTGAACCGGGGGCCGTCGACGTCTGGAGCGTGATCGCCGCGCCGCCCGGCCTTGACGAAGAGGACTGGACCGCGCCCTTCGACGCGGTGGCCGAGGAAGCGCCGATCAACGTGCTGGCACGGCGCATTGCCGATACGCTTGCCGGCTGGATCGGCAACGAGACGGTAACGGAAAAGGGCAAGGCGCGGCCCATGGCGCCCGGCGACATCATCGTGCTGGTGCGAAAGCGCGACGCCTTCGTGAACGCGCTGACACGCACGCTGAAACAACGCCACGACCTGCCGGTTGCGGGTGCCGACCGGCTGGTGCTGACGAAGCACATCGCCGTGCAGGACCTGATGGCGCTGGGGCGTTTCGCCGTGCTGCCGCAGGACGATCTTTCGCTGGCTGCCCTTCTGAAAAGCCCGCTCTACGGGCTGGGCGAGGAGACGCTCTTCGAGCTTGCCGCCCGGCGCGGCGAGAAAGAGGATCTCTGGGCGCGTCTGCGCAGCGCGGCCGCATCGGATGAACGCCTTGCGCCCATCGTCGTGCGGCTGGAGCGGCTGATCGCCGATGCGGGCACGCAGTCCGTGCACGATTTCTATGCACGCATCCTCGGGGCCGGCGGCGGGCGGCGGGCGTTCCTTGCGCGGCTCGGCGTCGAAGCCGGCGAGATCATCGACGAATTCCTGACCTTCGCGCTGGAGCAGGAGGACAACGGCCTGCCAGGCCTGCAGGCCTTCGTTTCCACGCTGGAACTGGAGGCGCCGACGGTCAAGCGCGAGCAGGACAAGGCGCGCGGCGAAATCCGCATCATGACCGTGCATGCCGCCAAGGGGCTGGAGGCGCCGGTCGTCTTTCTCGTGGACGGCGGCGCCAAGCCCTTCAGCCACAGCCACATGCCGCAGCTGCGCTTTCTTTCCACCACCGATCCTGCCGGGGGCCTGCCGGCCTGGCTGCCGCTCAAGGATCTCGCCAACACGCTGACAGAGGTGGATGCGGATCGCATCAAGGACAGCGCCGAGGAGGAATATCGCCGCCTGCTCTATGTGGCGATGACGCGCGCGGCAGACCGGCTGATCGTGTGCGGTTATCGCGGGCGGCAGGAAAACAAGGACACCTGGCACACGATGATCGCGACGGCACTCGCCGCCGACACGGAGCGTTGCGTGGAAACGACCTTCTCCACCCACAGCGAAAGCTGGGAGGGATTGTCCTGGCGCGAGGCGGGGGCGGCGACGATCGACGATGTGACGATGGCGAGCGTGGAGGAAAAGCCGACCATCCCGCTTCCGGAAGCGCTTGCAAAACCACTGCCGCCGCAGACATCGCTACCACGGCCGCTCAGTCCTTCGGGCGTGGCAGCGGTGATCGAGACGGATGCGGCCGACCTGCTCGTGCCTTCCGCCCTGTTCGGCAAGGGCAAAGGCGGCGCACCCGGCGCAGGGCTTGCACTGGAACGCGGGCGCATCCTGCACCGCTTCCTCCAGGTTCTGCCGGGCTTCGACCCAGCCGAGCGGCCCGCCGCGGCAAGACGCTATCTGGAGCGCGCCGCCGCCCATTGGCCTCAGAGCGCGCGGGGGGGGCTCGTTGCGGCCGCCCTCCAGGTCATCGAAGACGAAAGCCTGCGTGCAATCTTTTCTCCCGCCGCGCGGGCGGAGGTCTCCATCATGGGCACGCTGACGCTCGGCAGCCGGGACTTCGCGGTGTCCGGGCGCATCGACCGCATGGTGGTGACGGAGAACGCGGTCGAGATCGTGGACTTCAAGACCAACCGCGTGCCGCCGGCGACTATCGAGGCCATTCCGTTCGAGCACCGGGCGCAGCTTGCCATCTACCGCGCGATCCTCGCGCCGCTCTATCCCGGCCGGGTGATCCGCTGCGGGCTGATCTACACCGAGACGGCGAAAACCTTCTGGCTGGATGCGGCGCTGATGGAGGCGAGCCTTGCCGAACTCACGGCAAAGTGAGATACGGGACAGGACGTTTCGCTCACGGTGCGACCCCTTGCGGGCTTGAAAACGCAGCCCGGCGGCATCACATCTTGTGCAACACTCACCATTCAAGGAGCAGCCCTTATGGCTACCGTTAAAGTCGACCAGTCCAATTTCGAAGCCGAAGTTCTGAAGTCCGCAGAGCCGGTCGTCGTGGATTTTTGGGCCGAATGGTGCGGCCCGTGCAAGATGATCGCGCCTGCGCTGGAAGAAATTTCGACGGAACTCGCCGGCAAGGTGAAGGTCGCCAAGCTCAACATCGACGAGAACCCGGAACTGGCCGCCCAGTTCGGCGTGCGCTCGATCCCGACGCTCGCCATGTTCAAGGGCGGCGAAGTGGCCGACATCAAGGTCGGTGCCGCACCGAAGACGGCCCTGTCGTCGTGGATTTCCGGCGCCGCCTGATCGGCCCGACCGGTCCTACTGAAAAGCCCGGCTTGAAGCCGGGCTTTTTTGTTGTCAGGTCGGGGGCGTGCCGTTGTCGGCAAGCACATCGCCGACGAGATAGAGTGAACCGCCGATCAGGATGCGCGGCGGCACCGAATCCTGAGCCGTGATGCGCACGATCTCAACCAGCGCCTCGCCCACCGTCGCGAGCGGTGCGGCCTCGAGACCCGCCCGCGCGGCATCCTCGGCGAGTGCGGCGGGGTCGAGCCCGGCATCGGAGCCGCGGATCGGCACGGTGAAGACCCGCTCCGCAAGGCCGCGGAACGGCTCGAAATAGCCGACGGGATCCTTGGTGTTGATCATGCCCGTGACGAGGAAGAGCGGACGCGCCTCGCGCTCCTCGAAATTCGCCATGGTCTCGGCAATGACCTGTCCAGCACCTGGATTGTGACCGCCGTCGACCCAGATCTCGCTTGCGGGCGGGGCGAGGCGCAAGAGCGCGCCGTCTGGGAGCCTTTGCAGACGGCCCGGCCATTCGACGCGTGACAGCCCCGTCTCGATCGCCGGCTCACCGACGGCGAAACCTGCCGCCTTGACAGCGCGGATGGCGGCGGCGGCATTGGCATATTGATGCCGACCCGGCAAGCGCGGCAGGGGCAGATCGGCAAGGCCGAATTCGTCCTGGTAGACGAGGCGGCCGAATTCCTCATGGGCGAGAAAATCCTGGCCGTAGACGGCGTGCGGGCATCCGAGCCGCTCGGCGGTCTCGATCAGCACGTCGCGGGCCGCCTCTTCCGACTGGTAGCCGATGACGACGGGCACGCCACGCTTCATGATGCCCGCCTTCTCGGCGGCGATGAGTTCGACCCGATCGCCGAGATAGGCCTGATGATCCAGCGAAATCGGCATGATGACGCATGCGGCCGGTCGCGGCATGACATTCGTGGCATCGAAGCGTCCGCCAAGGCCGACCTCGATGATGGCCACATCCGCCGGATGCTCGGCAAACAGCAAAAAGGTGACGGCCGTCAGGATTTCGAAAACGGTGATCTTCTCGCCGCCATTGGCATCCGCCACACGGCGCACCGCATCAGCGAGAACCGCGTCCTCCACGAACTGCCCTCGACCGCCGGCGACGCCAAGACGATAGCGCTCGTGCCAGTTGACGAGATGGGGAGAGGTGTGGACATGGACGCTGAGGCCCTGAGCCTCGAGGATCGCACGGCAGAACGCCGTAACCGACCCCTTGCCGTTGGTGCCGGCCACGTGGATGACGGGCGGCAGTTTCAGGTGCGGATTGTCAAGCGCCGCGAGAAGCCGCGTGATGCGGTCCAACGAAAGGTCGAAGCCCTTGGGGTGAAGACCGAGAAGCTTCTCGATCTCCAGCGCCGCTTCGCTTACCGCGACGCCCGTCATATCACTGCGCCGCGATGGCGACAGCGCCGGTTTCCACCACCGGTGCGGAAGCGGCCGGCTTCTTCATCAGGATCTTCAGGAGGCGGGCAAGCGTGGCGGGAATATCGTGACGCTTCACGACCATGTCGACCATGCCGTGCTCGAGAAGGTACTCCGACGTCTGGAAGCCCTCGGGCAGCTTTTCGCGGATGGTCTGCTCGATGACGCGCTTGCCGGCAAAGCAGATTTCAGCGCCAGGCTCCGCGAGGTGGATATCACCCAGCATGGCATAGGAGGCCGTCACGCCGCCGGTCGTCGGGTTGGTGAGCACGACGATATAGGGCAGGCCCGCTTCCTTGAGCATTTCCACGGCAACCGTGGTGCGCGGAAGCTGCATCAGCGAGAGGATACCTTCCTGCATGCGCGCTCCGCCGGAGGCGGGGAACATGACGAGCGGGCATTTTTCGGCGATGGCGCGCTCGAAAGCCTTGATGATGGCCTCGCCCGCGGCGATGCCGAGCGAGCCGCCCATGAAGCTGAACTCATGCACGACAGCGACGAGCTTGACGCCGCGCACCTTTCCGACACCGGCAAGGATCGTGTCCTCAAGGTCGGTCTTGATGCGGCTGTCTTTCAGGCGATCGATGTACTTCTTGGAATCACGGAATTTCAGCGGATCCTGCGCCACCTTGGGCTGCTGCAGGGATTCAAAGACGCCATCGTCGAACAGGTCCTTGAGACGGGCCTTCGCCGGCATCTTCATGTGGTAGCCCGAAGCCGGGATGACCCACTTGTTTTCCTCGAGATCGCGATGGAACACCATCTCGCCGGTTTCCGGGCACTTGATCCAGAGATTTTCCGGCACATCCCGGTCAGGGCGGCCGAGCATCGAGTTGATCTTCGGCCGAACGTAATTCGTGATCCAGTTCACGGTCTAGACTCCCGTTAATCTGTGCAATTCCAGGAAAACCGCTTCACACTTTTCCTGGAATTGCTTTTCCGATCCCATGTGGGAATTTTACTCCGCCGCCGCAAGGCGCGACGCGCGCACGCCCGATGCGAGGCTCCTGACGAGCGTCTCGACACCGGGAACGGTGGCAGCGCTCGCCTTGCCGTCCGCCGTCAGGCTGGAGGCGATCTGGTTGACGATGGTGGTGCCGACGACGACACCATCCGCCGAAGCCCCGATGGCGCGGGCATGTTCGGCCGTCTTGACGCCGAAGCCGACGCAGACCGGCAGGTTGGTATGCGCCTTGATGCGGCCGACCGCATCGCCGATCAGCGACGGGTCCGGCAAGGCTGAACCGGTGATGCCGTTCATCGAGACATAATAGACGAAGCCCGACGTGTTTTTCAGAACGGTCGGCAGGCGCTTCTCATCCGTCGTCGGCGTGGCCAGGCGGATGAAGTTGATGCCGCGCGCGAGCGCCGGGATGCACAGCTCGTCGTCCATTTCCGGCGGCAGGTCCACGACGATAAGGCCGTCGATGCCGGCTTCCACGGCGTCATCGAGGAAGCGCTCGACGCCGTAGATATAGATGGGGTTGTAGTAACCCATCATGACGATCGGCGTTGCATCGTCCTCGCGGCGGAAATCGCGCGCCATCTGGATGGTCTTGGCAAGCGTCTGGCCCGCCTTCAGCGCGCGCTGGCCGGCCACCTGGATCGCCGGGCCGTCGGCCATCGGATCGGAGAACGGCATGCCCAGTTCGATGACGTCGGAGCCTGCCTTCGGCAGTGCCTTCATGATCTCAAGCGAGCTCGCATAATCCGGATCGCCGCCCATGAAATAGGTGACGAGCGCCGGGCGGCCTTCGGCCGCGAGATCCGCAAAACGTTTGTCCATGCGTGCGGTCATCTTAGAGCTCCATGCCGAGGATCTTGCCGACGGTGAAGATATCCTTGTCGCCGCGGCCCGAGAGGTTCATCAGAATGATCTGGTCCTTGCCCATCTTCGGGGCGCGCTTGATCACCTCGGCGATGGCATGGCTCGGCTCCAGCGCGGGAATGATACCCTCGAGCTTGGTCAGCAGCTGGAAAGCCTCCAGCGCCTCGTCATCCATGATCGGCACATATTCGGCGCGGCCGATATCGTGCAGCCAGGCATGTTCCGGACCGATGCCGGGATAATCGAGGCCGGCCGAAATGGAATGGCCTTCCTTGATCTGGCCGTCCTCGTCCTGCAGCAGATAGGTGCGGTTGCCGTGCAGCACGCCCGGGGAACCCGCGGTCAGCGATGCGCAATGCTCCTCACCCTCGAGCCCCCGACCGCCGGCCTCGACGCCGACGATCTGAACGTCCTTGTCGTCCAGGAACGGATGGAAGATGCCGATGGCGTTCGAACCGCCGCCGACGGCAGCGATCACCATATCCGGCAGGCGGCCTTCGGCGGCGAGGATCTGTTCGCGCGCTTCCGTGCCGATGACCGACTGGAAATCGCGCACCAGCTCGGGATAGGGATGCGGGCCGGCCGCTGTGCCGATGAGGTAATAGGTGTCGTCGACATTGGTGACCCAGTCGCGCAGCGCCTCGTTCATGGCGTCCTTGAGCGTGCCGCTGCCGGCGGTGACGGGCTTCACCTCCGCACCGAGCAGCTTCATGCGGAAGACGTTCGGCGCCTGACGCTCGACATCGGTGGCGCCCATATAGACGACGCAAGGCAGGCCGAAGCGCGCGGCGACCGTGGCGGAGGCCACGCCGTGCTGGCCGGCACCCGTTTCGGCGATGATGCGCGTCTTGCCCATGCGCTTGGCAAGCAGGATCTGGCCGATACAGTTGTTGATCTTGTGCGAGCCGGTGTGGTTCAGCTCCTCGCGCTTGAAGTAGATCTTCGCGCCGCCGAGATGCTGCGTCAGCCGCTCGGCATAATAGAGCGGGCTCGGACGGCCGATGTAATGGGCGCCGAGGTCCTTGAGTTCGGCCTGAAAGGCCGGATCGGTCTTGGCCTTGTTCCACTCGTCCTGAAGATCGAGGATCAGCGGCATCAGGGTTTCGGCAACGAAACGGCCGCCGAAGATGCCGAAGCGTCCGTCTTCATCCGGACCCTCGCGGAACGAATTCAGGTTGGGTGACTGGTTCACTTGCCTCTCCCTGCGACGGCGGTTTCGCTTTGCGCGTTTCGTGCCGCTTCAAAAAACGCTTCGATCAGGCCGAGATCCTTGACGCCGGGCGCACTCTCGACGCCTGAACTGGCGTCGATGCCGGGCGCGCCGGTCAGCTGGATCGCCTCGGCGAGGTTATCCTTGTTCAGCCCACCCGAAAGCATGTAATCCACGCTTGCGTCAAGCAAATGCATGAGGTTCCAGTCGAAGGAAACCCCGTTGCCGCCCGGAAGCTCAGAGCCTGCCGGCGGCTTGGCATCGAAGAGGAACCGGTCGGCGATGCCGACATAGGGATCGATCTTCCTGAGGTCGTCTGCTTCGCGCACCGAAAAGGCCTTGATGACAGGCAGGCCATAGACCGCCTTGACGGTGAGAACCCGTTCCGGGCTCTCCTTGCCGTGCAGCTGGAGAATATCAGGCGAAAGCTGGTCGACGATCTCGTCCAGTGTATCGCTGTCGGCATCGACCGTCACCGCGACGATCTTCACACGGCCGCGCACGCGATCGGCAAGACTGCCGGCATCGGCCGGCTCGATGTTGCGGGGGCTCTTGGGAAAGAAGATGAAGCCGATATGGGTCGCGCCGAGCGCCACCGCCTTGTCGACGGCCTCCTCGGTCTTCAAACCGCAGATCTTGATATCGAGTGTCATGGGGGACGAAGTCGCACGAATCACCGGAAGAGTCGAGCCGAAAGACGGCGGCAATAGGGCTTGCTGCGACGCCCTTGTACGCCGCGTTGCCGGGCCCATATGGAAGGAAACGAACGACCGGAGACCATCATGCGGCTCATCATTGCCATCCTCCTGCCCTTTCTCGCATTTTTCACCATCGGACGGCCGATTGCCGGCATCATCTGCCTCATCTTGCAAGTAACGCTGATCGGCTGGCTGCCGGCCGCGATCTGGGCCGTCTATGCACTTGGCCAATACAACACCGACAAGAAGATCAGCGAAGCGCTCGGCAACCGGCGCTAGTCTTTCGCGCTCCCGGGATGGATCAGCCGAAATCGACGGCGTGCAGCAGGCTTCCGTTGCGCTTCAGCCAGCGCTTTGCCTCCTCCGTTGCAGGGCATAGCCTTTCGCACAGTGCCCAGAAGGCAGCGCTGTGGTTCATCTCCTGGAGATGCGCCACCTCATGGGCGGCGAGATAATCGATGACATGGGGCGGCGCCATGGCGATGCGCCAGGAGAAGCTGAGTGCGCCGTCCGCCGAGCAGGAGCCCCAGCGGCTGCGGGTATCGCGCAACGTCATCGACTTGACCTTGCGCCCGATGCGGCCGGCGTGGACGGCAACAAGCCGGTCGAGATCCAGCCGTGCCTCCTTCTTCAGAAAATCGGAAATGCGGCGGGGAATGCTTTCCTCCATGCCGCCGACACGCAGCACCGCTTCGTCGTCCACCAGCACCGCTTCCGTGATCCCGCGCAGGCGGCCCGTCGCCTCGATGCGATGGGGCACGCCGCGGATCATGACATAGCCGCCATCGGCCAGTTCGTTGGTGGTGCGGAACTTCGCGAGCTTGGTCATCAGCCAGCCCTGATGACGATCGAGAAAATCCCTGATGTCGCGCTCGGCAATGCCCGACGGCACCGTCATGCGCAGCGCCCGTCCGCCGGGTTCGATGCGCAGCGTCAGGCGTGTCGCGCGCAGGTCCCGCCGTATGGTGAGCGGCAACTGGCGACCATTGACGTCGATCTCCCGCCGCTCCGGCGGAGGCGGTGACTTCAGGGCCTTTCTGGGCTTGCGGAACGAGGGAAACATGCTGCTCTTCTTAGCCGATTCGAGACCGTCTGAAACGGCCCAACAAAAAACCGGCGCTCGCGGCGCCGGTTGATTTCAGTGCTTGTCTAGTCTCCGCCGGCATGGCCGGGATCAGCCCGACCACGACCATAGAGCCAAGGCGACTTACGTTGCCGGAAAACCGGGCACGTCGCCTTTGCCTTCGCTGCGGCGTTCGCGCATGAAGCGGTCGAACTCTTCCTGGTCCTTGGCGCGGCGAAGCTCGCGGACATAGGAATCGAACTCTTCACGCATCTCGTCGAGCTTGCGGCGTTCCTCATCGAGGCGCGACAGTTCGGCGTCGCGCCAGTCGTCGAAGGCGACATTGCCGGTGGCGCGGCGGAAGGCAGGGCCCTTGCCGCGGCCGAAGGCGCTGCGGCAGGAGGCGAACATGCCATCGACGGTATCATTGGCGTCCTTCCTGAAGGACTTCAGGCGGTCGCCGAAGATGATGTAGGCCAGCATGGCAAGGCCGAGCGGCCAGAACACCACGAAGCCGAGCACCATCAGGGCGATGGTCGCGGGGGTCCAGTCGGGACGGATCAGGGCTGACTGATTCATGTGCAATCTTCCTCACGATCGCCGGAAACCACCTCGGTTTCCGGTGAATCCGATGTGGTTAGACCGCCGGTCGCGTTCAAGACGGCACAAGGTTAATTCGGGCAAGTGCCTGTAAACGGCCCGAAAAATCAGGCCGCGCCCTCGGATTTTCCGCCCTTGATGACCCGAGTTACAGGTTTGGACGGCTTGGCCCTGGACGCCTTGCCGTGTGCCTGCACGAAGGACACGATGCGCGGCGCGATCTCCTTGCGGAAGCGCGAGCCGTTGAAGACGCCGTAATGGCCGACATCGGGCTGCATGTAGTGCATGCGCATGTCGTCGGGGATGTTGGTGCAGATCGTCTGCGCCGCCTTCGTCTGACCGACGCCCGAGATGTCGTCGTTCTCCCCCTCGACCGTCAGCAGCGCCACGTTGCGGATGGCCGTCGTATCGACTGGACGCGCGCGGTGCATCATCTCACCCTTCGGCAGGGCGTGCTTCATGAACACGGTTTCCACGGTCTGGAGATAGAACTCGGCCGTGAGGTCCATGACCGCGAGATATTCGTCGTAGAAGTCACGGTGCTTTTCGGCCGCGTCGCCGTCGTTCTTCACCAGATGGGCGAAGAACTCCTTGTGCGCGACGACATGGCGGTCGAGGTTCATCGACATGAAGCCCGACAGTTGCAGGAAACCGGGATAGACCATGCGCATGAAGCCCGGCTGCGGCCACGGCACGGGCATGATGACATTGTCGCGGAACCACTCGATGGGCTTTTCCTCGGCGAGCTTGTTGACCGCCGTGGGATTGATACGCGTATCGATCGGCCCGCCCATCAGCGTCATGGTGGAGGGCGAGAGCGGATCGTTGTCAGCCTCCATCACCGCGACCGCGGCCAGCACCGGCACCGCCGGCTGGCAGACCGCCACGACATGGGTATCCGGTCCCAGCGCATGCAGCATCTGGATGACGTAATCGATGTAATCGTCAAGGTCGAAGCCGCCGTCGGACAGCGGCACCATGCGCGCATCCACCCAATCGGTGATGTGCACTTCGGCATGCGGCAGCAGCGCTTCCACGGTACCGCGGAGCAGGGTCGCATAGTGGCCGGACATCGGCGCGACGATCAGGATCTTCGGGTCCTTTGGATGGCCGGCCGGCAGACAGCGCTCGAAATGGATGAGATTGCAGAAGGGCCGCTTCCACACGATCTTCTCGTGGACGGACACGCTCTTGCCGTCGATGGTGGTCTGCGGCAGGTCGAAATCGGGTTTGCCGTAGCGGCGGGTGCTGCGCTCGAGAACCTCGAAGCCCGCCGCCATCGTGCGGCCGAAATAGGTGTGCGCGAGCGGATTGAGCGGATTGCGGAAGGCGATCCGCATCTGGTCCGCCGCAGCGCGCCAGGGCGCCATCATCGCATGGTTGAGTTCGTAGAGCTGATAATACATCGGACGCGTTATCCCATTTCCCGATGCGGGGCCGTGGCCCGCCGCATCGTCTCACCCGGTTTCCGCAGTTGCGAAAACACTAACAGGTTTTCGCTGCGTGGCAACACGCCACACCGGCATCCTAGACGCGCGATCCTTTCGGGGAAATGAACGGTTGCGGCGTGGCTCCGCGCCGCGCTGGCTCAGGCCGCAACGTGCACGATGGCTTTTATGAGCCCGGACTTCTGCGTTGCCCATCGGGCAAGATCCTCCGGCGCGCGCTCCAGCGTGGTGCGGTGGGTGACGAGTGCCTCGACGGGCACCCGGCCCGCCCGCATGCTGGCCATGACATGATCGAAATCGACACGCAGCGCATTGCGGCTGCCGACCAGCATCATCTCGCGCTTGTGGAATTCCGGGTCGGAAAACCGGATGTCGTCCTTCACCACGCTCACCAGCACCAGCGTGCCGCCGTGGGCGACATGGGCGAAGGCGCCCTCCATCGAGCCGGCGTGGCCGGTGGCGTCGAACACCACGTCGAAGCCCTCGCCACCCGTCATTCGCGCGACATCCGTCGCCGCCGACGCGCTGGCAAGCAGGCCGTCGCCAAAGCCGAAATGCGTATCGGCCATGGCCAGCCGTTCGGCGGAGGTATCCATCATCGTGACCGTATGGCCGGCGATGCGCGAAAAGATCGCGGTGCCGAGACCGATCGGCCCGGCACCGATGACAAGCGCCCGCGATCCTTCCGGCGCCAGCGAGCGGCGCACAGCATGGGCGCCGATGGCGAGGAACTCGACCATCGCCGCGGCCTCGGGAGACAGTCCTTCGGCCGGATAAAGGTTGTCACCGGGCACGACGATTTCCTCGCAGAACGCCCCGTCCGTGTGCACGCCGAGCACGCGGATAGCCGTGCAGCAATTGGGCTTGTCCTTGCGGCAGGCGATGCAGGTACCGCAGGAAATGTAGGGGTTAACCACCACCGTCATGCCGGTGGCAAGCCCGCTTTCGCCTGGTTCGACCACGGTGCCGGAGATTTCGTGGCCCATGATGCGGGGATATTCGAGGAATGGGTGCTTGCCCTGGAAGATATGATAGTCGGTGCCGCAGATGCCGACATGGCTGACGGCGACGCGCGCCCAGCCCGGCGGCACGCTGGCCGGCGGCTCCCGTTCGACCAGCGCAAGGCGGCCGGGTTCTAGGCAGATGACAGCTCTCATCTCAGCGGCTTCCGCGGCGACGCAACTGGTCGAAATAGACGATGATGATGATCAGCAGGCCGGTGATGATGCGCTGCCAGAACGAGTTGACGTTGAGCAGGTTGGCGCCGTTGTTGATCGTCGCGAGGATAAAGGCGCCGAGCAGCGGACCATGCACGGAACCGACCGCACCGAACAGGCTGGTGCCGCCGATAACCGACGAGGCGATCGCCTGGAGTTCCCAGCCTTCCGCCTGCGTGGCGTTGCCGATGCCGATGCGCGAGGCGAGCAAAAGGCCGACGAAGGCCGCGCAGGTGGCCGACAGGATATAGGCGAGATAGATCGTCCGATCGACATTCACGCCGGAAAGCCGCGCTGCCTCCTTGTTGGAGCCGACGGCGAAGAGATAGCGGCCGAAGCGCGAGAGATGGAGAAATATGAAGGCCGGGATGCCGACCAGGATGACCATCCAGAACAGGCTGGGGATGCCCAGGAAATCCGCGCGCGAGAAATTGGTGAAACCCTCGTGCGAAATCGAGATGGTCGAGCCGTTGGTGATCAGGAGGCCGATGCCGCGCAGAGAGGTGAGCGTCGCCAGCGTGATGATGAAGGGCGGCAGGCCCATGCGCACGATGCCGAAGCCGTGGAACGCGCCGATCGCCACGCCGATGAGCAATGTCAGGATGATCGAGGCCCAGAGCGGGACGCCGGCCTGAAGCAGCCAGGCAACGATGACGCTGGTGAAGCCGACAATGGCCCCCACTGACAGGTCGATGCCGGCGGTGATGATCACGAAGGTCTGGCCGACGGCAAGGATCGCCGTCATCGCGCCCTGACGCAAAAGGTTCGAGATGTTGTTGGGCGACCAGAAGGCATTCGTTGCGAATCCCAGCGCCACCCAGAGCGCCAGCAGGAGCCCGAGCAGCGTCAGGCCGAGCAGGATATTCGTGCCCTTCCGGGGTGCCGGTGCGCTTTCCGTCGTCGTCTCAACGCTCATGTTCTTCTCCCTTTCTGCGCGACGCTCAGCCAGCCTTGCGCGATTTCACACGCTGGACCGCTGCACATTCTTGCCGGCACCGCTCTAACTGCCGATGGCCTGGGTCAGGACGTCCTCATGCGAGGCCGTCCGGTGGTCGTGACTGGCGACAAGCCGGCCGCCGCGGAAGACGTGCAGCCGGTCGGCGAGCTCGTAAACTTCCGGCAGGTAGGACGAGATCAGGATGATGCCGGCCCCCTGCTTGAGCAGCTCGCCAAACAGCCGGTAGATTTCCGCCTTGGTGCCGACATCGACGCCGACGGTCGGTTCGTCGAAGATGAAGAGCCGCGCGCCGTGGCTCAGCCACTTGCCGATAACGATCTTCTGCTGGTTGCCGCCGGACATGGCCGAGGCGAGCACATGGCGCGACGGCGTCTTGATGCGCAGATCGGCGATCTGGCGCTCGGCATTGCGCGCGGCATCGCCCCGCCTAATCGTCAGGCCTGAACTCAGCCGCTTGAGGACCGGGAGGTTGATGTTGAGCCCGATGGGCAGGTTGAGGCAAAGGCCCTGGTCGCGCCGGCTTTCCGGCGCAAGCGCAATGCCGAGCGCCATGGCGACCCGCTCATTGGGGATCGATACCTTGCGGCCCTCCCAGAAAATCTCTCCGGCGGTCACGGGCTGACGGCCGTAGAGGCCGAGCGCAAACTCGCTGCGCCCTGCCCCGATGAGGCCGTAGAGACCGACGATCTCACCGGCGCGAACCGTCAGCGAGACATCCTCGAAACCCGGGCCTGACAGACCTTTCGTCTCGACGATGACATCGCCGGCCGGCACCTGTTCCTTGTGGTAGATCTGCTCGATCGAGCGGTTGATCATCAAGGCGATCAGCTCGTTCTCGTTGGTCTCGCCGATCAGGCGCGTGCCGACATGGGTGCCGTCACGCAGCACCGACACGCGGTCGGCCAGCTCGAAGACCTCCTCCATGCGGTGGCTGATATAGACGACCGTGACACCTTGATCGCGCAGGCGGCGGATGAGGCGGAAGAGCTGGGCGGATTCCTGACGCGTCAGATAGGCCGTCGGCTCGTCGAAGATGATGAAGCGGATGCCGCGCATGGCGGCCTTGGCGGTGGCGACCAGCTGCTGCTGGCCGATGGTGAGGCTCTCCAGCATTGCCCCGGCCGGCAGATGGAAGCCGAGATCGTCAAGCACCGCCTGCGCGGCCTTTTCCATGGCACCCTTGCGCATCAGGCCATTGCGGTTCATCTCGTCGCCGAGGAACATGTTGGCGGCCACCGACAGGTGCGGGCACAACACGACTTCCTGATGCACTGCATTGATGCCGCGGGATATGGCTTCGGTGGGGGTGGCGAGTTGCACGGGCTTGCCGCACCAGAAGACCTCGCCGGCGGTGCGCCGGATAACGCCGGTCAAAAGCTTGATCAGGGTGGACTTTCCGGCACCGTTCTCACCGACGATGGCGTGGATCTCGCCCGCCAGGAAGGTGAGCGACACCGGTTTCAGGGCCTCGACGAGACCGTATTTCTTCTGCAGGCCACGCAATTCGAGGATGGACTCGCCGCGCGGCACGGTATCGGATTCGGCAAGTTCAGCCTGGTCTTCATGCCGGCGGCTGAGTTCTTCGAGGCTGCTCATGGCGTTTCCTCCCTGATGGGGAAAGCATCCCGCCCGAAGCACGCGCCCGGGCGGGACGTGGCGGGGCCGTGAAGGCCCGGCCGATCAGTTGACCTTCGGGTTCAGGAGGGCATCGATCTTGGGATCGGCCATATTGTCCTTGGTCACGAGATTGGCGCCGGTATCGACGAAGGTTTCGACCTTCTCGCCCTTGGAGACGGCGAGCGCCGTCTTCACGCCATCATAGCCCATTCGGTATGGATCCTGCACGACGAGGCCGGCCAGCACGCCTTCCTTGAGGAAACCGACAGTCTTTTCGTCGCTGTCGAAGCCGATGACCTTGATCTTGTCGCCGAGCTTGTTTTCCGCGATCGCCTGACCAACGCCCTGCGCCATGATGAGGTTGGAGGCGAAGACGCCGACCAGGTCCGGGTTGGCAGTGATGAGGTCGGTCATGATGTTGAGGCCGGTCGTGGCCTGGCCGTCAGCATATTTGTCCGCGACGACCTTGAGGCCCGGATACTTGGTCTTCACCTCATCCAGGAAGCCTTCGCGGCGCTGGTCGAGCGAGCCGACACCCGGAAGGCTGGTGATGATGGCGATGTCGCCCTCGTCCTTGCCCGTCGCGGCCTTGATGGCGGCAGCGAGCCCTTCGGCGGCGATGCGGCCACCCTGGACGTTATCGGTCGTCAGGAACGAGGTGAAGGCCTTGGAATCCGCCGACGAGTCGATGCCGATGATCGGAACGGACTTCGCCGCCTCATCGATCGGCTTGCCGAGCGCCTTGAACTCCGTGGGTGAGATGACCACGGCGGCCGGGGCGCCGGCCACCGCGTTTTCGAGAATGGTGATCTGGCCGTTGATGTCGGCTTCCGACTGGGCGCCGAGTTCCGGCACCTTGACGCCGAGATCCTTGCCGGCCTGACGCGCGCCGGCCAGCACGATCTGCCAGTAGAAGGAGGTGGTGTCCTTCACGATGATGGGAATGGTGACTTCCTGCGCGAAAGACGGCGCAGGCGTCATGGTGGCGAGGACTGCGGCACCCGCAAGCGCGGTGAAGGCGCGGCGGGTCAGAAGCGATCTTACAATGCTCATCTGGGTTCTCCTCTCAGGTGCTTCCTGTCCTCCTTGCCGGATCGGGTTGCAGGAAGCGAACAACTCGATCTTTTATCGATAAAAAACAATTATCGTTGCAAGCTACACCCGCCTCTACGCCTTGGCAAGCGGGGTATTCCTCCCTCGGAAACCGTGTTTTTCAGCACTCCAGTCCATGCCCTCGTCCTCCCAAACGACGGCGTCGGATCCTAGATCCGGGCGGATTCATGCGGGTGCACGACACCCATCTTCAAGATCAGATTGCCATAAAGACGCGCTTCCGTCGTGGCCACAATGCAGGCCGCCTTGCGGGCCATCTCATAGAAGGCAAAACGCTCGACCGAATGGATCGTGAAATCGCCTGCGTGCCGGTGCACGATCTCCTGGAAGGTCGCGCAGACCTCCGGCACCGCACCGGGATCGCCCACGACCTCCATGCGCCACGCCGCTTCCGGCACGAAGGTGTCGAGCGGCATATGGGTCAGGATCGCCTCGGCCATCGCAACGGCGTCCACGCCATCCGCGCGCACGACCCGTGGACCGAGGAACGTCACCGGGAAATTCGCGTCGGCGATCACGATGTCATCGCCGTGGCCCATCGACCGCAGGACGTGCAGCAGGTCGGGACCAAGCAGGGGATGGATGCCTTTCAACATGGGTTTCGACCTTCCACGCTATTGTCGCACGGCCTCACGCCCGAGTTCGGGCGCGACCAGCGTATACGGCTCGAAAGCCGGGTAAATGGTATCGGGCAGCGGCGCGCGCGCAAGCTGCATGTTTCGGCGCAGGCTCTCGGGCCGCGCGGTGCCGATGAGGATGGAGGCGACGGAAGGGTTTTCCAGCGGGAACCTCAGCGCCGGCGCGGCAAGCGGCACGCCGTTCTTCTCCGCGATCTCCATCATCGCGCCCACCTTGGCGGCGACGTCTGATGTTGCCGGCATGTAATCAAAATGCGCGCCCTCGACCGGGCCGGTTGCAAGAATGCCGGAATTGAAAACACCGCCCACCACCAGCGACGTTCCCCGCGCCGCGCAAAGCGGCAGAAGCTTGCTCTCTGCCGTGCGGTCCAGCAATGTGTAGCGTCCGGCGAGCAGGATGCAGTCGAGATCGGCATGGGGCATGACATCGAGGCAGACCGGCACCTCGTTGACGCCGAGCCCGTAGGCCTTGATCGCTCCCGACGATTTCAGTTCCGACAGGGCCTTCAGGCCGGAATCGAGCAGCTGGCGTAGATGGAAGGCATTGCGTTCGGCACCGTGCGTATAGACGCCGATATCGTGTACATAGAGCATATCGATACGGTTCAGGCCAAGGCGGGCATGGCTGAGTTCCACCGAGCGCATGATGCCGTCATAGCTGTAATCGTAGCGCACATCGAAGGGCAGCGGATCGACATAGCCGTAGTTGGGCACCTTGTCGTCGGTGACGGGAACCATGATGCGCCCGACCTTGCTGGATAGCACATAGCTTGCCGACGGCTTGTCACGCAGGAAATCGCCGGTGCGGCGCTCCGCCAGGCCAAAACCGTACCAGGGGGCGGTATCGAAATAGCGGATCCCCTCGTCCCAGGCCGCGTCCAGCGTTTCCATCGCCGCATCGCGCGGGCAGGCCCGGTACAGGCCGCCAAGCGCTGCCGTGCCGAAACTGAATTCGGTCACGGCAAGGTCGGTCCCCGCGATGGTGCGTGTCTTCATGGATCCTCCCGGCCGGCGTCCTCCCGCCGGCTACCTGTCTTTTATCGACAATAGACAGATTATCGTCAATGGGTAATATGACGTCCCGAACGCAACAGGACGGCGCGCACTTCCGCCAGGGCATCTGGCCATTCGCCCGTTCAGCCGTTAAGGGGCGCAGGACACAACGAACGGCAGCACCATGGCCAAGCAGAACACAGTCTTCAAGGACGCCTTCAATCGCTGCCTCAAGCTTCTGGAACAGACGGCAAGCCTGCCCTCGGAACCGGAACTGGGCGCTACGCTCGGCGTGAGCCGAACCACCGTCCGCGCAATCCTCGGGCGGCTGGAGGAAGTCGGCCTGCTGACCTGGGACAAGCGGCGCAAGATCGTGCTCAGAAAGCCCGTGGCAGCCGACTATTTTCCGACGGAAGAGACGGATTCGCTGTCCGAAATCATCGAGCGCAGCTTCATGCGCCGGATTCTCGACGGCGGCGCGCAGCCCGGCATGCAGATCAACGAACTGGAACTGGCACGAGAGATCGGCATCGGCACGACGGGCGTGCGCGAATTCCTGATCCGTTTCAGCCGCTTCGGTCTGATCGAGAAGCGGCCGAACAGCCATTGGGTGTTGAAAGGCTTTACGCGTGAATTCGCGCTTGAACTGACGGAAGTGCGTGAAATCTTCGAGCTGCGCTCGGCGGCCGCCTTCGCCCATCTGCCGAAGGATCACGCGGCCTGGCAGGAGCTGGACGCCATCGAGGCCGTGCATCGCGAAATCCTCGCCGATATCGACAATCGTTACCTGGATTTCTCCGAGCTCGACGAGCGCTTCCATCTTCTGGTGCACCGCGCCTCGCGCAACCGCTTTATCGTGGATTTCTACGACGTGATCGCCATCGTCTTCCACTATCACTACCAGTGGAACAAGACGAACGCCCGCCAGCGCAACGCCCGCGCGCTGGAGGAACACCTCGCCTATATCGCGGCATTGCGTTCGCGCGATCCCATCGAGATCGAGCTGGCCTGCCGTCAACACCTGAAATCCGCCCGCGAAACCCTGCTTCAGTCCATCAACTGACGGAGCCGCCGGCCACGCCGATCCTGCAGTTCTGAACCAGCCGCTTCCTCCAGGCGCATACGAACCTTTTCAACGACGAGGCCCTGAGAAAGGGCGACGCGCTCGCAGCTCCCGGCAACGAACGCGGGCGGTCAGTAACCTCCGCCGCGTGTCTCCGGGGCGGCTTCGCCGAGAAACTGGCGGCGCAGATCGCCCACAGCCCCAACAAGGCAATTCACGTCGGTGCCGATCGCCATGAAATCCGCCCCGAGATTACGATAGACCTCAGCCTGCGGCAGCGAGACCGTCATGATGCCACGGCCCTTGCCATGGGCCTTGATCCGGCTAAAGGCATGGGTAATGGCGGCCAGCACCTCCGGCGCGCCGGGATTGCCGAGATGACCCATATCGGCGGCAAGGTCAGACGGGCCGATGAAAATGCCGTCGACACCCTCAACCGCCGCGATCTCGTCTATGGCGGCAAGGCCTGCGCGGTTTTCCACCTGCACGATGAGGCAGATCTCGTCATTGGCGGTCGTCACGTAATCCGGCACGCGGTTGAAATCGCTCGCGCGGCCGAGGCCCGCGCCAACTCCGCGGATGCCATGGGGCGGATAGCGCAGGGCGCGCACCAGCGCCTGTGCCTGTTCGGCGGATTCGACCATGGGAATGAGGAAGGTCTGGGCGCCCTGATCGAGCAGTTGCTTGAGGATCCAGGCTTCACCCATCGGCGGGCGAACCATGGCATGCGTGGGCGTGTGACGCAGCGCACCAAGCTGCGCGCCCATCAGCGGAACGTCATTCGGACCATGCTCGCCGTCGATCAGCAGCCAGTCATAACCACTGGTCGCGAGGATTTCGGCCGCATAGGCGCTGCCGAGTGCTACCCAGAGCCCCAGCTGGAACCGGCCCTCGCCAAGCGCGGCCTTGAAGGTGTTTTTCGGAGCAGCCACGGTATACCCTTTCTTCAAACGCAAACCGGCCGGCAAAGGCCGGCCGGACACACGAAACCCTGCCTTGTTCTCAGCCGATGCCGCCGAGGCAGACATATTTGATTTCGGTGAACTCCTCGATGCCGTAGCGCGAGCCCTCGCGACCGAGGCCGGAGAGTTTCACGCCACCGAATGGCGCTTCGGCCGTCGAGATAAGGCCAGTATTGACGCCCACCATGCCGTATTCCAGCGCTTCGGCCACACGGAACACCCGCGAAAGCTCTTTGGCGTAGAAATAGGAGGCAAGGCCGAACTCCGTGTCGTTCGCCTGCGCGATGACATCGTCCTCGTCCTTGAAGCGGAAGAGCGGCGCGACCGGGCCGAAGGTCTCCTCGCGCGCCACCGCCATGTCAGGCGTCACGCCGGCAATGACCGTCGCTTGGTAAAAGGTGCCGCCCAATTCATGGCGCTTGCCGCCCTGGATGACCTTGCCGCCCTTCCTCACGGCATCGGCCACATGTTCCTCGACCTTCTCGAGGGCAGCCTCGTCGATCAGCGGCCCGAGGATCACGCCCTCGTCGAAGCCGTTGCCGGTCTTGAGCTTGCCGACGGCGGCCGCAAGCTTTTCCGAGAAGGCGTCATAGACGCCATCCTGCACATAGAGCCGGTTGGCGCACACGCAGGTCTGGCCGTTGTTGCGGAACTTGGCGATCATCGCGCCCTCGACCGCCGCATCCAGATCGGCATCGTCGAAAACGATGAAGGGCGCATTGCCGCCGAGCTCCAGGCCGAGCTTCTTGATGGTCGGCGCGCACTGCTTGTAGAGCTCGGCACCGATTTCCGTCGAACCGGTGAAGGTGAGCTTGCGCACAACGGGATTGGCGGTCAGTTCCGCGCCGATCTCGCGGGCAGAGCCCGTGACGACCGAGAACAGGCCTGCGGGCAGGCCGGCGCGCTCGGCCAGCACGGCAATGGCAATCGCCGAGAACGGCGTCTGTGAGGCCGGCTTCAGCACCATGGCGCACCCGGCGGCGAAGGCCGGACCGGCCTTGCGTGTGATCATGGCGTTGGGGAAGTTCCACGGCGTGATGGCCGCGACCACACCGATCGGCTGCTTCATCACGAGGATGCGCTTGTCCTTCTGGTGACCGGGCACGATATCGCCGTAGAGACGGCGGGCTTCCTCGGCAAACCACTCGATGAAGCTTGCGCCATAGACGATCTCGCCGGTCGCCTCGGCAAGCGGCTTGCCCTGTTCCATGGTGAGGATGCGGCCGAGATCGTCCTTGTTCTCGATCATCAGGTCGAACCACTTGCGCAGCACCGCCGAGCGTTCCTTCGCGGTACGTGCGGCCCAGCCCTTCTGCGCCGCCGCCGCGGCGTCGATGGCTTCCTTCGTCTCCTTGGCACCAAGCTTGGGAACATAGCCGACAAGCTCGCCCGTCGCCGGGTTCTTCACCGCAATGCCGCTACCATCCGCTTCGATCCAGCGCGTGCCGACAAGGGCTGCCTGGCGAAGCAGGCTCGGATCTTTCAGGCTCATCGGTATTCTCCCATTTCACGATGCCATCCGGTCTTCGACCAGTGTTATAGGGCGTCAGCCACCCCTTCGACAATGCGACAGACATGCAATTTTGGCGCTTCGCAGCGGCCGGGCGCAGGTCTAATGTTGCGGCGCACATTCTGACATTCGAGGCTCGCAATGACCCATCCGACCGGCCGCAAGGCCGACCACACCATCGATCCGATCTTTCTCGACCGCTGGTCGCCCCGCGCCTTTACCGGCGAGGCCATGCCACAGGAAACGCTACTCTCGCTGTTCGAAGCCGCGCGCTGGGCGCCGTCGGCCGCCAACAGCCAGCCCTGGCGTTTCGTCTACGGACACCGCGGTACGGAGGCTTTCGACACGATCTTTAACACGCTTTTCGAGGGCAACCGCCGCTGGGCTGACAAGGCTTCGGCGCTCGTTGCCATTGTCTCACAGACCCACATTCCCAATGCCGAGGGCGAATTGCGCCCGGCCTTTACCCATGCGTTCGATACCGGCGCGGCCTGGGCCTACCTTGCGCTGGAAGCAACGCGCGCGGGCTATCACGCCCATGCCATGGGCGGTGTCGACCGCGAGGCACTGAAAGAGATTCTGGGTATCCCCGACAATTTCCGGGTGGAAGCGGCACTTGCCATCGGCAGGATCGCGCCGAAGGAAACGCTGCCGGAAGACCTGATGCAGCGCGAGGTGCCGAGCACGCGCAAACCCGTTACCGCCTTCATTTCCGAAGGCAAGTTCTCCGCCTGAGCGCAATAGAAAAGAGCCGCCCCAGGGGCGGCTCCTTGCAATTCAGATATCGGGACGATCAGATATCGAGGTTGGCGACGCTCAGGGCGTTTTCCTGGATGAAGTCGCGCCGCGGCTCCACCTCGTCGCCCATCAGCCGGGCAAACAGGCCATCGGCGTCGGTGGCGTCATTCACCTTGACCTGCAGCAGCGAGCGGACGTTCGGATCGAGCGTCGTTTCCCACAGCTGTTCGGCGTTCATTTCACCAAGCCCCTTGTAGCGCTGCATGGACAAGCCCTTGCGGCCGGCGGCGAAGACGGCGTCCAGAAGGGCGCGGGGACCGGTGATCTCGGTCTGGCCATCCTTGCGGCGCAGCACCGGCGGCACCGAATAGGTTTCCTTCAGGCGCGCGGAGAGCTGATCGATATGGCGCGCATCGGCGGAGCCGATCAGGGCCATGTCGATATGGGCGAATTCCTTGACGCCGCGCACCATGCGCTCGAAACGCAGGCCGCCATCGGTTGCGACCGAACCCTCCCAGCCGCGCTCCGTCTCCTCGGCGATGAGGTCGAGGCGTCGGGCGACTTCCGTTGCCATGGCGGCGTAGGCGTCGCGGTCATGGCTGAGTTCGAGGTTCAGCCCGCCGGCAATGGCCGCCTGCTCGACGATGTCACGGCTGTAGCGCGAATGCAGGCCGTCGAGCAGCGTTCGCAGGCGCAAGGCATCCTGGATGAGCTCGAGGACGTCCTGCCCGACACGCACTTCGCCGGTCGAAAGCTCAAGCGCCGCATCATCGAGGCCGGTGCCGATCAGGTAGTCTTCCAGCGCCTTTTCGTTCTTCAGGTACTGGCTCGATTTACCGCGCGATACCTTATAGAGCGGCGGCTGGGCGATATAGAGATGGCCGCGCTCGATCAGCTCCGGCATCTGGCGGAAGAAGAAGGTGAGCAGCAGCGTGCGAATATGGGCGCCGTCGACGTCGGCGTCCGTCATGATGATGATCTTGTGGTAGCGCAGCTTGTCGGCGTTGAACTCGTCCTTGCCGATCGACGTGCCGAGCGCGGTGATCAGCGTGCCGATCTCCTGGCTGGACAGCATCTTGTCGAAGCGCGCGCGCTCCACATTGAGGATCTTGCCGCGCAGCGGCAGGATCGCCTGGTTCTCGCGCGAGCGGCCCTGCTTGGCCGAGCCACCGGCCGAATCGCCCTCGACGAGGAAGACTTCGGACTTTGCCGGATCGCGCTCCGAGCAGTCGGCGAGCTTGCCGGGCAATGATGAGATGTCGAGTGCGCCCTTGCGGCGCGTCAGTTCGCGCGCCTTGCGGGCGGCTTCGCGCGCAGCAGCGGCCTCGACGACCTTGCCAATGAGCGTCTTGGCATCGGTCGGATGCTCTTCCATCCAGATGCTGAGCGCCTCGTTGACAAGGCTTTCCACGACCGGACGAACCTCAGAAGACACCAGCTTGTCCTTGGTCTGCGAGGAGAATTTCGGGTCGGGCACCTTCACCGAAAGCACGGCGGTCAGGCCTTCGCGGCAGTCATCGCCGGTCAGCGTGACCTTTTCCTTCTTCATGATGCCGGAGCTTTCGGCATAGGAGACGACCTGGCGCGTCAGCGCGCCGCGGAAGCCCGCCATATGCGTGCCGCCATCGCGCTGGGGAATGTTGTTGGTGAAGCAGAGCACGTTCTCGTGGTAGCTGTCGTTCCACCACATGGCGACTTCGACGGTGATGCCGTCCTTCTCGCCGCGGATGGAGATAGGCTTGTCGACCAGCGGCTTCTTCGCACGGTCGAGGAAGGTCACGAAGGCTTCGAGGCCGCCTTCGTACATCAGTTCGTCCTGCTTGATATCCGAATGCCGGCGATCCGTCAGGAGAATGCGCACGCCGGAATTGAGGAAGGCGAGCTCGCGCAGGCGGTGTTCCAGCGTGGAATAGACGAATTCGATGTTCGAGAACGTCTCGGTCGAGGGCAGGAAGGTGACTTCCGTGCCGGTCTCGTTGCCGGCGTCACCCGTCACGGTCAGCGGTCCGTCCGCAACGCCGTGGGTGAAGGACATTTCATGGATCTTGCCGCTGCGGCGGATCTTGAGCTTGAGCTTGACGGACAGCGCGTTCACCACCGACACACCCACGCCGTGCAGGCCGCCGGAGACCTTGTAGGAGTTCTGGTCGAACTTACCGCCGGCATGGAGCTGGGTCATGATGACCTCGGCCGCCGACACGCCCTCTTCCTTGTGGATGTCGGTCGGAATGCCGCGGCCATTGTCCGTCACGGTGACGGAACCGTCCGCATTGAGGGTGACCGTCACGATATCCGCGTGTCCCGCCAGCGCCTCGTCGATCGCGTTGTCGACGACCTCGTAGACCATGTGGTGCAGCCCCGAGCCGTCATCGGTGTCACCGATATACATACCGGGGCGCTTGCGCACCGCATCGAGTCCCTTCAGAACCTTGATCGAATCTGCGCCATACTCGGCCGGGCCGTTTTCGGTCTCGGGTGTGTCAGTCATACAAACGTCTTTCCAGAGGTTTCGCGAAACGCGGGAGGCGCGGCGAATCACCGTTTTCCAAGTCCTGAATATAGGGATTTTGAATGCAAGTTCCAAATCTGAGAGCGCCGAAAACCGGCAGAATTCAGGGTATCTTCAGGGTTTTACCCGGGAATTGCACGCTTTTTCGAGAATACCCGCCAGACGGCGGACAGTCGCAGGCGGCAGATCGCGGATCTCGGCAGAAAGCCGGTTGGCAAGGGCGGTGTATTCGGGCGGAAGACCCGATGTATCCACCACTACACGGGGGTCGGAAATCTGCGCAATGCGGAACAGTTCTTCCGCCTCATCCCAGATGACGTTGAAGTAGCCGGCGACGCGCTGGAGGAAATCGAAGCTCGGCGTGCCGCGCTTGCCGTGTTCCAGCGCCGAAAGGTAGGCGGGGCTCACGCCGAGTGCTGCCGCCATTTCTTTCTGCGAGACGCCCTTGCGGTCACGCAGGTGGCGCACGGCCTTGCCGAACGGCGTGGTCATCGCTTCTCTCCCGGCTGGCGGGCGAGCCGGACATAGAGCGCGCCATCGCCGCCATGGTTGCGGGCGGCGGGCTCATAGGACGAGATGAGCGGCCGGAATTCCGGCAGGGAGAACCAGAGCGGCACCGCCCGCTTCAGCGCGCCGTCGCTGCCCAGCGACGTGCCCTTGCCGGTGATGACGAGCACATGGCGCATCCCGCGCTCATGCGCCCGGATGAGGAAGCCGAGCAGAAAGCCGTGCGCCTCGCTCTGGACCATGCCGTGCAGGTCGATGCGTGCCTCCAGCGCCAGGCGGCCCTTGGCGATCTTGCGCTTGACGGGAAGCTCCAGCGGATGGTGCCTCGTCTCCTTGCCGCGGCCGATGCTGAGCGTGATACCTTCGGCGGCAGGCTTCTCGGCTTTCGCCTTTTTCGGTTTGGAGACCGGATTCTCTTCGACCGTCTCGATGAAGGCGGCCTCGAATTCGCTCAACGCATCGAGCTTGCCAGGCATGGCGCGCGTGCTGCGCGCCACCTTGCCCCACAGGATGCGATCCTCGCTGGAAAGGTTCTTATCCTTCGGCATGCAGGTAGCGCTCCGCTGCCGCCTGGGGGAGGAGAATATGGAAGGTCGCCGCGTTGCGCACATGGCCCGCCAGCGCACCCGCCGCATCGCCCGATCCCGTAAAGATATCACCGCGCGCCGCCCCAACGATCGCCGTGCCGGTATCCAGCGCCAGCATCAGTCGCCGGAACGGCTTGCCGCCGTCCATATGGGTGAGGCTGTCGCTCGAGATGAAGAAGGGCAGGCCGAAGGTATGAATCATCCGGTCGACCGCAAGCGAGCGGCCAGCGACCAGCGGCACCTTGGCCGCGGCGATCGGCCCGAGTTCGACATCGTCGACTGCGGCCTCCTTGAAGAAGATGAAGGAGCGATTGTGCCATAAAACCGCATCGACCTGATCTTCGTTGCGGGCGAGCCAATTACGGATCGAAGCCATCGAGACAGTTGCCGCATCGATCTCGCCGCGATCGATCAGAAGCTTGCCGATCGGTGAAAAGGGATGGCCCGACTTGCCGGCGTAGGTGATGCGCTTGAGCGTCCCATCGGGATAGACGAGCCGTGCTGCGCCCTGCACATGCGCGAAGAACACATCGACCCTGGAGCGGGCATAGGCGATTTCCAGCCCGCGTCGCGAGAGAAAACCGCGCTCGATCTCGCCACGATCCGGATGCTCGACGATCCCGTCGTCGGTCCGAAGGCCGAAGGCGTAGCCGGCCGGAAATCCCGCGGGACGATTGTTGTCATCGATATCGACCAGATCGGACGGCCGGCGATAGAACGGATAGCGATACTCCGCGTCCGGCGCGGCGCGCACGGCCACTTCCGGCTCATAAAAGGCGGTGACAAAGCCGGGCGTGCCATCCACCTTCTCGATGAGGAAGGGAACGGTGTGTGCCTCGAAAAAGGCCCGCACGGCGTCGGCGCCCTGCGGGTCTTCAGCGACCGCCGCATCCAGCAAGGACAAAAGCTCGCCGGCGGTTATGCCGAGCGAGCCTGTCTTGTAGGGCTTGATGTCGCGGATATGGTCGCGACAGCGGCGCATGGCCGCCATCAGCGGTGTCGGATCGTCCTCGCCCCAGCCGGGAATCGCGGAAAACCGGGCCGGAACCAGACGGTAGTCCATGACGCGTGCTCAGCCTTCCGATTCGGTGGCAATCAGTTTCCAGTTCGGATCGCGCGAGCGGGTATCGCGGGCGAAGGTCCAGAGGTCGTTGACCTCGGCCACCGTGTCCGCATCGCCCTCGACCAGCTTGCCGTCCTTGTCATAGGTGGCGGAAATCAGCTGGCTGATGATGCGCAGCGTGATGTTGGCTTCGCTGTCCTTGACCTCGGCGCCGACGATATCGGCCTTCTCGATGCCGACAAACGAGGACCGAACGACCTCGCCCTTGCTCTCACGCTCGGAGATCGCAGCATCGAAGCCTTCATAGACCTCGCGGGAGAGAAGGTTCTTCAGCGTCTTGCGGTCGCCATCGGCGAAAGCGACGACAATCATCTCGTAGGCCATGCGCGCGCCATCGACGAATTTCTTCGGCTCGAAGGACGGGTCGGTCTTGGCGAGTGCCCGCAGCGGCTCGTTGAGCGGCGTGCCCGGTGCGGCATAGGCATCGATGGCGGCGTAGGGGTTTTCATCCTCGTCGAGATCCCGTCGCGGCAGGGTCACGACCTTGCCGCGATCGGCCGAATCTGCCGGCTCCACGCCTTCCCGCTTGCTATACGGATCGAACGGCGGGCGCTCGCTACCGGTGCGGCGGCCAAGCACACTGCGCAACTGGAGAAAGATCACCACCGCAGCCACGAGGAAGAAAATCGTTACAAAGTCGAATGAGCCCATTATCGATCCGCTGCCGGTTCCTGTTTTTAGTTATCTTCCCCATATAGTCCGCAACGGCGGATCATTCAAATGGCGATGACGTGAATGCGCGAGCCATTTGCGCGCGGTATCGGCTGGCGGAAATCTATGCGACACTGGAGACCATGTTGAGACTTCTCTTTGCATTCTTCTTTCTTCTCTTGCCGCTGGCGGAAATCGCCTGCTTCATTCTGGTCGGACGGCGCATCGGGCTGATGCCGACACTCGGGCTCGTCGTGCTCTCCGCAGTGGTCGGAATCCTGCTGATGCGTATCCAGGGGTTCGGCGTGCTGACCCGCATTCGCCAGTCCGGCCAGCAGGGCCGCGCGCCCGGCAAGGAACTGCTCGATGCCGCGATGATCCTGATTGCCGGCATCCTCTTCATCATTCCCGGCTTTCTCACCGATATCGTCGGGCTGGCGCTGTTTCTTCCGCCCGTGCGGACCTTTCTATGGAACAGACTGATGCGCAACATGGTTGTCGTGGATATCGGCAATATGCAGGGCGGCGCACGGCCGCAAACCGAGCCGGACCGCACCATCGACCTCGATCAGGGCGACTTCCATCGCGACGGCCGGCCCTGAGCCGAGGGTTGTAAGGCCATGGCCGAAATGCTAGATGGCCTGACTTTCCAGAGTCCCCGAGGATATTTCCATGACTGACGCAGCCACCCAGAACGACGCCGCGAACCCCTCGCTCAACATCCTTGCGCAGTATGTGAAGGACTTCTCCTTCGAAAATCCGGGTGCCCCGCGCTCGCTCCAGGCCCGTGACAAGGCCCCGGCGATCAACATCAGCGTCAATGTCAACGCCAACCCGCTGGCCGAATCCGATTTCGACGTCGTGCTTTCGCTGAATGCAGAAGCAAAGGAGGGCGACAAGGTGCTCTTCAACGCCGAACTCTCCTATGGCGGCGTGTTCCGCATCACGGGCTTCCCGCAGGAGCACATGCTGCCGGTTCTTTTCATCGAGTGCCCGCGCCTGCTGTTCCCGTTCGCCCGCCAGATCATCTCCGACGCCACCCGCAACGGCGGCTTCCCGCCCCTGATGATCGACCCGATCGATTTCGCGCAGATGTTCGCCCAGCGCATGGCCGAAGAACAGGTCAAGGCAAAAGTCCAGCCGAACTAATCCGGCCAGACCATACAGACACAAACGCCCGGTCACGATGTGGCCGGGCGTTTTCTTTTATCTGTCGTGAGCCGGATTCAATCGCCGTATTTCGCCCAGATGGCCTTGTCGCCCATCTTTTGCACCATGGCGGCATGGGCGGCGCGTTCTTCATCCGAAAGGCGGGGGGCAAGCGGGTTGGGCCGCACGCCGAGCGGCTGGATGATGTCATCGTCCGCTTCGACCAGGGTCTTTCGGCCGTTCTCTGCGCTACCGAGACCGAGTGCTGCCTGCCGGCCCCCGATCATCTCGATATAGACTTCGGCGAGAAGCTCGGAGTCTAGAAGCGCGCCGTGCTTCGTGCGGTGCGAATTGTCGATGCCGTAGCGTCGGCAAAGCGCATCCAGCGAGTTCGGGCCCATCGGATGCTTGCGGCGAGCGAGCGCCAGCGTATCCGTCACATATTCCATGGAGATGGGCGGCATGCCGAGCCGTTCGAACTCGGCGTTGACGAAGCCCATGTCGAAGTTGGCATTGTGCGCCACCCAGCGGGCGCCGGCGAAGAACGTGGTGATCTCCTCCGCAACCTCGGCGAACGGCTTCTTGTCTTTCAGAAACTCGTCGGTGATGCCGTGCACGGCAAGCGCATCGGGATGAACCTTGCGGTCGCCCGGATTGATGAAGATGTGAAGCGTGCGGCCGGTCGGGAAATGGTTCTCCAATTCCACGCCGCCGATTTCGATGATGCGGTCGAGCTTGTTGTCGAGGCCGGTGGTTTCCGTATCGAAGATGATCTCGCGCATCCGTCCCGTCGTCCTTTCAAAGTCTTGGCCGTGCCATCCGGCACGCAGGCGGTTTCACATCTAGGATGTGATTTCCGCAATCACCTCTTCCACCTGTTTGTGTGCCGCTTCAAGCCCCCGGCCCGTATCGATAATGAAATCGGCCCGCCGGCGCTTCTCTAAATCAGGCATCTGGCGCGACAGAATGAGCTGGAATTTTTCCTCGGTCATGCCCGGGCGGGCAAGGACACGTGCGCGCTGCGTCTGCGGATCGCAGGTTACGACGACAACCTTGTCCACCCGCGCTTCGCCACCGGTTTCATAAAGCAGCGGGATATCGAGTACCACCAGGGCTGATCCCTTCGCCCGCTCGGTGGCCAGAAATGCCGTCTCGCGTGCCCGCACAAGCGGATGAATGATCGCCTCCAGATCGCGAAACCCTTCCGGCGCCCCGGCAAGAATGGCCGACAGCGCCTTGCGGTCTATCACACCATCGTTCAGCGCACCGGGAAAACGCGCCGCCACCGGCTGCACGGCCTCCCCCATATAAAGGTCGTGCACGGTCGCGTCCGCGTCATGCACGGGAACGCCCAGTTCGCGGAACATCGCAGCCGTCGTCGACTTTCCCGTACCGATCGATCCGGTCAGCCCCAGAACGATCATCAATGCGCGTCCATATCGGCGAGCACGATATTGCGCAGCGTCTCGTCCACCTCAGGACGCACGCCGAACCACTTTTCGAAACCCGGGACTGCCTGATGCAACAGCATGCCGAGCCCGTCGACGGTCGCAAACCCCTGCTGCTGCGCCTGCCGCAGGATCGGCGTCACAAGCGGCACATAGACGATATCCGTCACCACCGCGCCGGCCGCCAGCGGCGAGAAATCGAAATCCGGCGCCGGCTCTCCTTCCATTCCAAGCGACGTGGTGTTGATGAAAAGCCCTGCCTCGCGCAAGGCCTCGGTCAGCGCTTCCATGGCATGGGCATGAACCCGCGGCCCGAACCGGTCGGCCAGTTCGCGGGCGCGGGGCACGGTGCGGTTCAGCACATGGATTTCCGCCACGCCGCGATCGCGCACCGCCTGGATGATCGCCCGGCTGGCACCGCCGGCACCCAGAACCACGGCGCGGTCCGTCCTGTCCCAACCCGGCGCCAGCGCATCAAGATTGGCGAGGAAACCGTAGCCATCCGTATTGGTGGCGTGCAGCTGGCCATCGTCGAGCCACAGCGTATTGGCCGCGCCGAGCTCCTCGCTCAGCGCATCCGGCCTGTCGGCCAGCTGGAAGGCCAGCTCCTTGTGCGGGATGGTGACATTCCCCCCTATGAAGCCGGATTCACCGCTCTTCAGCTTCGATATAAAGCCGGCGAACTCATTAGGCTCGACTTCCTGGCGCGTATAGTTTCCTGCAAGACCAAGCTTTTCCAGCCAGTGACGGTGGATCAGAGGCGATCGCGAGTGTTTGACCGGATAGCCCGTGACGAAGGCGCGGCGGGGAAATGTTTCACGTGAATCATGCATCGATGGCATCCAGATCGCGAAGTTTAGCCAGCAACGGAAGCAACGGCAGGCCGAGGATCGTAAAGTAATCGCCCTCTATGCGCTCGAAGAGCTGCACACCCTCGCCTTCCAGCTGATAAGCGCCGACACTGGCCAGAACACGGGTTCCGACGCGGGCGAGATGGCGGTCGATGAAATCGGACGACAGCGGCCGCATCGTCAGGTGCGCGACGGAAACATGGCGCCACAGCACTGTCCCATCCCGCACAAGGGCAATGCCGCAGTTGAGCGAATGGGTATGGCCGGACATGGCGGAAAGATGCGACTTTGCTTCCCCCATGTCGGCAGGCTTGTGAAACACGCGACCTTCCAGCGAAAGGGTCTGGTCCGAGCCGATGACCAGCGCACCGGGATTGCGGCCGGACACGTCGCACGCCTTTTCAATGGCAAGCGCCTCCGCGATCGCCTGCGGCGTCGGATTGCTTGCAGCAAGCGCTGCTTCTGCGGCGCGCTCATCGATGGTCGCAGCCTCGGCCGTGAAGGCAAGGCCGGCATTCTCCATCAGCATGCGGCGAAAGGGACTTTGCGAAGCAAGGATGAGGGGCGGCGTCATGACAATCTCCCGTTACTCTTCCGCGTTACCGAAGCTTGGGGCGAAGAGCAACGATGGCAGCGGCCGTTTCCTCGATCGAGCGGCGGGTGACGTCGATGATCGGCCAGTTATTTCGCGCGCAGATCGCGCGGGCATATTTCAGCTCCTCGGAAATCTGCGCGCGGTCGATATAGTCGTCGCCCCGAAAATCCTGGGTTTGGCCGAGAACCCGGTTCTGCCGCACCTGGGCGATCCGGTCGGTGGTGGCAATGAGACCGACGATCAGCGGGCGCTTCGCCTCCGACAGGCGTTCGGGCAGGGGCACGCCGAGCACGATCGGTACATTCGCCGTCTTGATGCCCCTGTTGGCCAGATAGATGCTGGTCGGCGTCTTCGACGTTCGGCTGATGCCTATGAGGATGACATCAGCCTCCTCCAGATCGAGCGGCAACTGTCCGTCGTCATGGTCCATCGTGAAGTTCAGCGCATCGATCCGTGCGAAATAATCCGCATTCATCACATGCTGCGCCCCGACACGACGGCGCGACGGCGCGCCGAGATAGGACTGAAAGAGATCGATCACCGGTTCCAGCACGGAAACGCACGGCACGCCCATCTCCCGGCAGCGTTGGTCGATAATCTCGGAAAGCTCGCGGTCGACGACGGTGTAGAGCACGATGCCGGGCGCGCCATCGATGGCCTCGAGCACCGGCATGAGCTGCTTGCGATTTCGAATCAGCGGATAGACATGCTCCAGCGCCTGGGACGACTGGAATTGCGCCGCCGCCGCCCGGCCGGCAGCAATCAGCGTTTCACCCGTCGAGTCCGAAATCAGGTGCAAATGAAAGTAGTTCTTGCTGCTGTCCACATTATCCTCCGCCCCCTGTTGATGACGCGGGACAAAACGGAGCTAAGAACGGCAGGCGGACGGAGGCAAGGGGATAAGTGCCGACTTTTCCACAATTGGCGGTCAGCGGGAGACAGATCGAGGCAGCATGTGGATAAGACTCATGGCCATGGCATAGTGTCGCGATTTCCCACAGCCTATCCACAGGCAGCCGTTTTTCGGGGCACGAGCAATCCTTTTGATTCCAAAGAACGAATCCGCTTTTCCCGGTTTTCCCGTCACATTTCGCGCCATTGCTTCGGGTTTTCGGAATGAAAACGGCAGACGCTGGCTTTGTGTGGACGGGATTTAATCCTTGATAGTCACCGACTCTAAGAAATAGAAACCTCTTCAAAGAGATTATTTCTTTATTGGGAGAACCCCTCAGGTGTCTGCGAAAAACCGGAAGATCGTCGAAGTCCTGAATGGGAAGACGATCTCCCCCCCTCCCCTGTGGCTCATGCGTCAGGCCGGCCGTTATCTGCCGGAATACCGTGCAACGCGCGCTGCGGCAGGAAGTTTCCTCGATCTCTGTTATTCGCCGGAGCTGGCGACGGAAGTTACGCTCCAACCGATCCGTCGTTACGGTTTTGACGCAGCGATCCTGTTTTCCGATATCCTCGTCATTCCCGATGCGCTCGATCGGAATGTTCGCTTCGAGGAAGGCCATGGACCCCGTCTCGATCCGATCGATCCCGACGGCATCTTCGCCCTGAAGCAGGACGGCGTGCAGCAGCACCTGACGCCCGTCATCGAAGCGGTGAGCCGCATCCGGCAGGCCCTTCCCGAAGAAACCGCCCTGCTTGGCTTCTGCGGCGCGCCCTGGACGGTTGCGACCTACATGATCGCCGGACACGGGACGCCGGACCAGGCGCCGGCGCGGCTGTTTGCCTATCGCGAGCCGAAGGCCTTCGCACATCTGCTCGATCTGCTTGCCGATCTCTCAGCCGATTATCTGGTGGCGCAGATCGACGCCGGTGCCGATGCCGTGCAGATCTTCGATTCCTGGGCGGGAGTTCTCGGCGAAAAGGAATTTGACGACTATGCCATCCGGCCTGTGCGGCGTATCATCCAGTCGGTCAGGGCGCGGCGGCCGCAGGCCAAGATCATCGCCTTTGCCAAGGGAGCCGGCCTGCTCCTGAAAACGTATCGGCAACAGACGCTGGCGGATGCAATCGGTCTCGACTGGTCCGTGCCGCTGTCCTTTGCGGCAGAATTGCAGAAGGACGGGCCGGTACAGGGCAACCTCGATCCGATGCGGGTCGTGGCGGGTGGAAATGCGCTCGACGAAGGCATCGATGCCATTCTCCAGGCGCTCGGCAACGGCCCCCTGATCTTCAATCTGGGTCACGGCATCACGCCGCAGGCCGACCCGGAAAATGTGACGCGGCTTGTGGCGCGGGTACGGGGAGAAGCGCAGTGACCGAGAGGCAGACAGGCGAAGGTGCCGGACGCCGAGCACGGCTTCGTGCCGCAGCGGCCCTAGCCGTCTTCGCCGTCGTGGCGGGTCTGCTCGTGCTTTTTCCGCCCGACGATCTCTATCTCTGGATCAAGGCGCTGCACATCGTGGCGGTTATTTCCTGGATGGCGGGTCTGCTCTACCTGCCGCGTCTGTTCGTCTATCACACGGATGCGCCCGTGGGTTCCGCGCAGTCGGAAACCTTCAAGGTGATGGAAAAACGGCTTTTCGGCACGATCATGCGGCCAGCCATGGCGCTTTCCTGGCTGCTTGGCCTCTATCTCGCGTGGTCGGTCTACGGTTTCCAGGGCGGCTGGCTGCACGCCAAGCTCGCTTTCGTGGTGATTTTGAGCGGTGTGCACGAATTTTACGGCCGTGCCGTCCAGGCCTTCGCCGAGGACAGGAACCGCAGGACCGGCCGTCAGTGGCGTCTCTGGAACGAGGCGCCGGCGCTGCTGATGGTCCTCATCGTGATCATGGTCGTCGTCAAACCTTTGTGAGCGTCCGCGACAAATCGGACGAAATTCCAAAGCCCCCTTGCGAGCAGGCGCCGGAACCGCTATTTTCCGCGCATCTCATCTTTCGTGGCATGTGTATTCGTTCAGTGAACTGCATTCTTCCCCTCGCAGTTCGTCCTTGACCCGCACGCCTTTTTCCATCCCGATGACCCGCAGCATGGACCATTCATGGCCGAAATGAAGCTACAAGACCTCAAGAACAAGACTCCGACCGACCTCCTTGCTTTTGCCGAATCGCTCGAGGTCGAGAACGCGAGCACGATGCGCAAGCAGGAACTGATGTTTGCCATCCTCAAGATGCTGGCGTCTCAGGATGTGGAAATCATCGGCGAAGGCGTCGTCGAAGTGCTGCAGGACGGTTTTGGCTTCCTTCGGTCTGCCAATGCGAATTACCTGCCGGGCCCTGACGATATCTACATCTCACCCTCCCAGATCCGCCGTTTCTCGCTGAAGACCGGCGATACTGTCGAGGGACCGATCCGCGGACCCAAGGAAGGCGAGCGCTATTTCGCGCTGCTCAAGGTCAATACGATCAATTTCGACGACCCGGAAAAGATCCGTCACAAGGTCCATTTCGACAACCTGACGCCGCTCTATCCGAACGAGCGCTTCAAGATGGAACTGGACATTCCCACGTCCAAGGACCTTTCGCCCCGCGTCATCGACCTCGTGGCGCCGCTCGGCAAGGGCCAGCGCGGCCTGATCGTGGCGCCTCCGCGCACGGGTAAGACCGTTCTGCTCCAGAACATCGCCCATTCGATCACCGCCAACCATCCGGAATGTTATCTCATTGTTCTTCTGATCGACGAGCGTCCGGAAGAAGTGACGGACATGCAGCGCTCGGTGAAGGGCGAAGTCGTTTCCTCGACCTTCGACGAACCCGCGACGCGTCACGTGCAGGTCGCCGAAATGGTCATCGAGAAGGCGAAGCGTCTCGTCGAGCACGGCCGCGACGTCGTGATCCTGCTCGATTCGATCACCCGCCTCGGCCGCGCCTATAACACTGTCGTTCCGTCGTCCGGCAAGGTCCTGACGGGTGGTGTGGATGCCAACGCCCTGCAGCGTCCGAAGCGCTTCTTCGGTGCTGCGCGTAATATCGAGGAAGGCGGCTCGCTGACGATCATTGCCACGGCCCTTATCGATACCGGCAGCCGCATGGACGAAGTCATCTTCGAAGAGTTCAAGGGTACCGGCAACTCGGAAATCGTGCTCGACCGCAAGGTGGCCGACAAGCGCATCTTCCCGGCCATGGACATCCTCAAGTCCGGTACCCGCAAGGAAGACCTGCTGGTTCCACGCCAGGATCTCCAAAAGATCTTTGTTCTGCGCCGCATCCTTGCGCCGATGGGAACCACCGATGCCATCGAGTTCCTGATCGACAAGCTGAAGCAGACGAAGAACAATGGCGACTTCTTCGACTCGATGAACACCTGATCCGTTCGCAGGTGACTGTGTCCAATGGTCCCGCCCGATGGTGGGACCATTTTTATTTGAGAGCCATATCGATTCTCGACCGAAACGAATTCTGTCGATTCGTATCCGGAATAGTCTAGATGAGCACTGGAACCATTTTTGCCCTATCAAGCGGAGGCTTGCCTTCGGGCGTCGCGGTGATCCGGATCAGCGGACCGGAATGCAGCGCCGCGGTGACGCAACTCTGTGGCGCCATACCTGCTCCCCGCCACGCGTCCTTGCGATCGATTCGAAACCGCAACAGTGAAGCAATCGACCAAGGTCTTGTGCTGTTCTTCCCGGCGCCAAACTCCTTTACTGGCGAGGACTGCGCAGAACTGCAAATTCACGGTGGGCGTGCAACCGTTGCCGCCGTGCTCGCTGAGCTGGGCTCCATAGGCGACTTACGCATGGCCGAGGCCGGCGAGTTCTCCCGTCGGGCCTTTCTCAATGGGCGCATGGATCTGGTCGAGGTGGAAGGCCTGGCTGATCTCATCGCGGCAGAAACCGAGATGCAGCGCCGGCTGGCAGCCGAACAGACCTCTGGTGGCCTATCCCGCTTATACGATTCGTGGGCGAAACGATTAACCCATGCGCGCGCCATGATCGAGGCGGAGCTCGATTTTGCGGATGAAGACGATGTCCCAGGTTCAGTTTCCGCGTCTATTTGGGCCGATATGCATACACTGGCGGAAGACATTTTTAACCATATCGATGGAGCGCGCGCCGGCGAAATTGTCCGCGACGGGTTGAAGGTGGTCATCGCCGGTCCTCCTAACTCTGGGAAATCCAGCCTTCTCAACTATTTGGCGCAGCGGGATGTAGCGATCGTGACGGATGTGCCCGGTACGACCCGCGACGTTTTGCACGTCGATCTCGATATTGGTGGTTACGTCGTCCGTCTCTATGACACAGCTGGTCTGCGGGAAACCGATGACGTGGTTGAACGGGAAGGGATTCGCCGGACCCATCTGTCGCTTGAACAAGCCGACTTGGTTCTTCTGCTGTCGGAGAATGACACAACGGACTGGATTGGACTGTTGGGGAACTTTACCGGTCCCATTCTCCGGGTCCGGACCAAATCCGACCTTTCCGATGAGACTTTGCCGAATAGCCCGGTCAATGTTATGATCTCGACGAAATCTGGTGTTGGTATCGATCAACTCATCGATCGGATGAGCGAGCATCTACCTTCTCTTGACGTAGGCGGCTCGTTGGCGCTCCCGACCCGCGAGCGTCACCGGATTGGCCTTGAGACGTGCCGGCAGCACATTCAGGCGGCATTGGATAATGCGGCAGCGGGGCTGGATATCCAGGCGGAGCATCTCCGTCTGGCAGGTCACGCGCTTGGAAGGATCACAGGTCGGGTCGATGTCGAGAATCTGCTAGACGTTATCTTTTCGGAATTCTGCATAGGAAAATGATTCACGTGAAACAGTACAACGTGTGCGAGTCGCGACGGGCGTTTCACGTGAAACAGGTGGGCGCACTATGACTATAAAAGATACATATGATGTCATCGTCATCGGTGGTGGTCACGCGGGTATGGAAGCCGCCGCCGCCGCTGCCCGTTTTGGCGCTTCGACGGCTCTTGTCACCCACAAAGCGACTACGATTGGTGTTATGTCCTGCAACCCTGCTATTGGCGGCCTTGGCAAGGGTCACCTTGTCAGGGAGGTTGATGCACTCGATGGGCTGATGGGACGTGTTGCAGACAAGGCCGGAATCCAGTTCCGCCTGTTGAACCGTCGGAAAGGCCCAGCGGTGCGAGGTCCCCGCACCCAAGCGGACCGAAAGCTTTATCGCGAGGCGATGCAGGATGAGGCACGCCTCATCGCGAATTTGGACATCATCGAAGGCGATGCCTTCGATCTTGTTATCGATCAGGGAAGCGTCGCCGGATTGACGCTTAAGGATGGCCGATCGCTGTTGTGTCGCGCCGTTGTCGTGACGACCGGGACGTTCCTGCGCGGCCTCATTCATATCGGCAACGAAAAGATTCCTGCCGGGCGAGTGGGCGAATCCCCTTCTCTCGGACTCTCAGCGACCTTCGAACGCCTTGGCCTGGCGTTGGGACGGCTGAAGACCGGAACACCGGCGCGACTGGATGGCCGCACCATTGACTGGGCTTCGATTGGCCGACAGGCGGCCGATGAGGATCCTGTGCCTTTCTCGTTCATGACGGACCGTATCACCACACGGCAGATCGAGTGCGGCGTCACGCGAACGACGCCAGCGACACATCGGATCATCGAAGAGAACATCGGCAAATCCGCCATGTATTCCGGACAGATCGAGGGCGTCGGTCCACGCTATTGCCCATCCATAGAGGACAAGATCGTCAAGTTCGGTGAGCGAGACGGGCATCAGATCTTCCTTGAGCCGGAAGGACTGGATGATCCCACGGTGTATCCCAATGGCATTTCGACCTCGCTGCCCGCAGACGTGCAGGCTGCTTTCATCCACACAATCCCCGGGCTGGAGGCAGTTACGATTTCGCAGCCTGGTTACGCCATCGAATATGATCATGTCGATCCGCGCGAACTTTCCCCGACACTTGAAGTGAAGCGGCAGGAGGGGCTTTTCCTTGCCGGGCAGATCAATGGGACCACGGGCTATGAGGAAGCCGCGGCGCAGGGACTCGTTGCCGGCCTGAACGCTGCGCGCCGCGCCGCCGGCCGAGAGGGCCACGTCTTCAGCCGGACGGACAGCTATATCGGCGTGATGATTGACGACCTGACATCACGCGGCGTTACCGAGCCCTACCGCATGTTCACCTCGCGCGCGGAATATCGCCTGTCGCTGCGCGCGGATAATGCGGATGTTCGCCTAACACCTTCGGGTATCGAGCTTGGTATTGTCGGCCGGGAGCGTGAGGTACGTTTTTCATCCTGGTCTGACGACATGCGGATAACGCGTGAGAAGTTACACTCATTGAAGCTGTCTCCGAACGAAGCAGCATCCCATGGCATTCGTCTCAATCAGGACGGTGTCCGTCGGAGCGCCTATGAACTGCTGGCCTATCCCGACATCGACTATAAGCGTCTCGCAGCCGTATGGCCTGAAATTCTTGGAAATGTGCCCGGCCGGGTCTCCCAGGCGGTTGAGATCGAGGCAGCTTATGCGGTTTATATGAATCGGCAGGAAGCGGACATTTCGGAGGCCCGTCGGGAAGAACAGCGGCAGATTCCCCAGGATTTCGATTTCAACACGCTCCCGGGCCTCTCCATTGAACTGCGGCAGAAATTGACCGTGGCGCGACCTGCGAATCTTGCGCAGGCAGCGCGCGTAGATGGCGTTACGCCGGCCGCCCTGACCCTTCTCCTGGCCTATCTAAAGCGTCTGGACAACGATTTGGCGCAAAGAACTGTAAAGATATGAGTGCACTTCCCCGACTTCTACGCGACCTCAATGTTTCACGTGAAACTGAAGAGCGATTGACGATCTTTGTCGCGCTGTTCCAGAAATGGGTGAAGACGATCAATCTCGTTGCGCCCTCCACCCTGTCCGAAGTCTGGAACCGGCATATCGTCGACAGTGCGCAGATCTACGCCCTTCGCCCGGGAGAGCAAACCTGGGCCGATCTTGGGAGCGGAGGTGGATTTCCAGGGATTGTCACGGGCATCTTGTTGGCCGGAATCGGTGATGGATGGGTTCATCTGGTTGAAAGCAATAACAAGAAGGCGGCATTTCTGCGCACGGCGATCCTGGAAACCGGCGCTCGTGCGTCGGTTCATGCCATCCGAATCGAGGATGCGCCCGCTACTATAGAAGACTGCGACGCGATCTCGGCGCGGGCGCTGGCTGATCTCGATCTGCTATTGCAATTCGGTCTGCCGTGGGCTGAGCGAAACCCAGACCTCACCTTTTTCCTGCACAAAGGGCGGGATTACCAACGCGAGATCGATAAAGCGCATGGTCGCTGGAGATTCGATCTGGTAAAACATGCCAGTGTGGTCGAGCGGGATTCTGTCGTGCTCGAAATTTCAAAGCTTTCGCGACAACCTCAGTGAGACTGGCAGCGTCCATGATAGGCGAGAAGAACCGGATCATCACCATTGCAAACCAGAAGGGTGGCGTCGGCAAGACGACGACGGCCATCAACCTGGCCACCGCCCTCGCCGCTATCGGCGAACGCGTCCTGATCGTCGACCTCGATCCGCAAGGCAATGCCAGCACGGGTCTTGGTATCGACCGACGCAATCGCGAGCTGTCGTCCTACGATCTTTTGGTCGGCAGCCATGGTGTGGCGGAAACAGCGCTGGCGACGGCCGTGCCGAACCTGTCGATCATTCCATCAACGATGGATCTGCTCGGCATCGAAATGGAGATCGCGCAGCAGAGCGATCGCGTGTTTCGACTCAAGCGCGCGCTCGCATCGGCCGATGCGATGTCTTACTCTTACGTACTGGTCGACTGCCCGCCGTCCTTCAATCTGTTGACGATGAACGCGCTGGCGGCAGCGCATTCGGTTCTTGTGCCGCTGCAGTGCGAGTTCTTCGCGCTGGAAGGTTTGAGCCAGTTGCTGGAAACTGTCGATCAGGTGCGTCGCACTGTCAATCCGCGCTTGGATATCCAGGGTATCGTGCTGACCATGTTCGACTCGCGTAACAATCTCGCCCAACAGGTCGTCAACGACGTTCGCACACATCTCGGCGAGAAGGTGTATCATACGCTTATTCCCCGCAATGTGCGGGTATCGGAGGCGCCGTCGTACGGCAAGCCGGCCATTTTGTACGATCTCAAATGTGCCGGAAGTCAGGCCTATCTTCAGCTGGCTTCCGAGGTCATTCAGCGTGAAAGGCAGCGCAAGGCGGCCTGACATTCGTATCTGTGAGTAGAATCGATGAATGAAGACAACTCAAAGAGGCGGCTCGGCCGCGGACTAGCCGCCCTGATCGGCGAGATGGACCAGATCCCGGCCGCCGAAATCGGCGCGGCACCTGCGGTTAACCCGGATCGGCTTGTCCCTATCGAGTTTGTCGGACGCAATCCGCGCAATCCTCGGCGCTACTTCGATGAGTCGGAACTTCAGGATCTTGCGTCCTCGATCCGACAGCACGGCATCGTCCAGCCGGTTGTCGTGCGCACCACGTCGGACAACCGTTATGAAATCATAGCCGGTGAACGACGCTGGCGCGCGGCGCAGCTTGCAGGCCTAACCGACATTCCCGTCATCATCCGCGATGTCGATGACCGCACGGCGCTGGAAATCGCCATCGTGGAGAACGTGCAGCGCTCCGATCTCAACCCGCTTGAGGAGGCGATGGGATACGAGCTGCTGATCGCTGATCACGGTTATACGCAGAACGATCTCGGTGAAATCATCGGCAAGAGCCGCAGCCATGTGGCAAATAGCCTCCGCTTGCTGAAGCTTCCCGACCCTGTCCGGGAAATGCTGGCGTCCGGCACGCTTTCAGCCGGTCACGCGCGCGCTCTAGTGCCAACCTCCGACCCCATTGCACTGGCCCGTGCCATTGTCGCGAAGGGAATGTCGGTTCGCGATGCCGAGCGTCTGGCGCAGAACGACATCAAATCGCAGAACGATCCGAACCACGGCCAGGCGCCGCGCAAGGACGAGAAGGACGCCGATACGCTCGCGCTGGAGCGTACGCTGTCGGACGTTCTGGGTCTTGACGTAACAGTCAACCACAAGGGCAGCGGCGGGCATTTGAAGATTTCCTACAAGACATTGGAACAGCTCGAGGAAATCTGCCGGCTTCTGGAGCGACGGTAACTTTCTTAGCCGGATTCATCGCCGCGCTGATTGCAGCACCGTTGCCAGCAAAGTCTGCATGGCAATGGTGTCTTCCAGCGCCGGCCGCTGACGGCTTTGCAGGATGGCTGCCTGCAAACGCTGCGTTTCACGACGGATCGCGGGCGAAGCCCATGTCTTCAACGCGTTCTCCACGATGGGTTTGCGCCGGAAATGCAGATGGCGGCCGAGCGTTGCCATGGCCTGGGCGGCCGGTGCGCGCTTCTCGTCCATCTCCGCGCGCATCAACTCGAGCAGCTGAAACTGCCTGAGACATCCCTGCAGCACGAGGAAGACCGGCGTCTTCGACGAAACGATCTTCTGGATTGCATGCAGAAAGCCATCCTTGTCGCCCTTCAGAATGGCGTCGATCGCGTCATCCGTGGAGATGGCGCTGGCGTCTCCCACGATTTCCTCGATATCCTGCTCTTCGATGAGCTCACGGCCACGGCAATAGAGAGCGAGTTTGCGCAGTTCGTTGCGGGAAGCCAACCGGTCGCCGCCGATTGTTTCCACGAGGCGCTGGCGCGCTGCAGGCGAGATGCGCAAGCCCTCTGCGGCAAGCTCCTGATCGATCAAAGATTGGAGTGCACGTCCATCGTCGGCATAACAGGGGATTGCAACGGCTTGGGACGTGGTTTCCACTACCTTCCGCAGGGCCGAACCCTTTTTGAGGTCACCTGCCTCGATGACGAGCGTCGACGGGCCCGGGGATTGGCTTGCGAGGATATCTATGGCGTCGGCGATGCCCTTCTCGCTTGCGGCATTGCGGACCCAGACCAGACGTTCACCGCCGAAAAGGCCGATGGCGTTCATCTCGTCGATCAGGCGTCCTGGGTGGCTGCCGATTTCGCCTGCATCGAGTTTGACGACCGAAAAGGCGTCGTCGAGATCGACGCCGCTGGCCGCGGCGATTGCCGCCGCACGCTCGGAAACAAGGCCCCTGTCCGGGCCGTAGATCAGAAAAAGCCGCGCGGGCAACGGCTTCCGTTTCAGGAAGGCATCGAATTCGTGCGACTTGACCTCTGCCATGACAGGCTCAGCGACGGCTCAGCGCGGTGGCGACGTCGGCGCGGATCAGCTCGGCAAGTTCGCGGGCGGCGCGGTTTTCCGCGTCGCGAATGGCCCTGAGCTTGGCGAATTCCTGCTTCGGGAAGTCCACGAGTGCAATCGCAGAGCGCTTTCCTGATGTCACCGTTTCGCCCGTATCGACCCTCACCAGGGTGAAGGTTCCCAAAACGGTCGTGCGGCCCGCGCGCATGGTGTCGGTCGCGGGATCGTTGAGCACACCGCCGGTTCCGGCGCTGACGGTCAGGTCGAGCCGGTAGGCGGCGTTCTGCGCCTCGCCCGCGCCACCGGCGAAGAGGAAGATCAGGTCGTTGCGAACCTGCTGGCCGACGCGGTTGTTGATTTCCGGTATCGACACGGATGCAAGCTTGCCTTCCATGTCGCTCGCCGTGGAATAGAGGGGACGCACCTGGCAGCCCGCGACGGCGGCCAGAAGCAGGATGCCGGCGAGGGTCTTTCCAAGCCGCGAGAAACCGGTTCCGTTAGACAACAACATTCACGATCCTCTGCGGTACGACGATGATTTTCTTCGGGCGCTGACCGGCAAGAGCAGCCTGAACGGCCTCTATGGCGAGAACGGCTGCCTCGACCGCACTCTGGTCTGCGTCGCGACCGATTGTCAAATCCGCGCGCTTCTTGCCATTGATCTGTACGGGCAGCGTGATTTCGTTTTCGGCGACGAGGCGCTCTTCGTAGCTGGGCCATGGGCTCATGGCGATGAGGCCCTCACCGCCGATCGCACGCCAGCATTCCTCCGCAAGGTGCGGCGTCATCGGAGCGACGATGCGGATCAGGATATCGACCGCGTCACGCAGGGCGGAGATGAGATCGTCCGAGGCCTTGCCGGCAGCAGCAGCCGTCAACGGGGAAGCCAGGGCATTGACGAACTCGTAGATGCGGGCCACGGCCTTGTTGAAGGCGAGCTTGTCATAATCGCCCTGTACGGCCTTCAACGTGCGATGTGCGACCTGAGAGACGGCCAGCGCCTCTCCTTCCATGCCCGGGCGACCTTGCGCGGCCGTCAGGGCCGGAGCGGCTTCCGAGAGCAGGCGCCAGACGCGCTGTACGAAACGGTGCGCGCCTTCGACGCCGGCTTCCGACCAGATCACGTCACGGTCCGGCGGGGAATCGGACAGCATGAAGAAGCGGGCGGTATCGGCGCCGTAGGAGGCGATGATGTCGTCCGGATCGACCACGTTCTTCTTGGACTTCGACATCTTTTCGATGGAACCGATTGCGATTTCTTCGCCGGATTCAACGTGAACCGCGCGCCGCTTGCCGTCGATATCCTCGATGCGGATTTCGGCCGGGGTCACCCATTCGCGCTTGGCGCCGTCGCCGCGGCTATAGGTTTCATGCACGACCATGCCCTGCGTGAAGAGACCCTTGAAAGGCTCCTTGAGGTCCAGATGGCCGGTCGCCTGCATGGCACGGGTGAAGAAGCGCGAATAGAGCAGGTGCAGGATCGCATGCTCGATGCCGCCGATATACTGGTCGACCGGCAGCCAAGCATTGGCGGCAGCCGGATCGGTCGGGTTGTTTTCCCACGGCGCGGTGAAGCGGGCGAAGTACCAGGACGAATCGACGAACGTATCCATCGTGTCCGTCTCGCGGCGTGCGTTCTTGCCGCAATTCGGGCAGGCGACATGGCGCCAGGTCGGGTGGCGGTCGAGAGGGTTACCCGGCTTGTCGAAGGTGACGTCATCAGGCAGCTTCACCGGCAGGTCGGCCTTCGGCACGGGCACCACGCCGCAGTCTTCGCAGTGGATAACCGGGATCGGGCAACCCCAATAGCGCTGGCGCGAAATGCCCCAGTCGCGCAGGCGGAAATTCACCTTGCGCTCGCCAACCGGGCGATTGCCGAGAGTGGCGGCGCTGAGGCGGTTGGCGACTTCGTCGAAGGCTTCCTTCGTGCCGAGACCATCGAGGAAGCGCGAATTGATCATGATGCCGTCGCCGACATAGGCTTCGTCACCAATGGTGAAGCTGGCGGCGTCCGCGTCCTTCGGCATGACCACCGGTACGACGGGCAGATCGTATTTGCGGGCGAAATCCAGGTCGCGCTGGTCGCCGGACGGGCAGCCGAAAATGGCGCCCGTGCCGTAGTCCATCAGCACGAAATTGGCGATGTAGACCGGCAGCTCCCATTCGGGGTCGAAGGGATGACGCACGCGAATGCCGGTGTCGATGCCCTTCTTCTCCGCCGTTTCGAGCGCGGCAAGCGACGTGCCGGCACGTCGGCACTCCTCGGCGAACTCTTCGATAGCCGGATTCTGCGCGGCGGCGGCCTTGGCCCAGGGATGGTCTGCGGCGATCGCGATGAAGGATGCACCGAAAAGCGTATCCGGGCGGGTCGTATAGACGGTGATTTCGGCGGAAAGCTGCTCTTCGGCGCTCAGCGCCGCGGCGGCGAGCTTGGCATCCTTCACCACTTCCCAGCGGACCAGCATGCCTTCCGAGCGGCCGATCCAGTTGCTCTGCATGAGCCGGACCTTCTCCGGCCACTGGTCGAGCGTCTCCAGCGAATCAAGCAGATCCTGGCTGAAATCGGTGATGCGGAAAAACCACTGCGTCAGCTCGCGCTGTTCGACGAGCGCGCCGGAACGCCAGCCGCGGCCGTCGATGACCTGCTCGTTGGCGAGAACGGTATGATCGACCGGATCCCAATTCACCTTGGACTGCTTGCGGTAGACCAGACCCTTTTCCAGGAAGTCCAGGAACAGGTGCTGCTGGCGCTGATAGTATTCGACGTCGCAGGTGGCGAATTCGCGGGACCAGTCCAGCGACAGGCCCATCGATTTCAGCTGGCCGCGCATCGTCGCGATGTTTTCGTAGGTCCAGCCCTTGGGGTGGACCTTATTCTGCATGGCGGCGTTTTCGGCCGGCATGCCGAAGGCGTCCCAGCCCATCGGATGCAGCACGTTGTAGCCGCGCGCGCGCTTGTAGCGGGCAACCACATCGCCCATGGCGTAATTGCGCACATGGCCCATATGGATGCGGCCCGAGGGATAGGGGAACATCTCGAGGACGTAGTACTTCTCGCGCGGGTCGTTGTTGTCGGTCAGGAAGACGTTTTCATCGTTCCATTTTGCCTGCCAGCGGGGTTCGGCATCGCGCGGGTTGTAACGTTCGGTGGCCATGTCTTTGATGTTCCGGAAGTCTTTTGGGAGTCTTGGAGGGCGGTTCGCCCCTGCGAATATGGTGTCGAGACCTTCATCATGAAACCACCGAAGCGTCAAGTTTTCCGGGCTTGCGGCGCTTGGCAAGGCGTGCCGTTTTCGTTAGGTCCGGGGTCTGTATGCCCGTGCATGCCGTTTCCGCAGATTTGCCCATTGCGTCTGCGCGGCCTGCCTTCGCCGATGGAGAGTGATCATGGAACTTCAGGACCGTCTCGAAGACGTGCGCAGCCGCGTGCAAAAGGCTGCGAGCGAGGCTGGCCGCAAGCCCGAGCAGGTTACGCTCGTTGCCGTGTCGAAGACCTTCGATGCCGAGGCGATCCGGCCGGCCATTGCCGCCGGACAGCGTGTGTTCGGCGAAAACCGCGTGCAGGAAGCGCAAGGCAAGTGGCCGGAACTGCGCGCGCATACCGCCGGCATCGAGCTGCACCTGATCGGCCCCTTGCAATCGAACAAGGCCGCGGATGCCGTTGCCCTGTTCGACGTGATCGAGACGGTCGACCGGGAGAAGATCGCGCGCAGCATCGCCGACGAGATGAAGCGGCAGGGACGGGCGCTACGGCTCTATGTGCAGGTCAATACGGGGCTCGAGCCCCAGAAGGCCGGCATCGCGCCTGATGAGACCCTTTCCTTCGTGACCTTCTGCCGAGAAGAACTGGGCCTGACCATCGAGGGCCTGATGTGCATTCCGCCGGCGGATGAAAATCCCGGCCCGCATTTTGCGCTTCTCGCCAAGCTCGCCGCCCGTTGCAGCCTCGACCGGCTGTCGATGGGCATGTCGGGCGACTACGAGGTCGCTATCGGTTTCGGCGCGACCAGCGTGCGCGTCGGTTCGGCGATCTTCGGCACACGCTGAGACACGCCGCGTTCTGACAAACCGCAAGGTCCGGCCATCCATCTCAGGCTTTGGTCTGGCTTTGCGGCGGTGCCGCCCTCCCCTATTCTTCCTGTCGGAGGACCCGGCCATGGCCGGGCATGTGGAGGAGACGATGCAAAAGACCTATGCCGAGATCTATCGTGCGTGGAAGGACGATCACAAGCGCCACTGGGCCGACGCCGCGCAGGCGATAGACTGGTTCACACCACCAGATGAGATTTTCGACGACCGGCAGGGCGTCTATGGCCGCTGGTTTCCCGATGCGACCGGCAATACCTGCCACAATTGCGTGGATCGCCATGTCGCGGCCGGCCGCGGCGACCAAGCGGCGCTGATCTATGACAGCCCGGTGACCGGCCGAAAGGTGATCTACAGCTATAACGACCTGCTTTCGAATGTCAGCGCAATGGCGGCCGTTCTTGTCGATCACGGCGTGGAAAAGGGCGATCGCGTCATTCTCTACATGCCGATGATCCCGGAGGCGGTGTTCGCCATGCTGGCCTGCGCGCGGATCGGCGCCATCCATTCGGTGGTCTTCGGCGGCTTTGCGGCGAGCGAGCTTGCAACGCGCATCGACGATTCGTCGGCCAAGGTCGTCGTCTCCGCAAGCTGCGGCATCGAGCCGAACCGGGTGGTGGCGTATAAACCCTTGCTGGATACCGCCGTCAGGCTGGCCAAGCACAAGCCCGCGCGATGCCTTGTCCTGCAACGGCCGGAACTTATTGCTGACCTCGATCCCGCGCGCGATGTCGATCTTGGTTCGGCGCTGGCGGCGGCAAGCGGCCGGGCGGTGCCTTGCGCGAATCTTGCCGCGACCGATCCGCTCTATATTCTCTACACGTCGGGCACGACTGGCCAGCCGAAGGGCGTCATCCGCGACAATGGCGGCCACATGGTGGCGCTCGCCTGGACGATGCGGGCGCTTTACGGCGTCGAACCTGGCGAGGTCTATTGGGCGGCTTCGGATATCGGCTGGGTCGTCGGCCATTCCTATATCGTCTATGCGCCACTGCTGAACGGCAGCACGACGTTGCTCTACGAGGGAAAGCCGGTCGGTACGCCGGATGCCGGCGCCTTCTGGCGCGTGGTCGAAGAGTACAAGGTCTCAGTGCTATTCACCGCGCCCACCGCCTTTCGCGCCATCCGCAAGGAAGACCCCGACGGCGTTCTCGTCAAACGGTACGACCTCTCCAGCCTGCGGGCGCTGTTTCTGGCAGGCGAGCGGGCCGATCCCGATACGGTGCGTTGGGCCGAGACCGTGCTCGGCGTTCCCGTCATCGATCACTGGTGGCAGACGGAAACGGGCTGGGCCATCGTCGGAAATCCGCTCGGGCTCGACCGGTTGCCCGTGAAACATGGCTCGCCCACCGTGCCGATGCCTGGCTACGAGCTGCATGTCCTCGACGACGCCGGCCACGAGGTGGCGGCAGGCACGCTTGGCAATATCGCCATCAAACTGCCCCTGCCCCCGGGCTGTCTCCCGTCCTTCTGGAATGCGGATACGCGGTTTCGCGATGCCTGCCTTTCAGAATTTCCCGGTTACTACAAGACGGCGGATGCCGGCTATGTCGATGAGGACGGCTACGTCTTCATCATGTCGCGCACCGACGACATCATCAATGTCGCCGGCCATCGCCTTTCCACGGGGGCGATGGAGGAGATTTGCGCCAGCCATCGCGACGTTGCCGAGTGCGCGGTCATCGGCGTCGCCGACGCCGTGAAGGGACAGATCCCCGCCGGCTTCCTTGTTTTGAAGAGCGGTGTTTCACGTGAATCATCGGATGTGGAGCAGGAGGTCGTTGCCATGGTGCGTGAACAGATCGGCCCGGTTGCCGCCTTCAAGACGGCAATCTGCGTGAAGCGGCTGCCGAAAACCCGTTCGGGCAAGATCCTGCGCGGCACCATGCAGAAGATCGCAGACGGGCAGGACTGGAAGATGCCCGCGACCATCGATGATCCGGCAATCCTGGACGAAATCGCCGAGGCTTTGTCGGGGCGCAGGATCTGCTGAGGCACAAAACCGGCTGGAGGCCGGAGGCGGTCTTCAAGCGCCGCATCCAGAGACAAAAAAACCGGCCGCTTGTGGCGACCGGTTCTATCACTCCGACATGACGGAATGCTCAGAACTTGTCGTCTTCGTCCTCGTCCGGCGTAGACGACTTCAGCGATTTGAGCTTGGCAAAGACGGCATCGGCGTTGATTTCCTGCTCGTCCTCGCGATCAGTGCTGTAGGGAAGCTTTTCCGTTTCCTGAGCCGATTCGAGGGTGGCGCCGAGTTCGGCAGCGGTCGGCAGCGGCCGGCCCTTGGAGGCGCGCTCGACTTCAAGGTCGAGATCGATCTGCGAGCAAAGGCCCAGCGTGACCGGATCCATCGGCGCCAGGTTGGCCGAGTTCCAGTGAGTGCGGTCGCGGATCTGCTCGATCGTCGACTTGGTGGTGCCGACGAGACGCGAGATCTGGGCGTCCTTCAATTCCGGATGGTTGCGCACCAGCCAGAGAATGGCGTTCGGGCGATCCTGGCGCTTGGAGACCGGTGTGTAGCGCGGGCCCTTGCGCTTGGATTCGGGAACGCGCACCTTCGGGTCGGAAAGCTTCAGCTTGTGGGCGGGATTGGCCTCCGCGCGGGCGATTTCGTCGCGCGAGAGCTGGCCGGTCGCGATCGGGTCGAGACCCTTGATGCCCTGGGCCGATTCGCCGTCGGCGATGGCCTTCACTTCGAGCGGGTGCAGTTTGCAGAATGTCGCGATCTGTTCGAAAGACAGCGCCGTGTTGTCGACCAACCAGACCGCGGTTGCTTTTGGCATGAGGAGCTGCTGAGCCATGCATATAGTCCTTCTGTCCGTCCGCGCCGGGGTCGCGGGCCGTGGGTCGTAAACCACAATGTTCCGGGAATTCGGCCCTCTATAACCTCACTGTCTCAGAAATGCAATTCTTCAAGCACAAATGACCTTTTGTCTAATTGCCGGAAGGATTTGACCTGATATGTATGTTGCCGGAATTGCCGGGGCCGGAGGAAAAGCGGTGTCCCGCGCATGCGCAGTGAGGAGGAATCCATGTCCGCAAAGACCTATCCGGTCCTGAAATCCGCGAAAAGCCGCACGCTGATCGATAATGACACCTACCAGAAATGGTATCGCGAAAGCATCGAGAACCCGGAGCGTTTCTGGGACAAGCACGGCATGCGGATCGACTGGTTCAAGCCCTATACGAAGGTCAAGAACACCTCGTTTACCGGCAAGGTCTCGATCAAGTGGTTCGAGGACGGCATTACCAACGTCTCCTACAACTGTATCGACCGCCACCTGAAGGCGCATGGCGACGACATCGCCATCATCTGGGAAGGCGACAACCCATATATCGACAAGAAGATCACCTATAACGAGCTTCACGAGCATGTCTGCCGCATGGCGAACGTGATGAAGAAGCACGGCGTGAAGAAGGGCGATCGCGTCACCATCTACATGCCGATGATCCCGGAAGCGGCCTATGCGATGCTCGCCTGCGCGCGCATCGGCGCCATTCATTCGGTGGTCTTCGGCGGCTTCTCGCCGGACGCTTTGGCCGGCCGCATCGTCGACTGCGAATCGACCTTTGTCGTGACCTGCGACGAGGGCGTGCGCGGCGGCAAGCCGATCCCGCTCAAGGAAAACACCGACACGGCCATCGATATTGCCGCGAAGAACCATGTCATCGTCAACAAGGTTCTCGTCGTGCGCCGCACCGGCGGCAAGACCGGCTGGGCGCCCGGCCGCGACATCTGGTACCACAAGGAAGTTCTGACCGTGCCGCGCGATTGTCCGCCGGCCAAGATGAAGGCGGAAGATCCGCTGTTCATCCTCTATACGTCGGGCTCGACCGGCAAACCGAAGGGCGTGCTGCACACCACCGGCGGCTACCTCGTCTATGCCTCGATGACGCACAAATATGTCTTCGATTACCAGGACGGTGATATCTACTGGTGCACTGCCGATGTGGGCTGGGTCACCGGCCATTCCTATATCGTCTACGGGCCGCTCGCCAACCGCGCGACGACCGTGATGTTCGAAGGCGTGCCGAACTTCCCGGACGCCGGCCGCTTCTGGGAAGTGGTCGACAAGCACAAGGTCAACATCTTCTACACCGCGCCGACGGCGATCCGTGCGCTGATGGGCGCAGGCGACGATTTCGTGAAGCGTTCATCGCGTTCGTCGCTACGCCTGCTCGGCTCGGTCGGCGAGCCCATCAATCCCGAGGCCTGGGAGTGGTATTATAACGTGGTTGGCGAAGGCCGTTCGCCGATCGTCGATACCTGGTGGCAGACGGAGACCGGCGGTATCCTCATCACCCCCCTTCCCGGTGCCACGGAGCTGAAGCCCGGCTCGGCGACCCGGCCCTTCTTCGGCGTCAAGCCGGAACTGGTCGACAATGAGGGCCGTGTTCTGGAGGGCGTCGCCGACGGAAACCTTTGCATCACCGACAGCTGGCCCGGCCAGATGCGCTCGGTCTATGGCGATCACAAGCGCTTCGTCGAAACCTACTTCTCCACCTATAAGGGCAAGTATTTCACCGGCGACGGCTGCCGCCGCGACGAGGACGGCTACTACTGGATCACCGGCCGCGTCGATGACGTGCTCAACATTTCCGGTCACCGCCTCGGCACGGCGGAAATCGAATCAGCGCTCGTATCGCACCATCTGGTGTCGGAAGCCGCCGTCGTCGGCTACCCGCACAGTCTCAAGGGCCAGGGCATTTATTGCTACGTGTCGCTGATGGCCGGCGAGGAAGGCAACGATGCGCTGCGTCAGGACCTGGTCAAGCATGTCCGAAAGGAGATCGGCCCTATCGCGACGCCTGATAAAATCCAGTTCGCGCCCGGCCTGCCGAAGACCCGTTCTGGCAAGATCATGCGCCGCATCCTGCGCAAGATCGCCGAGGACGATTTTGGTTCGCTGGGCGACACCTCGACGCTCGCCGATCCCGCCGTCGTCGATGATCTGATCGCCAATCGCCAGAACAAGGCCGGCGGCTAAGAGACGACTGAATTATATAAAGCGAAACGGCGGCCAAATGGCCGCCGTTTTCGTTTGGGATCGTGCTCGACTTATGCAGCGCCTATCTTCATCCTTGGGCTTTGGCCGCGATGTTCGCCTCAAACCTGAGGATGAAAAAGGACTGATGGCGGGACGCATGCGCAAGGGCGGGGTGAACTCCTGAGCCGGATTCCACCCGCTCAGAAATCGATGGCGCGGCCTTTGATTTCCCAATCACCGAAGCGGGCGGGGTCTTCGCCGCCACGACCGCCGATCTCCGGGGCCCGCTCGACCGGAGCGGCCGCCTTGCGCCGTTCCTCTGCTTCCTTCAGGGCGCGCTGCGCCGCCGGCGAAAGCACCTTGCGGCCGTCAGAATGATTGTCGTTGTCGCTTTCCATGAAAACCGGCATCCTTCTTGGATATTGAAGACGTGCAGTTGGTTCACCATCATATAGGAGCGTGAGCGCGCTGTGGAAAGCGTTGATTCACGTGAAACATTCCCTTGACACCGGGAACTCGCAGGCAGGCACAAGATTTTTACGGGAGCCGAAAACGCATGAACATCCTTCGCACAGCCATGCTGCTCGCCTTCATGACGGCGCTTTTCATGGGCGTGGGTCTGCTCATAGGCGGTAAGGGCGGCATGATGATCGCGCTGCTCGTCGCGATTGCCATGAACTTCTTCTCCTATTGGAATTCCGACAAGATGGTGCTGTCCATGTATGGCGCCAAGGAGGTGGATGAACGATCGGCGCCGGAATATTACGGCATCGTGCGCGATCTCGCCAAACGGGCCGGCCTGCCCACGCCCCGCGTCTTCGTCATCAACAGCGATCAGCCAAACGCCTTTGCGACCGGCCGGAACCCGCAGAACGCTGCCGTTGCCGCATCGACGGGCCTTCTTCAGGCGTTGAGCTACGAAGAGGTGGCTGGCGTGATGGCGCACGAACTCGCGCATATCCAGAACCGCGATACGCTGACCATGACGCTGACGGCAACGATTGCCGGCGCGATTTCCATGCTCGCCAATTTCGCGATGTTCTTCGGCGGCAGCGGCAACCGCGAGAACAACAATCCGCTCGGCTTCATCGGTATTCTCATCGCCATGATCGTCGCGCCCTTTGCCGCCATGCTGGTGCAGATGGCAATCAGCCGCACGCGCGAATATTCCGCCGACAAACGCGGCGCGGAAATCTGCGGCAACCCGCTGTGGCTCGCCTCGGCGCTGAAGAAGATCGCCATGGCCGCCGGGCGTATTCCGAACGATGCGGCCGAGCATAACCCGGCGACGGCGCATATGTTCATCATCAATCCGCTGTCGGGCGAGCGCATGGACAACCTGTTTTCAACGCATCCGAACACGGAAAACCGCATCGCCGCGCTGCAGGAAATGGCTCGCGGCATGCAGGCACGCTCGACGGAACCGGTTCGGACTGATAATGCCTCGCGCAAATCGCGTTCCGTCCCGACCACCGGCTGGGGACGCGGTGGTTCCGAACCACCCAAAGGTCCCTGGTCTTGAACGACGAAAATCGCAGAAACAAACCGCATTCCAACCGGCATCGTGGCGCTCGCCCGCCGAAGCCCGCGCCGGCTGCCGATCACGTCGAAAAGCCGGGCCTACGTGCCCGGCAGGCGGCGGCCAAGATCCTTGCCGCGGTGGTCGACCGCAGGACGCCGCTCGACGGGATGCTGGATCTCGAAAACGGCAATCCGGCCTACCGCCAGCTGAACGATGCCGACCGCGCGCTGGTTCGCGCCATTCTTAATACGGCGCTGCGCCACCTCCCCCGCATCGAAGCGATCCTCGACACGCTCGTCGGCACGCCGTTGCCGGAGGGTGCCCGTGCATTGCACCATGTGCTGACCGTGGCCGCGGCGCAGATCCTCTATCTCGACGTGCCCGATCATTCGGCCGTCGACCTTGCGGTCGAGCAGGCGCAGCTCGATCCGCGCAACCGTCGTTTCGCCAGTCTCACCAACGCCGTGCTGCGCCGCCTGTCGCGCGAGAAGGCCACGCATCTTTCGAACACGCAGGCGCTGCCGGCCATTCCAGGGTGGTTCTACGAGCGGCTGATTACAGTCTACGGCAAGGCGCACGCGGCAAGCATCGCAGAGGCCGTGCTGGAACCCTCGGCCATCGACCTCACCGTCAAATCCGATCCAGAGGGTTGGGCCGCCAAGCTGGGTGGGCTCGTCCTGCCGACCGGCTCCGTCCGCCTGCCCGCATCCTCCGGCACCATTCCGGCGCTTGAGGGTTTCGAGGCGGGTGAATGGTGGGTGCAGGACGCCGCAGCCAGCCTGCCGGCCAGACTTTTCGGTAATCTCGCGGGCAAGCATGTCGCGGACCTGTGCGCCGCGCCCGGCGGCAAGACCGCGCAGCTTGTGCTGGCTGGCGGCTTGGTGACGGCGCTCGACCAGTCGGGCAATCGGCTCCGGCGGCTTGAAAGCAATCTGGAAAGGCTCGGTCTTTCGGCGACGACGCTCGAAGCCAATATGGCGGATTTCCGCCCCGAGACGCTGTTCGATGCCGTTCTGCTCGACGCGCCCTGCTCCTCCACGGGCACGATCCGCAAGCATCCCGACGTGCTCTGGACGAAGGGGCCGGAAGATATCGAAAAGCTCGCGCGCCTGCAGGAGCGCCTGCTGCGCCATGCGCTGACGCTGGTGAAGCCGGGCGGCGATCTGGTGTTCTCCAACTGCTCGCTCGATCCCACCGAGGGTGAGGACATGGTCGACCGGGTTCTGGCCGACAACCCGGACTGGCGGCTCATTCCCGTCGATCCGGCGGACTGGCCGGGCCTTGAAGAAGCGGTTTCGCCGCGCGGCGAATTCCGCACCACGCCCGCCATGCTGCCCGCAACAGCCGGCCATGCCGGTGGCGTCGACGGGTTTTATGCGGTCCGGCTGCGCAGAAGCGGTTGATCCCTTCCGCATTCCCACTGTCATCAACAGTCCATCAGCAGGTGATGAATTGACGCCGCTCATCTCCTCGGCCTACCTATAGGCTTGGAGGCATTTGTTAACCATGCAGCTTTCCGACCGCCAACGGCTTCTCTATCTGTATCTGCGTGAGGGTTGGCGCCGCTTCTCGCGAAGGCTTGCCCTGGGCAAGATCAGCGCCGTGCGATTTTCCGGCAGCGCGCCCGACCGCCTGATCGTGGCGCCGACGGACCTGCACCCCGCCGATTCCTTCGCCGGCGAAGAGATTACCGCCGGCCGTTTCCCGCTTGCCGGTCGCGTGCTGGATTGCGAGGGCGAATCACCCTTCGCACTGGAGCTTCCGTCCGAGGAATTTGCCGTCCGCCTGCATTCCTTCGGCTGGCTGCGCCATCTGCGGCTCGTCGATCCCGACAAGGCGGCGCATACGGCCCGCTTCATCGTCGACGACTGGCTGCAAAGCCATGGCCGTGTCATCGGCGGGCTTGCCTGGCGCCCGGATGTCGCGGCGCAACGCATCATCGCCTGGCTGTCCCATTCGCCCGTCGTGCTGAAAGACGCGGATTATCCGTTCTACCGGCGCTTCCTCAAGAGCCTTGCCTTCCAGGTGCGCTATCTGCGCCATGTCGCCGATACGACGCGGGACGGCGAACCAAGGCTTCGTGTGCGCATCGCGCTGGCCATGGCCTCGATCGCCATGCCCGCGACCGTGTCCAAGATGCGCAGCGCCGCCCGCAATCTCGATGCGGAGCTGGATAGGCAGATCCTGCCGGATGGCGGCCATTGCTCGCGCAATCCGCGGGCCGCACTCGACCTGCTGCTCGACCTGCTGCCGCTGCGCCAGACCTATGTCAATCTCGGCCACGATATGCCCCTGCAGCTCATCCCGAGCATCGACCGCATCTATCCTGCCCTGCGCTTCTTCCGCCATCAGGGCGGCGAGCTCGCCCTGTTCAACGGGGCGACCTATACGCTGGCCAACGAACTGATGTCCGTGCTGCGTTACGACGAGACCGGCGGCGCGCCTTTCAAGGCCCTGCCCTCGATCAATTACGACCGGCTCGCGGTGAAGGAGACGGTGGTGCTGATGGATACCGGCATGCCGAAATCCATCGATCTCTCCGCGACGCATTCGGCCGGCACCCTTTCCATCGAGATGTCGTCGGGCAAGAACCGCTTCATCGTCAATTCCGGCCGGCCGCGCTTTGCCGGCGATGCGATGCGGCAGATGGCGCGTATGACGGCGGCGCATTCTGTCGCCACCGTCAACGACACCTCTTCGTCGCGCATTTCTACCTCGCGTTTCCTGGGGCCGATCATCATTGGCGGTGTCAGCAAGGTGAATGTGGCAAGGGCCGAGCGGGAGTCCGGCGCGGATGGCATCACGGCAAGCCATGACGGCTATCTCCAGCGCTTCGGCCTGATCTACGAGCGCGATATCTTCGTTTCCGCCTCGGGCACGGAAATTCGCGGCCGCGAGCGTTTCTTCAAGCCGGGCACGCCCGGCGCCGCAGTCGACAAGGGCACGGCCGTCGTGCGCTTCCATATCCATCCGAGCATTCAGCTCTATCCGGCTTCCGACAATGAGGTGCGGCTGGTCGCACCCGATGGCGAGGCCTGGGCCCTGACCTGCCTCGATATCGGCATCGAGGAGGAGGAGGATGTGTTCTTCGCCGATCCCTCCGGCGTGCGCGCGTCGCGCCAGCTGACGCTGACCATGCCGCTTGCGGACACGTCGGAAGTCCAGTGGTCTCTGGTGCGCCGGCGCTGAGCTTTTCTCATTCGAGGTTTTCTCCGGGCGGCGCCTGTGTTAACGGGGCGCATGACCATCCGGCCCCTCCTCCCGGGCCGTCAGAACGGAGCGCCCAATGGCCGTTGTTTCCAAGAAGATCCCCGCCCCCGACCGTGTTGCCGTGCGCACCGCGCTCCTGTCCGTTTCCGACAAGACCGGTGTGGTCGAGCTTGCCAGGGCGCTTGCCGAAAAGGGCGTGCGGCTGCTGTCGACCGGCGGCACCTACAAGGCGCTCAGCGATGCCGGACTTGCCGTTACCGACGTGTCCGAAGTGACGGGTTTCCCGGAAATCATGGATGGTCGCGTGAAGACGCTGCATCCTTCCGTGCATGGCGGGCTGCTGGCGATCCGTGACGATGCCGAGCATGTCGAGGCCATGAAGGCGCACGGCATCGGCGCCATCGACCTTGCTGTTATCAATCTCTATCCGTTCGAGGATGTCCGCGCCAAGGGCGGCGACTATCCGACGACCGTCGAGAACATCGATATCGGAGGCCCGGCGATGATCCGCGCCTCGGCCAAGAACCATGCCTATGTCACCATCGTCACTGATCCCGCCGACTACGAGGCGCTGATCGCTGAACTGGCTGACGGCACGACGTCCTATGCCTTCCGCCAGCGCATGGCGGCGAAGGCCTATGCACGCACCGCCGCTTATGATGCCGCGATCTCCAACTGGTTTGCCGAGGCCCTCGACATCGCCATGCCGCGCCACCGCGTGATCGGCGGCGCGCTGAAGGAAGAGATGCGCTACGGCGAGAACCCGCACCAGAAGGCGGGCTTCTATGTGACCGGCGAAAACCGCCCCGGCGTTGCCACCGCAACGCTCCTGCAGGGAAAACAGCTCTCCTACAACAACATCAACGACACGGATGCCGCCTTCGAGCTGGTCGCCGAGTTCCTGCCGGAAAACGGTCCGGCCTGTGCGATCATCAAGCACGCCAACCCCTGCGGCGTTGCCACCGGAAAAACGTTGAAGGACGCCTATGCCAGGGCGCTGGCCTGCGACCCGGTCTCGGCCTTCGGCGGCATCATCGCGCTCAACTCGACACTGGACGGCGAGACGGCGGAAGAGATCGTCAAGCTGTTCACCGAGGTCATCATCGCGCCGGATGCCGATGAAAAGGCCCGTGCGGTGATCGCCAGCAAGCCCAATCTGCGTCTTCTCGTGACGGGCGGCCTGCCCGATCCGCGCGCGCCCGGCCTCTCCGCCAAGACCGTATCGGGCGGCCTTTTGGTGCAAAGCCGCGACAACGGCGTGGTCGAGGATCTGGAACTGAAGGTCGTCACCAAGCGGGCGCCGACCGAGCAGGAACTGATCGACATGAAGTTCGCCTTCAAGGTCGCCAAGCACGTAAAGTCGAATGCCGTGGTCTATGCCAAGGATGGCCAGACGGCGGGTATCGGCGCCGGCCAGATGAGCCGCGTCGATTCCGCCCGCATCGCCGGCCTGAAGGCCGAGGAAGCCGCCAAGGCCATGGGCCTTGCCGAGCCGCTGACGCGCGGTTCGGCCGTTGCGTCGGAAGCGTTTCTGCCTTTCGCAGACGGCTTGCTCTCCGCGATTGCCGCCGGTGCCACGGCGGTTATTCAGCCCGGTGGCTCGATGCGCGATGCCGAAGTCATCGCCGCGGCCGACGAGGCGGGCGTCGCCATGGTGTTCACCGGCATGCGACACTTTCGCCACTGATCCTTACCCGGATTCTTGCGCTTATAGAAACGCCCCGCTTGCGGGGCGTTTTGCGTTTCAGCGGGTGACTTTGGCAGCGGGATAAGGTGTCCGCAGCAAAAGCAGGAAACCGACAACCAGGAAGACGATCAGCGCCATCATGCCCAGGCGCGCCGAGCCCGTCGCCGTGGTGACGAGGGCCACGGAGAGCGGCGCCAGGAAGGATGTGGCGCGGCCCGAAAGTGCATAGAGCCCGAAATAGCGGCCTGCCTCGTCCGGGTGGATGCTCTGGGCAAGGTAGGAGCGCGCGGAGGCCTGCACGGGGCCGAACGCAAGGCCGATCAGCAGGCCATAGAGAATGTAGGCCTTTTCAGCGGCAGTGCCGAACAGGGCCCCGGTATCCTCCCCCGGCAACAGGATGAGGCCGAAGAGGGTGAAGCCCGGACCCGTCGAGACGATGCCGATGGTCGCGATGGTCAGGCAGACGAGGCTTCCGACGACGACCGCCTTCGAGCCGAGGCGCTTATCCAGCCGGCTGGCATAAAGGCAGCCGCCAATGGCCACGACATTGAGGATGATGCCGTAGATGCCGAGCTCGAAGGTCTGCCAGGCGAACATGCCGGCCGCGAAGGTGCCGCCGAGCGCGATGAGACCGTTGACGCCGTCCTGGTACACCATGCGCGCGATGAGAAAACGCATGATGCCCGGCTTGCCGCGAAGATCGCGCAAGGCTGCGGAAAGATCCGCGAAGCCTGCGCGAACGGCCTGTGCGGTGGGCAGGCCCTTGCTCTGGTCCGGGGTGAAGAAGAACATCGGCAGGATGAAGACAAGATACCAGATCGCAGAGATCGGCCCGGTGATGCGGGCATCCTCGCCCGTTGCCGGATCAAGCCCGAAAAGCGGGCTGATGCCGATGGCGGTCTTGCCGGTCTGCGGGTTGGCGGCAAGAAGCGCCACGACGGCGATCAGCACGATCATGCCGCCGAGATAGCCGAGGCCCCAGGCAATGTTGGAGATGCGTCCGGTATCGGCCGGGCTCACCAGCCGCGGCATCATGGAATCGTTGAAGACGATGGAAAACTCCGCCGCGACGGTGGCAAGCACGATCATCGCCATGGCGAAGACCAGACTGCTGCCCGGCGTGGCATACCAGAGCGCCATGAGCGCCAGGATCTTCACCACTGCAAAGGCGGCGATCCAGGGTTTTCGTGCACCGGACGCATCCGCGATCGAGCCCATGACGGGCGCCAGCAGGGCGATCACAATGCCCGCAATGGTCAGTGTGTAGCTCCAGGCCGCCTGTCCCGCGACCGGATCGTCCGTCAGGCGCGCGACGAGATAGGGACCGAAGATGAAAGTGGTGATGACCGTGAAGAACGGCTGCGCCGCCCAATCGAACAGCATCCAGCCCGTAATGCCCAGACGGCTTGCGCGTGGCGCCGCGGCTTTCGTGTCCATGCTCATCGCCCCTCCTATGCCGGGGCGATGATGCGCCCGTCTTCAAGCCGGCTAACGGAGCCTCGTCCGCCAGCCGGCACGGGACTGTGTCATTTCACCCTTTCCTGCGCAAGGTCGCTCAGGATGCCGGCGGCCACGCTGACCTTGGCGAGGGTCGCCTCGCCGGTCTCCGTCAGCGCGGAAAGGTTGGCCGTCACACGGGCCAGCCGCTCCTTCTCGCTTTGCTGCCACGCGGCAAGCGGAGCCTTGTCGCCCTTGTGGCGCGTCAGCACAGCGCTGGTCAGGTCGCGGCGGGCATTGGCGATATCCGTAAGGCTGCGCTGGAGGGCCAGAGCCTCGTAGAGATCACCGGTCGGTATGCGGGCGGCTGCGGCCAGCAGCCGGCCGATGTTCAGCGTGCCGCTGATACCCGCGAAGGCCTGCGCCGTCTTGCTCAGCGTATCGCCGGTCGCCGTTGCGATCAGCATGACCTCTGGCACGAAGGTCAGCATCGAGAGCGTCGTGATCTCGGCGGCCAGGTCTGCCGGCACGCCTTCGTCCTCGTAGGCATGGGCCCTGCGACGGGCCTCGTCGCCGGCGGCATCCGACACCAGAGTGGAGAGATGCGGCCGCAGCTGCTTCAGCGCCTGCTTGAGCTTGTGGATCGCCTGGTCGAGCGGGCCGGACACGGCACCGGTGGTCAGGAGCAGGCTGGTGAGCGTCGCATAGATGCGGCCGATCTCCTCATAGAGCTCGTTCTGGACTTCCCCGGAAACCTGGTTATCCAGGGTGTCCACGCCGGCATAGAGCGCGGCGAGACCGTAACCGTCGCGCGCGATGACGGCGGCCTTGACCGCATCAGCCGGGCCGAAGCCGGTGCCGTCAGTGAGGCCGTTGATGAAGGCCGGGCCGCCGCGGTTGATCACCTCGTTCGCGAGTATGGTTGCGACGATCTCGCGGCGCAGCCGGTGCGAGCGGATGTCGTCGGCATAGGCCTTCTGCATCTTGGCGGGGAAGTAGCCCGCCAGTGTCGGCTCGAAATAGGGATCGTCCGGCAGGCCGGTATGGATGAGTTCGTCGAACAGCACCAGCTTTGCATAGGAAAGCAGCACGCCGATCTCCGGCCGCGTCAGCGGCTTGCCGGCCTGGTAGCGTTCGGCCAGTGTTCGGTCGTCCGGCAGCGTCTCGACCTTGCGGTTGAGATGGCCGGCGGCCTCCAGACGATCCATCAGGCGGGTCAGCGACGCGCGGTTGGCTGTACCCTGCCGTTCCGTGAGCGAGATCGCCAGCGATTGCAGGTAGTTGTTGCGCAGGACGAGTTCGGCGACCTCGTCGGTCATCGAGGCGAGCAGCACGTTGCGCTTGGCGCGTGCGAGCCGCTCGTCATGCATGGCCGAGGCGAGCGCGATCTTGATGTTGACCTCGACGTCGGAGGAGTTGACGCCCGCGGAGTTGTCGATGGCGTCGGAGTTGCTGCGCCCACCCTTCAGGCCGAAGGCGATGCGGCCGCGCTGGGTGACGCCGAGATTGGCGCCCTCGCCGATCACCTTGGCGCGTACATCCTCGCCCACGATACGGATAGCGTCGTTGGCGCGGTCGCCAACTTCCGCATCCGTCTCGTTCTGGCCGCGGATATAGGTGCCGATGCCGCCGAACCACAGGAGGTCGACGGGGGCTTTCAGGATCGCCGTCATGATCTCGAACGGCGTTGCCTTGGCCTTGTCGATGCCGATGACCGCCATGGCCTCCGGGGTCAGCGTCACGGATTTTTCCGTGCGTGGAATGATCATCGCGCCCTTGGAGAGCACGGAGCGGTCGTAATCCTGCCAGCTGGAGCGCGGCAGGTTGAACATGCGGCGCCGCTCGGCGAAGGACGTATCGGTGTCCGGGGTCGGATCGATGAAGATGTCGCGATGATCGAAGGCAGCGACGAGGCGGATCTTGCGCGATAGCAGCATGCCGTTGCCGAAAACGTCGCCCGACATGTCACCGACGCCGGCCACCGTGAACGGCGTCTTCTGGATGTCGATGTTCATCTCGCGGAAGTGGCGCTTGACGGTTTCCCAGGCGCCGCGTGCGGTGATGCCCATCTTCTTGTGGTCGTAACCGGCAGAACCGCCGGAGGCAAAGGCATCGTCGAGCCAGAAGCCGGCTTCCTGGGCAAGGCCGTTGGCGGTGTCTGAGAAGGTGGCCGTACCCTTGTCGGCCGCGACGACGAAATAGGGATCGTCGCCATCGAGACGAACCGTATCGGCCGGGGGCACGACGTCCTGACCGACAATGTTGTCGGTGACGGAGAGCAGCGTGCGGATATAGGTCTTGTAAGCCTCGGTGCCGGCCTTGAAGACCGCATCACGGCTGCCGCCGGCCGGAAGCTGCTTGGGATAGAAGCCGCCCTTGGCGCCGACGGGCACGATGACAGCATTTTTCACTTGCTGCGCCTTAACGAGGCCCAGCACTTCGGTGCGGTAATCCTGCGCGCGGTCGGACCAGCGCAGGCCGCCACGGGCGACCTTGCCGAAGCGCAGATGCACGCCTTCGACCTCGGCACCATAGACGAAGATTTCGCGGAACGGCCGTGGTTCCGGCAGGCCGTCAAGCGCCTTCGGATCGAGCTTGATCGCCAGGGTCTTGCGCGGCTTTCCGTCCGCATCGTGCTGGAAGTAGTTGGTGCGCAGCGTCGCCTGCAGCGCATTGACGTAGCGGCGCAGGATCCGGTCCTCGTCGAGGCTCGGCACGTTGGCCAACGCATCCTCGATTGTCGCTGCGGCGTCCGTGGATTTCTTGTCGCGCTGGCGTTCGGACAGTTTCGGGTCGAGACGCGCGTCGAACAGGCGGAAGAGGCTCGCGGCGATTGCCGGGTACTTGTTGAGCGTATCGGCAATGTAGCCCTGCGAATAGGCGATGCCCGTCTGGCGCAGGTAGCGCGAATAGGTCCGGAGCGCCATGATTTCGCGAGCGGAAAGACCGGCGGTGATGATGAGGCGGTTCAACGCGTCGTCGTCAACCTCGCCGTGCCAGGCGGCGAGGAAGGCCTCCTCCAGCATCGGACGCAGCTTGGCGAGATTGATCTCGATGCCGTCGCGGTGCTTCAGCTCCATGTCATGCAGCAGCACGCGGCGCTGCTCACCGTCGAGACCGACGACGGTCAGGTCATGGGTCTGCTCGCTGATGACGTTGAAACCGAGATTTTCGAGAAGCGGCACGCGACGGGAGAGTGAGACCGGCTCGTCGGCATGGAAGATCTTCAGCTCGACGGAGCTGAGATCGGTGTTCCAGGCCTTGCGGTAGAAGGCGATGCTGATCGGATTTTCGGCGGTCGCGGTGGTGATGAGCGCCAGATCGGCATGGGCTTCGGCGGGGGTGAAATCTTCCTGGTAGCCACGATCGGCGATGAGCCTGAGACCGTCCCTATTGGACAGTGCCTCGAAGCGATCGGTCCAGCGCGTCGCGATCTCGCGCACGGCCTGTTCGAGCTTGTTCTGCGGGATGCGCGGCGTCTTGCCGCCGGAACGGCCGATGATGAAATGCACGCGCGCGAGACCGCCTTCCGGAAACGCCGGATAATAGGCGGAGACACGGCCATCGTAAGCCGACTTCAGATAATTGCCGATCTTTTCGCGCACATCCGAATCATATTGCTCGCGCGGCACATAGACGATGACAGAGACGAAACGGTCGAAGCGATCGATGCGTGGCAGGACACGGATGCGCGGCCGGTCGGACAGTTCGTTGATCTGCTCGCAGAAGGTGGCGAGCAGGCCGGTATCGATCTGGAAGAGATCATCGCGCGGATAGGATTCCAGCGTGTTCATCAGCATCTTGCCGGAATGGCTCTTAGGGTCGTAGCCGAAATGCTCGACGACATGCTCGACCTTGGAGCGCAGCAGCGGGATCTGGCTGGCGGCGTGGGTATAGGCCGTGGATGTGAACAGGCCGACGATGCGCAGCTCGCCGATGACCTTCCCCTTCTCATCGAAGCGCTTGAGGCCGATATAGTCCATGTAGGCGCGCCGGTGCACGACGGACTTGGCGTTGGCCTTGGTGACGATGAGGAAGTCCGGTCCTTCGAGGAATTCGAGGATCTCCGGTGTCGTCGTCACGGCATCCTTGCCGAGGCGCAGCACGCGCACATCGGGATCGGCCAGAATGCCGAGGCCTTCGCCGCCCCGCTCCACGGTCGCATCCGCACCCTTGCCGGAATAGCTGTATTCCCGCATGCCGAGGAAGGTGAAGTTGTTGCCGCGCAGCCAGTCGAGGAAAGCGAGCGCTTCGCTCTTTCCAGGTTTTTCCCTGGCAAAGCGCTCCAGGTCGCTTCTCATGCCGTCGAGCTTTTCCAGCATGGCCGGCCAGTCGTCCACTGCGAGGTGAACCTGATTGAGAACATGCCTCACCCGCTCTGTAAGGGCCGCGGCTTCCGCCGGCGACATTTCCGGCAGGTGAATCTCAATATGGCTGACGCGCTGGCCGGGCTCGCTCGGCTCGTCCGGTGAAAACAGCTTCGGCGCGGCACCGGGTGCCACAACGAGAATGGGGTGGATCGCCAGAAGAATGTCGCGATAGCTGCTGGTCACCTCGCCCATCACCGAATCGTACAGGAACGGCTGGTTGCGGTCGGTGACGGCAAGAACGGAAACCGGCTGGCCCTGCGGCTTCACGTCTGGCAAGGTGGTGACGGTCACGCGCGGGGCAGTGCCGTCCCAGGCTTCCAGCTCGCCCATGGCATGGGCGGAAGCAACGGCCAGCATCGCGCCGGTATAATGGTCAAGATCGTCCTTGCTGGCGCGTCCAAAGAGGATGTCCGGGTTCAGTGTTTTCGCGCCGAGGGCTGCGGCAGCGGCCTTGGCGGCCTCGATATGCTTCTCTCTTTTCATGCTCATCCTGGAACCCCTGGAAATTACCCTCGAATCCGATGCCGGGACGTTACCAGAAGAAAAAAACGGCGCGATGAAATTTGTGTTTTCTTGAGAAAATTCAATCGATTTTGTCCAGAATGGGTCAGTTATACTGTCGTTTTGACGGGAAATTCATGGATTTTCGTCGAAATGTCGCAAGAAGCCGACACAACTGGTGTCGGACATCGGTCTGCGCGGTGGCTTTGGGACGCACCGGCGTTGACAGGGTGTGGCGCTGTTTGCCATCACTTTTGCACAGAAGGGGACCAGGCCATGGGTGAGAGCGACAAGGGCGCCGTCATCGTCATTTCGAGCCATGTCGTGCGCGGCACGGTGGGCAATCGTGCGGCCGTGTTCGCGCTGGAGACACTTGGCCATCCAGTCTGGGCGCTGCCGACGGTCATTTTGCCGTGGCACCCCGGCCATGGAAAATCCACACGGGTGGTGCTGTCGCCGGAGGACTTCGACGCGATGATCTTCGACCTGATCCACGCGCCCTGGCGCGGTGAGATCAAGGCCGTCCTGACCGGCTATCTCGGCAGTGCCGCGCAGGTGCGCTCCGTGGCGCGTCTGGTCGAAAGCCTCAGGGGCGACAACCCTGATCTGCTTTATATGTGCGATCCGGTCTGCGGCGACGAGAAGGGTCTCTACATCGCCGAAGAGACGGCGGTCGCCATTCGCGACAGCCTCATCCCGCTGGCGTCGATCGCGACACCCAACCGGTTCGAACTCGCCTGGCTCGCCGGCGCGCCGCTGGAGACGAATGGGCAGATCATGGAGGCAGCGCTGGCGCTCGGTCCGTCGCGCATGCTGGTCACCTCGGCGATGCCGCTGATGGCCGGCAGCACGGGCAATCTCTATCTGTCAGGTCGCAACGCACTTTTGGCCGAGCACCGGCTCGTGCCGAACCCGCCGAACGGCACCGGCGACCTGCTGGCCGCCATCTTCCTGTCGCGCTTTATGGAGGATCTGACGGAGGAGCGGCGCCTGATGACGGCGACGGCCAGCGTCTTCGAGATCGTTGCGCGCACGGCCAAGCGCGGTGCCGACGAGCTCACGCTGGAGCAGGATGCGTCCAGCATCTCCACGCCGATGGCGATGGTGCATATGCGCCGCCTCATGCATCCGGCGCAGACACGCAAGACCTGACGCGATCTGGCCTTGCGCGGTGGCCCTCGGGATGGTTTATGCAAAACCGGATGAGGCCATCCGCCAGATCGCACACGGGGTATTCCGACACCATGAACCGCTTTCCCGATCGCCTCCTGAACGGCTACCGCAATTTCATGTCCGGGCGTTATGCCGAGCAGTCGGCGCGTTACCGCGCACTGGCAGAGACCGGCCAGAAACCCAAGACACTCGTGGTCGCCTGCTGCGACTCCCGCGCCGCACCGGAGACGATCTTCGACAGCGGCCCGGGTGAACTCTTCGTCGTCCGCAACGTGGCCAACCTCGTGCCGCCCTACGAGCCTGACGGGCAGTTCCACGCCACGTCGGCCGCGCTCGAATTCGCGGTTCAGTCGTTGAAGGTCACCGACATCCTTGTCATGGGCCATGGCCGCTGTGGCGGTATCTCGGCCGCGCTCGATCCGGAAGCCGAACCGTTGTCGCCAGGCGACTTCATCGGCAAGTGGATGGGCATGCTCAAGCCGGTCGCCGAGCAGATCCAGGGCGCGGAAATGCTGACGCAAGGCGAACGCCAGCGTGCACTGGAGCGGGTTTCCATCCGCAATTCCATCGCCAATCTCAGGACCTTCCCCTGTGTGCGCATCCTGGAGGAGAAGGGTCGCCTCCAGCTGCATGGCGCCTGGTTCGACATCTCGACGGGCGAGCTGTGGATCATGGATGCGGCCACCGGCGATTTTCGGCGCCCGAGCGCATGAAAAAACCGGCGTGGTTGCCCACGCCGGTTTCGTGTCCATGAGTTGGTAGCCCTGCGGCGGCGCGATGCGCCGCGCAGCAAGACGTTTCTCAGTTGCCGTCGATTTCAGCGCCGATGATGGCGATCGCGCGCTGGTAGACGCTTGCGGCGTTCCAGCCCTGAAGCGCGCCGAAGTTCGGCTGGCCGGGCTGGTAGCCCGCGCCTGCGCTCCAGCCGTGGCCGCGCAGGAAGTTGGCCGTCGAGGCCAGCGCATCGGCCTTGGAGCCGACGAGGTCGATGCGGCCGTTGCCGTCGCCGTCGACGCCGTATTTCAGCACGTTTGCCGGCAGGAACTGCGTCTGGCCGATCTCGCCATGCGCCGCGCCGCGGGCCGTGGTCGAAAGCGTGCCGTTCTGCACGAGCTGCAGCGTCGCGTAGAGCTGGTTGGTGAAGTATTCCGAGCGGCGGCAATCATAGGCGAGCGTCGCGACGGCGGAAATGGTGTGCTCCTTGCCGAGGAAGCTGCCGAAGCCGGTTTCCATGCCCCAGATCGCCAGAAGCGGGCCAGCGGGAACGCCGTAGCGGGCTTCGATGCGGTTGAAGAGGGCCGCGTTCTGCTGCTTCAGGCTCTTGCCGCGGCGAATGATCGCCTGGCCGCCGCGCTTCTGCATGAACTGTTCGAGGGAGAGCTTGAAGCTCTTCTGTCCGCGGTCCGCGCGGATCGTTGCGCGAGCGTAGCTGACATTGGAGAAGGCCTTGTCCAGTGTCGAACGGCTGATGCCGCGGCTTGCCGCCTCGCCCTTGAAGGCGTCGATCCAGGCGGGGAAACCGCCCGCGTCGTTGCCACACTTGGCAGCGTGTGCCGCCGCCGGCATCGCCGCGATGGCGATCATTGCGGCCAGAACCTTGCCCGCGCTCTTTTTCATGCCCATCAAGAACCCCGTGATCTCGTCAATACCGCTGCGGGAGCATGCCATGCTCCCCTGTTCCTGTCATCGCAACTCGGCGTGAACCGGCCGACGGCCTCAAAACAAAGCCCCGACTGTTCTTTAACGGAACAACCGGGACTTTTATTGAAACATCATTAAGAGAACGTTGCCATTTTTTGAGAAAGCCGGCAGATGCGTCCCTGTGCCTTGTCAGGCGGCCTGCTTCTTCGCCTTGATCAGGCCGCGGGCGACGAGCAGTTCCGCGATCTGGATGGCATTGAGGGCGGCACCCTTGCGCAGGTTGTCGGAAACGACCCACATGTTCAGGCCGTTTTCGACGGTTGCGTCCTCGCGGATGCGCGAGATGTAGGTGGCATCTTCGCCGGCAGACTCGTAAGGCGTGATGTAGCCGCCGTTCTCGTGCTTGTCGATCACCTGGCAACCCGGCGCCTCGCGCAGGATCTCGCGGGCCTCGTCGGCGGTGATTTCCTTCTCGAACTCGATGTTGACCGATTCCGAATGGCCGATGAAGACGGGAACGCGCACGGCCGTGCAGGTCACCTTGATCTTCGGGTCGAGCATCTTCTTGGTTTCGGCCAGAACCTTCCACTCTTCCTTCGTGTAGCCGTCTTCCATGAAGCTATCGATGTGCGGGATGACGTTGAAAGCGATGCGCTTGGTGAACTTCTTCGATTCGACGGGATCGGCGACGAAGACGGCGCGGGTCTGCTGGAAGAGTTCGTCCATGCCTTCCTTGCCGGCGCCGGAGACCGACTGGTAGGTCGAGACGACGACGCGCTTGATGGTGGCGCGGTCATGCAGCGGCTTCAGCGTGACGACGAGCTGGGCGGTCGAGCAATTCGGGTTGGCGATGATGTTCTTCTTGCGGAAGCCTGCAATCGCGTCCGGGTTCACTTCGGGAACGATCAGCGGAACCTCGGAATCGTAGCGCCAGGCCGAGGAGTTGTCGATGACGACGCAGCCCTGGGCGCCGATCTTGGGCGAATACTTCTGCGAAACGGTGCCGCCGGCCGACATCAGGCAGATATCCGTGTCGGAAAAATCGTAGTTCTCGAGGTTCTGAACCTTCAGTGTCTTGTCGCCGAAGGAGACCTCGGTGCCCTGCGAACGGGCGGACGCGAGTGCCACGACCTCATCGGCCGGGAAACCGCGCTCGGAAAGGATGTTCAGCATTTCACGGCCGACATTGCCGGTCGCGCCGGCGACTGCGATCTTAAAACCCATGTCTAAAGCTCTCTTTCTCTGTCTCTCCGCGGGGTCAGGAGGGGAAACCCGTCGGCCATGACGCGGGTTTCGGTCCCCGGCCAGACCGGGGAGAGAGCGGTGGCCAGAGACGTCAGACGGTTTTCGTCGTCGTTTTGGCCATTGTTTTAGAAAAAATCGGGAAAGAACGAACCCGTCCGGCAGAGAATGCCGGGGCAATCAGTGCAGCGATGGCAAACCCAAAACGGTGCATGGAGCGGTTCCTTTTCCGCAGTTGCTCTGACGCGTTTCTGTCCCCGAGTCAATACATCAAGGACAGTCACGACGCACTTTCAGCGAGGCGTGACTTTTCTTGCGGACGCGCTCCTGCGGAAGCTGAGCGTTTGAAGGCATCTTCGCTGGTGCGAAGAGAGCGCCGGCCGGAGCGTTGAGACAGCGCCTTGCGGGTAAGACTTTGGTCTTACGACCATTCGTGGGCTTGGCACATGACGCCTGTAAACTACTCTGCTGTGTAGGTGGAGGAAGTGTGTCTTTGAGGAGCGGTTGTCTCATCAATGGCACCTATTTGGCCGATCGCAAGGTCGGCGAACAAGGAGGAGGCGCAAATGGCAGTAGCTGAGGTGAACGCTGGGGATCGCTCACGTCCGATGACGGGAGAGGAGCGGAAGGTCATCATGGCCTCGTCCGCCGGAACCATCTTTGAGTGGTATGACTTTTATCTATACGGTTCACTCGCCGCGATCATCGGGGCGCAATTCTTTACGGCCTTCCCCGAGGCCACCCGCAACGTATTCGCGCTTCTGGCTTTCGCGGCGGGCTTCCTCGTTCGTCCGTTCGGTGCGCTGGTTTTCGGCGCCTTGGGCGATCTGATCGGCCGCAAATACACCTTCCTGATGACCATCATGATCATGGGTCTTTCGACCTTCCTCGTGGGTCTTCTGCCGGGTTACGCCAGCTGGGGTGCTGCGGCGCCGATCATCCTGATCGTTCTTCGCATGTTGCAGGGTTTGGCCCTCGGCGGTGAATATGGTGGTGCGGCGGTGTATGTGGCGGAACACGCCCCCGCAAACCGGCGCGGCTATTTCACGGCCTTCATCCAGACGACGGCAACCCTCGGCCTTCTCCTATCCCTGGTCGTCATCCTGGCGGTTCAGGGTTACGTCAACGGTAACTGGGACCCGTCGCCAGTTCTGGATGCTGCAGGTGCAGCCGTGATGAATCCCGATGGCACGCCGAAGATGATCAAGGCATTCGATCTCTGGGGCTGGCGTATTCCGTTCTTGGGCTCGATCGTCCTGCTGCTGATCTCGCTCTATATCCGCATGCAGATGAATGAATCCCCGGCCTTCAAGAAGATGAAGGAAGAGGGTGCCGCTTCCAAGGCGCCGCTGCGTGAAGCTTTCGGTCCCGGCCGCAACGCTCTTGTGCTGCTCATCGTCCCGATCCTGTTCGTCGGCACCATCATGACCGGCACGTTAAGCTCCTCGATCGCCATGATCCTCGGCATCGCTTTTGCAGTGATTTCCGTCATCTGGGGCTGGCGCAACGCCAAGATCGCTACCATCGCCCTGCTCGGCCTCGTCGCCGGCCAGGCTGTTGTCTGGTACTCCGGCCAGTTCTACGCTCTTTTCTTCATGCAGAACGTGATCAAGGTCGACAGCTTCTCGGCCAACGTCTTCGTGGCCTGGTCGCTGATTCTCGGCACCGGCGGCTTTATCTTCTTCGGTAGCCTTTCTGACCGTATCGGCCGCAAGCCGATCATCCTCGCAGGCTGCCTCATCGCCGCCGTTACCTATCAGTTCGTCTTCCCGCTGCTCACCAAGACCGCCAATCCGGCTCTTCATGCAGCGCAACAGACCCCGATCACAGTCACCGCATCGCCGGAAGACTGCTCGTTCCAGTTCAACCCGACCGGAACGGCAAAGTTCACCTCCTCCTGCGATATCGCCAAAGCGACGCTTGCCCGTACGTCGGTGAATTACGAGAGCGTCGAGGATGCTGCTGCAACCGTCGCTCAGGTCAAGATCGGTGAAACGGTCATTCCGGCGTATGACGCTGCTGCGTTGACCGGCGACGATCTCAAGGCCGCCACCGCCGCGTTCACAAAGAGTGTCAACGATGCGCTGACGGCTGCGGGTTATCCGATCTCGGCAGATGCCAACACGACGGTTGCGCGGGCGCAGAACTTCTTCGACATCTTCACCGGTCAGAAGATCGCGATCATCCTGATCCTGACCTATCTGATCCTGCTCGTGACGATGGTCTACGGACCGATCGCGGCGATGCTCGTCGAACTGTTCCCGACCCGCATCCGCTACTCCGGCCTGTCCCTGCCGTACCATATCGGCAATGGCTGGTTCGGCGGCCTGATGCCGGCGACGGCCTTCGCCATCTCGGCGCAGACCGGCAACGTCTATGGCGGGCTCTGGTATCCGATCGTCATCGCAGCAGCGACTGTCGTCATCGGGGCTCTCCTGGTACCTGGCAACACGCACAAGAAAGACATCTTCGCAGATGACGCGAAATAAGTGTCGTGCGGGCAGGCTGGTCTTCGGGCCAGCCTGCAATCTCGATGTCTTCGGAAGCGAATAGCAACTTTCAGAAGCACGACGCCCGGGCGTCGTGCTTTTTTCGTCTATGTCTTGGATGAACGCGGCGCGGTCGGCGTCATCTCTTCTATTGACGAACCCTTGTCCAAACCGCCCATGCCGAGACGAAACAACCAAGAATAATGGCATTCGAGACTATCCCACAGGCCATTGCGGTGAGTTTCGCCGCGTTATCGGTCGCGGTACTTGCTCCCGTCGTCAGCGGCAGCAAGACGGCCACGAAGATGACGCCGAGAGCCAGTGGGCTTGCGAGGCCCATTGCCGCGCGTGTGCGCAATGCCGTCAGGAAAAGAAAAACAATCAATCCGATGCGGAACGGATCCAGAAGCTGAGAGACAAGTGTTTCCAACATTTTAGATCCTCCGTTTGCAGTGCTCTCATGGTTCCACAAAGAACGGGTACGAGCAAGCAAACGAAAGAATCATACGTCTTCGCGAGAGTTTCTCTCAGGGCTCTTTTGAGCCTGCTCCGCCGCTTGTTGAGGATTTGGGGCGTGGCCAGCCCTTGTCATCCAGCCGAAACAGCCAGTTCCTGCCTGCGAACAGGAAAGCCGTCATCACCGCCGTCCACAGTCCGACGAGAAGCCCTGCCGCGACGTCGCTCGGATAGTGTGCACCTACCACGACGCGGCTGATGCCGATCGCCAACGCCCCCAGCGCAAACAGGATACGCAGACGTGGCGCCAGCATCGAGAACGCGCCGAAAAACGAACCGACGGCCGCGGAATGGCCAGAGGGAAAACTCTGGAACACCCAATCGTGACCGGCGAAGAATGAGATGCTATGCGGCCCATGTTCGGCAAACAGTTCCGGCCGCGCGCGGCCGATCACCAGTTTCGCCAGATGCACGACAGCGCTGGCGCTGCCGATCGTCACCAGGAAATACAGCGCCAGCCGCCAGGCGGTCTTGGTCTTGGATGACCAGGTCTCTGAGCTCGCCACCCGATTCAGGATATAGGCGATGATAACGATCGAGCCGGACCCATAGATCATCCAGCTGAACGTGCCGAAATCGGTGATCCTCTCATTGAACGTCACCACCCCGCCCGGCAACCCCTGAGCCCATTGCGAGATCGTCCCGTCGAACGGCAGGAGGGCTGCAACAAGCAGGGAAGCGGCGACGAGGAGCCAGAGCGAGGAGGTCGCGAGCGGTCGGTTCATGTGTATCCCTAAAATCAGCGTTGCTTCCATGTGCTGGCGCGACGCGGCTTTTCAAGGGACCGGCATGAAAAAGGCTCCCGGAATAGTCCCGCCGGGAGCCCTCCACAATGCGTATCGGCTCAGGCCGAGAGCGTCTTGAAGGCGGCGAGGATGGCGTCGCCTATTTCGACGGTGCCGACCTGGCGGCAGCCTTCGGCCATGATGTCACCGGTGCGCACGCCGCTGTCGAGGACCTCGGCGATGGCCTTCTCCAGATTGTCGGCCTCGGCAACCATGTTGAACGAGTAGCGCAGGCACATGGCGAACGAGGCGATCATGGCGATCGGGTTGGCAATGCCCTTGCCGGCAATGTCAGGTGCCGAGCCGTGGACCGGCTCATAGAGCGCCTTGCGCTGGCCCTTGACGTCAGGCGCGCCGAGCGAGGCCGACGGCAGCATGCCGAGCGAGCCCGTCAGCATGGCGGCGACGTCGGAGAGCATGTCGCCGAACAGGTTGTCCGTCACGATGACGTCGAACTGCTTGGGCGCACGCACCAGCTGCATGCCGCCGGCATCGGCCAGCATGTGTTCCAGCTGCACGTCGGAATAGCTGCGCTTGTGCGTTTCCGTGACCACCTGGTTCCACAGAACGCCGGACTTCATGACGTTGCGCTTTTCCATCGAGCAGACGCGATTGTTGCGTGTGCGGGCCAGTTCGAAGGCGACGCCCGCGATGCGCTCGATTTCGTAGGTGTCGTAGACCTGCGTATCGATGCCGCGCTTCTGGCCGTTGCCGAGATCGATGATTTCCTTCGGCTCGCCGAAATAGACGCCACCGGTCAGTTCGCGCACGATGAGAATGTCGAGGCCTTCCACCAGCTCGGGTTTCAGCGAGGAGGCATTGGCAAGCGCCGGGTAGCAGATGGCCGGGCGCAGGTTCGCGAAGAGCTGGAGGTCCTTGCGCAGGCGCAGAAGGCCGGCTTCAGGGCGGACTTCATAGGGCACGGCATCCCACTTCGGGCCGCCGACGGCGCCGAACAGAACGGCGTCGGCCGCAAGCGCCTTCTCCATGTCGCCTTCCGAGATCGCCGCGCCATGGGCGTCGTAGGCGCAGCCGCCGACGAGGCCTTCGTCGGTGGTAAAGCCCGCGCCGAGTTCAGCGTTCATATAGGCGATGATCTTGCGGACTTCCGCCATGGCTTCCGGGCCGATGCCGTCGCCGGGCAGAAGGAGGAGGTTACGCGCTGTCATGGGATTGTCCTTGATGTCACGGAATGGTCGCGCGCTTCTTAGCGCAACTTCCGTTCAAGGAAAATCGCCGAAAAGAAAGAATTTTGCGCGATTGCCTCGGCCTTTCGGCTAGGTCCGGCGCAGCGCCGTCACTTCGATCTCGATCAGCATTTCGGGCCTGATCAGATCGCAGACGACCATGGTCGCGGCGGGCCGGATCGTGCCGAAGGTTTCGCCGAGAATGGGGAAGACGCGGTCGGCAAAGGCGGCGTCCGTCACATAATAGTGGCAGCGCACGACATCTTCGAAGGAAAAGCCGGACTCAGTCAGGACCCTGCCAATCGTCGCAAGGCAGTTGCGAGTCTGGTCCTCGACGCTGTCGGGCATGATCATGGTGGCGTAGTCGTAGCCGGTCGTGCCGGACACAAAGCACCAGTCGCCCTGCACGACGGCGCGCGAATAGCCCGCCGTCGCTTCGAATGGGGAGCCGGACGAGATCAGCCGGCGCATTGCATCACGCCCAGGGGCGCGAAGACGCGGTCTGCTTCTCGTAGCTGTCGATCGCCGTCGCTTTTTCCAGCGTCAGGCCGATATCGTCGAGGCCGTTCAGCAGGCAGTGGCGGCGGAAGGCATCGATTTCGAAGCCGATGCGGCCGCCGTCGGGACCGGTGATTTCCTGAGCTTCCAGGTCGACGGTCAGGATAGCGTTGGAGCCGCGGCTGGCGTCGTCCATCAGCTTGTCCAGGTCTTCCTGGCTGACGACGATTGGCAGAATGCCGTTCTTGAAACAGTTGTTGTAAAAGATGTCGGCGAAGCTCGTGGAGATGACGCAGCGGATACCGAAGTCGAGCAGGGCCCACGGCGCATGCTCGCGCGAGGAGCCGCAACCGAAATTGTCCCCGGCGACGAGGATCGAGGCGTTCTGATAGGCGGGCTTGTTCAGCACGAACGTTTCGTTGAGGCTGCCGTCCTCATTGTAGCGCGCTTCGGCGAAGAGGCCCTTGCCCAGGCCGGTGCGCTTGATGGTCTTGAGGTAGTCCTTCGGAATGATCATGTCCGTGTCGATATTGACGACGGGGAGCGGCGCGGCGACGCCGGTCAGCTTGACGAACTTGTCCATGCGGAAACCCTCGGAATACGTGAAGTCGATTTCGCCAAGCGTTTAAATCAGTTTTCCCGGGATTTGAAGGAAAATCTTGCTCGGGCCGCAAGGACGGCACCGGGCGCGGAGGCAGGCGCCCGGATATCCTCTCTCGGGAGGTAGCCTCTGTCAGAGGTCGATGATCGTGCCGCGGCCGTCGTTCCAGATGCGCGGCTCGCGCTGGCCTGTGGCCGCGCGCTCGTTGCGAGCACGCGCGGTTGCACGAACTGGAGTCGGCTGGAATTTCGCAGCAAGCAGGGAGCCGAGCATCAGCACGGCGGTAATGCCGACGATGGCAAGGCCGACCGACGCGGCGAACACGAGCGTTGCGCCGGCAACAAGCATGGCGAAGACGGTGAAGATGATGGAGCGAATGCGCTGCATTTTGATTTGCCCTTTTCTCTGATGAACAATGTGGGGGGCGAATTTGTCCATTGCAAGGCCGAATCTCGTCGTGCTTGCGGGTTGCGACAAAGCGCGTCACAAAGGGAAGATGAACAGGACACCGCATCACCATCCGCTTCGCCTGCGCCGCTCCCTGTTGAGCGTTCCGGCGGTCAATGCGCGGGCACTCGCGAAATCCGTGACGCTCGATTGCGACGCGATCATCTATGATCTCGAAGACTCGGTCCTGCCGGAGAAGAAGGCCGAGGCGCGCGCTGCGCTCATCGCGCATTTCGCCGCGCTCGACCGCAGCGACGGGCGCGAGCACGTGATGCGGATCAATCCGCCCGACGGGCCGGACGGCCTGCGCGATCTGGAGGCCGCGCTTCAGTGCATGCCCGATGCCGTGCTTTTGCCAAAGGTGTCAGCGCCGCAGGATATCCTCACGGCCGCCGACTGGTTTTCCGAAGCCGGCGCCGATGACGGGCCGCGCCTCTGGGCAATGATCGAGACGGCCGCCGCGCTTCTCAACCTTTCCTCCATCGCCGAGACCGGCCGTACGCAGGGCGGACGGCTGGATTGCTTCGTCGTCGGGCTGAACGATCTGCGCAAGGAAACGGGGATCGCCGACATCGCCGGCCGGCCCTTTCTCGTACCCCTGCTGCTTCAGGTGGTCGTTGCCGCGCGCGCCTGCGGCCTCGATGTCGTCGACAGCGTCTTCAACGATTTTGCCGACAGCGACGGCCTTGCCGCCGAATGCCGTCAGGGCCGCCAGATGGGGTTCGACGGCAAGATGCTGATCCATCCCGCGCAGATAGCCGCCGCCCATGATGCCTTCGGCGTGACGGAGGCGGAGGCCGCCGAGGCGATTGCCATCGTCGCTGCCTTTTCGGCGCCCGAGAATGCCGGCAAGGCTGTCGTCAATATTGCCGGTCGCATGGTGGAGAAGCTGCATGCCGATCAGGCAGAGCGTCTCCTGAGCAAGGCCGATCTGATCAACGAGAGAAAGAAAACATGAAAGTCTATCGATTCCTCACCGGCCCTGATGACGCTTCCTTCTGCCACAAGGTCACGCTGGCGCTGAACAAGGGCTGGGAGCTGCATGGCTCGCCGACCTACGCCTATAACGGCGAAGCCAGGCTGATGCATTGCGGCCAGGCTGTGGTGAAGGATGTGCCCGGCAAGGACTACACGCCCGACATCAAGCTCTCCGAGCAGTGAGCGCAGTATAAAAGCGGCGGGTCCGCACACCGTGGAATCCCTTCAAGCCCGAAGACATGCCTGTGGTCATGTATCGGGCTTTACCGATGTGCTTCAGGAGGATTGCTCCGCCGCGATCTCCGCGCTCGCCTCGATGCGTTCCATATCGTCGTCGGACAGGCCGAAATGATGGCCGATCTCGTGGATGAGGACATGGGTGACGATGTCGCCCAGCGTTTCCTCGTTCTCCGCCCAGTAATCGAGAATAGGGCGGCGATAGAGCGTGATGCGGTTCGGCATCTCGCCGGTCTCGACCGTAAAACGCTCGGTGATGCCGCGGCCCTCGAAGAGGCCGAGCAGGTCGAAGGGCGTTTCCAGTGCCATGTCCTCGAAGACATCGTCGCTGGGGAATTCGGAGATCTCGATGATCAGGTTGCCCGTCAGCGCACGGAACTCCTCCGGCAGGTGGCCATAGGCCTCCAGCGCAAGGGATTCAAATGTGCTGATGGTCGGGGCGTGGCGGTTGCGCCAATCCTCGGTCTGGTCAATTCGGGCCATGTAGTCTCCTTTGATCGTCATATAGACGATTTCCAGCGGTTTTCGAGGGCTGAATTTGCAGGCCGGGCATGCGCGCCCGGCGTTTCTCGATGGCGGGCAGGTCGATTCATGTCGCCATGCACAAGACGAAGGCGCCAAAACGCCAGTTATGCAATAAAACGTGATCGGTCAGTTTGTCGCACTTTATCGTCAATTTCGTCCGCCTCTTCGCATCATAAGCACATGAAAAGACGATACTTTTAATCAAGATTAGAATGACTCTAAGTTTTCTGGCGGCGGCGAACGACGCAATCATTCTTGACAGTCAATGTCCTCTTTTGCTTAATCCCGGAAACTCAGTGCTTTGCGTATGACGGGCAAGTCGAAATGCTGGTTTGCAGCTGCAATTTCATCACCGAAAAAGACATCGTGGACGTGATCAACGGCCTCCTCGACGAGGACTGTTGGCAGCTCATCGTGCCTGCGAAAGTCTATCACGCGATGCAGAAGCGTGGCCGTTGCTGCGGCTGTTTTCCGAACGTCGTGGACATCATCATTCGCACGACGGAGCAATACCACGCCCGCGGTGACTCGACGGATGCCGAGATTTTTGATTTCATGACCCGCCTCAAACAATTCCATGAAGAAAACAGGAGAGCGGATCTTGAAAGGCGACAAAAGAGTCATCGAGCAGCTTAACGAAGCGCTCTATCTCGAGCTGGGTGCTGTCAACCAGTACTGGCTCCACTACCGCCTTCTCGAGGACTGGGGTTACACGCTTCTCGCCAAGAAGGAACGTGCCGAGTCCATCGAAGAAATGCAACACGCCGACAAGCTCGTCGCCCGCATCATCTTCCTTGAAGGCCACCCGAACCTGCAGACCGTCGCACCGCTGCGCATCGGCCAGAACGTCAAGGAAGTTCTGGAAGCCGACCTTGCTGGTGAATACGATGCCCGCACGGCCTACAAGAAGTCGCGTGACATCTGTCACGACGCCGGTGACTACGTCACCATGAAGCTGTTCGAAGAGCTGCTGATCGACGAGGAAGGCCATATCGACTTCCTGGAGACCCAGCTGGAGCTGCTCGGCAAGCTGGGCGAGGAAAAGTACGGCCAGCTGAACGCAGCGCCGGCAAACGAAGCCGAATAAGGCGGTCGTTCCACCATCACGAATACGAAAATCCCCGGCCTTGCCGGGGATTTTTGTTTGTCAGGGCGCGAGATGGGCGAAGGTCGCCACGACCTCTTCGTAAACCTTGCGCTTGAAAGGCACGATGAGATCAGGCAGTTCGCGCATGGGTTTCCACGCCCATTCGTCGAATTCCGCCGTATGGCCGCCCGGCGGCGGGTTGATGGCGATCTCGCCTTCATCGCCTTCGAAGCGGAAGGCGAACCACCGCTGCGTCTGGCCGCGATATTTGCCTTTCAGACCGATGCCGATCAGATGCGCCGGCAGGTCATAATTGATCCAGCGGCCCGCATCTGCGATCAGCGACACGCTTTTCATGCCGGTCTCTTCGTAGAGTTCGCGATAGGCGGCTTCCAGCGGCTCCTCGCCCTTGTCGATGCCGCCTTGCGGCATTTGCCAGAGCTGCGGCGAGCCGTCATATTCCGAATTGCCGACCGCGAGCCGATGGCCGGCCCAGACCTTGTTTTCGGCGTTCAGCACCATGATGCCGACACAGGGGCGGTAGGGCAGGTCCTCGGCCCCGACCACCTTGTCCTTTTCCTTGCCCATCGGGAGTTCCTATCGTTTGGCGGGAATGTCTGCGAGCGATGCGACGCCGACGATCTCGATGCCGCGTGTGCTGGCTTCCTCGCACCATTCGCGGATGGCGTCCACACTTTCGTCGAAGGCCGAGGCGATGCCGATCGCGGTGCCGTTGCGCCGCGCAATGCGTTCCAGCTCATCGAGCTTCTTGAGCACCGCCGTGCGCGAGAGATCGGCGTCGAGCTGGAGGTCGGCAAAGGCATGCGGAGCGGAGACCGCGCCGGCAATGGTGCCCGAAAGCGACTGGGCGGAGCTGGCGTCGTCCAGGAAAAGCAGGCCGCGGCTTGCCACGTCGCGCATGACCGGCTCCAGCGCATCGGCACTGGAGAGGAAGCGGCCGCCCATGAAGTTCACGACGCCGGTATAGTTGGTAATCCGTGCCATGGCGCGGTGCAGTTCAGCGAGGTTCTGCGCCTCGGTCATGTCGGTGCGCAGCGTATAGGGGCCCGGGTCGTTCTGCGGATAGTCGAAGGGTTCGAGCGGCAATTGCAGCAGGATCTCGTGTCCGGCCCGCCGCGCCTCCTGCATCCAGCGCTGAAGGCTGTTGCCGCTCGCGGCAAAGGCCAACGTCACCTCTCCTGGCAGTTCGCGAATGGCGCGCTGTGTGCCCGTCTGGCTGAGGCCGAGGCCGCCCACCACGATGGCGATGCGTGTGCCGCGTGCACCGGACCACGGACGGGCATACTGGTCCATCGGGCGCGTCCCGTCGAGACCGATGATTGGGATCTTGCCGTCTGAGGTGTCTTCCAGGAGATCTTCGTTCGGAAAAGCCGCAGTGCGTGCATCCTGGCCGACGCGGTTTGCCTCGAGAATGACGGGGCCGGTGCCGTCGCGCGCGCCGGGCGCATATTTGCGCACGACGCTTCCGTCGTCATTGACGGTTTCTTCGACGCGTGCGCCGGAAAGGCCGTTGGCCCGGCGTACGCCGTCGCCAGCTTCCGCGGCCTTTTGATCGGGTCTGGCGTCTGCGGTTTCGACGGTTTCAGCCGCGGTGGGGAATGGTTCGGTGCGCAGGCCGCTTGGCGCCAGGGCCGTCCAGCCGGACAGCCCGAGCAAGCCGACGACGGCCAGGGCAGACACGACCATGCCGGCGGAGAACCGTGACGGTCCCGTCCGTCCTGGCCTTGCCTTGCGGTCCTGGCCGAGAGGTGCGTGAATGTCTGTGCCCAAGGTCAGTCCGCGCTGGCCGGAAGGTGCGTAAAAACAGGGCCCGTGCGGTGACGGGCCCTGCGGATGCGTCTTACTGCTTCAGCTCGGCCTTTTCCGGATTGGCCGGGAAGGACGGGTCGGACTTCTGGCCACGCAGCAGTTCGAGTGCGTATTGAAGCTGGACGTCGTCCTTGGCTTCCGGCGGCACATAGGCGGAGGAGCCGGAGCCCGCTTCCGTCTCGCTCTGGCCCTGGATATGGCCGCGCAGGCTGGATTCGGCCGCGTTCTCGATCTTACCCTGCAATTCGGGCGGCAGGGGCTGCTCGACGGTGATGTCGGGCGTGATGCCCGTGCCCTGGATCGATTTGCCCGACGGCGTGTAGTAGAGCGCGGTCGTCAGACGCAACGCACCGGCTTCGCCCATCGGGATGATGGTCTGGACCGAGCCCTTGCCGAACGAACGCGTGCCGAGGACGGTTGCGCGGCGCAGGTCCTGCAGCGCGCCGGCGACGATTTCGGAAGCCGAGGCCGAGCCGCCGTTGATCAGCACGACGACCGGCTTGCCATCGGTGATGTCGCCCGGGGTCGCATTGAAGCGGCGGGTCTCGTCATCGTTGCGGCCGCGCGTCGAAACGACCTCGCCGCGCTCCAGGAAGGCGTCGGAGACGTTGATCGCCTGGTCGAGCAGGCCGCCCGGATTGAGGCGCAGGTCGAGCACGTAACCCTTCAGCTTGTCGGCCGGAACCTCTTCCTTGATCTTGGTGATCGCGGCTTCGAGATCGTCATAGGTCTTCTCGGTGAAGGAGATGACGCGCAGATAGCCGACATTGTCCTCGACACGTGACTTGACGGCCCTGACAGCGATGATGTCGCGCTTGATCGTCAGTTCGATCGGCTTGTCGGCGCCCTTGCGGATCAGCGTGAGCTTGATCGGCGTGTTGACCGCGCCGCGCATCTTCTCGACCGCTTCCTCGAGCTTGAGGCCGCGCACGTCCTGTCCGTCGATCTTGGAAATGAAGTCGCCGGCCAGGACGCCCGCACGCGAAGCCGGTGTGTCGTCGATCGGCGTGATGACCTTGACGAGTTCGTCTTCCATCGTGACCTCGATACCAAGGCCGCCGAATTCACCCTTGGTCTGGGTGCGCATGTCCTCGGCATCCTTGGCATTCATGTAGGACGAATGCGGGTCGAGCGAGGTCAGCATGCCATTGATGGCATTTTCGATGAGCTGGTCTTCCTTCGGCGGCGTCACATACTGGGCGCGCACGCGTTCGAAGACATCCCCGAAAATGGAAAGCTCGCGATAGGTTGACGAGCCGGCGGCTTCCGCGGGCAGCGTAACCGTGTTGATGACGCTCATGGCCGTGGCACCCATGAGTGCACCGACGATAACAAGTGAAGCCCTACGTATCATTGCGTGCCTTTCCAGAAATTTTGGCGGACCACCACGGCCGGGAATCAACCGGTTTTCCGTTCTTTCGAAATTCAATGTAAAGTGTCGGCTTGTCCGTTTCCAGCGTCAAAGCGTTCACACTTGCGATCCTCTTTTCGCCCATCACGGCGAGCGGCTCTCCAGCCACAACGAACTGACCTTCGCGCACGTTCACCTTGTCCATGCCGGACAGGACGAGGTGGTAGCCCTCCCCCGCGTTCAGAATGATCATGCGTCCGTAACTGCGAAAAGTTCCGGCAAAGACGATCCATCCGTCGGCAGGGGCTGTAACGAGCGCGCCGGGATTGGTGGCGAGCGTCAGCCCCTGGGAATCGTGGCCGGTTCCGTCAGCGTCGCCGAACTGGCGCAGCGGGTCGCCTGCCACGGGATAATCGAGTTTTGCCTGCAACTGTGAGAATTCATATGCGGGAGCAATGCGGTTTTTGTCGGGCACGCTGTCGCGCGCCAGCGCCCTCGCCTTCTCGCGTTCGGCCTCGCTCTGGCCGCGCCGTTCTTCTCCCTTGGCGCGGGCGAGTGCGGCGGCGTCACGCACCGAACCGATCTCCTTTTCCAGGCTTCCGATCAGTCCCTCCAGGCTCGTCGCGCGGCCGGCGAGTTCCTCCGCGCGCCGCCGTTCGGCGGCAAGGGTGCGGCTGCTGGTTTCCGTCAGCGCCTCGTTCTGGGCGACCAGCAATTCCGAGCGCTTCTCCTCGTCCAGGCGGATTTGCATGGCGTCGGTCAGCTCGGTCTTTTCGCGATCGATGTCGCTCTTGATGTCCATCAGCGCGGCCAGATCGTCGATCAGGGCATCGGTTTCCTTGCGGATGCCGGGCACGACGGCGCCGAGCAGGATGGCGCTGCGCACCGAGCCCAGCGCGTCGTCGGGCGTTACCAGCAGGGCGGGCGGAGGATTGCGGCCCATGCGCTGGAGGGCGGCGAGCACCTCGGCCAGCACGCCGCGCCGCTCGTGCAGCGAGGCGCGCACGCCGGCCTCCTGCTCACGCATGCCTTCCAGACGCTTTTCGCCGGCGAGAATCTTCTCTTCCATCTGCTTGCGCAGGGCGGCGGACTGGACGATAGCGTCGCGCAGCGTCTGGCGGGACTTGTCGAGCCGGGCAATTTCCGCCTCCAGCTCTTTCGTCTTCTCCTCGGAAACGCTGATGGATTGGGAGAGCGATTCGAGTTCCCGGCGCGTGCTGTCGCGGCGAAGGGCAAGGGCTGCGGCGGGATCCGCCTCGACACGGGGCAGCGAACCGGTCTTTTCGGTCGTGACGACCGTTTCGTCGGGTTCAGCGAAGACAGGATGGGTTAGTGTGGCCACGAAGAGCGCGGCCGACAGCATTGCCGGCCGCAGCAGGCGGCTGACACCTTCACCGGAATGGGCTGTGCCGGTTTTCCTCATCGTCTTCCGAACATCCGTTCCCTTCGCTCTATGCTGATTTGCGGACTTCGCCAAGAAAGAGCGCCAAAAATAGGGCTGGTGTCAGAGTGCACGCTCAGGCTTGCGCGGCAATGGCGCGCGTGTCAGCTGCGGTGATAGGGGTGGCCTGAGAGAATGGTGACGGCTCGGTAGAGCTGTTCGGCCAAAAGGATACGCACGAGTTGGTGCGGCCAGGTCATCTTGCCGAGGCAGAGCGTGGCATCCGCGCGGTCGTAGAGGGCGGGATCGAGCCCATCGGCGCCGCCGATCGCAATCATCAGCTCGCGCTTTCCGGCATCGCGGAAGCCGCCGAGTAGATTGGCGAAGCCGGGAGAATCGAGCGACTTGCCGCGCTCGTCGAGCAGGATCAACACGGCGCTATCCGGCAGCGCCTTCTCCAGCATCACCGCTTCCTCGCGCTTGCGCGTATCGGCGTTGCCGGCGCGGCTTTCGCCGACCTCCGTCATCTTGCCGAGTTCGAGGCCGATGGCGGGACCGGCCTTGGCGAAACGGTCGATATAGCGGGCCGCAAGATCCTTCTCAGGGCCGGCCTTGAGCCGTCCAACCGCAAAAAGTCCCACTCGCATCGCCTAAGCCCTGTCCGTTTGTCGTGGCGCGGCGATCTCGGCGCACGCACCCCTTATCCTCGCCGGACAGGTGCCCGGCGTTTTGTCAAAGCGCAGCTCCTCACGCAAAACCGCGTCGCGGTCTTGCCGGATCCGCTCAGTGAACCGTGCCGTCCTCGATTTCGGGAGCCGCCCACATCCTTTCGATGTTGTAGAACTCCCGGATTTCCGGCCGGAACACATGGATGATGATATCGCCCGTGTCGATCAGCACCCAGTCGCCCGCTTCAAGGCCCTCGACGCGGGCATTGCCCAGGCCTTCGTCCTTGAGATCGGAGATGAGGTGATCGGCAATCGCCATCACATGACGGTTCGAGCGTCCGGACACGACCACCATGTAGTCGCCCAGCGCCGATTTCCCGGCAATGTTGATGGAGACGATATCTTCTGCTTTCGAGTCCTCAAGGCTGGCGAGGACCAGTTGAAGGGCACGGTCGGCTGCATCGTCGCTGCGTCCCGCGCTCTTGGAGAAAACGCCGTAGACGTTCCCCTTTGCGTGCACTGTTGTCAGGTTCGTTCCTTTCTGGATCAGAACAGCACGTCCCGTATCGGCAAAAGCGCGCCGATACCTGCCGAATGTAGGCACCAATGGGTACCAGTTTCAAGACGTCACTTCTGAGGGATGGTTTTATCTAGGTCCGTGCGCGTGCGCAGGGCCGTGGAACTGAGCGCCGAGCGCGGCCCGTGAATGAAGGTCCAGGCGGGTGCGCGCCGCCCCGGCAGGGTCATGGCGTCTTCCTCGTCGACGCGGGCATAGTCGAAGGTCTTGGCCATGCGCGAGGAGAGATAGGCGAGGGTCGAGCCCGGCCGGTCGATGACGGCGATGGGGAAGGTGCAGGCGATCTTACGCCAGTTCTGCCATTTGTGGAACGTCGCCAGATTATCCGCGCCCATGATCCAGACGAAGTTCACGCCTCGATTCAGCGCCTGCACGCGCTCCAGCGTTTTGGCGGTATAGCTCTGGCCGAGCCGTTTCTCGAAGGCCGTCACCTTTATGCGCGGTCCGGGCGCGATGGCCTCGCTCATGCGGATGCGTTCTGCGAGCGGTGCGAGCTGCTTGTGGTCCTTGAGCGGGTTGCCGGGCGTCACCATCCACCAGAGCTGGTCGAGCCCGAGGCGGCGCAGCGCCGTTTCGGCCACGAGTGCATGGCCCTGGTGCGGCGGATTGAAGGAGCCGCCGAACAGGCCGACCGCCATGCCTTTCTCGACATGGGGCATTCTCAGATAGCGCTCTTCGACCCTGTCCGACGTCACCTCAGGGCCGCACCTGTCCGGTGCCGCGCACTCGGTACTTGAAGGAGGTGAGCTGCTCGACACCGACGGGGCCGCGCGCATGCATCTTGCCCGTGGCGATGCCGATCTCACCGCCCATGCCGAATTCTCCGCCATCGGCGAACTGCGTGGAAGCATTATGCACGAGGATCGCCGAATCGATCTCGTTAAAGAAGCGTGCGACGACGTCGGGGTCTTCGGCGATGACGGCTTCCGTGTGGGCAGACGACCATCGGTTGATATGGTCGATGGCGCCCGAGATACCGTCTACCAGCGAAACAGCGATGATCGCGTCGAGATATTCGGTCGACCAGTCCGCGTCGGTTGCCGGTACAAGATCGGGAATGCGGGCGCGGATCTCATCCGTCGCGCGGATCTCGCAGCCGGCGGCCAGCAGGCCCTCAACAAGCGGCGCAAGATGCGTATCGGCGACGGCGCGGTCGATCAACAGCGTTTCGGCAGCGCCGCAAATGCCTGTACGGCGCATCTTGGCGTTGACGACGATTTTCTTTGCCATCTCCAGATCGGCCGACCTGTCGACATAGATATGGCAGAGCCCTTCGAGATGCGCGAAGACGGGCACGCGGGCCTCGCTCTGCACGCGCGCGACGAGGCTCTTGCCGCCGCGCGGCACGATGACGTCGATGGCGCCGCCGAGGCCCGAAAGCATGGCGCCGACGGCTGCGCGATCCGTGACCGGCACGTACTGGATGGCATGCTCCGGCAGGCCGGCGGCCTTGAGGCCGGCCACCAGGCAGGAATGGATAGCCTGCGATGAATTCACGCTGTCCGACCCGCCGCGCAGGATCACGGTATTGCCGGCTTTCAGGCACAGCGCACCGGCATCGGCCGTCACGTTCGGGCGGCTCTCGTAGATCACGCCGATGACGCCGAGCGGCGTACGCACGCGTTCTATATGCAGGCCATTCGGGCGGTCCCATTCCGCAATGACGTCGCCCACCGGATCCTTGAGGCCGGCAATGTCGCGGATGGCAGAGGCGATGCCCTCGATGCGCTCGGGCGTCAATGTCAGCCGGTCTAGGAAGGATGCGGCGACGCCGCTTTCCTTCGCATTGGCGAGGTCGATCGCATTGGCGGCGAGGATCGCGTCACGGTTGGCCAGGATCTCGGCGGCCATGGCCTCCAGCGCGCGATTCTTCTCTTCCGCGCTGGCGATGGAAAGCGGACGGGCGGCGGCGCGGGCATTGCGGCCGATCCTGTCCATCAGGGCGTCGATATCGGTCTTGACCTGATCAAGCATGGCTCAAATCCTTCCCTGTCTCGGCGGGGGCCGGCGCGGCAAGGCCGGTCACAACGAGATCGTCCCGGTGCACCATGGCGGTGCGGCCGGCATAGCCCAGAATGGCGGCGATATCCGCCGATTTCTTGCCGACGATCAGCCGCGCCTCGTCGGCATCGTAGCCCGCGAGGCCGCGGGCGATCTCGCGACCGTTCGTCCCGTAGATCGAAACCGTGTCGCCACGCGAAAACGAACCCCACACGCCGCGCACACCGGCGGGCAGCAGGCTTTTGCCCGCGCTGAGCGCGGTTTCGGCGCCCGCATCGATCTCAAGCCGGCCAGCCGGCTGCAACTGCCCGGCAATCCAGGTTTTCCGTGCGGTGACTGGCGAACCCGACGGCGCAAACCATGAGGACCGCGCACCGTCCTCGATGGCGCGCAGCGGATGGTCGACCTTGCCCGAGGCGATGATCATGGCGCAGCCCGCGCCCGTCGCGATCTTGCCGGCGTCGATCTTGGTGCGCATGCCGCCGCGCGAGAGTTCCGAGGCCGCGCCACCGGCCATCGCCTCGATTTCGGGCGTGATGGCAGGGATCGTCTCGAGGAAACGCGCGTCGGGATCGAGATGCGGAGGCGCCGTATAGAGCCCGTCGATGTCCGACAGCAGCACCAGCAGATCGGCGCCCGTCATGGTGGCGACGCGTGCGGCCAGCCGGTCGTTGTCACCATAGCGGATTTCCGTCGTGGCGACCGTGTCGTTCTCATTGATGATCGGCACGGCACCCAGTTTCAGGAGCTGGTTGATCGTCGCGCGCGCATTGAGATAGCGGCGGCGCTCCTCGGTATCGCCGAGCGTCAACAGGATCTGGCCGGCGACGATATCGTCGGCCGACAGGCTCTGCGACCATGCGCGGGCCAGCGCGATCTGGCCCACGGCGGCGGCGGCCTGGCTTTCCTCCAGCTTCAGGGTGCCGGCCGGCACTTTCAGCACGGAGCGGCCGAGCGCGATGGCGCCGGAGGAGACGACGAGAACCTCGGTGCCGCCGGACTTGAGCGCGGCGATATCCGCGCACATCGCATCGAGCCAGGCCTTCTTGAGGCCGCTCGCGCGGTCGACAAGCAGCGCCGAGCCGATCTTGATCACAATCCGGCGGTACTTTCCGAGCGGTTTGCGGTTTCTGGTCATCTCAGTCGTCGGATCCGGCATTCTTCGATTGAACGATGACGTCGCGAAGGGCGCGCAGCGTGCCGACCATGCCGACATTGGCGACGGCGGAAAGCTGCAGAACGGGCTGGCCGCAGGCCTTCTGCAGCGCCTTGGACTTCTTCTTCAGTTCGTCCTCGTCGAGCAGGTCGATCTGCGAGAGCGCCACAATCTCCGGCTTATCGGTGATGCCGCCGCCATAGGCTTCAAGCTCGTGCTTCACCGTCTTGTAGGCCTTGGCAACATCCTCCTCCTGCGCGGAGACGAGGTGCAGCAGCACGCGGGTGCGTTCGACATGGCCGAGGAAACGATCGCCGAGGCCTACACCATCATGGGCGCCTTCGATGAGGCCGGGAATGTCCGCCAGAATGAACTCGCCGCCGTCGATGGTCGCCACGCCCAGATTGGGATGCAGGGTCGTGAACGGATAGTTGGCGATCTTCGGCCGAGCGCGCGTGCAGGTCGCGAGGAAGGTCGACTTGCCGGCATTGGGCAGGCCGACGAGGCCGGCATCGGCAATCAGCTTCAGCCGCAGCCAGATGGTCTTTTCTTCGCCTTCCAGACCGGGATTTGCCCAGTTCGGCGCCTGATTGGTCGAGGATTTGAAATGCGCGTTGCCGAAGCCGCCATTGCCGCCGGCGGCCAGCTTGAAGCGCTGCCCTTCCTGCACGAGGTCGACAATCAGCGTTTCGTTGTCTTCTTCGAAGATCTGCGTGCCGACGGGAACCTTCAACGTCACGCTTGCGCCGTTCGCACCGGTGCGGTTGCGGCCCATGCCGTGCGTGCCGATCGTCGCCTTGAAGTGCTGCTGGTAACGGAAGTCGATCAGCGTGTTGAGGCCGTTGACGGCCTCCACCCACACGTCGCCGCCGCGTCCGCCGTCGCCGCCGTCGGGGCCGCCGAATTCGATGAATTTTTCGCGGCGGAACGAGACAGCCCCTGCCCCGCCGTCGCCGGACCGGATATAGACTTTTGCTTCGTCCAGGAACTTCATCGGCTCGCCGTTCGCTTTACTTTGATCAATATGGTCATTTTGCCGTCTTCGATATAGCCGCTTCCCGCAGAGGTCAAAGACTATCGTGAAATTCGTCAGCTATAACATCCAGTACGGTATCGGTCTCGACGATCGTCTCGACCTGCCGCGCATCGTCTCCTCGATCCATGGCGCCGACATCATCGCGTTGCAGGAAGTGACGCGCAACTTCCACCGCAATGGCGGCATCGACATGGTGGCGGAATTGCAGACGCTGCTGGCGAACCACTACTCGGTCTTCTGGCCGGCCTGCGATCTCGATGCGGGATCGGCCATCGAAAAGGGGCGCGTGGTCAATCGCCGCTTCCAGTTCGGCAACATGATCTTCTCCCGCTGGCCGATCCTCTCCAGTCGTCTCATCCCGCTGCCGCGCACCCGCACGCTCGACAAGCTGAACCTGCAACGCGGTGCCACCGAAGCGGTGATCGCCACACCGGGTGGCGCGCTCCGCGTCTATTCCGTGCATCTCGACCATGTGCATCGCGACGAGCGCATCGCCCAGATCCGGTATCTCAAGGACCGCGCCCAGCTCTACGGCTTCGAGGGAGGCGCGATTTCCGGCGCCCATGAATTCGGCCTGCCCGAACCGCCGGTGCCCGAGGATTATGTCCTGATGGGCGATTTCAACATGGTGCCGGAATCGCCCGAATATTGCGAAATGGTCGGCGGCGTCGATCCCCTTTACGGCCGCCAGATCCGCGCCGGCAATCCGGTCGATGCGATCGCCGGCCTCGGCAAGCGCCATGCCGCAAGCTTCAGCTGGATCAATCCTCAGGACCATGCCGACCGCATGTTCCTCGACTACTGTTTTCTCAGCCACGGCCTCGTGGAGCGCCTGACAGATGCCTGGGTCGACGAAACGGCCTTCGGCTCCGACCATATGCCCGTCTGGTTCGAATTGTCGTAGACCGGGGCGGATTTCTCCGCCCCGCCCGATATCAGTGCCGCGGTGAGGCCGGGCGAAAATCGCCCGGCGCCAGTACGGTCTCGAGATGCGGCACCATGGCGGCGCGCGCGACGCTGAAGACCTCGCTGCAGCCGGTGATGCGGAATCCCGCCTTTTCCTGCACGCGCAGAGACGCAAGGTTGTCGGCGAAGATGCCGGAGTGGATTTCCGTGCCCGGCATGCGCATCAGGAAGCGGGAAATGGCCGCATGCACGGCCTCGCTCATATAGCCGCGCCGCCAGTAGAAGCGGTTCAGCCAATAGCCGATTTCCCAGCCGCTGGACCGCCTCTCGAACGAAACGCATCCAATATGCACGTCGTCGCCGGCGGTGATGGCGAAGGCCCAGCCGTCGTTGAGGTCCGTGGTCGCGACGGCAAGCCACTCGCTGGCGTCCTGGCGATCATAGGGGGCGGGAACCCGCGCCAGCATGCGCGAGACCTGGAAATCGGCAAGCGACTGGGCGATGGCGTCCGCATCGGACATGCGGTGCGGACGCAGCGTCAGACGCGCCGTCGTGATGGTCGGGCAGGGGCCGGGACCGGTGATGCGGGCCCGTTCGACGGAGTTCTGCATGGCGTTCATCGCATGCCCCCCCAGCTCTTCAGCGAAACCCAGGTCTTGCGGTCGAGCCTGTACCATTCGACGGGAACCATGCCGCCGACGGCAAGGCTCTGTACCATGCCGGTCGCCTGGAACTGGAAGCCGCACTTCTGGATGACCCGCCGCGAGGGGATGTTCATGACCCGGCAGCGCGCATCGATCTGTTCGATATCGCGGGTGCGGAAGACCATGTCGATCAGCGCATGGGCCGCTTCCGTGACATAGCCCTGGTTCCAGTAGGGCTCACCCAGCCAGTAGCCCAGCTCGACCGTGCGTCCGTCCTCATGCGGCTCGATACCGCAGCAACCGAGGAACGCTCCGTTGTCGGCTTTCGTAATGGCATAGACGCACTTGCCAATCGCGCCGTCGCGCGTGCGTCGCACAAAATCGGCGGCATCCGCAACCGTGTAGGGGTGCGGCATGCGGGCGACCATGTTGGCGATATTGGCGTTGTTGGCGAGATGGGCAAGGGCGTCGATGTCGTCTTCGTGCGGGGCTCTCATGACGAGCCGCGGCGACAGCAAGATCGGGCAATCGGTCCTCGACCGTTCAGGCCTTGGCCTTTCCTGGGGAGACCTTGATTGGTCTTCCCGCAACAGTTCGGTTTGCATGTTCAGTCCTCCAGAACGAAAAAGGGAGATAAGGTCTTGCCTCATCTCCCTTTTTCTTCTTCAGGCCTGAAACCTGTCGCGTCAGCCGGGTCGATGAGACGCCGGCTGTTTTAGAGCGCTACCGGCTTATTCCGCTGCTTCCGCTTTCGGGGCTACAGACACGTAAACGCGACCGTTGGCCTTGGTACGGAAATTCACATTGCCAGCCGTAAGAGCGAAGATCGTGTGATCCTTGCCGAGACCGACATTGGCACCGGGATGCCACTGCGTACCGCGCTGACGCACGATAATGTTGCCTGCGAGGACGGCTTCGCCGCCGAACTTCTTCACGCCAAGACGCTTGGACTCGGAATCGCGACCGTTGCGCGAGGAACCGCCAGCTTTTTTGTGTGCCATGGGAGTTCTCCTTTACCCGTCCGGATTATTCGGCTGCTGCAACGGTTTCGGCTTCAGACTTCTTGGAAGCCTTCTTTGCCTTGCCGCCGGCGGCTGCGATGTCGATGATACGGACAGTCGTGTTGTGCTGACGATGACCGCGCGAACGCTTCGAGTTCTGGCGACGACGCTTCTTGAAGGCGATGACCTTCTTGGCGCGGCCGTGCTCGACGACTTCTGCGGTCACGATCGCGCCTTCGACGAAGGGCGCACCGATCGTCGCATCGGCGCCGACGCCGACCATCAGCACTTCGGTGAATTCGATCTTTGCACCAGCGTCGCCCGACAGCTTTTCGATTGTCAGAACGTCGTTGGCGGCCACGCGGTACTGCTTACCGCCGGTCTTGATGACTGCGAACATTTTGTATCCTTTCATGTTCGTGCCGGCTCTGCGCCCTGGGGCACGGCCGTCTTTTTATCAGTCGACAGGGATGGCGATGCATTGGCGCATCGCCGGCTCGGGTGGTTACTGCAAGGTGCGGCGCCGAAAATTCAGGCCGCTCGGCACAAAGAACCAGTGTCGCGGCACAGGTAAGACCCATGCCACTGCACCTTGCGCAATAGGTGAGGCGCGGAAAACTGTCAAGGGAATTTCCGTCACCATGACAAATAGATGAACTTTCAACGCTCAAGCCCTCTTGCAAGCCCGCGCCACACCCGCTATGTACCGCCCGCGCCTCAAAGGTGCCGACCGACATCCGGAGAGGTGGCAGAGTGGTCGAATGCACCGCACTCGAAATGCGGCATACCTGCAAGGGTATCGTGGGTTCGAATCCCACCCTCTCCGCCATTCCTCGCTGAATGATGGCATTCCCGAAAAATTGTCTTCACAGACGTACTGTGATCCCCGCTGCAGTATTGGCTATAACTGCAGAACGAGAGGGCAGTGATCCGAGACTTCCGGGTCGTGGATGACGTCGAACGACTTTACGGCTTCCGCGCGGTTCACAAGCATATAGTCGGCGAACCGGCCCGGTTTCTTGTAGTGCGTGGTTCGGGTGCTCTCAATGCCGCGCCCCGTCACCAGCTCATGCAGTCCGGCATCGGCGAGGATGGCGAGCGTTTCACTGCCGGGGTCGACGTTAAAGTCACCGCAGACCACCACGACGTCACCCGGCTCTGAAATCTGTCGGGAAAGATCGAGCAACCTTCGTGCCTGCGCGGCGCGTTCGGGTGTGTCCATCTTGCCGTTCAGATCGCGCAGCCCGTGCATATGCGTGATGCTGACGCACCGCCCCGCTCTGTTATCATAGACCCTGACGCCATGGGCGCTGCGAGACCGCGGATGGTCGCCATAGCCGGCCGGTGAAAAGCCCTTGTGAACAAAGCCCTGTACCTGGCCGATGATGGGTAGAGACCGGCGCACGAACGTCGCCAGCCCCCATTGCGACGGGACGGGTTGGTCCTGATCCCAGAGGACGCCCTGTGCCGCCGGGCAGAAGATGGCGGCATGATCGGGCAAGGCGTTCGAGACGTCGCGAAAGAAGTTGGCGCGCTGCGCCAGGACGTGGTCACCATCGCGATAGGTCAGCCAATCCTTGCCGGTTTCCGGACTGTGAATGACTTCCTGCAAGCAAAGGACGTCGGGATCGCTGTTTTTGAGATAGGGCAACAGTTTTTCGTGCAGCTTGCCGCCCCAGCCGTTCAGGCACATCACTTTCACGAATCTATCCTTCAGGCCTCGGAGTCTCGCAAACACGACTTTGGATGCTTTGAGAAGCGCCTGCAAGTCGGGTCAAGGCGAATGGGGTTATCGTATCAGCGGCGCAGTTTAAGCCGGATCGACAAGGTTCCCGAGCATAACGATCCGGCATATTAAAGTTGAAAAAAATCATTAAAACGGGTGTTGGCCGCTGTTAGCCTCCTTGTAATCGGGAGGAGAAGAATGGCGACATTGCAGGAGATGTTCGACGTTCGCGGCAAGTCGGTCATTGTTACCGGCGGCGCCAGTGGTATCGGGCGTGCTTACGCCGAGGTCATGGCGGATAACGGCGCGCGGGTCTGTATTTTTGATCTCAATCCAACGCAGCTCGACTGCGTCGTGGCCGAACTCAAGGCCGGCGGCGGCGACGTCTGGGGGCAGGTGGTCGACGTGGCGGACCGTGCCCGCATGAAAGAAGCCTTCGATGCGGTGGCCGAGCGCCATGGCCGGATCGACGTGGTCTTCGCCAATGCGGGCATCGATGCCGGGCCGGGTTTCCTGTCGACGACGGGCGAGCGCATCCCCGATGGGGCGATCGACGTGCTCGACGACCACCATTGGGACCGGGTCATCGAGGTCAATCTCTCGTCCGTCTATACGACCGTGAAACATTCGGCGCGCCACATGAAGGCGACGGGCGGCGGCCGCATCATCGTCACGTCCTCCATCGCCGCGCAGATCAACGAAGCGATCGTCGGCACGCCTTACATGCCCGCGAAGGCGGGCGTGGACCACTTCGTCCGGCAGATGGCGATGGAGCTGGGCATGTTCGGCATCCTGGTCAACTGCATCTCGCCCGGTCCCTTCATGACCAATATTGCCGGCGGCCGGCTGAAGATCCCCGCCGACCGCAAGGCCTTCGAGGAGCAGTCGCTGATCGGCAGGATCGGCGACACCGAGGATATCAAGGGGCTGGCGCTCTATCTCGCATCGCCTTGCTCATCCTATGTCACAGGCAGCCAGATCGTAATCGACGGCGGTTCGATGAACCGCATCAGGTAAGGCGATTGCCGGTCTGGGAGGGCCGACCGCCACTGCATGCGCGTCAAGACGACAAGAACACCCGAGGGAGGAGACCAAGGTGGACCTGAAGACGAAATTTGCGCAGCCATCCCGCCGCACCGTGCTGAAAGGCATGGGTGCCGGCCTTGCCGCCGCCACGCTCGGCGCGCCGATGATCGCACGGGCGCAATCGGCCGGCACGATCAAGCTCGGCTTCGTGACGCCCACCACCGGCCCGCTCGCGCTTTTTGGCGAGACTGACGGCTGGGCGGCCCAGAAGGTCAAGGAGATGCTGAAGGACGGGCTGGAGACCGCGGCCGGCAAGTTCGATGTCGAGATCCTGATCCGCGACAGCCAGTCCGACCCGAACCGTGCCGCAGAAGTCGCCGGCGACCTTATCCTCAATGATGGCGTCCATCTGCTTCTGCCGGCCTCGACGACCGATACCGTCAGCCCGGCTGCCGACCAGGCGGAACTCAACGAATGCCCGTGCCTGTCGACCGGCGCGCCCTGGCAGGCCGTCATCTTTCCGCGCGGCGGCCAGAACGAGCCCTTCAACTGGACCTATCACTTCTTCTGGGGCCTCGACGAGGCGCTGAACACCTTCGTCGGCCTATGGAACACGCTCGACACGAACCGCAAGGTCGGCATGCTGTTTCCGCAAAACGCCGACGGCGAGACCTGGGGCAACAACGACTACGGCCTGCCCGCACCGACGCAGAAAGCCGGCTTCGAGATTACCGTTCCCGGCTTCTTCCAGCCGCGCACCAATGACTACTCGGCGCAGATCGCCGCCTTCAAGAATGCCGGCTGCGAAATCGTCGGCGGCATCACCTATCCCGACGACCTCAAGACCTTCGTCAACCAGTGCGCCCAGCAGGGCTACAAGCCCAAGGCCGTCACGGTCGCGGCAGCGCTGCTCTTCCCGGGCGGCGTGCAGGCGCTCGGGCCACTTGGCGACGGCATGTCCTCGGAGGTCTGGTGGACGCCCGCCTTCCCGTTCAAGTCGACGCTGACGGGCCAGGTGAGCCGCGAGATCGCCGATCAGTGGGAGAGCGAGACCAAGAAGCAGTGGACGCAGCCGCTCGGCTACAGTCACGCGATCTGGGAAGTGGCGCTCGATATCCTCAAGCGCGCTTCCAACCCGCTCGACCGCACCTCGATCCGCGACGCGATGGTCGAAACCAAGATGGAGACGCTGATCGGTAAGGTCGATTTCTCCAGCGGGCCGCACAAGAATGTCTCGACGACGCCGATCTTCGGCGGCCAGTGGGTGAAGGGCGAGAAGTGGCCCTACGACCTGAAGATCGTAGACAACACCGTCAACACGCTGTTCGAACCCGAGCAGAAGATGAAGGTGCTCCCCTGGGCGGGCTGAGCCCGGGCATGCTGGACATGGCTGCCGGGCGGCAATGCGCCCGGCTACAGACAGAACCATCCGAGTGCAGGAGGACCGGGCGGGCGGCGTTTGAAAACGCCTGCCGCGGCCCGGAGCGGAGGATTTATTGAACGGCGTATTGCTAGAAGCGAGGGGATTGAGCAAATCCTTCGGTGCGCTCCGCGTCCTGCATGACATCAGTTTCGATGTCCGGCGCGGCGAGGTGCTGGGTATTCTCGGCCCCAACGGCGCCGGCAAGACCACGCTGTTCAACCTGATCAGCGGCGACCTGCACAACGATGCCGGCGAGCTTGTCTTCGCGGGCGAACGGCTCGTCGGCCAGCCGCCCTATGCGCGCTGCAAGATCGGCATCGGCCGCACCTACCAGATCCCCCGGCCCTATGTGGGCATGTCGACCTTCGAGAACCTGCTCGTGGCGGCCACCTTCGGGGGCGGGCGCACCGAGGCGCAGAGTTACGCCTTCTGCGCGCAGATCCTGCGTGACTGCGAGCTGGCGGACAAGGCCAATCGCTCCGCCGGATCGCTGACGCTGCTCGATCGCAAGCGGCTGGAGCTGGCCCGCGCGCTGGCTTCGGGCCCAAGCCTGCTGCTGCTCGACGAAATCGCCGGCGGTCTGACGGACGAAGAAGGCAAGGCGCTGGTGCAGCTGATCCGCCGCATCCGCGACCGTGGCGTGACCATTGTGTGGATCGAACATGTGCTGCACGCCCTGCTGGCGGTGGCCGACCGGATCATGGTGCTGAACTTCGGCGAGAAGATCGCTGAGGGCCAGCCGGATGACGTCATCAAGGACCCGGAAGTCCGGCGTGTCTATATGGGGATCGAGGCATGACGGCGAAGACGCTTCTCTCCACCCACGACCTCAAGGCCCGCTACGGTGATTTTCAGGCCCTTTACGGCGTCGATCTCGACATTGCGGAGGGCGAGGTGGTCGCCCTGATTGGTGCCAACGGTGCGGGCAAATCCACGCTGCTGAAGTCGATCATGGGCCTGATCAGGGTCGGGGCCGACATGGTGCGTCTCGACGGCCGGCCGGTGGGCGGCAGCAAGCCGCACCACATGGTGGCCGACGGCGTGGCGATCGTACCCGAGGGGCGTCGGCTGTTTGCCGGCATGTCCGTGCTCGACAATCTGCGCGTCGCCGTCGATCACGCCGCACCCGGCCGTGGCGATGCCTGGACGATCGAGCGCATCCATGCGCTGTTTCCGATCCTGAAGGAAAAGCAGGCGGTGCCGGTCCAGTCGCTCTCCGGCGGCCAGCAGCAGATGGTGGCGATCGGCCGCGCGCTACTCAACCAGCCACGCCTGCTTTTGTGCGACGAGATCAGCCTCGGTCTGGCGCCGAAGGTGGTCAAGGAAATCTATCAATCCATTCCGTCGATTTCGGCGAACGGCACGGCCATCGTGCTGGTGGAGCAGGATGTCGGCCTCGCCAAGTCCGCCTCGGACCGGCTCTACTGCATGCTGGAGGGCCGGGTGACCTTGACCGGCCGCTCCGCGGAACTGTCACGCGAGGCGATCGGCGAAGCCTATTTTGGAGCATCCCATGCAGTGGCTTGACGGACTGGTCCAGGGCGTTCTTCTGGGCGGCCTCTATGCACAATATGCTCTCGGCATGGCGCTGATGTTCGGGGTGATGCGTGTCGTCAACATCACCCATGGCGACCTGATGATCCTGCTGGCGCTGGTCGGCATCAGCCTTGCCTCCACCTTCAGTCTTGGCCCCTGGTCGGTGCTGGTGGTGCTTGTCGCGCTCGGCGGCATCATCGGCATCATCTTGCAGCGGCTGATCCTCAACCGTGTCGTGGGGGCCGACCCGCTGCCGTCGCTGATCGCTACCTTCGGCCTGTCGATCGCGCTCCAGAACGCGATGCTGCAGGTCTGGTCGGCCGATACGCGCTCGCTGCCGAGCGACGGCCTCGCCCAGGCCTCCTTCCAGCTCGGCCCGCTCTTCGTCGGTGTGCTGCCGGTGATCGTGCTGTTCACGGCCACGGTGCTGACGGCGGCGCTTGCAGCCACCATGCAGTATACCCGGTTCGGGCGTTCGCTGCGTGCGGCCGCCGCCGATGTCGAGGCGGCTGCGATGACCGGCATCGATCCGAAGGCCGTCTATGCCGGCGCCACGGCGCTTGCCGTCGGCATCCTGGGCTTTGCCGCGGTCTTCCAGTCGATGCGCTCCACGGTTTCGCCGGCCGATGGTGCCTTCCAGCTCATCTATGCCTTCGAGGCCGTCATCATCGGCGGCATGGGTTCGATCTGGGGTGCCTTCATCGGGGCCATGGTGCTCGGCATCAGCCAGTCGATCGGGTTCCGCATCGATCCCGGCTTCGGCATCCTTGCCGGCCACCTCGTCTTCCTCACCATTCTCGCACTGCGGCCGCAGGGCATTCTCGGAAAGGGCTGAGACCGTGACCCAAGCGTTCGCAACCGTATCAGGACCAGCCGGCACTATGGATTTCCCGCCGGTGCGCGTTCAGCGCCAGACCCTATCCGGCGTCGTTGCCATGGGGCTCGGCGTCGTCGCGCTCATCGCCATTGCCTCGATGCCGTTCTGGGCGAGCCAGGGCCTGATCCGCGATGTTGTCGAGCTCTGCTGCTACATCGCCGTCGCGCAGATGTGGAACTTGCTTGCGGGCTATGCTGGGCTGGTATCGGTCGGCCAGCAGGCGTTTATCGGTGTGTCCGCCTACATGATGTTCGTGATGGCGCAGCTGTGGGGCATCAATCCCTTCATCGCCGTCGTGCTCGCGATGATCGCGCCGGCCCTGCTCGCCATTCCCACCTACGGCCTGCTGCACAGGCTCGACGGTCCCTATTTCGCGATCGGCACCTGGGTCATCGCAGAGGTGCTGCGGCTTGGGACATCGGTCTTCGGCTATGTCAACGGCGGGGCGGGCATGAGCCTGCGCGTCATGACCGGCTATTCGCCCATGGAACGCGCCATCGGCGTCTCGCTGCTCTGCGCGCTGATGCTGCTCGTTACGGTCGGCGGCAGTTATTGGCTCCTGCGCTCGCGCTATGGGCTGGCGCTCATCGCCATGCGGGACAATCCGGTTGCCGCCGCCAGCCAGGGGGTGAATGTCGGCCGGCTGCGCTTCCTCATCTGGGTCGCGGCAGCGGTCGGCACGGGCCTTGCCGGCGCCATCTATTTCATGGCGCAACTGCGCATCACACCGCCCTCCGCCTATGATCCGAGCTGGGCCAATATCGCGATCTTCATCGTCATGGTCGGCGGGCTGGGCTCGCTGGAGGGTGTGCTGATCGGGGCGCTGATCTACTTCTTCGCCGAGCGCTGGTTCGGTGAGTATGGCGCGACATACATGGTGGTGCTCGGTCTGCTCACTGTTTTCATGGCGCTTTTCGCGCGCGGCGGCCTCTGGGGCCTGATCTGCAAGGTCGTCGATGCCCCCTGGTTCCCGACACGCCGACGATTGATGGAGGACCCGACATGAAGGCCGTTCTGTTCGATGCTGTCGGATTGCCGCTGACGGTGGGCGAACGCCCCATTCCCGAGCCTGCACAGGATGAGGTCCTGCTGAAGATTGCCGCCTGTGGCATTTGCGGTTCCGACCTGCACATGACCGAGGACCCCAAGACGTTCGGGCTCAAGCGCCATGACGTTCTCGGCCACGAATTCGCCGGCGAGGTGGTCCGCTGCGGCAGCGCCGTCTCCGATCTCAAGCCGGGCGACCGGGTGGCGGTGGCGCCGATGCGTGGCTGCGGCGCCTGCGCCTTTTGCCGAAAAGGCGAGCCGGCCTGGTGCGCCGAGATGAAGCTGATCGGCGGCGGTTATGCCGAATTCACCACCGTCGCCGCCCGCCAGTGCCGCATCCTGCCCGACGATCTGCCCATTGAGGAAGGCGCGTTGGCTGAGCCGGTCGCCGTGGCGCTGCATTGCGTCATGCGATCAGGACTGAAGCCGGGCGATCGCGTGTTGATTCTTGGCGCCGGGCCAATCGGCCTGCTGGTCGCCTTCTGGGCGCGGCGCCATGGTGCGCGCGATGTCATCGTCGCCGATATCAACCGGCATCAGGAGGAGCGCGCGAGCGCCGTCGGTGCGACCGGCTTTGCCCTTTCCGGTCCCGGCCTTGCCGAGGACTTTCAGGCCCGGTCGGGCGGTCAACCCGATATCGTCTTCGAATGCGTCGGCAAGCGCGGGCTCATCGACTTCGCCTGCAGGCTCGTGCGCACGCACGGAACGGTGGTCGGCGTCGGGCTCTGCGTGGGCGGTGACGAGTGGGATCCCTTCGCGGCCCTGTCAAAGGAAATCCGGCTCGTTTTCGCGGTGTTCTTCAACATGGCCGAATTCGAGACGGCGCTGGGCGCGCTCGGTCCCGGCCGCTACCGGCCGCAGGCGCTGATTACGGGGCGGATCGGTTTCGACGAAGTGCCCGAGACCTTCGAGGGGCTCAGGCGCCGGACAACGCAATGCAAGGTGCTGATTGCCGCCGATGCGGCGTGAGCAAATGGACGAGGAGGGCAGGTTATGGAATTCGAAACGCTGACTGAGGAGATCGACGGTGTGCGCACGGTCGTCAAGGCGATCGGCAATGGACCGGCCGTGATCGCCCTGCATGGCGCGGCAACAATCGAGGGTTACGACTGGGCGCGGGGCCTTGCAGACCGCTTCCGTGTCTACCTGCCCTTCCATCCCGGTTTCGGCGAGAGCGCCGAAGCGCCGCATATTGCCGGCATGCAGGACATGGTGGTCCACAATCTCCGTCTCGTTGACGCGCTCGGCCTCGAGCGTCCGCATCTCGTCGGTCATTCCATGGGTGGCTGGATGGCGGCGGAGATCGCTGCCGTTGCCGGCGAACGTTTCGGCAGGCTGGTGCTGAATGCGCCGGCCGGGCTCAATCATCCCGATCACCCCGGCGCCGACCTGAGCCAGATCCCGCCGCAAGAGTTTCCCGCCTATCTCGCGCACAATGTCGCGGTCGCGGCGCGCTACTTTCCGGGTGGGTCGGAGTGCCCCTCGGCAGAGGCCTTCGTGGCAGCGCGCGAGAAGGAAGGGCCCGCACTCGGCAACATTCTCAAGGTGCACGGCATGGGGCATCCCAATCTCGGCCGCTGGCTGAGCCGGATTCCCAACGAGACGCTGATCGTCTGGGGCGACAGGGACCGCATTCTGCCCGCCTCGCAGGCGCCGCTCTGGCAGGCCGCCATTCCCAATGCCCGGACGCTGATCATCGAGGAGGCCGGCCATTTCGCCATGCAGGAAGATCCGCGCACCGTCACGGCCATCGGCGACTTCCTGGCCACGTGAAACCCGAGCGCGGCGCTTCCAGCGATCCGCGACGACAGGACTATCAAGGAGGAATTGTCATGAACGCACCACTCAAGCATGCATCCGGTTACTGGGGTACGAAGACGGACTTCGCATCCCTCATGGCGCATATCGAGAAGGTCGGCCCGATCCTCGACAGGAATTCCGAGGCGAATGAAAAACTCGGCCGCCTCAACGAGGAGACCTTCGAGGCGCTCAAGCCTGTCCGCATGAGCCATATCTTCGCCGGCGAGGATATCGGCGGCGCGCAGCTCTCGCCGACGCAGGGTCTGCAGCTTATCGAGGCCATCACCTATCACAGCGGCGCGGCCGGCTGGGTATCGATGGTCCACGCCTGCATCGGCGCGATGTCGGCGGCCTTCCTGCCCGACACGGCCATCAGCCGTCTCTATGACGGCAAGACCGACAACCGGTTCTCCGGTCAGGGCACGCCAACCGGCATGCTGAAGAAAGTCGATGGCGGTTATCGCCTGAACGGCAAGTGGGCCTATGCGAGCGGCATCTACCACGCGACCTACACGCACACCGCCGCCCTGCTCGACGATGGCAACGGCCAGCCGGCCAAGGACGAGAAGGGCGATGTGATCGTTCTTTGCGCCCATGCGCCGGTAGACGAGCACGAACTGCTCGGCAACTGGAACGTCCTTGGCCTTCAGGCCACCGGCAGCATCGATTACGCCGCCAACGACGTCTTCATTCCTGACGACATGGTCTTCCCGATCCTGACGGCCGAGCCGCAGCGCATGCAGGAATTCTTCAGCCTTGGCGTGGTGGGGCTTGCCGCCATCGGCCATTCCGGCTGGGCCATCGGTGCCTCGCGCCGCATGCTCGACGAGGCCGCGAAATATGCCAAGACCAAGACGGGCCGCGCAGGGCTGCTCGGCGAGAGCGACAAGTTCTGGTACGATTTCGGCCGGGCGGAGGCTCGTGTCCGCGCCGCCCGCGCTTTCCTGTTCGAGGTTTGGCGCGACGTCGAGTCCTCCATCGAGGCCGGCAATCGCATGACCACGCGCCAGATCAGCCTTGTGCATCTCGCCAAATCCGAAGTGCATGAGGCCGGCGTCGACGCCTGCCATTTCGTCTATCGTTCGCTCGGCGGGGCCTCGCTGCGCTACGGCGTGATGCAGCGGATCTATCGCGAGATGCTGACGGCAGCGAACCATTTCACGATCAACCCGAACATCGTCGGTGCCGCCGGCCGCGACCTTGCCGGCCTGTGGAGCGACCGCACATGGCAGTTCTACGACCTGATCGAGAAGAAATGAGCGCCCCGGCGAAAGACATGCCGGGCAAGGGGGCTACGCCTGAAACGGGCGCCGCCTCCGCTGGGTCCGGCCTCACAGAGGCGTTTCTCGCCGCCTTCAGGCATCACCCATCCGGCGTCGCCATCATCACGGCGGAAGGGGCGGAGGGGCCTGTCGCGCTGACGGTGAGCTCGCTGATCTCGATCAGTGCGTCTCCACCCATGGTCGCCTTCTCGCTCTCGACATCGTCCTCCAGCGCGAAGGTGGTCGAGCGTGCCGCATCCGTCGTTGTGCATTTCGTGCGCCGCGCCGACATGCAGCTTGCCCGGCTCTGCGCCACGTCAGGCAAGGATCGCTTCGGGCCGGATGTGCGCTGGTCACGGCTCGATAGCGGTGAGCCCTACTATCCGCAGGTCGAGCTGTGGTTTCGCGCAGAGCTGCGCGGCCGGCTGGAAACGCCGGGCGCCTGCCTTGTGACCGCGGAGCTGACAGCCGTTTCATCCGGAGCGCACGCGACACGGCAGGCCGAGGCGCTGGTCTATTCCAACCGCGCCTGGCACGCGCTGGGACCGGTGGTCGATACGGCCTCGGCGCCGGTTCTGTTGTGGCCGGACGATTCGGCGACCTTCTGAGTCAAGAGCCGGCGAGATATGCCGCCGGCTTTCCCCTTACATACCCCAGATGACGGACTGTTCGTGGCGCTTGATGAGATGCCGCAGATTCTCGAAACTCTTGCGCAAATGCGCCGAAAACGCCTCGATGGCGGGTGCCCCGAGATCGCCCGAGCGCCGGAGCAGGCCAAGCGCCCGCTCCGGATGGGGAATTTCGACCGGCAGCGCGGTGATCGCCCTGTCGTTGCGATAGGCGAAGACGACGCTGTGCGGCAGGATCGTCAACGCGTCGCTTTCCTTCATGTAGTTGATCGCGCTGGTCAGCGAACCGCCGGCATAGCGGATTTTCGTCTCGGTGGCGCCGAGCGAGAGGACGAGGCTGCGAAGATCGGCCAGCAGCGGACTGCCGGGTGGCGGCGCGATCCATGGAAAGTCGAGCAGTTCGGGGCCCGACAGCTTGCGTTTGAGCAGCAGCGGATGCGTGACGCGGCACGCGACGACGTTACGGCCGGGCAGCAGCTCCTGGAAATGCATGCCAGACCCCTCCTCGAGCATGTCGATCGGGCAGATCGCGAGATCGATCCGGTCGGCGACGATGGCGGCGCGCAGTTCCGAGAGATAGCCGTAGCTCTGCTCGACGCGCACGTCAGGGGAGGCATTCTGAAAGCCCGCGACCATGCCGGCGATCAGCGCATCCATGAAGAAGGGCGTGCCACCGACGCGCACCAGCCCGGTGCGGCCATGGCGAAAACCTTCCACCAGGCTCGATGCCTTGCGCGCGGAGGTCAGAATGGCCTGGCCGTGATCGGCCAGCGCGCGGCCAAGCGGCGTGGGTTGCAACGGCCGGCGTCCCTTCAGGAAAAGCGGCTCGCCGAGGCGCTTTTCCAGCATCGCAAGCGTGCGCGACACGGCCGGCTGGCTGAGGCCGAGCAGGGTCGCGCCCTCGGTCACGCCACCCGCCTGGACGACCGCTGCAAGCTGCGCAAGGTGCCTTTCGTCAATCTTCATAACAATAACGAATATAAATCGCCGAAAAAATTATCAAGCACGCAATTTCGGCCTGTTAGGTTCTCGTTATGGGAGAAGTCATGCCAGACATATCGTTCAGTGAGCGCACCTCTGCGCAGCGCGTTGCCGAGCGGCTCGACAAGCACGCCGCCGGACCGCTGCAAGCCTTCATGGTTCCCTTCATCGAGCACCTGCACAAGCTGATCAGGGAGACACGTCCCTCGCAGGCCGACTGGCGGCGCGCGATGGAATTCCTGACGGATGTCGGCCATGCCAGCGATGGTCGCCGGCAGGAATGGGTGCTGCTTTCCGACCTGCTCGGCGTGACCGCGTTGGTCGAGGAGATCAACACGAACCGGCCGAAGGGCGCGACGCCCAACACGGTGCGCGGCCCCTTCTACCGGGCCGATGCGCCCCGGCTGCCGCTTGATGCCAGCATATCGCTCGACGGTGTCGGTCCCGTGCTGTCCGTCAGCGGCCATGTGCGGGATCTCGACGGCAAGCCCATTGCCAGCGCCACGGTCGAGACCTGGCAGGCTAACAGCGAGGGCTTCTACGAGAACCAGCAGCCGGACCAGCAGCCGGAATTCAACCTTCGCGGCATCTTCACGACCGACGGCCAGGGGTGCTTCCGTTACAAGACCGTGCGTCCGGGCGGCTATGCCGTTCCCAGCGACGGCCCTGTCGGGCAGATGCTGGGCGGGCTGGGCTTTGCCATGCGCCGTCCGGCCCATCTTCACTTCCTGATCAAGGCGGATGGCTTCGAGACGATCAGCACGCATGTCTACGACGGCAGCGATCCGCATCTCGGTCAGGACGCGCTGTTCGGCGTGAAGGACGAGCTGATCGGGGAATTCACGCCGACCGGGAAGGGGGATGCGTCGACGCTCGACTTCACCTTCACCATGGTTCGGGCGAAGAAGGGACGCGGCACGACATGACACTCGACTTTACCTATCAGGCAAGTGCGGCACGCATCGTCTTCGGCAACGGGGCGAGCGGCGATGTCGTCAAATGGGTGGAGGCGTTGGATTGCCGGCGTGCGCTCGTGCTGTCGACGCCGCATCAGGCCGCCGATGCGCAAGCGCTGTCAAACCGGCTTGGGCCTCTTTCGGTCGGCACCTTCACCGAAGCCACCATGCATACACCCGTCGATGTGACCGAGCGTGCCGTCGCGCGTGCGGCCGAGCTCGGCGTGGATTGCGTTGTCTCGCTCGGTGGCGGCTCGACGACGGGGCTCGGCAAGGCCATGGCGTATCGCACGGACATCCAGCAGATCGTAATACCCACCACCTATGCCGGCTCCGAAGTCACGCCGATCCTCGGCCAGACGGAAAACGGCGTCAAAACCACTGTTCGCAGCCCGAAAATCACGCCGGAAGTGGTGATCTACGATCCGCAACTGACGCTCGGCCTGCCTGTTGGCATGAGCGTCACCAGCGGCCTGAACGCCATCGCGCATGCGGCCGAAGGGCTCTATGCGCCCGACCGCAATCCCATCACGACGATGATGAGCATCGACGGCATCCGGGCGCTGAAAGAGGCCCTGCCGGCCCTGATCGACAGCCCGCGCGACGGCGCGGCGCGTGAAAAGGCGCTTTACGGTGCATGGCTTTGCGGCACGGTGCTGGGCCAGATCTCGATGTCGCTGCATCACAAGATCTGCCACACGCTGGGCGGCAGCTTCGACACGCCGCATGCCGAGACTCATTCCATCATGCTGCCGCACACGATCGGCTTCAACGCCTCCGCGGTGCCGGAGCTGATGACGCCGATCTCCGATATTTTCGGTGGCGCCACACCCGGACAGGCGCTCTACGATTTCGCCAAATCGATCGGTTCGCCGATGGCGCTGAAGGATTTCGGCCTTAGCGAGGCCGATCTCGACCGGGCCGCCGATATCGCCACCAGGAACCCCTATTCCAATCCGCGCCCGATCGACCGTACGGCGATCCGCGCACTGTTACAGGACGCCTGGAGCGGAACACGACCGCCATATTGAATTCTTTTGGGAGGAGGAATGAATATGCTCACGAGACGGGACTTGCTGAAATCCGCAGCCGCGACGGGCGCATTGGCTGCGACATCCGGCCTTGCCATGCCGGCCCTCGCCCAGGGCGCGCCGATCAAGCTCGGCTATGTCAGCCCGCAGACCGGCCCGCTTGCCGCTTTCGCCGAGGCCGACAAGTTCATCATCGATGGCTTCATGGCCGCCACCAAGGCGGCCGGGCTGAACTACGAAGTGGTGGTGAAGGACAGCCAGTCCAACCCGAACCGCGCCGCCGAAGTCGCCAAAGAGCTGATCGTCAGCGACGAGGTCAATCTCGTCCTCGTGGCCTCGACGCCCGAGACGACCAACCCCGTGGCCACGACCTGCGAGGCGGAGGAGGTGCCCTGCATCTCGACGGCGGCGCCCTGGCAGCCCTGGTTCATCGGCCAGCAGTCCAATCCGGGCGAACCGGCGTCGTGGAAGCCGTTCAACAGTGCCTTCCACTTCTTCTGGGGGCTGGAAGACGTCATCGCTGTTTATACCAACATGTGGGGCCAGCTGGAGACCAACAAGAAGGTCGGCGGTCTGTTTCCGAACGACGGCGACGGCAATGCCTGGGGCGACAAGGCCGTGGGCTTCCCGCCGGTTCTGGAGAAGCTGGGCTTCAGCCTCAATGATCCCGGCCGCTACCAGAATCTGACCGACGACTTTTCCGCCCAGATCAATGCCTTCAAGTCTGATGGCAGCGACATCATCACCGGTGTGATGATCCCGCCCGACTTCACCACCTTCTGGAACCAGGCGCAGCAGCAGGGCTTCAAGCCCAAGGTCGCGTCCATCGGCAAGGCGATCCTGTTTCCGCAGGCGGTCGAGGCGCTCGGAAAGAACGGCCACAACCTGTCGTGCGAAGTCTGGTGGTCGGCAAGCCATCCCTTCAAGTCGTCGCTGACCGGCCAGAGCGCCGGCGAGCTCGCCGAGGGCTTCACCAAGGCCACCGGCCGGCCCTGGACCCAGCCCATCGGCTTCGTCCATGCCCTGTTCGAGGTCGCTGCCGACGTGATGAAGCGCGCCGATCCGACCGATAGCGAAGCGGTGATTGCCGCCATCGCCGCCTCCAATATCGAGACAATCGTCGGCAAGGTGGCCTGGGATGGCGCCAATCTGCCGCCCTTTGCCGCCAAGAATGTCGCCAAGACCCCGCTGGTCGGTGGTCAGTGGCGCCTCAAGGACGGCGGGGGCTACGACCTCGTCATCGTCGACAACCAGACGGCGCCGAACATTCCGACTGGCGGCAAGATGGAAGCGATCGGCTGAGCCATGCCCATCCTCGCCCTCGACCAGGTCTCGAAAAGCTTCGGCGCCCTCAAGGTCGCCGACCAGATTTCGTTTGCGCTGGAAAAGGGCGAGGCGCTGGGCGTCATCGGGCCGAACGGCGCCGGCAAGTCGACGCTGTTCAATCTCATTACCGGCAATATCCGCGTCGATGCTGGCACGATCCGCTTCGACGGCGAGGATGTGACGCGCCAGCCGCCGATGGCGCGGTGCCTGGCCGGGGTCGGGCGGACGTTCCAGATTCCGCAGCCCTTCGAAAAGCTGACGGTGTTCGAGAACCTGCTGGTTGGCGGCGCCTTCGGGTCGCGCAAGGCCGAGAAGGATGTCGGTGAGCGCTGCGCCGATATTCTCGTCGAGACCGGGCTCTACCCCAAGGCAAACCAGCTCGCCGGAAGCCTAGGGCTGTTGCAGCGCAAGCGTCTTGAGCTTGCCCGGGCACTTGCGACCGACCCGAAAATCCTGCTGCTCGACGAGATCGCCGGCGGCTTGACCGAAGGGGAATGCCAGGAACTGGTGGAAACGATCCGCAACATCCACCGGCGCGGCGTTTCCATCATCTGGGTCGAGCATGTGCTGCATGCGCTGAATTCGGTGGTCAGCCGTCTTGTTGTCCTGCATTTCGGCCGGGTGATCGGCGACGGCGATACCGAGACGATCATGGCATCGAAGGACGTACGCGAAATCTATCTCGGGATCGATGTGTGATGGCGCTGCTCGAGACCCGTGGCCTGACGGCCTTTTATGGCGACTTCCAGGCGTTGTTCGGCGTCGATATCGCGCTCGACGAAGGCGAAACGGTCGCCGTGATCGGCGCCAACGGTGCGGGCAAGTCGACCCTGCTGCGGTCGATTTCCGGCCTCATCCGCAATGTGCCCGGGCAAATCCGTTTCGATGGCCGGGAGATCGGCGGGCTTGCCGCACCCGATGTCCTCCAACTGGGTATCGCCATGGTGCCGGAAGGGCGCCGGCTCTTTCCGTCGCTCTCCGTCGAGGAAAACCTGCTGATCGGCAGATACGGCCGCGTCGGCAACGGCGCGTGGTCGCTCGATGCAATTTATGACCTCTTTCCCGTGCTGAAGGAGCGCCGCCACCAGCCCGGCACGGCTCTCTCGGGCGGGCAGCAGCAGATGGTAGCGATCGGCCGCGGACTGATGTCCAATCCGCGTGTGCTGCTCTGCGACGAGGTAAGCCTGGGCCTTGCCCCGGTGGTCGTCCGGGACATCTACGCGGCTTTTCCGAAAATCCGCGCGACTGGCGCATCCATCGTCATCATCGAACAGGACATCGGCCAGGCACTGAAGGTTGCCGATCGGGTCTATTGCATGATGGAGGGACGGGTGACGCTTTCGGGCACGCCGGCAACGCTGAGCCGCGAGGATATCCACGCCGCCTATTTCGGAGCGCATGCGCGATGAACTGGATCGACACCATCATTCAGGGCATTCTGCTCGGCGGCCTGTATGCGCTTTTTGCGGCGGGCCTCGCCCTTGTCTTCGGCATCATGCGGCTGGTCAATCTCGCGCATGGCGACCTCATCGTGCTTGCCGCCTTCCTGATCCTTTTGCTGGTTTCGGCGCTCGGCCTCAATCCTTTCATTGCCGCCGCGGCCGCGCTGCCGGTGATGTTCGTGCTCGGCTGGGCGATGCAATTCCTCGTGCTCAACCGCACGCTCGGCAACGACATCCTGCCGCCACTGCTGGTGACCTTCGGCCTTTCGGTGGTGATCCAGAACGGCCTGCTCGAGGGCTTTTCGGCCGATAGCCGCCGGATCTCGGCAGGCGCTCTGGAAACGGCGTCGCTCCAGATCGGCCCTATCAGCATCGGCACCATGCCGCTTCTGACCTTCCTGTCGGCGGTGGGCGTCATCGTCGCGCTCAACCTCATCTTCTATCGCACGTCGCTTGGCCGGGCCTTCCGCGCCACCTCGGATGACAGCGCAACGGCCGGCCTGATGGGTATCCGCGCCGAGCGCATCTTCGCCACCGCCACCGGCCTTGCCATGATGGTGGTGACGATTGCAGCACTCTATCTCGGCACGCGCGCCAATTTCGATCCGACCATGGGACCGGCCCGGCTGATCTATGCCTTCGAGGCCGTCATCATCGGCGGGCTCGGCTCCTTTTGGGGCACGCTCGCCGGCGGCATCATCATCGGCGTGGCACAGACCGTGGGCGCGGCGATCAATCCGGAATGGCAGATTCTTGCGGGCCATATCGCCTTCCTGCTGGTGCTGCTGGTGCGGCCGCGCGGCCTTTTCCCACGGGCGGTGGACTGACATGAGCGATCATATTTCCTCATCCTCCTGGACCGTTTCGACCCGCACGCGCGGCTCCGCCTTTTCTATGCTGGCGATCCTCGCGCTTGTGGCGCTCGCCTTTACCGCCCCGCTGTTCGTCTCGCGTTCGGTGGTGCAGGACCTGTTTTTCATCCTGACCATGCTGGTGCTGGCGCAATGCTGGAACCTGCTTGCCGGCTATGCGGGCCTCGTTTCCGTCGGCCAGCAGGCCTTTGTCGGCTTCGGCGCCTATGCGATGTTTGCCGGCGTCAGCCTGCTCGGCATGGACCCGATGGCCGCCATCCTGCTCGGCGGGCTCGCGGCGCTGGCACTGTCGGTGCCCACAGCCTTCTTCGTCTTCCGCCTGCAGGGCGCCTATTTCGCCATCGGCACCTGGGTCATCGCCGAGATCGTGCGGCTTTCGCTGGCGCAGTGGAAGGCGCTCGGCGGCGGTACCGGCACATCGCTGCCGTCGGGTGCCACACGTGACATGGTCGGGGTGCGCTTCGTCGCGGATCTGCTTGGCGTGCGCGGGCCGCAGGCCACCGATATCGTCTGCTACTGGCTGGCGCTGCTACTGGCGGTCGTTACCATCGGTTCGATCTACAAGCTGCTGCGCTCGAAGCAGGGCCTGGGGCTTGCGGCCGTGCGCGACAACCGCGAGGCGGCGCGCTCCGTCGGCGTCGACCCGACCTGGACGAAATCCTTCGTCTATCTGGTGGCGGCGCTTGCCACCGGGCTCGCCGGTGCGCTGATCTATGTGCAGAAGGCGCGTATTTCGCCGGACGCCGCCTTCTCCGTTCCCGACTGGACCGCCTATGTGATCTTCATCGTGGTGATCGGCGGCATCGGTACGATCGAGGGGCCGATCATCGGCGTGATCGTGTTCTACATCCTGCAGAACCTGCTGGCCGATTACGGCTCCTGGTATCTGCTGATTCTCGGCCTCATCGGCATCCTGGTCATGCTGTTTGCGCCGCGCGGCCTGTGGGGTCTGTTTGCCGACCGCACCGGAATCCAGCTCTTTCCCGTCCGCCGCATCCTGGCGGGCCAGCCCAAACCCAAAGACATCAGAGGGAGTGACTGATGGCCGATATCGAAACCGACGTCCTGATCATTGGAACCGGCCCCGCCGGCTCGGCGACCGCCGCGCTGCTTGCGAGCTACGGCGTCGAGAACATGGCGATCAACCGCTACCGCTGGCTGGCCAATACGCCGCGCGCCCACATTACGAACCAGCGCACGATGGAGGTGCTGCGCGATCTCGGCCGCGAGGTCGAGGCGGAAGGCTACCTCCACGCCAGCCCGCAGGAGATCATGGGCGAGAATGTGTTCTGCACTGCGATCGCCGGCGAAGAACTCGGCCGTCTCAAGACCTGGGGCACGCATCCGACGTCGAAGGCCGAGCATCTGCTCTCCTCGCCGAGCGAGATGAACGACCTGCCGCAGACCTTCATGGAGCCGCTTCTCTTCAAAACGGCGTGCGCGCGTGGCACGCAGGCGCGCATGTCGACGGAATATGTAAGCCACGTGCAGGATGCCGAGGGCGTGACGACGACCTGCCGCGACCGCCTGACCGGCAAGGATTTCACCGTCCGCTCGAAATATCTTGTCGGTGCCGACGGCGGCAATTCCCTGGTGGCGCAGCATCTCGGCCTGCCCTTCGAGGGCAAGATGGGTGTCGCCGGCTCGATGAACATCCTGTTCAAGGCCGATCTCGCCCGCTACGTCGCCCATCGTCCCTCGGTACTCTACTGGGTGCTGCAGCCGGGCTCGAATGTCGGCGGCATCGGCATGGGTCTGGTGCGCATGATCCGTCCATGGAACGAGTGGCTCATCAACTGGGGCTATGACATCAGCCAGGGCGTGCCCGATGTCGACAATGCCTTTGCCGAGGGCGTGGCCCGCGACCTGATCGGCGATCCCGATATCGACATCGAGATCACCTCGGTCTCCACCTGGACGGTCAACAACTGTTACGCCACGCGCACACAGAAGGGCCGCGTCTTCTGCATGGGCGATGCGATCCACCGTCATCCGCCGTCGAACGGGCTCGGTTCCAACACCTCGATCCAGGACGGTTTCAACCTCGCCTGGAAACTCGCCATGGTGCTGAAGGGCCAGGCCGGACCCGGCCTGCTTGAAACGTATAGCGAGGAGCGCGCGCCCATCGCCACGCAGATCGTCACGCGCGCCAACCAGTCGATCGAGGAGTTCGGGCCGATCTTCGGCGCGCTCGGTCTGCTCGATTCCATCGATCCGGTGAAGATGCAGGAGAACATGGATCGCCGCTGTGACGACGGAAGCGCTGCCGAAAATCAGCGCGCGGCGTTGCGCGAGGCCATTGCCTTCAAGGTCTATGAGTTCGACGCCCATGGCGTGGAGATGAACCACCGTTACAAATCGACAGGCGTTGAGACCGACGGCCAGCCCGAGCCGGCGTTCACCTGCAACCCGGAATTGCATTTCGAACAGACCACCTGGCCGGGTGCGCGGCTGCCGCATGCCTGGTTGTTCGGCGAGGGCAACCGCAAGGCCTCCACGCTCGATCTGTGCGGCCATGGGAAGTTTACGCTCCTGACCGGTATCGGCGGGCAGGCGTGGGTCGATGCGGCCGAGATACTGTCGGCGGAACTCGGCCTGCCGCTTGTGGCCCACGTCATCGGGCCGCGGCAGACCTGGCAGGATCATTACGGCGACTGGGCGCGGGCCCGCGAGGTGGGCGATGCCGGCGTGGTGCTGGTCCGGCCCGATCATCACGTCGCATGGCGCTCGGAAGGGTTGGCGGCTGACCCCGCTGGCGAACTGCGCCGTGTACTGAAGACAATTCTGGATCTGTGAGGCGACGATGGAAGCGCATGAGAAGGGTTATTTCACCGAGGAGAACTCCGTCGAGGTCGTGACCGGCCGCAATGCCGGCGCCAAGGACGCGCGCCTGAAGGAGGTGATGGAAGTCATCACCCGCAAGCTGCATGAGGCGGTGAAGGAACTGGAGCCGACGCAGGAGGAGTGGATGGAGGCGATCCTCTTCCTCACCCGCACCGGACAGATGTGCAACGAATGGCGGCAAGAATTCATCCTGCTGTCGGACGTGCTGGGTGTGTCGATGCTGGTGGACGCGATCAACAACCGCAAGCCCTCCGGTGCGTCGGAGAGCACGGTGCTTGGCCCGTTCCACGTCGCGGACGCCCCGGAACTGCCGATGGGCGCCAATATCTGCCTCGACAGCAAGGGCGAGGACATGGTCATCGAGGGGCGTATCCTCGATACCGAGGGCAAGCCGATCGCCGACGCCGTCATCGATGTCTGGCAGGCCAATGACGAGGGCTTTTACGACGTGCAGCAGAAGGGCATCCAGCCCGATTTCAATCTGCGCGGCATGTTCCGCACGGGTCCGGACGGACATTACTGGTTTCGTGCCGTGAAGCCGAAATACTATCCGATCCCCGATGACGGGCCCGTCGGGCAGCTGCTCGGCCATCTCGGCCGCCACCCTTACCGCCCGGCGCATCTGCACTACATCATCAGCGCCGATGGCTTCGAAACGCTGACGACACATATCTTCGACCCTGATGATCCCTATATCCATTCGGATGCGGTGTTCGGGGTCAAGGAAAGCCTGCTGGCGAAATTCGACCGGGTGAATGACCCGGCACGCGCGAAGGCCTACGAATTCGACGGCGAATTCTGGGAAGTCAAACACGACTTCGTGCTGGCGCGCGACCACGCCTGACAGAGGCATTTTTGCAGGAAGCGGGGGCGGATGCGCGGGTTGCATTCGCCCCCGTTTTCGTTCTGCCGTTGTCATTCCCCCGAATGGATGCGCTCGCGCTCGCCCATGAACGGTCCCTGCACCCACTGGATCGTCTTTTCGTGCTTCTCCACCGCGCGGCGAAGTTCGGCGAACTCGCGGCGCATATGGCCGAGAAACTTGCGGCCGGCGGGGTTCGAATAGGGTTTCTTGCGCGTCATGACGCCGAGCACGCGCTCAGGCTGGGGAATATCGAGCGGAATGATGCTGATCTTGTTTTCGCCGCGGAAGGCGTGGACGACGGAATGCGGCAGGATCGCCAGCGCGTCCGTGCCGGCAAGATAATTCACGACACTCAGGAGCGAGCCGCCGGCATAGCGCAGCGACACCTCCGCCAGCCCCAGCGTCAGCAGGATATTGTGCAGGTCAAGTACCAGCGGCGAGCCCGGCAGCGGCGCGATCCAGGGATAGTTGACGATGTCCTCGGTCGCGAGGGTGCGCTTACGCACCAGGGGATGGCCGGCGCCGCAGGTCAGCACGTTGCGCGCCGTCAGGATCGGCTCGAAATGCAGGTCGGCGCGCAGGTCGACGGAACCCGTCGGGGTCACCGCAAGGTCGATCTGGCCGGAATCCAGTTCCGCCACGAGGTCGGGATAGTTGCCGTAGGACTGGTAGACCATGATGCCCGGCTCGCCGCGCTGGAACGAGGCGATCATCGGCGACACCACCGCATCCATGAAGAAGGGCACACCGCCGATCCGTACCCGCCCCGAAGAGCCAGACTTGAAGCTGCGGACGATTTCCATCGCCTTGCGCGACGATGCCAGAATGGCCTTGCCCTGCTGGCCGAGCTGCTCGCCGAGCGGTGTCGGCTGCATCGGCCGCCGGCCGGACACGAAGAGCGGTTCGCCGATACGCTTTTCCAGAATCGAAAGGGTGCGCGACACCGCCGACTGCGTCATGCCGAGCATGGCGGCCGCTTCGGTCACGCCGCCTGTCTCGATGACGGCCGCAAGCTGAACAAGGTGGGCTTCGACGATCTTCATAGCAAATTGCTATAGCTTGCATGAACAAAGTCAATCACCGGCGGGCTTGATTGGCTATATTGGGGACAATCACGGACGGCTTGCGACAGGCGGGCTCCAGCCGTGGTTCCCGAAGCGGTGGAGGAACCGCATCCGGAATTGCAATGTCTTTGGAGGAGGACACCATGGCCCTTGTCAGCGGCTATCATCACCTGACGCTCTGCACCGACGGCGTGCAGGAGGATTACGACTTCTATACGAAGGTGCTCGGGCTCTATTCGGTCAAGCGCACCGTGCTGTTCGACGGGACCATCCCCGTCTATCACCTCTATTACGGCTCGCGGAACGGCGATGCCTCGACCATCATCACCACCTTCCCCTTCCGCAAGCCGGCGGTTTTCGGCAAGCGCGGCACCAACCAGTCGAAGATCATCCAGCAGGCCATTCCGGTCGGCTCGGCCGATTACTGGATCGACCGGCTGAACGAAAAGGGCGTCGAAGCCGCCAAGACGTCGCGATTCGGCATCACGCGGGTAGCCTTCAAGCATCCGTGCGGCATTCCGCATGAGCTTGTCGAAAGCCCGGCCGACAATCGTCCGTCGATCGTCAACGAGGCGCAGGGCGTGAAGGCCGAGCACGGCATCAAGGGCATCTACGGCGCGGCCATCGCCGTCTTCGACCGCACCGCGATGGACGATTTCCTCGGCGTCGGCATGTCGATGACGAAGGAAGCCGACAGCGACGAGGGCCTGATGTTCTCGGTGCCGAATGCCGGCGGGCCGAACAGCATCGTCGAAGTGCTGCATGAATCCAGTGGCCCGCAGGGCACTTGGACGCTGGCCGGCGGCACGATCCATCACCTCGCGCTGAACACCGGCAACGAGGAAAACCAGCTCAAGCTCAAGGCGCATCTGGAAGGTCTCGGCTTCACCGACGTGTCGGACCAGAAGGACCGCAACTACTTCAAGTCCTGCTATGTCCGCTCGCCCGGCGGCGCGCTGTTCGAGATCGCCTGGTCGGTCGAAGGTGGTTGGGCGCTGGACGAGCCTGCGGACCAGATCGGCACGACGCTGGTCTTCCCGCCATGGTTCGAAGATCGCCGGCAGGAGCTGATTGCAGGTCTCGAACCCGCAAAATTCTGAGCCCGGCGCCATGTCGAACCACGACACGCCACTCCTCCTCGGTGCCAGCTCCGGGGAGGCCCTGGTGCACTGCGTCTTCATCCACGGGCGTACCCAGTCGCCCGAGGATATGGTCGAGCAGGTGATCTCCAAGCTCAATGTGCCGGGCGTTGCCTTCGTGCTGCCGCGGGCGCGGGGCAACAGCTGGTATGACGCGCGCGCCACCGACGTACTTACGGAACGCACCCGCAAACAGCTGGAGCAGTCGGTTGCCTATGTCAGGCAGCTTGTCGGCGATCTTCCCGGCACGAGAGATCACGCCAGGCCGCTTCTCATTGGCGGCTTCAGCCAGGGAGCGTGCCTTGCGATCGAATATGCGATGCGTCACGGCCCCTGGAGCGGCGCGCTTGCAAGCCTTACGGGGTGCCGTGTGGGCACGCCGGATTGCGACCGCCCCTTTGCCGATCTGGATCGTCTGCCGGCCTATCTCACCGGGTCCGACAAGGATCCCTGGATTCCGGTCGATGCCTTTGCTCAGGCGGCTGCTGCGCTCGCCCGCGCGCGGGCGAGCCTTCACTGCGATGTTCTGCCCGACAGGTCGCACGAGGTCTCGGCAACCGAGATCGCGCAGTTCGAGAAGATGCTGCGCGGGCTTTCGCACCAAAGCTGGTGGTAAGTGCTTGAACCGGGCGCTGGTTGCGCCCGGTGCCTTGCTCATTCGCCTAGAAAATCCGCCATTTCGACCTGATAGAAGGTCTTGGTGCGCGGTCCGGAGAGGATCGGGTCGATGCGGCGCACGCATTCCTGATAGTGCGCGGTCTTGCGGTGCTCGTCGACGGCTTCCGGCGAGGTGAACACTTCGTAGATCGTGAAGCTGTTTTCGTCTTCGGGATTGCGAAGCACGTCGAAGCGCACATTGCCCGGCTCCTGCCGGGTGCCCTCGTAATTGATGCGGAACGCCTCGAGAAACTCCGCGGCATGGCCCGGCTTGACGTTGATGCTGACCATCTGGATGAGCATGTCTTATTCCCTGTTATATGTTGAAGTCCTGGATGAAAGGGTCAAAGGCCCGGCGCTTTCCACATGGCGGTGGTGACGCCTTCGTCAACGAGCTGGCGCTGCAGCGCATAGGCCCGTGCCCAGCGATCGCCCGCCTCGTCATAGATGGCCTTGTGCGTGAAATCCGGCTCGAAGTGCCTGTCCCAGCGCACCCAGCCGTCCGCCACCTCGACGAAATTGCGGCGCAGGCCGATACCGATGGCCGCGGCGGCCGCGCAGCCGAGCGCCGTCGCTTCCTTCACGACGGGGGTAACGACCGGAAGGCCGGTGGCGCTCGACAGGATCTGCGACCAATGGGCGGATTTCGAAGCGCCGGCGGCAAAGACGATCTTGTCCGGCGTCTTGCCCGACAGCTTGAAGATGGCCGCGAGATTGCGCGCTGCGACGATTGCCGCATTCTCCTGCAATGCGCGGAAGATGGCGGCCTTGCCGGATTTTTCCGGATCGATGGACAGGTTCAGCAGCGAGGGGGCTGCGTGATACCAGTTGCCGTAGTGCATGACGTCGGAAAAGACCGGGATGATGCCGTGCGCGCCGACGGGTACGTTCGCCGCCTTTTCCTCCAGCAGACGGTAGGCATCGCCGCCGGGGCCGGCCGCCGCCACTTCCTCGGCGCCGAAACTGTCGCGGAACCAGCGCATGACGATGCCGACGAAGAAGCTGATCGCCTCGGCCTGGTTGAGGCCGGTCACGACATGCGGATTGATGCGCAGGTCCATGGACGGGTCGGAGACATCAGGGCCGACATTCACCACCTGTTGCCAGAAGGTGCCGCCGAGCACGGCGCAGTCGCCCTCGTTGACGACGCCGATGGCCGCAGCGCCGCTTTGGCAGTCGCCACCGCCCATGACGACGGGCGTGCCCGGGGCAAGGCCGGTCTCGTCAGCCGCCCTTTCCGTCACGTGGCCGATGACCGTGCCGGGCTCGACGCTTTCGGGGAAGATATCGTCGCGCATGCCGGCCCTGGCCATGGCTTCCGGCAGCCAGTCGCGTTTCGCAAGGCTGTAGAGGCCGGTCGTTCCGGCGTTGGACGGATCGCTGGCAATGACGCCGGACAGGCGCGCCAGAACCCAGTCGGACAGCATGCTGATCCGATCGATACGGGCATAGACCTCAGGTAGATTGCGCTTGAGCCAGAGCAGGCGGGGCAGTGCGCCGAGCGCGAAGGTCTGGCCGCTTTGCGCATAGAGCTCGCGTTCGAGGCCTGGAAAATCGCGCTTGAGGTCGCGTACTTCGCTGACGGCGCGGCTGTCGACATTGGCGCAGGCCCAGATTTCCTTGCCGGCGCGGTCATAGGCGACGATGGCCTCGCGCATGCTGGTGGCGCTGACGGCGCGGATATCGGCGGCCGTTATGCCGGCCTCGGCGATCGCCTGCCGGATGGCGCGCGAAAGAAGCGCCCAGTTGCCCTCGACGTCGAAATCCATCGAGCCGGGGAACCTGGGATCGGTCTTGTGCCACCATTCGTGCTGTGCGCTGGCGATCTGATTGCCGTTTTCATCGAAGATCACTGCCCGGCCGCTGCCGGTGCCGGCGTCGACCGCCAGCAGATATGTCGTCGTCATGGCTCAGTCCTTGATCTCGATGAGGCCAGCGGCCGTTGTTTCGTCCGTGATGAGGATGCCGACGAACTTTCCGCGCAGTGCGGCGTGAATGGCCTGCACCTTCTGGATGCCGCCGGCCGCCGCGACGACCTTTTCGGCTCGGGACAACGCTGCAAGCTTCACGCCGATCACCCGGTCGTGCAGGGGAAGGTCGAGCGCCTCGCCGCGCTCGTTGTAGAACTGGCAGAGGATGTCGCCGACAGCACCCTTGCGGCGCAGCGGCTCCACCTCGTCGGGGCTGACATAGCCGGCGCGCACCACCGTCGAGGCGGCGGAAAGCTCGCCGATGCCGACGAGCTGGTAGGTGGCGTTGAGCGCCATGTCGAGCAGGTTCGCGACGGCGGGTTCGGAGGACAGGTTGCGCGCCACGTCCGGGTCGCGCACGACGAGGGGTGCCGGCACCAGATGCACACCGCTGCCCCAGTTGGCCGTGCGCATGCCGTCGACATAGGTGCTGACGCCGCCAGTGAGGCTGACGAGGCCAATGTTGCGCTCGTTGGCGAGATGGCCGAGGCGCTGGATGGTGTTGGAGACGGTGGCCCCCCAGCCGACTGCCAGCAGGTCATCGGTCTGAAGGCGCTGCATCAGGAACTGCGCGGCGGCCTGTCCCAGCCGGTCGCTCGGATCCTGATCGGGAAGCTGTGGCACCACGTAAGCCTCAAGCAGCCCGTAGCGTTCCTTGATCTGCCGCTCGAGGGTGAGGCAGCCCTGATAACGCGAGTTGATGCGCACCTGGATGATACCCGAGCGACGGCCGCTTTCGAGCAGGCGCGACACCTTGATGCGCGACATGTTCAGCTTTTCGCCGATCTCGTTCTGCGTCAGCCCGTCGTTGTAATAATACCAGGCGATGCGGGTGAGGATTTCCTCGTCCGTATCGGCATAGCTCCATTCCCCGTTATCCGTCGCCATAAAGCGCCCCTTCGGTCATTTCTGATCATTTGAATAGCAAAAAAACTTTTGATACGTCAACGCGTCCGCGCCGCGAAAAATTCTTTATGCCTTCAATGCCTTGATTTTCGCCAATAAATCATATTTTGCAGTGCAATATCGGGCATTCGGAACTGTACATGGCGAGGTGAGCATATTGACGGCAGCAAATCACTATGATCACATGATTGGTATAAGTTACATATGAACAGGTGCAGAATGACGGATCAGGCGGCGACCGGGAGGGTCGCGCAGCTGACGGATATCTGGAAGTCTTACGGTGCCGTACCGGTGCTGAAAGGCGTTTCGCTCGCCTTGCAGGCAGGGGAGGTGCATGCGCTTCTCGGTGGCAACGGTGCGGGCAAGTCGAGCCTCATGAAGATCATGTCGGGCGTCATCCCGGCCAATTCCGGCGCTATCGAAATCAACGGGCGGCCGCTCACCCAGGCCTCGCCGGCCCATGCGCAGGAGCTCGGCCTCTATCTGGTGCCGCAGGAAGCACATATCCTGCCCAACCAGAGCGTTCTGGAAAACATCTGCCTTGGGCTTGCCGCCTCGCCGCGGGCGCTGCGCCCGCGCGTCGAGCATCTGGTCGCCGAGCTTGCGGTGTCGCTTGATCTCGACGCACAGGCCGCAGCCCTCGAAATCGCCGAGCGGCAGATCGTCGAAATCCTGCGCGGCCTCGTACGCGATGCGCGCGTGCTGATCCTCGACGAGCCCACATCGGCACTAACGCCTTTCGAGACGAATGCGCTGTTCCAGCGGGTGCGCAAGTTGCAGGCCCAGGGCGTCGGCATCTTCTTCATTTCGCACAAGCTGCGGGAAATCCGCGAAATCTGCCGCACGATCAGTGTTCTGCGCGACGGTGTCATCGTGCTGTCCGGCCCGCTCGACAGCTACAGCGATGCCGAAATCATCGACGCGATGAGCCGGGTGCAGATCACCGAGGCCTCCGGCAAGGACCGCACCGGCCGCAAGGTCTCGCAGATCGGCCAGCCGCGCCTCAGCGTGCGGGGACTGAGCGGCGAGGGCTTCCGCAATATCAGCCTCGATGTCCGGGCGGGCGAGATCCTCGGCCTTGCCGGCGTCGTCGGCGCAGGCCGCACGGAATTCGCCGAAACGCTCTTTGGCCTGCGTCCTCAGACGGCGGGCAGCGTTATCTTCGACGGCGCGGAGATGAAGAAGCGCTCGCCGCGCATCTGCATCGACCGCGGCCTTGTCTATCTGCCGGAGGACCGCCAGCAGCACGGCCTCTTCCTCGAGGCGCCACTGTTCTGGAACGTCTCTTCCTATCTCGTGCATCGCCTGCCCTTCTTCCTGCGCCTGGGCGCTGAGCGGAAGGTGTTCGAAACGTTCCGGTCCTCGATGGGCATCAAGTGCACCGGCCCCGGCCAGGAAGCCCGCGGCCTTTCGGGCGGCAACCAGCAGAAGGTTCTGCTGGCGAAGTGCCTGTCGGCCCGGCCGAAGGTGCTGATCCTCGATGAGCCGACGCGCGGCGTCGACGTGGCGGCGCGCAACGATATCTACGACCTCATCCGCAAGCTTGCCGCCGAGGGCGTCGCCATCATCCTCATCTCCTCGGACTTCGACGAGATCGAGCAGCTTGCCGACCGCGTCGAGGTCATGGCTTTCGGCCAGTCCGGCGGCGAGCTCACCGACAATATTTCGGTGGATGCCATCGCCCGCCTCGCCTTCGGCGCCTCGGAGGCCCGCCATGCTTGATCTTTTCGCGCGCAACCGCGTCGCAACGCTCATCGTCGTTCTCGCCGTCGCCTATGCCGCCATCGGCGCGGCCGCACCCGGCTATCTCTCGGGCGCCACAGCCTCCGTCGTCATCTCCAACAGCCTCGTGCTGATGCTGATCTCGCTCGGCACGATGATCGTCATCCTGACCCGCAATATCGATGTCTCCAGCGGCTCGGTGCTGGGCCTCAGCGCCGCCGTGCTGGGCCTGTCGCTCAATGCCGGCGCCGGCCTGCCGCTCGCCATCGTCTTCTGCCTTGCAACGGGGGCCGCCGCCGGCGCCTTCAATGGGCTGATGGTCGCCTATCTCGGCATACCCTCCATCGTCGCCACGCTGGGTACGCTCGGTCTCTATCGCGGCATCATGCTGGTGCTGACGGGCGGGCGGTGGATCGAAGACCTGCCGCAGGGCTTGAAGGCGCTCGCCGGAAATCTCGGCTTCGGTTTCTCGGCGCTGACCGTCGTCGTGCTTCTTCTCGTCGCGCTCGCCTGGTATGTCCTGCGCAAGACACGCTTCGGCCGCTACTTCTATGCGGTCGGCGACAACCGTGCCGCCGCGCACCATCTCGGCGTGCCGGTCCGGCGCGTTCAGTTCACGGCCTTTGTCGCGACGGGCCTTTGCGCCGCACTTGCCGGCCTCGTCTTTGCCGCGCAGATCGGCTTCATTCCTAACCAGGCCGGCAACGGCGTCGAGCTGAAGGCGATCGCCGTCAACGTGCTCGGGGGTGTCAGCCTGCTCGGCGGCACCGGTTCGGTCGCGGGCGTGTTTTCCGCCGTCATCTTCATCACCTCCATCGACAGCGCGCTCGTCTTCCTGAAGATCCCGGCCTACTGGAACGACTTCATTGCCGGCGCCATCCTGCTTTCGGTGCTTTTGCTTGACGGACGCATCCGCCAGATCATCGACCGGCGCATCCGTGCGCGCCGCTATGCCGTTCACGAGCGTGGTCCGGTCCCATCTGATGAAAAGACAACGGCGAACACCGTGGAGGCGGGCCGATGAAAAAGCTGATCTTCCGCTGGGAGACCGCGCTCCTTGCCATGCTGGTCGCCGAACTTGTCATCTTCGGCATCATCAATCCGCGTTTCCTCAATGTCGCGAACCTGATCTACGGCACGTCGGATTTCGTGCAGATCGGCATCGTTGCCCTGCCACTCACCCTCGTCATCATCGCTGGCGGCATCGATGTGTCCTTCGCCTCGGTTATCGGCCTTGCTGCCATCGTCTTCGGCGTCGCCACCTTCTACGGCGTGCCGCTGCCGCTCTCGATTGCGCTGGCGCTCGTTGCCGGTGCGCTGTGCGGGCTTCTCAACGCCACCGTCATCCACCTTTCGAAGATTCAGCCGCTCGTCGTGACACTCGGTAGCCTCTATCTCTTCCAGGGCACCGCGACGGTCGCGTCGGGTCTTGTCGGCGCGGGCGGTTACGAGGGCATCGGCAACTTCCCGGAGGTCTTCAATGCCTTCGGCTATGCCCAGGTCCTCGGTCTGCCGGCTCCGCTGGCACTGTTCCTGGCGCTCGCGCTCGTGCTGATCGTGCTTTTGCATTTCACGCGTTTCGGCCGTGCCGTCTTCCTGTCCGGCCAGTCGGAAAGCGCGGCACGCTTCGCCGGCATCCCGGTCGGGCGCGTGCAGACCATCACCTATGTCATTACCGGCGTTTCGGCCGCCATCGCAGGCCTCGTCATGTCGGCCTATTTCGGTTCGGCCCGCGTCGATCTCGGTTCGGCGACGCTTTTGCCGGCGGTGACGGCCGCCGTACTCGGCGGCGCCTCCATCTATGGCGGCCAGGGGTCCATCCTCGGCACGCTGATTGCCACCTTCGTCATCGGCTACCTGCAGCAGGGCCTGCAGGCCACCGGTGTGCCCAGCCAGATTTCCAGCGCACTTTCGGGAGGGTTGCTGGTTGTCGCGGTCGCATTGCGCCACGGAAGCGCCATGCTGGCCGATTTCATCGCCGTCGCCCGGCAACAGAAAAAAAACCGGGCGGCAGTCACTTCAGGAGGAGAATGAGAATGATCAAGTCCATGTTGAAATCCGGCGCTCTGGCCGCCGCTCTCGTTGCCGGCACCATGCTCGCCTCGGGCACGGCCCATGCCGAAAACCAGATCGCCTTCATCCCCAAGCTGGTGGGTGTCGGCTTCTTCACCTCCGGCGGCGCCGGCGCGACGAAGGCGGGCGAGGAACTCGGCGTGAAAGTCACCTATGACGGTCCGACCGAACCCAGCGTTTCCGGCCAGGTGCAGTTCATCAACAACTTCGTCAACCAGGGCTACAATGCGCTGATCGTCTCCTCCGTCTCGCCGGACGGACTGTGCCCGGCGCTGAAGCGCGCCATGGACCGCGGCGTGCTCGTCATGACCTGGGACAGCGACGTCAACCCGGAGTGCCGCAGCTACTACATCAACCAGGGCACGCCCGAGCAGCTCGGCGGCCTGCTGGTCGATATGGCGGCCGAAGGCGTGACGAAGGAAAAGGCCAAGGTCGCCTTCTTCTATTCCAGCCCGACCGTGACCGACCAGAACGCCTGGGCCGAAGCCGCCAAGGCGAAGATCGCCAAGGAGCATCCGGGCTGGGAAATCGTCACCACGCAGTACGGCTATAACGACGCGCAGAAGTCGCTGCAGACGGCCGAAAGCATCCTGCAGACCTATCCGGATCTCGACGCGATCATCGCGCCAGATGCCAACGCCCTGCCGGCTGCCGCGCAGGCCGCGGAGAACCTGAAGCGTGCCGAAGGCGTCACCATCGTCGGCTTCTCCACGCCGAACGTCATGCGTCCCTATATCGAGCGCGGCACCATCCAGCGCTTCGGCCTGTGGGATGTCACCCAGCAGGGCAAGATCTCGGTCTATGTCGCCGATCACGTCCTGAAGAACGGCCCGATGAAGGTCGGCGACAAGCTGGAAATCCCTGGCGTCGGCACCGTCGAAGTCTCGGCCAACAAGGTGCAGGGCTATGACCACGAAGCCGACGGCAACGGCATCATCCTGCTTCCCGAGCGCACGGTCTTCACGAAGGACAACATTGCCAACTTCGACTTCTGATCACGCTTAAGCGGCGGGCGGCTCCGGCTGCCCGCCGTATCCATTTTGAAAAACAGGACGATACGCATGAAAAGCCGCTGGAACGACGAGACCGCAGCCCGCTACGTGGAGGCCGCGCTGGCGGCAGGACAGAGCGAGGCGCTCGGCCTTCGCATCTATACCTCCCGAATCATCGGCGGCGATCCCGATCTCGTGCTGCACGGCGGCGGAAACACCTCCGTCAAGGTCGCGTCGGCGACGGGCGAGGCGCTGATGCATATCAAGGGCAGCGGCTGGGATCTTGACACGATCGAGGCGCCGGGACTGCCGGCCGTGCGTCTCGAACCGCTCCTGGAAACCCGCAATGGCCCCAAGCTGTCGGATCCCGACATGGTATCGCTGCTGCGGGCCAGCCTGATCGATGCGGATGCGCCCAACCCCTCCGTCGAGGCGCTGCTGCACGCGTTCCTGCCCTTCGCCTTCGTCGACCATACGCACGCGACGGCCATCCTGGCGCTGGCGGACCAGCCGGACATGCGCGAGACGGTCCGGCGCATCTATGGCGATCGGCTCGCCTATGTGCCCTACGTCATGCCAGGCTTCGACCTTTCCATCGTCGCCGACCGCATCTATCGTGAGCATCCCGGCTGCGAGGGCCTCTGGCTGGAGAACCACGGCCTCTTCACCTTCGCCGACGATGCCCGCGCCTCCTATGAACTGATGATCGAATTCGTCACCATGGCCGAGCAGGGGCTTGCCCGGAAGGGCGTGGCGCTCTCCGGCCCGCAGCCCAGCGACGGTCCGGAGGACGTGGCGTTGAGGGCGCGGCTGGAGACGGCGCTTGTCCGTGACGGCTCGCCTTTCGCAAAGGGCGTCTTCCTGGATTATCGCTCCACCGCCGCCATCCGCGCCCATGCCGGCAAGGCTGATGTGGAGGAGATCGGCCTGCGCGGCACCGTGACGCCCGATCATGTCATCCGCATCAAACCGTGGCCGATGGTCATCGACGCCGATGCGGACGCAACCGCGATAGACGCGGCTCTTGCCGCCTATGCCGAGCGCTACAAGGCTTATTTCGCGCGCAACGCCACGCGTACCAGCGAGCCCAAGCAGATGCTCGACGTCACTCCGCGGGTTGTCCTCGTCAAGAACGAGGGGGTCTACGCGTTGGGTGCCAGCGCCAAGGCCGCAGCGATCTGCGGCGATCTCTGCGAGCAGGCGACACGCGCCATCAACGCGGCCGAAGCCTATGGACGCTTCACACCCATCGGAGAGGCCGACCTGTTCGATATGGAGTACTGGTCGCTGGAGCAGGCCAAGCTGATAGTCGGCGCGAAGTAACATCGCAAGCCTGTCGAACGCTTTGCGCATATGGCCTTGACCTTCTAGGACAATCGACCTAAAGATAATTAGGTCGATTGTCCTAATGCGTTTTCGGAGTTGCCCGATGGCGCCATGGCCTGGAGGGAAGATCGTTGGCGGCTGGTGAAACACGCAGTCTGATCGTGGCCGCAGCCGATCGGCTCTTCTACGAGCGGGGCTATGAGGCCACGTCCTTTGCCGATATCGCCGAGGACGTCGGCCTGTCGCGGGGGAATTTCTATTATCACTTCAGGACCAAGGACGAGATTCTCGAGGCCGTGATCGGCCGGCGCATGGAGAACACGCGCACCCTGTTGGAGCATTGGGAGCAGGATTCGGACGCTCCTGCGGAGCGTATCCTTCGCTTCGTCGACATCCTCATCGCGAACCGGTCCAAGATCATGGAGCATGGATGCCCTGTCGGCACGCTCTGCACCGAATTGGCAAAGCTCGACCACGCCGCACAAAACGATGCCGCCGAACTTTTCACGCTGTTCCGGGATTGGTTGGCACGGCAGTTCTCCGGTCTCGGGCGCGCGGCGGATGCCGATGCTCTGGCCCTTCACCTTCTGATGCGCAGCCAGGGGGTCGCCGCACTCGCCACGGCTTTCCGTGACGAGAATTTCATCCGCCGTGAGGTCGCAGACATGGAGGCCTGGCTGCTTGCGCAATGCCCGGCCGCCACCGCCCCACGTTCCAACTGATGGAGACATCATGTTTGTCATAACGCTTCGATTTGCCGACAAGACCAGGGCCGGGCCGCTGATGGAGAGCCACAATGCCTGGATCAGCCGGGGCTTCGGCGACGGCGTCTTTCTGCTCGTCGGCAGCCTCCAGCCGGCTGCGGGCGGCGCGATCCTCGCGCATAATGCCTCGCGGGCTGAGATCGAGACCCGCTTGCAGGAGGATCCATTCGTTGCAGAAGGCGTTGTCCAGGCCGAAATCCTGGAGGTTACGCCCGGTCGCCTTGATGAGCGGCTCGCCTTTCTGAAAGCCTGACACCCGAACGGGAATAATCCCATGAGGTGTCGTCGTGCATGCGAAATGTGATAATGGCGCGCCATGAATTCGTATTCGGAAGATGCGCCGGTCTATCACCCGCCGCTGGAGCCCTATCTGTCGTTGCTTCACCGCGATACCGCTCTGCTTGTCTATGACAAGCCGAGCGGGTTGCTTTCGGTGCCCGGGCGCCATCCCGCGCTGCATGACAGCCTGCTGACAAGGGTGCAGGCATCGTCGCCGCAGGCGCTGATCGTGCATCGGCTGGACAAGGACACGTCCGGCATCGTCGTCTTTTCGCGAAACCGCAAGGCCCATGCCTTCGTGGCTTCGCAATTCGAGGCGCGCACCACGCGCAAGTCCTATGTGGCTGTTGTCTGGGGGCGGGTGGCGGACGAGGCGGGCGAGATCGACCTGCCGCTGGCGATCGATCCCGATAACAAGCCGCGGCACCGGGTGGATTTCGAAAACGGCAAGCCGGCCCGCACGCGCTGGCAGGTCATTGCGCGCGGCGAGACCACGACGCGGCTGCGGCTTTTTCCGCTGACCGGCCGCACGCACCAGCTGCGCGTGCACATGAAAGCGCTCGGCCATGTCATTCTCGGCGATGAATTCTATGCTGACGGTCTTGCGCTTTCGACCGTGAACCGCTTGCATCTGCATGCGGAGGAACTGGGCTTCCGCCATCCCGATGGCTCCGAGGTCACCTACCGGGCTCCCGCTCCCTTCTGAGATCGACACCGTGCAGAAACTCGAAAAATCGCCATTGATTGTCGACTTCGTCGGTGGGGCCGTCGGCCACCGCTTCCGCTCGGGCGAGGGGCGCGGGCAGGGGCTGGCGAAGGCCGCGGGCTTTTCCGCCGGCGTGACGCCCGATATCGTGGATGCGACGGCGGGTCTGGGGCGGGACGCGTTTTTGCTGGCGTCGCTCGGCGCGCGGGTGACGCTCATCGAGCGGTCCGAACAGATGCATGCCCTTCTTGCCGAGGGTATCGAGCGCGCGCGGGCGGAAGGCGGGCGCTATGCCGAGACGGTCGCGCGCATGACGTTGATCCACGGCGATTCCCGTGAATTGCTGGCGGGACTTGCGCCGCAGGTCGTACTGATCGACCCGATGCATCCGCCGCGTGACAAGACGGCGCTGGTGAAGAAGGAGATGCGGCTGATCCGCGATATCGTCGGCGCCGATCCTGATGCGGTGGAGCTGATGCAGGCCGCGCTGGAAGCCGCGCAAAACCGCGTTGTGCTGAAATGGCCCCTGCGGGCCGAGCCCATGGCGGGCATACGCAAGCCCTCCCACCAGATCATTGGAAAGAGCACGCGCTACGACGTGTTCGTCAAGGCGAAGATCGCCGCGCCGGCAGGCTAGGTCGGCTTCGGCCGGATTGTGCTGTTCACCGCGATGAATGCGTGGACTTTTTGCGCTGCGTCATGGCATAGGGCTGGCACACGACGAGGCCCGTTTCCATGATCCGCATCGAGAATATCAGCAAGTCCAACAGCCACCGCATTCTGTTCATCGAGGCCGCAGCCGCGCTCAATCGCGGAGAGAAGATCGGACTTGTCGGGCCGAACGGCGCCGGCAAGACGACGCTGTTTCGCATGATCACCGGACAGGAGCAGCCGGACGAGGGGCAGGTCTCCGTCGAGAAGAACGTCTCGATCGGCTATTTCAGCCAGGATGTCGGTGAGATGGCAGGGCGCAGCGCTGTCACTGAGGTCATGGACGGGGCAGGGCCGGTCAGTTCCGTCGCCGCCGAACTGCGCGAACTCGAGGCCGCCATGGTCGATCCTGACCGGCTCGACGAGATGGACGAGATTATCGAGCGCTACGGCGAGGTCCAGGCGCGCTACGAGGAACTCGACGGCTACGGGCTGGAAAGCCGGGCGCGCGAGGTTCTGGCGGGCCTGAGCTTCAGCGAGGAGATGATGGACGGCGATGTCGGCAAGCTCTCCGGCGGCTGGAAGATGCGCGTGGCGCTTGCCCGCATTCTTCTGATGCGGCCTGACGTCATGCTGCTCGACGAGCCGAGCAACCACCTCGATCTGGAAAGCCTGATCTGGCTGGAGCAGTTCCTGAAAAACTACGACGGCGCGCTTCTCATGACCTCGCACGACCGCGAATTCATGAACCGCATCGTGACGAAGATCATCGAGATCGATGCTGGCTCGCTCAACACCTATTCGGGCGATTACGGTTTCTACGAACAGCAGCGCGCGCAGAACGAAAAGCAGCAGCAGGCGCAGTTCGAGCGCCAGCAGGCAATGCTTGCCAAGGAAATCAAGTTCATCGAGCGCTTCAAGGCGCGCGCTTCCCATGCCGCGCAGGTGCAGAGCCGCGTGAAGAAGCTCGACAAGATCGAGCGCGTGGAGCCGCCGCGGCGGCGCCAGACCGTGATGTTCGAGTTCCAGCCGGCCCCGCGCTCCGGTGAAGACGTCGTCAATATCCGCAACATCGACAAGAGCTATGGCAGCCGGGCGATCTACCGGGATTTCAGCTTTCTCATCCGCCGGCGCGAACGCTGGTGCGTGATGGGCGTCAACGGAGCGGGCAAGTCGACGCTTCTCAAGCTCGTCGCGGGTGCGGCCGAACCTGACAGCGGCAGCGTGACCGTGGGCGCGAGCGTCAAGGTCGGCTATTTTGCACAGCATGCGATGGATCTGCTCGATGGTGACCTGACGGTGTTCGAATGGCTGGAAGCGGAGTTCCCGCGGGCGGGCCAGGGGCCGTTGCGCACGCTGGCCGGCTGCTTCGGCTTTTCCGGTGACGATGTCGAAAAGAAGTGCCGGGTGCTGTCAGGCGGCGAGAAAGCGCGCCTCGTCATGGCGGCGATGCTGTTCGATCCGCCGAACTTCCTCATCCTCGACGAGCCGACCAACCACCTGGACCTCGACACGAAGGAAATGCTGATCAAGGCGCTCTCGGACTATGAGGGCACCATGCTCTTCGTGTCGCATGATCGTCACTTCCTCGGCGCTTTGTCGAACCGTGTTCTGGAAATCAACGGCGACGACGTGCATCAATATCCCGGCGGCTATACGGAATATGTCGCGCAGACTGGCCAGGAGGCGCCGGGTCTGCACGCGTGAGGCATCGGCTGGCGGGGCGCCTGCCTTTCAGGCGGTCTTGCCGTGATACTGCTCGTCCGTCACCTTCTCCAGCCATGTCACCGGTGAGCCGTTCTCGGCTTCGGCGATGGCGACATGGGTCATGGCGGTCCTGTCAGTGGCGCCGTGCCAGTGTTTTTCACCCGGCGGAAACCACACGACATCGCCCGGGCGGATTTCCTCGATGGGCCCGCCCTCGCGCTGCGCCCAGCCGAGGCCGGCGGTAACGATGACGATCTGGCCAAGGGGATGGGTGTGCCAGGCGGTGCGCGCGCCGGGTTCGAATGTTACGATCGCGCCGCCGGTGCGGCCCGGCGCTTCCGCCTTGAAGGGCGTGTCGAGGCGCACATTGCCGGTGAAGTAATCCGCCGGGCCCGATGTCGAGGGGCTGGTGCCGTTGCGTCTGATATCCATGACCGTCTCCGATTCGTTTGCAGCGATCCTACAGGCCCGACGTTTCGCGATCACTGGCGCGGCCGTCGCAGAGGCTCTATGAGGACGGCGACAGTTTAGAGGTGGACGTGCAATGGGCAAGCGGATCGGGATCGTCGGCGGCGGGCCGGCCGGATTGATGGCGGCGGAGGTGCTGTCGGCGCGCGGCCACGCCGTCACCGTGCTGGAGGCCATGCCCACCATCGGGCGCAAATTCCTGCTTGCCGGCAAATCCGGCCTGAATCTCACCCACTCGGAGCCCTACGATCGCTTCGCCACCCGTTTCGGTGCCGCCAATGAGCGGCTACGGCCGGCGCTCGATGGCTTTACGCCTGAGGACGTGCGGGTCTGGGCGCAGGATCTCGGCACGGAAACCTTCGTGGGCACGTCCGGCCGTGTCTTTCCGAACGTGATGAAGGCCTCGCCGCTGCTGCGCGCCTGGCGCGCGCGTCTGGAGGCGCACGGCGTTGCAATCCGTGTGCGCCATCGCTGGACGGGTTTCGCGCCAGGCGGGCTCTCGGTCGAGACACCAGAGGGGCCGCGGGCCATGGCCTTCAATGCGGTCCTTCTGGCACTTGGCGGGGCAAGCTGGCCGCGGCTCGGTTCGGATGCCGGCTGGGTCAACATGCTTGCCGCGAAGGGCGTGGCGATGGCGCCGTTCCGCCCGGCCAATTGCGGTTTCGACGTGGACTGGTCGGCCTTCTTCACCGAGAAATTCGCCGGCGCGCCGGTCAAGGGCGTGACGGCGCAGTCGGCGGCCGGCACGATCCCGGGTGAGTTCGTGATTTCGAAGACGGGCGTCGAGGGCAGCCTGATCTATGCACATGCGGCGGTGCTGCGCGATGCACTGGAGGAGACAGGGGCTGCAACGCTGATGCTCGATCTGGCGCCCGGCCGCAGCGCTGAGCGGCTTGAGGGCGATCTCGCGCGGCAAGGCGCCAAGGCGAGCTTCTCCAGCCGGTTGCGCAAGGCGGCGGGGCTGGACGGCGTGAAGGCCGCGCTTTTGCGCGAAGGCTTTGCCGATATCGCCACGCTACCGCCCGCCGCGCTGGCGGCCGCCATCAAGGCGGCGCCGGTCAAGCTGAGACGGCCGCGCCCGATTGCCGAGGCGATCTCGTCGGCCGGCGGTGTCGCATTCGATGCAATCGACGCAGCCTTCATGCTCAGGGCGCTGCCGGGTGTTTTCGTCGCAGGCGAGATGCTGGACTGGGAGGCGCCGACGGGCGGCTATCTGCTGACCGCCTGCCTGGCAAGCGGGCGTGCGGCGGCAAATGGCTTGGATCGCTGGCTTTCGGACCTTCAGACCTTGCCGGAGGGTGTTCCTGCCTGATAGCGGGAGGGTTTCGGGCCGCCTCGTGGCAATTTCGACGCATTGGATGTCGCGAACCGGAGGGATTCCTGAACGGAGGCGGCGTAGCTTCTGGCCATTCCAGGGGCTTGCGCTGTCGCCAACCACCTGAAATATGCGCCAAGCCGTCGTTGCGGCCTCAGACAGGGGATTGCCGGGGCCTCGCGCGCCGGCCGAACATGAGAAAAGAACCGATGACCAGCCACGTCCTGACCGTTTCCTGCAACTCGACCCGCGGCATCGTCGCTGCGATCACCGGCTATCTCGCCGAGAAGGAATGCAACATCGTCGACAGTTCGCAGTTCGACGATCTGGAGACCGGCTTGTTCTTCATGCGCCTCACCTTCACCAACGAGGGCGATACGACGGAAGAAGACATCACGGCGGGTTTCGCGCCGGTCGCCAAGCCCTTCGACATGAACTACCAGTTCCATTCGAGCGAGGAGCGCATGAAGGTGCTGCTCATGGTCTCGCGCTTCGGCCACTGCCTCAACGACCTGCTTTACCGCTGGAAGATCGGCGCGCTGCCGATCGACATCGTCGGTGTCGTCTCCAACCACTTCGATTACCAGAAGGTCATCGTCAATCACGACCTGCCTTTCTACCACATCAAGGTGACGAAGGAGAACAAGCCGCAGGCCGAAGCCCGCCTCATGGAAGTGGTCGAGCAGTCCGGCGCCGAGCTCATCGTTCTCGCCCGCTACATGCAGGTCCTGTCGGATGCCGTGTGCAAGAAGATGTCGGGCCGCATCATCAACATCCACCACTCGTTCCTGCCGTCGTTCAAGGGCGCCAATCCCTACAAGCAGGCCTTCGAGCGCGGCGTGAAGCTGATCGGTGCGACGGCGCACTACGTCACCGAGGATCTCGACGAAGGTCCGATCATCGAGCAGGACGTCGCGCGCATCACCCACGCGCAGTCGGCGGAGGATTATGTCTCGATCGGCCGTGACGTGGAGAGCCAGGTTCTGGCGCGCGCCGTGCACGCCCATATCCATCACCGCGTCTTCATGAACGGCAACAAGACCATCGTCTTCCCGCCGAGCCCCGGTTCCTACGCTTCCGAGCGCATGGGGTGATCGAAACCATCAAACACGAAAAAGCCGGCGGAAACGCCGGCTTTTTTGTTGGGCTCAAAGGCCGAAGGCATCCTTGAACTGGTACCACCAGGAACCGATGGTGGAATATTGCGCGCGGAACATGCGCCCGCCGGGGAAGGGGACCCAGGGCAGCTTCTCGAACTGGTTGAAGCGCGACAGGTCGCCATGGATCGCTTCGCTCAGGATCTTGCCGAAGAGATGCGAGCCGGTGACGCCGTGGCCGCTGTAGCCGTGGGCGAAATAGGTGTTCTTGCCGATCTTGCCCATTTGCGGCACGCGCGAGAAGGACAGCGCGAAGTTGCCGCTCCAGGCATAATCGATCTTCACGCCCTTGAGCGACGGGAAGACCTTTTCCAGGTTCGGGCGGATCTTCGCGCGCACGTCGGCGGGATCGGTGCCGCCATAGACGGTGCCGCCGCCGAAGATCATGCGCTTGTCGGCGGACAGGCGGAAATAATCGAGGATGTAGCGAACATCCTCCACGCACATGTCTGAGGGGATGAGCGCATCGGCGCGCTCGCCAAGCGGTTCGGTCGCGATCATCTGCGTCGAGACGGGCATGACGCGCGAGACGAGCTTCGGCACGACATGGCCGAGATAGGCATTGCCGCACAGCACGGCGGTGTTGGCCGTCACGCTGCCCCTGGCCGTATGGATGAACGGCTTTTCCGCGTCGTGCTCGACGCGCACGACCGGCGACTGTTCGTAGATCACGCCGCCAAGCGATTCGAGTGCCGCCGCCTCGCCGAGGGTAAGGTTGAGCGGATGCATGTGGCCGCCCGTCGTGTCCAGCATGCCGCCGATATAGGCGTCGGTGTTGACGAGCTTGCGCATCGCTGCCTTGTCGAGCATCTGATGGGCATTCATGCCGTAGCTCGCCCACAGCGCCTTCTTGTGCTCCAGCTCCTTCATGTGGGCGGGCGTATAGGCGGCGTAGATGTTGCCGTTCTTCAGGTCGCACTCGATGCCGTATTGCGAGACGATGCGGCGGATGATCTTGCCGCCCTCCTGCACGAGGCTGCCGACGAAGGCGCCGGCCTGATCGCCGTAGCGCCGCTTGATCGTGTCGAGACTGGCATTCAGGCCGTTGACGATCTGGCCGCCGTTGCGGCCGGATGCGCCCCAGCCGATACCGGCACCTTCCACGACAACGACCTTGTAGCCCTTTTCGGCAAGGTGGATGGCGGTGGACAGGCCGGAATAGCCGGCGCCCAGCACGGCGACGTCGGCGGTGACGGCGCCTTCAAGCACTTTCGGCGTGCGGATGATGTTGCGCGAGGCGGCGTAGTAGCTGTCGGGGTAGGCGCCGTTGCCGGCATAGGACTGGGTGTTTGCCATCAGACGATTTCCAGGTAGGCGCTGAATTCGAAGTCGGTCACCTGTTCGGCGAAACCGGCGATTTCCTGCCTCTTGCAGGCAATCAGCATGGAACGGAGATCCTGGTCGAAGATTTCCGAGACGATCGAGCCGTTCTCGAAGGCGGTGACGGCCGAACCCCATTCGGAGGGAATGCGCGGCAGCTGCGACTGGTAGGCCCGCCCCGAGACGGGTGCCGGCGGTTCCCACTTGTTGCGGATGCCGACCAAGGCAGCGCCGAGAATGCCGGCCATGACGAGATAGGGATTGGCGTCGGCGCCGGCCACGCGGTGCTCGATACGCCGCGCCTTGTTGTTGCCGCCGGGAATGCGGATGGCGGCGGTGCGGTTCTCGTAGCCCCATGAGATGGAGGTCGGCGCGTGCGTGTCGGGCCGGAGGCGGCGATAGGAGTTGAAGTGCGGCGCAAAGAGCAGCGTTGATTCCGCCATGCCGCGCGTCAGACCCGCCACGGCGTGCTTCATGATGTCGGATCCCTCTGGCGTGCCGTCGTCGAAGACGTTGTTGCCGTCGGCATCGACGAGGCTGAAATGCATGTGCATGCCGCTACCCGAGCGCATACCGTAGGGCTTGGCCATGAACGTGGCGGCAAAGCCGTGCTTGCGCGCCACGCCCTTGATGATGCGCTTGAAGAACAGCGCGTCGTCGGCGGCCTTCAGCGGATCGTCGGAATGGATGAGGTTGATCTCGAACTGGCCGATGCCGTTTTCGGCGACGGCCGAATCCGCCGGCACGTTCTGCCGCTCGCATTCCGCATAGACATCGGAGAAGAACTGGCCGAAATCGTCGAGCTCGTCGATGGACAGGATCGCATCGGAATCGAGCCGCTTGCCGGTATAGGGCGAGATCGGCGGCTCGGCATGGTCGGGCTCGGCGTCGATCAGGTAGAATTCCATTTCTGAGGCGACAACGGGCTTGAGGCCGAGGTCATGGTACTGGCGCACGATATTGGCGAGCGCCTGGCGCGGATCGGCGAGGAAGGGCTCGCCGTTTTCCTTGAACAGCCACAGGGGCACGACGGCGGACGGCTTTAGCGTCCAGCTTACCGGCAGCGCGCCGCGACCGGTCGCCGCACAGATGCCATCCATGTCGCCGGAGGCGAAGACGTGGCTCGAGCCTACGATATCCTCGCCCCAGACATCGACGCCGACGATGGAAAGCGGCATGCGGATGCCGCCCTTCAGCACCTTCTCGGCCTGTCCGACGGGAACACGCTTGCCACGCAGAATGCCGTTGAGGTCGCAGACGACGGCCTGGATGCTTTCCACGCCATCGGCATTGATCAGCCATGCGGAATCTTCGTTCAAGATCATGGTTCCCCTTCCATATCACATAATTATTTTTGTGATCACATTTCCAAAATATGCACACTTTCTTGTCACGGGTCAAGCTGCTAGAAACTGTGACAAGGGATCGAACAGCACCCGGCAGCCTGGCACAGGAGGAATGGATTGGGCAACTTGGCGCTTGAGCCGCTGGACCGGCCGGACGGCATGACAACGCATGAATATGCGCACCGGCGCCTGCGCCAGGCGATTATGGTCGGCTCCATCCGGCCCGGCGAATCGCTGACGATACGGGGCATCGCCGAGGCCATGGAATCGAGCCCCACGCCCGTGCGCGAGGCGCTGCGCCGGCTGTCCTCGGAGGGGGCGCTGCGGGTGCTCGACAACCGGCGCATCATGGTGCCGCGCATGACAGCGGACCGGTTCAGCGAACTCGTCTCGCTGCGCGCGGTGCTCGAGCAGCATGCCGCCCGCCGCGCTGTGCCGCACATCACCGAACGCCGCATCGACCGGCTGGAGGAGATCGACAAGGCTCAGGACGAGGCGATCGCCCGCAAGGACAACGGCACCGCGCTGCTGCTGAACCAGGAATTCCACCGCACGCTCTACACGGCCAATCCCGAGCAGGTGATCATGCCGATGGTGGAAAGCGTCTGGCTGCAACTCGGCCCCTTCCTCGGCATCGCCATGGAGCATGTCGCGCAGCTTTATTTCGTCGATCGTCACCAGGAGGCGATCGCGGCCCTGCGCAAGCGCGATGCCGACGGCGTGGCTGCGGCTATCAAGGCGGATATTTCCGAGGGCATCGGCGGTTTCGAGCGTTCCGCGATCGAAAACCTTCTTCGCCTTGCCGGGCAGTGAGCATTTGTATCGGGGCTATCCTTAAGAAGGGCTGACGCATGAAGACGGATGTCATCGTTCTCGGTGCGGGCGTGGTTGGCATTTCGACCGCGATCCATCTGGCGCGGCGCGGCAAGTCCGTGGTGCTGGTCGACCGGCGCGGCGCGGCGGAAGAGACCTCCTATGGCAATGCCGGGCTCATCCAGCGCGAGGGTGTGTTCCCCTACGGCTTCCCGCACGATTTCGGCGCGCTGTTCCGCTATGCGCTGAACAACACGATCGACGCGCATTACCATCTCTCGGCCATTCCGGGCATCATTCCGTTTCTCGCCCGTTATTGGTGGCATTCCGGCTTCCGCCAACACCAGAGCATCGCCCATCTCTATGCGCCGTTGATCGAGAACTCGATTTCCGAACATGCCGACCTTATTGCCGCATCCGGTGCGGACGACCTCATCCGCAAGGACGGGTGGATGAAGGTGTTCCGTTCGGAGAAGGAGCGCGACAAGGCCTATGCGGATGCGGAAAAGCTCTCCGCGAATTTCGGCGTCAACCATCAGAAGCTGACGACGGCGGAAGTGGCGGCGGCCGAACCGTCCATCCGCGCCGATCTCACAGGCGGCCTGCGCTGGACCGATCCATGGTCGATCCTCGATCCGCAAGCTCTTCTGAAGCGCTATCTCGCCTATTTCCAATCCCTGGGCGGGCAGCTGAAGGCGGGCGACGCCGCGACCATCGAACATGTGCTGGAAGGCGAAGGCTGGCGCATCGCCACACCGGACGGGCCTCTGGAAGGCAGGGAGGTCGTCGTGGCGCTCGGCCCGTGGGCCGATACGGTAACACGCAAGCTCGGCTATCGCTTCCCGTTCGCCGTCAAGCGTGGTTATCACATGCATTACGGCGCGCAGGAGGGGGCTACGCTCAACAACTGGGTGCTGGATGCCGAGCGCGGCTATTTCCTTGCGCCGATGAACCAAGGCATTCGCCTCACCACGGGTGCGGAATTCGCGCGGCGTGACACGCGCAAGACGCCGGTACAGCTGCGCCGGGCCGAAAAGGTTGCGCGCGAGTTCTTTCCGCTTGCCGAACGTCGCGATGAGGAGCCGTGGATGGGTTCGCGTCCCTGCACTCCCGACATGATGCCCGTCATCGGCAAGGCTCCGCGCCATTCCGGCCTGTGGTTCGCCTTCGGCCACGCCCATCACGGCATGACGCTGGGGCCGATTACCGGCCGCGTGCTGGCCGAGAAGATGCTGGGCGAGCGCACGGTCATCAATATCGGCCCCTACCGGCCAGAGCGATTCATCGCCTGAGGGTGTCTACCGCCTGATCCGCGTCGACAGGATGATCGACGACAGCGTGCGCTCCACACCCTCGATTTCACCGATCCGGTCGATCAGGTGGTCGAGTTCGGCAATCGATGCCGCCTCCACGACAGCGATGAGGTCGAAGCTGCCGCTGACCGAGTGCAGCGTGCGAACGGCGGAGATGGCGTGCAGTTCCGTCGTGATGCGCGCCAGCGTCTTCGGCGCGATGGTGATGAGCACATGGGCCTTCACCATGCCGCTCTCATAGGCGTCGGAGAGTTTAACCCCATAGCCGGCGATCACGCCGTCCCGTTCGAGGCGGTCGATCTTCGCCTGTACGGTGGTGCGCGAAAGGCCGAGCCTGCGGGCGATGGTCGCGGTCTGCTCGCGGGCGTTCTCGCTGAGGATGGCGAGGAGTTCGCGGTCCTTGGCGCCTAGCGTCGAAATGCTCATTTTTACCGTCATTTTGCCGATACTGGTCATGTATTATGTCATATCTGGCGCTTTAAATCGACAGGTCTCACCTCCAAAATGCGTGCATCAGTTCATGCCGGAGGGAAATCACATGAAGGACATCGTCGTCATCGGCGCAGGCAAGATCGGCTCCACCATCGCGCGCATGCTGGCTCACAGCGGCGATTACCGCGTTACCGTCGCGGATCGGTCCGAAGAGCAGCTTGCCGCCATCGAGCGGCATTCCGCCGTATCGACCGCCGTTGCCGACATCGCCGACGCGGCCGCCATGAAAGCCCTTCTGGCCGGCAAGTTTGCCGTTCTCTCGGCTGCCCCCTATCACCTGACGGTCGCGATTGCCGAAGCTGCCGCCGCTGCCGGCGTGCACTATCTCGACCTCACCGAGGATGTCGAATCCACCCGCCAGGTGAAGCGCATCGCCGAAAACGCCAAGACGGCCTTCATTCCGCAGTGCGGTCTCGCACCTGGCTTCATCTCCATCGTCGCCAACGATCTCGCCAGCCGCTTCGACACGCTCGAAAGCGTGCGCATGCGCGTCGGCGCTCTGCCGCAATACCCGTCCAACGCGCTGAACTATAACCTGACCTGGAGCACGGACGGGGTCATCAACGAATATATCGAGCCCTGCGAGGCCATCGTCGAAAGCGCGCTGATCGAAGTTCCGGCGCTGGAAGAGCGCGAGGAATTCTCGCTCGACGGCGTGACCTACGAAGCCTTCAACACGTCGGGCGGCCTCGGCACGCTCTGCGAGACGCTGAAGGGCAAGGTGCGCACGCTGAACTACAAGACGATCCGCTATCCCGGTCATGCCGCCATCATGAAGGCGCTCCTGAACGACCTCGGCCTGCGCCACCGCCGCGAAGTCCTCAAGGATATCTTCGAGAATGCACTGCCGACCACCACGCAGGATGTCGTCATCATCTTCGTAACGGTTTCCGGCCGCAAGGGCGGCCGCCTGATCCAGGAAACCTATGCCAACAAGGTCTACAGCGCCCCCATCGCCGGTGTCCTGCATTCCGCCATCCAGATCACCACGGCCGGCTCGATCTGCGCCGTGCTCGACATGCTCGCCGACGGAACGTTGCGCGCCGAGGGCTTTGTCCGCCAGGAAGAAATCGCACTCGACGCCTTCCTCGCCAACCGCTTCGGCCATCATTACGGGCAGGAGCAGCACGGCGCCCGCGCGGCCTGACCGATAAAATCCATTGAACGCCCCGACCGAAAGGCCGGGGCGTTTTCACGATCGTGGCTCGGCCGCGGGGAAGAGAGACGCCGCAAAGGCGCGAAACAACAAAAATGGGGCCTCTCGCGAGGCCCTTTTCTTTGTGCTTCAGACGACGTTCGGCCGCCGTGCGATCACACCCTCCGTCCGCGCGCGGACGGCCGGTGTGGCGAGGCAGGTGGCGACCGCTTCGTATCCCCGCGCCCCTTTCCGGGGTTTAACGACGATCGGAACATCATGGTTGGCCGGGCAGTAAATTATGCTTTCCCCGGTTGAAACGTCGCTACAGTCGAGGATTGAGGAGGAGCATGTGAGCAGGAAAAGAGGTCTCCCGCCAAACGATCGGTTGCGCAAATACCGCCGCAAAATCTGTTGTGTCTCGTGATCCAGCCCTTGCTCGATCATGTCTATCACGAGGACTGTGGCATCACAGGCTTCGATGGCGCGAACCAGCGCTGACAGAGCGGGCGGCGGCGGAGCCACGCCTTGTCCGGCGAATTGCCTGAGATGCGCGTCTATCCTTGCCTTCAACTGCGACTCCACTGCTTTGTCATCGCCGGTCAGCCGCTCCAGTCCGATAAAGGTGGCGTTCGGGATTGCTTCGGCGATCGCTCGCGCCAGACGTGTCTTGCCGCTGCCAAGCGGGCCTGTGATGTAGGTGATAGGCTTGATTACCGGGAGATCGAAGCGCTCGCCGCCCCACGGCCATGGCAGCTGCAGCGACACGGCCGCACCCTCATCGGCTTCCGCCGCCGACATCACGCCTCGCCGCGCAGCTTCGACGGATTGAAAGGTCTCGGTCATTCGGTCGAGCTGCTGCGCGAGATCCGCATGGTGCGCGGCGAGCGCTGTGGAGAGGTCATCTCCATTACCAGCCATTACATCAGTAATCCGGGCAAGGCCCATGCCGAGCTGGCGCAAGGCTACGATCTTTCGCGCGCGATCCATCTCGGCGGGGCCATATATCCGCCAGCCGGCTGCGCTGCGGCGCGGCGCCAGAAGGCCCCGTCGCTCATAAAGCCGCAGGGCCTTGGCGGAGACACCGAGTTCCCGTGCCGCCTCTGCGGCGCTCAGATGAAGGTCTGGCTTGTGCACGAATCGCCTCCTTTTCGCCCTAGGCCTTCTTATGAGGCCGGCCCTTGGGGCCGGGTCAAGCTGCACTGCCGGGAAAGAAAAACCCGCCGCAGACGGGCTGCGGCGGGTCTCAGAAATTCGATGAATGCGATTCAGGAAAGACGTGCGCAGGCGTCCGCGATGCGTTTCAGGGCTTCCTTGAGTTCCGCTTCCGACGTGGCGTAGGAGATGCGGAAATAGGGTGAGAGGCCGAAGGCAGAGCCCGGCACGACGGCGACATGCGCGTCTTCGAGGAGGTAATCCGTGAAGTCGCTGTCGGCGTCGATGCGCTTGCCCTTGGGCGTTGTCTTGCCGATCATGCCGGCGCAGCCGGAGAAGGTGTAGAAGGCGCCTTCGGGCGTGCGGCAGGCGAGGCCGGGCATGGCGTTCAGCGCCGAGACGACGAGGTCACGACGGTGCTTGAAGCTGGCTTGGCGGTCCTTCAAAAACGCTTGAGGACCGTTCAACGCTTCCACCGAAGCTGCTTGGCTGACGGAGGAGGGGCAGGAGGTCGCCTGGCTCTGGATCACCGCCATGGCCTTGATCAGCGCCTTCGGGCCGCCGGCATAACCGATGCGCCAGCCCGTCATCGCATAGGCCTTCGAGACGCCGTTGATGGTCAGCGTGCGGTTTTTCAGGCGCGGCTCGATGGCGACGGGCGTCACGAACGTGAATCCATCGTAGACGATGTGTTCGTACATGTCGTCGACCATCAGCCAGACATGCGGGTGCTTCAAGAGCACGTCGAGCAGCGGGCGGTAGTCGGCCTCGCTGTAGGCGGCGCCCGAAGGGTTCGACGGCGAATTGAGCAGCACCCAGCGGGTCTTCGGGGTGATGGCCTTCTCCAGCTGTTCAGCCTTGAGGCGGAAGCCGGCTTCCGCGTCGCAGGGGATCAGCACCGGCACGCCGCCGCAGATTTCCACGATGTCGGAATAGGAGGTCCAATAGGGCGTCGGGATGATCACCTCGTCGCCCGGATTGACGCTCGCCATGAAGGCATTGAACAGGATCTGCTTGGCGCCCGTCGCGACGGTGACTTCGTCCACAGCGTAGTCGACGTTGTTTTCGCGGCGGAATTTTTCGACGATCGCCTGTTTCAGCGCCGGCGTGCCGTCAAGCGCGGTGTACTTGGTCTCGCCGCGGTCGATGGCGGCCTTGGCAGCTTCCTTGACGTTATCGGGCGTATCGAAATCAGGCTCGCCGGCGCCGAGAATGATGACCGGCAGGCCTTCCTTCTTCATGGCAGCGGCGCGTGCGCCGATCTGCAGGATTTTCGAGACGCCGATGGCGGCGATGCGCGAGGCGGGCTGAAAGCCCGCCTCCTCGATGTTGCTTGCGGCGGTCATGGCGGCTTACTCGATATCGAAGGAGACGCCCTGGGCGAGCGGCAGGGCCTTCGAATAGTTCACCGTGTTGGTGGCGCGGCGCATATAGGCCTTCCACGCGTCCGAGCCGGATTCGCGGCCGCCCCCGGTTTCCTTCTCGCCGCCGAATGCGCCGCCGATCTCGGCGCCCGAGGTGCCGATGTTGACATTGGCGATGCCGCAATCCGAGCCGTCGGCCGAGAGGAAGCGCTCGGCTTCCTGGACGTTGAGCGTGAAGATCGACGAGGAGAGACCGGCCGAGACGGCGTTGTGGTCATCCAGCACGGCATCGAAGTCGGAATACTTCATGACGTAGAGGATCGGCGCGAAGGTCTCTTCGAGAACCGGGCCGGCCTGCTTGGGCATTTCGACGATGGCGGGCTTCACATAGTAGGCCGTGTCCTTGCCGGCATCGCCAACGCGTTCACCACCGGTAACGGAACCGCCTTCGGCCTTGGCCGCTTCCAGCGCCTTCTGCATGTTGTCGAAGGCCTGCTTGTCGACGAGCGGACCGACGAGGGCGGAGGTTTCCAGCGGGTTGCCGACGGAAACGCTGGTATAGGCCTTCTTCAGACGCGGCACGAGCTGGTCGTAGACGCTGTCATGCACGAAGAGGCGGCGCAGCGTCGTGCAGCGCTGACCGGCGGTGCCCATCGCACCGAAGGCAATGGCGCGCAGCGCCATGTCGAGATCGGCCGAGGGGCAGACGATGCCGGCATTGTTGCCGCCGAGTTCGAGGATCGAGCGGGCGAAACGCTTGGCGAGGCGTGGGCCGACTTCCTTGCCCATGCGGGTGGAGCCGGTAGCCGAGACGAGCGCGACCTTGTGGTTGTCGACGAGGGCTTCACCGATGGCGCGGTCGCCAATGAGAACCTGGCTGAGGTTCGCCGGTGCGTCACCGAAGCGGGCGAGAGCACGCTCGAGGATGGCCTGGCTGGCGAGTGCCGTCAGCGGCGTCTTTTCAGAGGGCTTCCAGACGATGGCATTACCGGCGACGAGCGCCAGAGCGGCGTTCCACGACCAGACAGCGACCGGGAAGTTGAAGGCCGAGATGATCCCGACGACGCCGAGCGGGTGCCAGGTCTCCATCATGCGATGGCCGGGGCGCTCGGTGGCTATGGTGAGGCCATAGAGCTGGCGGGAAAGACCGACGGCGAAATCGCAGATGTCGATCATTTCCTGCACTTCGCCGAGGCCTTCGGACGTGATCTTGCCGGCTTCGATGGAAACGAGGCGGCCGAGGTCGGCCTTGGCGGCACGCAGCTCTTCGCCAAGCAGGCGCACTAGTTCGCCGCGCTTGGGGGCCGGCACGAGGCGCCATTCCTTGAAGGCTTCGTGGGCGGCGTCGATGGCCTTGTCGGTCTCTGCGCCCGAAACCGTCTTCAGCTTGCCGATCTCTTCGCCGCTGACCGGGCTGTAGGAGGCCATGTCGCCACCCTGCCAGGCGCTGCGGGCAACGCCCAGCTTGTCGAGAAGGGCTTCGGTTTCCTTTTTCACGTCGACTGTCGTCATGGGGTATCTCCCTGAGTTTCTTAGAAGGTGATAGCGCCGAGCGTTGCCGGCGAGGTGATTGTTTTCAGACCGGCCGCAAGTTCGCGGATCTTTTCCGGGGTGTATTGGTCGTAAAATACCTGGTTCTTGCGGCCGATGGCGTGTTCCGCGCTGAAGCTGCCGCCGAACTGCTCCACAGCGACTGAGAAGACCCAGGCGCGCAAATCCGCCTCGAAATCGGGATCGGCAATCCGCGGATCGTTCTTCGCGACGACGAGGTTGAAGTGCACGCCGCCATCGCCGATATGGCCGAAATCGCAGATGGTGACGTCCTCGAAATGCTCGGGCATTCCCACCTTCATATGGGCAAGGAACGGCATGATGTCACCCCGGCGGAAGGACAGATCGAAGGCGATCAATCGTCCGCTATGTTTCACACCTTCCGACAGCGCGTGGCGCAACGCCCATATTTCGTGTGGCGGGCCGACAAAGGCATCTGCGAGCGGCGCGTCGTCGCGCTCCCAGATGGTAGCAAGCACCTCTTCCAGCACCGCATCGAGCGGCTGTTCGCCCTCGCGCGGCGGGGTTGAGCGGGAGATTTCAGCGAGGATCACGAAATCCGGTACGATGCCGCCCTGGAAGGGATTGCGCAGCGAGGGGACGTGATCGAGTGCCGCGCTGATCGCGTTGCCGGACATGCCCTCGAAGGCCGAGAGGTAGCCGCCGAGCGCGTCTTCCATGGCCACCAGCAGCGTCGCGACCTGCTCGGGCGAGGAGGGCACCAGCAGGGCGGTTGCCGACTGCTTCGGCGCGGGCTCAAGGTTCAAGACGCATTCGGTGACAATGCCGAAGGCGCCCGAGGTGCCGATGAAGAGCTGCTTCCAGTCCACGCCCGTATTGTTCTTGCGCAGGTCTGATGAAAGGTCGAGCACGGTGCCGGCCTCATCGGCGAGGACGACCGTGAGGCCGAGCGTGTTGCGGCGCACGTCACCATAGCGCAGGAAACGCGAGCCGCCGGTATTCGTCGCGATCATGCCGCCGAGGCGGGGATCGGCGCCGAGGTCGATCGGGAAGAATAGACCGGTATCCTCGATCTTGCCGTTGAGGTCGGAGAGGCGAAGGCCCGCACCTGCCTTTACGGAACGGTTCACCCGGTCGAGCTCGAAGGGTGCCGTCAGGCGGTCCAGGCTCAGCACGCCCTGGCGGCCGCTGTCATCGGGTGTCGAGCCGGAGACAAGGCCGGTATTGCCGGATTGCGGGACAAGCGCGATGCCGTTCTGCACGCAATAGGCCACCACGGCGGAGGTCTCGGCGGTCGAGGCGGGGCGGGCGACAAAGGCGGCGCGTCCCTTGTCGTAGCGCGCGCCGGTCTCATAGGCCGCCCTATCGCCAGGCGCGGTGAGAAGGCCCTTCTCGCCGAGCAGGTTTGTCAGGGCCTCGATATGGCGTGCCTCGATCATGCTGGTGTCCGTCACTCCGCAGCGGTCGCCATGTTGACGATGCCGAGGCACTTTTCAAGCGAGGCGCGCTCGATGCCGGCATAGTGTGCGAACTCGTCGAGGACGGTCGCGCCCAGATCGCGCTCGAACATCACCTGGTTGGGGCTTGCGACGAAATCCTGCGTCGCGTCGTCGCCGAGGTTGGACTGGAAGATGCCCGCGGCGCTGACCGGCAGGAAGTCCTCGTAAACGATCGGATCGAACTGGATAAGCCCCGCCTCGATCGCGGTTTCTAGGTCGGCGCTGCGGCCGGTAACGGACTGGCCCTTCTTCGTCAGCGCGTAACGGAAATAGCCGAGGCCGGCCTTGCGGATACCGTCCCAGGTATCCGGGAACGCCTTGAAGACATCGGCAAGGGCAGCTTCGTATTCGGCGGCATTGGAGCCGTCGGCGGCCGGGCGCACGCGGGCGCGGGTGTCGTTCAGGAGCTTGTCATAGAGCGCGCGGCCCTTCGGGGTCAGCGCCACGCCGCGCTGTTCGATCTCGCCGAAGCGGGCGGTGTGCGAGCCCTCCTGCCAGCCGCCATCGGCGCCGATGAAGGAGACGGCCTCTTCAAGCGCCTTGAAGGAAGTCTGGCGCAGCAGGATCGAGCAGTTGCGGGTCGGCGGGCCCTCGACGATGGCCTTGGGCGCGATGCCTTCTTGCGGCATGCGGGCCTGTACCTTGTCGATATCCAGCGTGCGCGGCGTGAGGTGATTGATATGCGGGCCCTTGAAGGAGACGACGTCGGCGATCAGGCGATGCGCATCATGCAGCCGCTTGTACATGTCGGTGCTGACGATGGCATGGTCGTGCCAGCGGAAGGTTTCCAGCACTTCAGCCACGAAACGAGCGGCGTCGGCTGTATCTAGGCCCCCGTCACGCTCGGCCTTTTCGACCAGCCGGACGGCTTCGTCGGTGAAAATCCTGCGCGCGGCGAGCACGTTGGCCGCTTCCCGGCGCAAGGCCTCGTCGGCGATCAGGTCGAGACGCAGAAGCGAAGTGAAGACGCGGAACGGATTGCGGCTCAGGCTTTCTGCGCCGACCGGCCGGAAGGCGGTGGAGTGAACCGGCACGCCGGCCGTCGACAGGTCGTAGTAGCCGACCGGGAACATGCCCATGACGGCAAAGACGCGGCGCATCATGGAAAGCTCTTCCGGCGTACCGAGGCGGATGGCGCCGTGGCGTTCCTCGGAGATGCGCTCGAGCGAATCGGTCGCCTCCAGGCGATCCCTCAGATGCGGATCGGCGGCGAGCGTTTCGTCGTTGACCTTGGCGACCAGCGCCATCAGCGTGCCATAGGCCGGCACCTCGTCACGATACATGGCCGACATGGCGGCGGAGAAGTCCGAGCGGATCGAGTCCGCGGAAAGGATCGAATTTGCCTTCATGGGAAGCTGTCTCATCTGTTTGACGCGATTCCGGACGGAAAACCGTTTCACACTTTTCCTGGAATTGCTGTACAAGGTGGGAGGCCCTGTTCATTCTCAAAACGGATCATACCGGATCGTTTCCTTGAGTGATTGCGACCGTTCTGACTATGTTGATGCGAGGAATGAATGAAGCTCAGTCGAAGGCTGATCCCTGACGTCACCACGCTGCAGGCGTTCGAATGTGCCGCGCGCCATGGCTCCTTCACGCAGGCCGCACACGAGCTGAACCTCACCCAGAGCGCCGTCAGCCGCCAGATCAAGGATCTGGAAGAGCAGCTCGGCGTGCTGCTCTTCGAGCGCGTGCGCCAGCGCGTGGTGCTGTCGGACGACGGGCGGCGCTTCCTGCCGGAGGTGCGCAAGCTGCTCCACCAGACGGAAGAGACCATGCTGCGCGCCATGGCGTCCGCGTCGTCGGAACACAGCCTCGCCATCGCGACCCTGCCCACCTTTGGCAGCCGCTGGCTGACGCCGCGCATTCCCGGTTTCCTTGCCCAGCATCCCGGCACGATCATCAACATCGCCTCGCGCTCGGCGCCGTTCGATTTCGACGAGGAGAATTTCGACCTCGCGATCCATTACGGCCAGCCCGTCTGGGCGCGCGCCTCCTGCTCCTATCTGTGCAGCGAGATCATTTTGCCGGCGGCAAGTCCCGATCTCCTGAAGTCCTGGGCTCCGTCGGAGCCGAAGGATCTGGAAACGGCGCCGCTGATGCATCTCGCAACCCGGCCGAAGCTGTGGGCGCAATGGTTCGAGCTGAACGGCGGATCGGCTGATACGGCCTATCGGGGCCACCGCTTCGACCAGTTCTCCATGGTGATCGAATCCGCGGTCGCTGGCCTCGGTTTCGCACTCCTGCCTAAATACCTGATCGAACAGGAGCTTGCGAGCGGACGCCTCGCCGTCGTCTTCGACCGACCGATGGAGACGGAGAACAGCTATTATCTCGTCGTGCCGGAGGGCAAGCTGGAAAACCCGCTCAGCCAGGCTTTCCGGGCCTGGATCGCCGGGCAGGTGCCGGCCTGAGAACCCGCCGGCATCATGCGGCGGGAGCATGACCCGGTTCGCAATTTTTGCTTTAGTGACGGAGCCGCATGGTCGATGCTGTGCGCAAAATCCTCCTTGTGAAAAGACACACCACCAATGCTCAATGATCCGCGCTCCCATGGCCTCTGGGAGATGACCGCCCCGCCCGCCCCCGACACCGTCGCCTTCTCGGGAAAGGCGGAAGCGGATGTCGTTATCGTCGGTGGCGGCTATACCGGGTTTTCCGCAGCACTTCATCTCGCTGAACGCGGCACACGGGTCATCCTGCTGGAAGGCGCGGAGGTCGGTTATGGCGGGTCGGGCCGCAATGTCGGCCTCGTCAATGCCGGCATGTGGGTGATGCCCGACGAGCTGCCGGGCGTGCTCGGCGATCTCTACGGCAGCCGCCTGCTGGACGTGCTCGGCAACGCGCCGCGCCTGGTTTTCGATCTCGTCGAAAAGCATGGGATCGACTGCGAGATCAATCCGGCCGGCACGCTGCACTGTGCCGTCGGCCAGTCCGGCCTCGACGAGCTGAAGCAGCGCGCCGAACAGTGGGCGCGGCGCGGCGCGCCGGTGCGGCTGCTCGATGCGGCGGAGACGGCGACAAAGGTCGGCACCGGCGCCTATGCCGGCGCCCTGCTCGACATGCGCGCGGGCACGATCCAGCCGCTTGCCTATGCCCGCGGCCTCGCCCGCGCCGCCATCGCGGCCGGCGCGCAGGTGTTTACCGGCAGTCCGGTGACAGGCGCGGAGCGCAACGGCACGCGCTGGACGGTGAAGACGCCGCGCGGCGACGTGACGGCTGACTGGGTGATCGTGGCGACCAATGCCTACACCGCCTCCCCCTGGAACGTCGTGCGCACGGAACTCGTGCATCTTCCCTACTTCAACTTCGCCACGGTGCCGCTGTCAGCCGAAATGCAGGCGAAGATCCTGCCGGAACGCCAGGGCGCCTGGGATACCAAGGAGGTGCTCTCCTCCTTCCGGTTCGACAAGCGCGGCCGCCTGGTTTTCGGCAGCGTCGGCGCACTGCGTGGTGCCGGGCTCGGCATCCACAAGGCTTGGGCGCGCCGGTCGCTGAAGAAGCTGTTTCCTGACATCGGTGACGTCGCCTTCGAGGCGGAGTGGTACGGCAAGATCGGCATGACCGCCGACAACCTGCCGCGCTTCCACCGGTTGGCCGAAAATGTCGTCGGCTTCTCCGGTTATAACGGCCGCGGTATCGCGCCGGGCACCGTTTTCGGCCGCACGCTGGCCGAGCTCGTGTCCGGCCGCATTGCGGAGGCCGACCTGCCGCTACCGGTCACCGACCCGCAGGCCCAGTCCTTCCGGTCAGTGCGCGAGGGTTATTACGAACTCGGCGCCCAGATTGCGCATTTTGCTAGTGCACGGTTCTAGAGACACCTCAAGACAAAACGCCCGGCCGAAGCCGGGCGTTTTGCATTCTTGAGCTGGCCTCAGTGCTGCTTTGCCGGAAGGCGCGGCAGGAAGATCGTCAGGATGCCGAGAAGCGGCAGATACGAGCAGATCTGGTAGACGAAGTTGATGCCGTGGCTGTCGGCGACGCCGCCGAGCAGGGCCGCACCCAGGCCGCCCGCGCCGAAGGCGAAGCCGAAGAAGATGCCGGCGATCATGCCGACCCGGCCCGGCACCAGTTCCTGCGCGAAGACGACGATGTTCGAGAAGGCCGAGGAGAAGATCAGGCCGATCAGCACCGTCAGCGCGCCCGTCCAGAACAGATTGGCATAGGGCAGCATCAGCGCGAAAGGGATGACGCCGAGGATCGAGAACCAGATCACGAAGCGCGTGCCGAAGCGGTCGCCGATCGGCCCGCCCATGAAGACGCCCAGCGCAGAGGCACCGAGGAACAGGAACAGCATCAGCTGCGCCTGCTGCACGTCGAGACCGAAACGGCCGATCGTGTAGAAGGTGAAGTAGCTCGAAATGCTGGCGAGATAGGCGTTCTTCGTGGTGGTCAGCAGCACGAGGACGGCAAGCGCCCAGGCGACGCGTCCGCGCGGCAGCGGCAGTTCGCGGCTGGCGGCAGGACGGCCCGCCGCAAGGCGGCGCTCCCCGGCGTACCAGTTGCCGACCCAGGTCAGGATCGCCATGCCGAGCAGGGCGACGACCGAGAACCACGCAACGCTGGACTGGCCGAAGGGCAGCACGATGAAGGCGGCGAGCAACGGGCCCAGTGCCGTGCCGGCATTGCCGCCGACCTGGAACATCGACTGCGCCAATCCGTGGCGACCGCCCGATGCGAGGCGCGCGACACGCGAGGATTCCGGATGGAAGATCGCGGAACCGAGCCCGATCAGGCAGGCGCCGAAGACCAGCACGGGGAAGGAATGCGCATAGGCCAGCATGATCAGGCCGCAGAAGGTGCTGCCCATGCCGACCGGCAGCGAGAACGGCATCGGCCAGCGGTCCGTCACGATTCCGACGGCCGGCTGCAGGAGCGAGGCGGTGACCTGGAAGGCGAGCGTGAGAAGGCCGATCTGCATGAAGTCGAGCGCATAGTTCGCCTTCAGGAGCGGGTAGAGCGACGTAAGGAGCGACTGCATGATGTCGTTCAGCATGTGGCAGGCGCTGACGGCAATGATGATGGAATAGGACGTGGTGGCGACGCTGCGGGGCGCCGCGGGGACGACAGTCGACATTTTTTCCTCGAAGTTTCGACCCGGACAGGCTTTTTCTTGCTGAATTACAAGTATTGCCTGCGGCCTGCTTTCGTGCTGAGGTCCATTTCTTACGCGATTGGGCCAAAGATGGAAAAACTCACGGAATCCCGTCTCAAGACGCTGCATGAAGAACATGTTCGCAACCTTGCCCGCATGGAGCAGTCGAACGAGGACGTTCTGGTGCACAGCACCGATGTTCCGGGCGGCTACACGGTTCCGCCGCATCATCATCGCCGCACGCAGTTCCTGTGCGTCTTCTCGGGTGTCGTGCTGGTTGCGACGGATCGCGGCCGCTGGATGATCCCGCCGGGCCATGCGCTGCTCATCCCGCGCGGGCTGGAGCATTCCGTCGAGATGTATTCGGATGTCAGCATGCGCTCGGTCTACATCTACTCGCCGGAGGGCCGCGCGGCGGCGCGCGAACCCGTCGTACTGGAGGTGACCGATCTTGCCCGCCAGCTCATCGCCGAAGCGTTGCGCAAGGGGGCGGTGGCGGAAGATCGCAGGCGGGGCGAACTGGTGATGGCCTTGCTGGTCGATGAGATCGGGCGCCTTCAGGAACGCCGGCTTGGCCTGCCCTTTCCGGCGAGCGGCCGGCTTGCCGGACTTTGCCGCGATTTCGTCACGCAGCCCTCGCCCGCTGCCAAGATCGACGACTGGGCGCGTCGTCTCAACATGAGCCGGCGCACTTTCACGCGCTTCTTCCGGCAGGAGATGGGCATAAGCTTCGTGACCTGGCGCCAGCAGGCCTGCCTTTTTGCCTGCCTGCCGCGCCTTGCCGCCGGCGAGCCGGTAACTCGGGTGGCGCTCGATGCAGGCTATGAAAGCGTGCCGGCCTTCACCACCATGTTCAGGCGCATGCTGGGGGCCGCGCCCCGCGCCTATCTGACGAGCCGCGAGGCGGCCTAGCGTCTCAAAAAGACTGACAAAGGACGTGATCGGGGGGCTGTTTTCCGCGGGCTTTTGGGATTAGGAAGGGCTGCGGGACCCAAACCGGGCCGCAAACCGGGAGCGCTGGCCGCACGGGGGACGGTGAATGAAAAAGATATCGGTCATCGGCATCGGCGCGGGCAACCCCGAGCACATGACCATTCAGGCCATCAATGCGCTGAACCGGGCAGATGTGTTGCTCATCCCGCTGAAGGGAGATGAGAAGGCCTTCCTGGCCGATGCGCGCCGCGACATCTGCGCGCGTTTCCTGACCAATTCCGCCTGCCGCATCCTGGATTATGCCGTACCGGTGCGCAATGCCGACGGCGCCTATGAAGACGGCGTGCGCGACTGGCATCATGCCATCGCCGCCATCTACGAGCGCACCCTCCTGAACGAACTCGGCGACGATGAGACCCTTGGCCTGCTCGTCTGGGGCGATCCGATGCTTTACGACAGCACGCTGCGCATTGTCGATCATGTGCGCGCCGCCGGCCGCGTCGCCTTCGAGATGGAGGTCATTCCGGGCATCACCAGCGTGCAGGCGCTCTGTGCCGGCCACGGCATCGCGCTCAACCGCATCGGCCTGCCCGTCGAGATCACCACCGGCCGCCGTCTGGCGGAGGGTTGGCCGGCGGCGACGCGCGATGCGCTCGTCATGCTGGATGGCGTGCAGGCCTTCAACACGGTGAATGACCCCGAGGCGGAAATCTGGTGGGGCGCCTATCTCGGCACGCCGCACGAGATCCTGCTGTCAGGCCGGCTCGCCGACATGGCCGAGACGATCACGCAGACTAGGACCAGGGCGCGTGCCGAACACGGCTGGATCATGGATACCTACCTGATCCGCCGGCCGGTCACCGATGCCGGGGAGGACGCAGTATGACGGTCGCGTCCCACCGCATCGACACCAATACGCTGCGCCGCGGTGCATGCCCCTCGATTACCGCGCCCATGCAGACCGGCGACGGCCTTCTGGTACGCCTTCGCCCGGTCTCAGCGGCGCTGAGCGCGCAGGACCTTCTTGCGCTTGCGGACATTGCCCGCCGGCATGGCAACGGGCTTATCGAAATCACGGCACGGGGCAATATCCAATTGCGCGGCCTCATCGATGCATCGGTGCCGCGCCTTGCCGCCGACCTTGCCGCCGCCGGTATCGAGACCCGAACCGGCGTCGCCATCGAGATCCCGCCGCTTTCCGGCGTGGACCCGTCCGAAATCGCCGATGCCACGCCGATAGCGGATGCCTTGCGCAACGCTATCGCGGCTGCTGCGCTCACACTTGCGCCCAAGCTTGCCATCGTCGTGGATGGCGGCGGCGTGCTGTCGCTTTCCGATATGGTCGCCGATATCCGGCTCGACGCTATCGAGACAAATGAAGGCGCCCTCTGGCGTCTGGCCATCGGCGGTGATCGCGAAACGGCGCGTTCTGTTGCTCTTCTGCCTTCGGATGCCGTTGTCGACGGCACGATGGCCGTCGTTTCGGCGCTGGCTGCCGCCGGTCCGGCGACCCGTGGCCGCGATCTGGACGTGCCGACCCTGAGCGCCAATCTTTCCGAGGGGGACAACGGGCAGGAGGCGATTTCCTGGTTCAAATCCGGCCCGCGGCATCCGGTCGGCAAACACCATATCGGCAGTCGTCTGGTTCTGGGTGTCGCGCCCGCCTATGGGCAGGTGCATGCGGATCGCCTCGCAGCTCTTGTCCAAAGCCTGTCGGCCTGCGGCGCCATGGAATTTCGTCTTGCGACGCACCGCACGCTTCTGGTGTGCGGGCTTTCGGAAGAAGGGCTGTCCGCCGCACAAGGGGCAGCCGAGCGCGAAGGCTTCTGGTGCACGGACAAGGCGCCGGGGCGTTCCGTCTCGATCTGCGCCGGAGCTGCGGGCTGCGCATCCGCAAGCTTCGATACACATGCCGCTGCCGATGCCGTGGTGGCCCACGCCGCCGGCCTGCTCGATGGCTCCGTCGATATCCATATTTCCGGCTGCCCCAAGGGTTGCGCTCATCCGGCGCGCGCTGCCGTCACGCTGTGCGGCACGGCCGATGGCGTCGGCCTTGTCCTCAACGGCAAGGCATCCGATCCGGCGCTGGCAACCGTTCCCGCTGACGGCTTCGTGCCGGCGATCCAGCGTCTCGGCGCCCTGTTGCGCAATCGCCGTGCCGAAAGCGAGACGGCGAAAAGCCTTCTCGATCGCACGGCGCCCGATACTATCGTTTCCGCATATCAAGGCCACCAATGACTGAGTATGACTACATCAAGGATGGCACGGCCATCTATGAGAAATCCTTTGCGATCATCCGTTCGGAGGCTGATCTTGCACGCTTTTCCGAGGTGGAGGCCGATGTCGCGGTGCGCATGATCCATGCCGCCGGCCTCGTCGAGGCGGCGCAGCATTTCGTCTTTTCGCCGGATTTCGTGTCTTCCGCACGGGCCGCCCTTCAGGCCGGCGCCCCGATCTTCTGCGATGCCGAAATGGTGGCGCGCGGCGTGACCGCCGCCCGCCTGCCGGCCGGCAACGACGTCATCTGCACCCTTCGCGATCCGCGCACGCCCGAACTGGCAAGCGAGACCGGCAACACGCGCTCGGCCGCCGCCATACGGCTCTGGCTGGAGCGCATGGCCGGCTCGGTCGTTGCCATCGGCAATGCGCCCACGGCGCTGTTCTACCTGCTGGAACTGCTGCGCGACGGCGCGCCGAAGCCGGCGGCCATTCTCGGCATGCCGGTCGGCTTCGTCGGCGCGGCGGAATCGAAGGATGCGCTTGCTGAAAACTCCTACGGCGTGCCCTTCGCAATCGTGCGCGGTCGCCTCGGCGGCAGCGCAATGACGGCCGCCGCCCTCAATTCGCTGGCGAGGCCGGGCCTATGAGCACCATGACCGGACGACTGTATGGCGTGGGCACGGGACCGGGTGACCCGGAACTGCTGACGCTGAAAGCGGTGCGGGCGATCGGCGAGGCGGATGTTCTCGCCTATTTCGCCAAGGCCGGCCGGTCCGGCAACGGGCGCGCCATCGTCGAGGGGATGCTGAAGCCGGGCATGACGGAGCTGCCGCTCTACTATCCCGTGACGACGGAAATCCACAAGGACCACGACGACTACAAGGGCCAGATCACCGGGTTCTACGATGCATCGGCCGAAGCGGTGGCGACGCATCTTGCGGCGGGCCGCACGGTCGCGATCCTCTCGGAGGGTGACCCGATGTTCTACGGCTCCTACATGCATCTGCATGTGCGGCTGGCCCATCGTTTCCCGACGGAGGTCATTCCCGGCATCACGGCCATGTCCGGCTGCTGGTCGCTGTCCGGCCTGCCGATCGTGCAGGGCGACGACGTGCTGTCCGTTCTGCCGGGCACGATGGCGGAGGGCGAGCTGGAGCGCCGGCTGGTCGATACGCAGGCCGCCGTCATCATGAAGGTCGGCCGCAACCTCCCAAAAATCCGCCGCGCGCTGGCGAGTGCCGGACGCCTCGCCGAGGCCGTCTACGTCGAGCGCGGCACCACGCCGTCGAGCATGTCCATTCGCCTTTCGGAAAAACTCGACGACACCGCGCCCTATTTTTCGCTGGTGCTCGTGCCCGGCTGGGGCGGCCGGGCATGACAGGCAAGCTCTTCGTGATCGGCACGGGGCCTGGCAATCCCGACCAGATGACGCCGGAAGCGCTGCGAGCGGTGGAGGCCTCCAGTGAATTCTTCGGTTATTTTCCGTATATCGACCGCCTGAACCTCAGGCCGGACCAGATCAAGGTCGCGTCCGACAACCGCGAGGAGCTGAACCGCGCGCAGGCGGCGCTCATGCGGGCAGCCGACGGCGTGAATGTCTGCGTCGTCTCCGGCGGCGATCCCGGCGTCTTCGCCATGGCGGCGGCGGTCTGCGAGGCGATCGATGCCGGGCCGGCGGAATGGAAGACGGTCGACCTCGTCGTCGTTCCCGGCGTCACGGCCATGCTGGCGGTCGCCGCCCGCATCGGCGCGCCGCTCGGGCATGATTTCTGTGCGATCTCGCTGTCCGACAATCTCAAGCCGTGGGAGATTATCGAGAAGCGGCTCAGGCTGGTCAGTGAGGCGGGCCTCGTCATCGCGCTCTACAATCCGATCAGCAAGGCGCGGCCGTGGCAGCTGGGCAAGGCCTTCGAAATCCTGCGCGAGACGCTGCCGGCCGAAACGCCCGTCGTCTTCGGCCGTGCGGCCGGCCGTCCCGACGAGCGCATGCTGGTCATGCCGCTGGGGGAAGCCGAGGCCGATCGCGCCGACATGGCGACCTGCGTGGTCATCGGCTCGCCGGAGACGCGCGTCATCGCCCGTCCCGGCCTGCCGGATCTCGTCTATACGCCGCGTTTCCTCAGGGACGAGAGCAGATGATCGGCCAGCCGCTCCGCTTCCTCGGCCGTTCCGGCGCGATGCCCGTCATCGCCCGCCGCCCGCTCCACGAGCACGACGGGCAGGCCCAGAATGCGCGCGGCGACGATCTTGCCGTGGGTGGCCTCGCCGCCGGAATTCTTGCTGACGATCACCTCGATCCGGTGTTCGCGAAGAAGAGCGACCTCGTCTTCCACCGCGAAAGGACCGCGGGCCAGCAGGTATTCGACCTGCGGCGCATCGAGCGGCGGATCGACGGGATCGACGCTGCGCACGAGATAGCGGTGCTGCGGCGCGGTATCGAAAACCTTGGCTTCCTGCCGTCCAATGGCGAGGAACACGCGGCGGGGGTCTTTTCCGAGCGCGGTGACAGCGTCCGCCATCGTGGCGACACGCGTCCAGCGGTCGCCATCCGTTTCGTCCCAGCCACGTCGCTCCAGACGCAGCAGCGGAATGCCGGTCTGGCGGCTTGCGGCGTGGGCATTGGCGGAAATCTGCCGGGCGAAGGGATGCGTGGCGTCGATCAGGAGATCGATCGCCTTCGCGCTGAGATAGTCGATGAGGCCGGCAACGCCGCCGAAGCCACCGCTGCGCACCGGTACGGGCTGCCGGGCGGGATCGATCGTGCGGCCGGCAAGCGAGAGCGTCACGGTGAGATCGTTGCGTGTTACCAGGCGCGCCGCAAGCTCGCGGGCTTCGGCCGTTCCACCCAGTATGAGGATGCGTCTCTTGTCCACGCCTGATCCAACCCTTTCGACGGCCGCCCCGTGGCTTTCCATCGTCGGGATCGGCGAGGATGGTCTAGCGGGTCTGGGCGACGAGGCCAAGGCCGCCATCTCGACCGCGACAGTGGTTTTCGGCGGTGCGCGGCATCTGGAACTCGCCGGCAGCGCCATCAGCGGCGAGCGGCAGAGCTGGCTCAGCCCGTTCGAACGGTCGGTCGAGGCCGTGCTTGCCGCGCGCGGCCGCCCGGTCGTCGTGCTCGCTTCAGGCGATCCCTTCTTCTACGGCGTCGGCGTCACGCTGTCGCGCCGCATTCCGCGCGCGGAAATGCGGGTCTTCCCCGCGCCTTCCGCCTTCAGCCTGGCGGCCTCGCGCATGGGCTGGGCCTTGCAGGACACGGTGTGCGTTTCCCTGCACGGCCGCCCCGTCGACCTCATTCGCCCCCATCTGCATCCGGGCGCACGCATCCTGGCGCTGACGTCGGACAGCGACGGGCCGGCCGCGCTGGCCGCCCTCCTTGCCGGGAGCGGCTTTGGCGGATCGGCATTCACGGTTCTGGAGGCGCTTGGCGGGACGCGCGAACGTGTCAGCCATCACATGGCCGGGCAGTTCGCGCTCGCGGGCGCGGATATGCTCAATGTCTGCGCAGTCGAAATCGTGGCAGCCCGCGATGCGCGCATTCTGCCTTATACGCCCGGGCTGGACGACGCGCTCTTCGAGCATGACGGGCAGATCACCAAGCATGAGGTTCGCGCGCTGACGTTGTCGGCGCTGGCGCCGCGGCGGCGTGAACTTCTGTGGGATATCGGCGCAGGATCGGGCTCGATCGGCATCGAATGGATGCTGGCCGATCCGTCGCTCCGCGCCATCGCCATTGAAGGCCATGCCGAGCGCGCCGCCCGCATCCGTCGCAACGCCGGCAAATTCGGCGTGCCGGGGCTTACCGTCGTCGAAGGCATGGCGCCGGATGCGCTGGCCGGGCTCACCGCGCCGGATGCCGTTTTCATCGGCGGCGGCGGCAGTGAGGCCGTGGTTATGGATGCGGCGATTGCAGGGCTGAAGCCGGGCGGGCGGCTTGTCGCCAATGCGGTGACGACGGAAATGGAGGCGGTGCTGCTTGCGCAGCATGCCCGGCGCGGCGGATCGCTCATCCGCATCGATATCGCGCGCGCGTCGCCCGTCGGGCAGATGACGGGCTGGCGGCCGGCCATGCCGGTCACGCAATGGCGCTGGGTAAAACCGGCCGAACAATCCGAGGACTAGGACATGACCGTTCACTTCATCGGCGCCGGACCGGGTGCCGCCGACCTCATCACCGTGCGCGGCCGCGATCTCATCGGCAAATGTCCTGTTTGCCTCTATGCCGGCTCCATCGTGTCGCCGGAGCTGCTGCAATACTGCCCGCCCGGCGCGCGCATCGTCGATACCGCACCGATGTCGCTGGACGAGATCGAGGCGGAATATCTCAAGGCGGCGGAGGCCGGTGAGGACGTGGCGCGGCTCCATTCCGGCGACCTTTCCGTCTGGAGCGCGGTCGCCGAGCAGATCCGCCGGCTGGAGAAGCACGGGCTTGCCTATACGATGACGCCCGGCGTGCCGTCCTTCGCGGCGGCTGCGGCTGCACTCGGCCGCGAGCTCACCATTCCCGCCGTCGCCCAGAGCCTGGTGCTCACCCGCGTTTCGGGCCGCGCATCGCCCATGCCGAACCGCGAGACGTTGCAGGGTTTCGGCGCGACCGGCGCGACACTCGCCATTCACCTTGCCATCCACGCGCTCGACCAGGTGGTGACGGAACTGACGCCGCTCTACGGTGCCGATTGCCCGGTGGCGATCGTGGTGAAGGCCTCCTGGCCGGATGAGCGCGTGGTGCGCGGCACGCTTGCCGACATCGCCGCCAAGGTGGCGCAGGAACCGATCGAACGCACGGCACTCATCTTCGTCGGCCGGTCGCTCGGCGCGGAGGATTTCCGCGAAAGTTCGCTCTACGATCCGGCCTACCAGCGCCGGTTCCGTGGCCGCGGGGATTAAAGCATGCCCTCGAAGGCGAGGGAGGCCTTGGAGCGATAGCGCTCTTTATGCCGCAGAAGACGGAAAGCGCGCTCGGGCAGGTCGAAGGCGATCCGCACGAGCCGTCCCGCCCTCAGATCGTCCTGCACGACGAACTCCGACACCGCCGTCAGCACCCCGCCGGCCAGAACGGCGGCGCGCACCGCCTCGTTGGACGGAAGCGACAGCGCTATATCGAGTGCTGCCTCGTCGATTACGGAGGTGAATGCGCTGCGTGTGCCGGAGCCGGGTTCGCGCAGCACCCAGCGGGCCTTTTCCAGATCCTGTGCCTCGACGGCCTTGCCAGCCAGCGGATGACCGGCCGGCGCGACGATGAACATCCGGTCGCGCGCCACGATACGTTGCGAGAGGGCCGGGTGATCCACTTCGCCTTCGATCAGGCCCAGTTCCGCCCGTCCGTCGAGAACCGCATCCGCCACCTGCTGCGTGTTTCCGCTGCCGATCTGCAGGCCTATGGCCGGATAGGTCGCGTGGAAGCGCATCAGGATCGGCGGCAGCCAGTAGCCGCCGACCGTCTGGCTGGCTGACAAAGCGAGCGCGCCGCGCTTCAATTCGCCGACCTCGCGCAGGAAAAGCTGCGTGCTTTCGGCGCGCGCCAGCGTGTCGATCGCTTCCGGCAGAAAAGCGCGGCCGGTATCGGTCAGCTCGATGCGCCGACCGGTCCGGTGAAACAGCCCGATGCCATAACGCTCTTCCAGCCCGCGGATCGCCGAGCTGACGGCCGAGGGCGTCAGATGCAGCGCCTCGGCGGCCTGCGTGAGATGTTCGCGCTCCGCTACGGCGACGAAAATGCGCAGCTGCTCCAGCGTCATCATCTGTTCGATCCAATCGAATGAAACATGCAATATTTATCGATGGATCGAACGCTTGCGCAAGCGCATCGTTCAACTATGGAAAATAAACCCAACAAACGGCAGCGGATTGGAATAAAGACGATCGTGCCGGGCGTGGTGATGTCGGTCGTCGTGTCGGCGCTTGCCGTGCTTGCCGAGAGGGTGGAACTTCAGCTGACGGGCGGAGCCTGGGTCGAGGCGCTCGTGTTGGCGATTCTGATCGGCGCGGTCGGTCGTCTTTTTCTGCGGCGGCCGGATGTCTTCGAACCCGGCATTGCCTTTACGGCGAAGTATTTTCTTGAAGTGGCCATCGTGCTGCTCGGCGCAAGTGTCAGTGCCGCTGCGATTGCCGGCATGGGATGGATGCTGATCGGTGCCATCGCGGCCGTTGTGGGCGTGGCGTTGATCGCGAGCTATGGAATCGGCCGCGGGCTGGGGCTGCCCAAACGTGTGGCGCTGCTGGTTGCCTGCGGCAACTCGATCTGCGGTAACTCCGCCATCGCGGCGACGGCGCCGGTCATCCGGGCCGATGCGGAGGAGGTCGCTTCCTCCATCGCCTTCACCGCCGTGCTCGGCATGGTGACGGTGCTGCTGCTGCCCGTGCTGGTGCCGCTGCTCGGCCTGTCGGCGACCGGATACGGCGTGATGGCGGGCATGACGGTCTATGCCGTGCCGCAGGTTCTTGCCGCCACGGCGCCGGTTTCCGCGCTCAGCATCCAGATCGGCACCTTCGTCAAGCTCGTGCGGGTTCTGATGCTCGGTCCCGTCATTTTCCTGTTGTCGCTCGTCGCGGGCAGGGCGATGGGCGGGCGGCTGGTGGTTCACCGGCTGGTGCCGTGGTTCATCCTGGGTTTTCTGGCGATGCTGGCCGCCCGCAGCCTCGGTTTCATCGATGCCGGGCTGGCAGAGGCCATGGGTCTTGCCGCAACCGTGTTGACCATCCTGTCTATGGCGGCACTCGGGCTCGGCATCGATCTCCGGCGCGTCATGCGCGCCGGCCCGCGTGTGACGGCGGCGGTCGTCCTGTCGCTCGCCGTTCTGGTTGTTGCCAGCTACGTGATGGTGCTTCTCCTGAACCTCGCGACGGCCTGAGCGGCGTCAGGCCGCGTTGTCGCGGGCAGCCACCGGCACGTAGTTCAGCACCGGACCAAGCCAGCGTTCCACCTCGGAAACCGCCATGTCCTTGCGGCGGGCGTAGTCCTCCACCTGGTCGCGCTCTACCTTGGCGACGCCGAAATAGTAGCTTTCGGGCGACGCGATGTAGAGGCCCGAGACGGAGGAGCCTGGCCACATGGCGTAGCTTTCCGTCAGCTCGACACCGATCTGCTTTTCCGCATCGAGAAGGCGGAAGAGCGTCGTCTTTTCGGTGTGGTCCGGCTGGGCGGGATAGCCCGGCGCCGGGCGGATACCCGCATAGGGCTCGCCGATGAGGTCCGTGGGCGCAAAGGTCTCGTCCGGCGCATAGCCCCAGAGTTCCTTGCGCACCACCTCGTGCATGCGCTCGGCGAAGGCCTCGGCAAAGCGGTCGGCCAGCGCCTTGACGAGGATCGAGTTGTAATCGTCGTTTGCCCGCTCGAAACGCTCGGCAATGGCGATCTCACCTATGCCGGCCGTCACGACAAAGCCGCCGAGATAGTCGGGCTTACCGCTGTCGACGGGGGCGACGAAATCGGAGAGCGCCACGTTCGGCCGGCCATCACGCTTGGAAAGCTGCTGGCGCAGCGTGAAGAAGGTCGCGAGCTCCTCGTCGCGCGCCTCGTTCGTGAAGAGCCTGATGTCGTCGCCCACGGCGCCGGCCGGCCAGAAGCCGACGACGGCCTTCGGCGTGAACCACTTTTCCGCGATGATCTTTTCCAGCATCGCCTGCGCATCCGCAAACAGCTGACGGGCGGCCGGGCCCTGCTTCTCGTCGTCGAGGATTTTCGGATAGACGCCCTTCAGCTCCCAGGTCTGGAAGAACGGCGTCCAGTCGATGTAGCGGGCGAGGTCCGCCAGGTCCCAATCCTGCCAGACGCGCGTACCGAGGAAGGAGGGCGTTTTTGGCTGGTAGGCCGGCCAGTCGGTCCTGAAGGCGTTGTCGCGCGCCTTGCCGATCGGCAGGCGCTGCTTTTCGGCTTCGTTGCGTGCATGGGCGTCTGCGACCTTGCGGTACTCCGCCTTCAGCGTCTCGACGTAACCCGGCTTCATGTCGGCCGAGAGCAGGCTGCCGACGACACCGACGGCGCGGCTGGCATCGGTGACGTAGACGGTCTGGCCGCGGTCGTAGCGCGGGTGGATCTTGACGGCGGTGTGCACGCGGCTCGTCGTCGCCCCGCCGATAAGGAGGGGGATGTCGAAGCCCTCGCGCTCCATTTCGGCGGCGACATGCACCATCTCGTCGAGCGAGGGGGTGATCAGGCCGGAGAGGCCGATGATATCGACCTTCTCGGCCTTTGCCGTCTCGAGGATCTTCGTCGCCGGCACCATGACGCCGAGATCGATGATCTCGTAATTGTTGCAGGCGAGCACGACGCCGACGATGTTCTTGCCGATGTCGTGCACATCGCCCTTGACGGTTGCCATCAGGATTTTTCCGGCACTCTGGCGCTCGCCGCTGCCGCCGTTTGCCAGTTTTTCGGCCTCCATGTATGGCAGCAGCACGGCGACGGCCTGCTTCATCACGCGGGCGGACTTCACGACCTGTGGCAGGAACATCTTGCCTGCGCCGAACAGGTCGCCGACAACGTTCATGCCGGCCATCAGCGGGCCCTCGATGACATGCAGCGGGCGCTCGGCATTCTGGCGCGCCTCTTCGGTATCTTCTTCGACGAATTCGGTGATGCCGTTGACCAGCGCATGTTCCAGCCGCTTCTCGACCGGCCATTCGCGCCAGGCGAGATCGCGCTCCTTGGCTTCCTTGCCGGCCGCGCCCTTGAAACGTTCGGCGATGTCGAGCAGCCGCTCGGTGGCGGTGCCGCCGGCCTTCGGCTGACGGTTCAGCACCACATCCTCGCAGGCTTCGCGCAGATCGGCTTCGATCGTGTCGTAGACGGCGAGCTGGCCGGCGTTCACGATGCCCATATCCATGCCCGCCTGGATGGCGTGGTAGAGGAAGACCGCGTGCATCGCTTCGCGCACCGGCTCGTTGCCGCGGAACGAGAAGGAGAGGTTGGAGACGCCGCCCGAGATATGAACATGGGGCAGCGTGCGGGTGATCTCGGCGGTCGCCTCGATGAAGTCGACGCCGTAATTGTCGTGTTCCTCGATGCCCGTCGCCACCGCGAAGATGTTGGGGTCGAAGACGATATCCTCGGGTGCGAGCCCGGCAACCTCCGTCAGCAGCCTGTAGGCGCGCGTGCAGATTTCCACCTTGCGTGCCTTGGTATCGGCCTGCCCGGTCTCGTCGAAGGCCATCACGACGACGGCCGCACCATAGGCGCGCACGAGCTTGGCGTGGTGCAGGAAGGCCTCTTCGCCTTCCTTCAGCGAGATGGAATTGACCAGCGGCTTGCCCTGCACGCATTTCAGGCCGGCCTCGATCACCTCCCATTTCGAACTGTCGATCATCAGGGGAACGCGGGCGATATCCGGCTCGGCGGCGATGAGGTTTACATATTCCGTCATGGCGCGGGCGGAATCGATCAGGCCCTCGTCCATGTTGATGTCGATGATCTGGGCACCGTTCGCGACCTGATCGCGCGCAACATCAAGGGCGCTGGCATAGTCGCCGGCGGTAATCAGCTTGCGGAATTTCGCCGAACCGGTGACGTTGGTGCGCTCGCCGACATTCACGAAGGGGATGGCGTCGGTCAGCGTAAAGGGTTCGAGGCCGGACAGCCGCATGTGGCGCGGGATATCCGGGATTTCGCGGGGCGCATGGCGCGCGGCGGCAGCGGCAATGGCGCGGATATGGTCCGGCGTCGAGCCGCAGCAGCCGCCAACGATGTTGACCAGCCCGTCACGCATGAAGTCTTCGATCTGGGCGGCCATTTCCTCCGGGCTTTCGTCATACTGGCCGAAGGCGTTGGGCAGGCCGGCATTGGGATAGGCGCAGACGAAGGTCTGCGCGACGACGGAAATCTCGGCGAGATGGGCGCGCATGGCATTGGCGCCGAGCGCGCAGTTCAAGCCGATGGAGAAAGGATCGGCGTGGCGCACGGAGTTCCAGAAGGCCTCCGGCGTCTGGCCGGAGAGCGTGCGGCCGGAAAGATCGGTGATCGTGCCCGATATCATGACAGGCAGGTGGATGCCCTTTTCCTCATAAACCTCGCGGGTGGCGAAGATCGCGGCCTTGGCGTTCAGCGTGTCGAAGATCGTCTCGATCAGGATGATGTCGGCGCCGCCATCGATGAGGCCGCGCACCTGCTCGGCATAGGCGATGCGCAGATCGTCGAAGGTCACGGCGCGGTAGCCGGGATTGTTGACGTCGGGCGAGATCGAGGCTGTACGGTTGGTCGGCCCCAGCGCGCCGGCGACGAAACGGCGCTTGCCGTCCTTCTGCTCGGCGCGCAGGCCCGCGCGGCGGGCAAGGCGGGCGCCGTCGCGGTTCAACTCATAGACCATGTCCTCCATGCCGTAATCGGCCTGGGCGATGGTGGTGGAGGAAAACGTGTTTGTCTCGAGGATATCGGCGCCGGCGAGCGCATAGCGGTAATGGATGTCCTCGATGGCGCCCGGCTGGGTCAGCGTCAGGAGGTCGTTGTTGCCCTGCTGGTGGCAGGCGCAGTCGCCGAAGCGATCGCCGCGGAAATCATCTTCGATCAGCTTGAGCGTCTGGATTTCCGTGCCCATCGCGCCGTCGAGCACGAGAATGCGTTCGCGGGCGGCAGCCTTGAGGGCAGCAAGGACTTCGCTTCCGTCGCGCGGCGGCTGCTCGGGGCCGAACAGGTCGTCCAGGTGGGAATTGGCCATGGGAGAACCCTCCGGTACTTTCATTTAGTACCGGAGATCACATAAAGATATCTTTATGTCAACATATGTTTCGTGTGCTTGCCTAGTGCAGCGGTCCGGCCGCGCCGGCCAGCGATGTAAACAAGGCCTTCAGCCGTGCGATGTCGGGATCGGCATTGTCCAGCCGTGCGAGTTTCTGCACTTCCTTCAGCGCTTCGGCCGGGAGGTCCGCGCCGCGCGGCTGCCAGAGAAGCCAGGAAATGAACACGGATTCCGGCTTGCCGGTGCCCGACGCCTGATTTTCGGTGAGTTGAAACATGTCTTCCCCAATCGGATAATTGGGGGATGGCCGGACGCACGCTGTTGGTGGCCACTGTGTGCCATTGCAAGCGCACCCTTGGGACACCCCGCCCAGGTCGTTACAGGTATCAGGGCAGGTCTCCTGGCTTGCGGGTCGTTGCGTCTGTCTGGCCTTCCCGGTGCGTGACACCAGTGGCGCGGAGCGACAGACGCTCGCCGTTCACAGTTGCGGGGGCAGCGCCGGTCTTGATGCGCAGGTCTTTGTTCCCTGCGGCTTCGCACCGGCTTCCCTCTTAGCCTCCGACCGTTTCCGATTCGGAAGACCCTGACGCCGGCAACCTCGCGCTCCCCGGGTCTCGAGTCAATGGCGGGCGGTTTGCATTCGGGCGGGAACCTTTTTTATCCCCCGCGCATTGTTGGTCCGCCTGCACCTCGCGCGGGCTCGCCTCATGTTCAGGATGAGCGATTCACCAAAACCGCAAATGAGGGTCCATGCTGCGCCATCCCGCCCTGTTGACAGGTTGCAAGTCTCTGTCCTTACGGCTAAAAAATGCCGTTTTCATGCACCACGCGGCATGGATGTTAAACAGCGTGTCGCTTCAGCCAAAATCGCATCCGGAACGCCATGAGGGCGAGGTCGGGTGCCATGGCTGATCGCGACAGCAGAATGAAGCCCGCCCGCGAAAGACAATCCGGCGCAACGGCCGTTGCCGGGTGGCTCAACATGGCCGGTTCCAGAATCAGAAACATGTCCCTTCATACTCCGCCGCAAGCCTCCTCGCGCGATACCGATATCCGGCAGATCGACTATAACGATTCGATCCGCGCCACCTATCTGACGCTGGAGGAGCTCGCCGCGTGCGGCGAAGCGCTCGCCCGCGACAAGGCGGCGGTGCTTCCGGGCTTCCATCCCTTCGATTTCCGTGCACGGCACAAGGAAAACGAGAAGGAAATCTTCCGCGTCTATCAGGTCACGGCCAAGGATGTGGAGGCCGGCGCGCAGATCACGCCGGCGGCCGAGTGGCTGCTCGACAACTTCTATGTGATCGAGGAAGCGATCCAGGAGGTCCGCCGCGACTTCCCCCGCCGCTTCTACCGGCAGCTCCCGACTGTCGAGATCGACGGTCAGTCGCTGCCGCGTACGCTGGCACTGGCATGGCTTTATGTCGCCCATACGCACAGCAGTGTCTCGCAGGAAAGCCTGACCGCTTTCGTGCAGGGCTTCCAGTCGGTCGATCCGCTGAAGATCGGCGAGCTCTGGGCGCTGCCGTCCTTCGTACGTTTCGTGCTCTTGGAGAACCTGCGGCGCATTTCCAGCCGCGTCGAGCGCTCCCGCAAGATGCGCTTCAAGGCCAATGACGTGGCCGACGAGCTGGTGCGTCTCAACGATCCGGAGAAGTCCATCGCGCATCTGCGCACCATAGAGAGCCTGACCGAGGACAATACCTTCGTCGTCCAGCTTCTCTACCGCCTGCGCGATGGCCTTCAGACATCGGGTGCAGTAATCCAGTGGCTGGAGCGGAAGATCGAGAGCCGGGGCAGCGATCTCGAGGAACTGATCGTGGCGGAGAACAACCGCCTGTCCTCCGGCAACGTGACCATGAGTTCGCTCATCAAGAGCCTGCGCTCGGTGGACGATGCGGAGTGGCCGGTCTGGTTCGAGAGCGTCAGCCGCCTCGACGAGGCGCTTCGCCAGCGGTCGGACTATAGCGATCTCGATTTCGGTTCGCGCAACAAGTACCGCAACACCATCGAGCGTTTTGCCCGCCGTTCCGGTAAGAGCGAGCTGGAGGTCACCGAAACCGCGCTCGCCATGACCGAGGAAGACGCCGCGGCCAACGCGAGCGATCCCGACTATCGCGCCAATGTCGGCGCGTTTCTCGTGGGCAAGAAGCGCAAGCTGCTCGAAAAGCGCATCGGGTACCGTCCTACGCTCGTGCAACGGACTGTCCGCGTGACACGCAAGCTCGACTGGCTCGCCATTGCCGGTCCCAACATCATCCTCACGCTTCTGGCGATGATCGCGGTCTATTATTTCCTCGACCAGCTCGACATCCCGAACGGCGCCTGGCTGATCATGCTCGTCCTGTTCGCGCTGCCGGCCTCGGAGGGGGCGACGGGTCTGTTCAACACGCTCGTGACCTTCTTTGTCACGCCATCAAGGCTGGTCGGTTACGAGTTCAAGGACGGCATACCAGAGGATGCGCGCACGCTGCTCGTCGTGCCCTGCCTCATCTCGAAACGCGACCATGTCGATGAACTGGTGCGCAATCTCGAGGTGCATTACCTCGCCAATCCGCGCGGCGAGATCTATTTCGCGCTGCTCAGCGACTGGGCCGACAGCCAGAACGAGGAAACGCCCGCCGATCTCGATGTTCTCGAATATGCCAAGCGCGAGATCGCCGAACTGTCGGCGCGCTACGCCTTTGACGGGCGCACCCGCTTCTACCTGCTGCACCGCCGCCGCCTCTACAATCCGTCGGAAGGCGCGTGGATGGGCTGGGAGCGCAAGCGCGGCAAGCTGCACGAACTGAACCTGCTGCTGCGCGGCGATGGCGACACCACTTTCCTGCCGGGCGCCAATGTCGTTCCGTCGGACGTGAAATACGTCATGACGCTCGATTCCGACACGCGCCTGATGCGCGATGCCGTGACCAAGCTCGTTGGCAAGATGCACCACCCGATCAACCGTCCCGTCATCGACGAGGCGACCGGCGAGATCACCGCCGGCTACTCGATCCTTCAGCCGCGCGTCACGCCGTCGCTTACGACTGGCAAGGAAGCCTCGACTTTCCAGCGCATCTTCTCCGCCGACCGCGGCGTCGACCCCTACGTCTTCACCGTTTCCGACGTCTATCAGGATCTGGCCGGCGAAGGCACGTTCACCGGCAAGGGGCTCTACCACGTCGATGCCTTCGAGGCCGCCGTGAAGGGCCGCATCGAGGAGAACTCGGTGCTCAGCCACGACCTGCTCGAAGGCTCGCTGTCGCACTGTGCGCTGGTGACCGACGTGGAGCTCGTCGAGGACTTCCCGACCCGCTACGGCGTGGAGACCTCGCGCCAGCATCGCTGGGCCCGCGGCGACTGGCAGCTCCTGCCCTATCTTTTCGGCCCGTCGAGCGGCATTTCCATGCTCGGCCGCTGGAAGATGTACGACAACCTGCGGCGCAGCCTCATCCCCATCGCCTGGCTCGTCGCCTCGGTCATGGGCTGGTACTATATGGAGCCGCGCCAGGCGCTGATCTGGCAGCTGGTGCTTATCTTCCTGCTCTTTGTTGCACCAACGCTCTCGCTCATTTCGGGCCTCATGCCGCGCAGCAGCGATATCGTGGCGCGCGCCCATGTGCATCGCGTGTTCTCCGATATCCGCGCGGCCAACGCGCAGGTGGCGCTGCGCATCGCCTTCATCGCGCATTCCGCCGCACTGATGGGCGACGCCATCGTGCGCTCGCTCTACCGTACTTTCGTCAGCCGCAAGATGATGCTGGAGTGGCGCACCGCCGCCCAGGCCGATAGCGCGGCGCGTGGCGGTATCCTCGATCACTACAAGGCGATGTGGCAGGCCCCGGCGCTGGCGGTGGTTTCCGTCGCGCTTGCCATGATCTCCAAGACTGGCCTGCCCTTTATCGGCGTGCCCTTCGCCCTCGTCTGGATGCTGTCGCCGATGATCGCCTGGTCCGTCAGCCAGACGGCGGAGACGGAAGACCAGCTCGTCGTGTCCGATCATGTCGCCAGCGAACTGCGCAAGATCGCAAGGCGCACCTGGCGCTATTTCGAGACCTTCGTCACCGCCGAGCAGCACTTCCTGCCGCCGGACAATTTCCAGGAAACGCCCAATCCGGTCCTGGCCGAGCGCACCTCGCCGACCAATATTGGCGTCTATCTGCTCTCGGTGATTTCGGCGCGCGATTTCGGCTGGATCAGCTTCGAGGAAACGGTGCGCCGGATGGAGCAGACCATCGCTACCATCGACGGCATGCCGAAATACCGCGGGCACCTGTTCAACTGGTATCGCACCAACACGCTGGAAACGCTCGGACCACGGTATGTCTCGGCGGTCGACAGCGGCAACCTTGCCGGCCACCTCATTGCCGTATCCTCCATGTGCCGCGAATGGGCGGAGGCGCCCTCGGCGCATCTGCAAGGCAGCCTTGACGGCATCGGCGATGTCGCCGCCATCCTGTCGGAGGCGCTCAAGCAGCTGCCTGACGACCGCAAGACGGTGCGCCCGCTGCGCCGTCTCGTGGAGGAGCGCATCGCCGGCTTCCACAACGCGCTCGCCGCCGTCAAGCGCGAGCACGAATTCGCTTCCATCCGCGTCATCAACCTCGCGGTCCTGGCGCGTGACATCAACAAGCTCATCGTCAATCTCGACCACGAGGTGAAGTCGCCGCAGACCGGCGAGGTGGTGCATTGGGCGGGCGCGTTGGTCGCGACCTGCGAGGCCCATATCGCCGACAGCGTCTTCGACCTCGGCAGCATCGAGCCGCTGCGTGCGCGGCTCGGCGTTCTGCGCGACCGTGCACGCGACATCGCGTTTTCCATGGATTTCGGCTTCCTGTTCCGTCCGGAACGGCGTCTCCTGTCGATCGGCTACCGTGTTGAGACCAACGAGCTGGACGAGGCCTGTTACGACCTGCTGGCCTCGGAAGCGCGCCTGACGAGCCTGTTCGCTATTGCCAAGGGCGATCTGCCCACCGAGCACTGGTACAAGCTCGGCCGTCCGGTCGTGCCGGTCGGTTCGCGCGGCGCGCTGATCTCCTGGTCCGGCTCGATGTTCGAATATCTGATGCCGCCGCTCGTCATGCAGGAGCGCCAGGGCGGCATCCTCAACCAGACGAACAATCTCGTCGTGGTCGAACAGATGAACCACGGCCGACGGCTGGGCACGCCCTGGGGCATTTCGGAAGCGGCCTTCAACGCCCGCGACCACGAACTGACCTACCAGTACACCAATTTCGGCGTGCCGACGCTCGGCCTGAAGCGCGGCCTCGGCCAGAATGCCGTCATCGCGCCCTATGCCTCGCTGCTCGCCGCGCAATATGCGCCGAAGGAAGCGCTCGAGAACCTCGAGCGGCTGCGCAAGCTCGGCGCGCTCGGCATCTACGGTTTCCACGATGCTGTCGACTTCACGCCGACCCGCGTGCCGGAGGGCAAGACCTGCGCGGTGGTGCGCAACTACATGGCCCACCACCACGGCATGTCCATCGCCGCCGTTGCCAACGTCGTTTTCAACGGCGCGCTGCGCGAACGTTTTCATGCCGATCCGGTCATCGAGGCGGCCGAACTGCTCCTGCAGGAGAAGGCGCCGCGCGACATTCCCGTCATCAACGCCAAGCGCGAGCCGGAAACCGTCGGCAGCACGCGGGCCGACTTGCTCCGCCCGGAAATCCGCATCTTCAAGGACCCGATCAACCGCGAGCGCGAGACCGTCTTCCTGTCGAACGGCCATTACTCCGTGATGCTGACGGCAACCGGTGCCGGCTATTCGCGCTGGAACGGCCAGTCCGTCACGCGCTGGAAGCCCGATCCCACGGAAGATCGCTGGGGCTCCTTCCTGTTCCTTCGCGATACCGTGACGAACGAATGGTGGTCTGCCACCGCCGAACTGAAGCGAGCCGAGGACGAGGAGACGAAGACCCAGTTCGGCGACGACAAGGCGGAATTCCTCAAGACCATCGGCACGCTGACCAGCGAGGTCGAGGTCATCGTCGCCACCGAGCATGATGCCGAAGGCCGCCGCCTGACACTCGTCAACACGGGTACGGAGGACCGCTTCATCGAGGTAACGTCCTATCTGGAGCCGGTCATTGCGACCGACGATGCCGACAGCGCGCATCCGCTCTTCTCGAAGATGTTCATCCGCACCGAGATCGACCAGCGCGGCGACGCGATCCGTGCCGAGCGCCAGAAGCGTCATCCGAACGAGCCAGACATGGCAATCGCCCATCTCATCGTCGATAATGCCGGCCCATCGCGCCGCACCGAGATCGAGACGGATCGCCGACGCTTCATCGGCCGTGGCCGTTCGCTTGCGACCGCGGCAGCCTTCGATGCAGGCGCGCAGCTGTCCGGCACCGATGGCTTCACGCTCGATCCGATCATGGCCCTGCGCCGCGTCGTGCGCGTTCCCGCCGGCAAGAAGGTCAAGGTTATCTTCTGGACTATCGCCGCGCCGACCCGCGCTGATGTGGATGCGGCCATCGACCGTTATCGCCACCCGGATAGCTTCAACCATGAAATGATCCATGCCTGGACGCGCTCGCAGGTGCATATGCGCCATGTGGGCGTGACCTCGCAGGAGGCGGCGAGCTTCCAGATGCTCGGCCGCTATCTCACCTATCCCGACCTGCACCTGCGTGCCGATACCGGCACGATCCAGACCGGCCTGACGTCCCAGTCGGCGCTCTGGCCCATGGCGATTTCGGGCGATTTCCCGATCTTCGTGCTGCGCATCAACGACGAGATCGATCTCGATGTCGCCCGCGAGGCGCTGCGCGCGCAGGAATATCTGCGTCATCGCGGCGTCACGGCGGACCTCGTCATCCTCAACGAGCGCGCGGCGTCCTATGCGCAGGACATGCAGCACACGCTCGATCAGATGTGCGAGAACCTGCGCATGCGCGGCCAGTCGGACGGCGTGCGCCAGCACGTCTTCACGGTGCGCCGCGACCTGATGGATGTCACGACCTGGCAGGCCCTGCTGGCAGCGGCCCGCGCCGTCTTCCACGCCCGCAACGGCTCGCTTGCCGACCAGATTGCCCGCACGGTCTCCCTCTTCTCATCGCCCCCGCGCGGCGACGACGAAACGAAGACCGAGGCTCTGCCGGCCACGGCCAAGCCGTCGCCGGCTGCCGTTACCGCTTCGCTCCCCGCTCCGGTCGCGATCGATGGAAGCGGCCTGTCCTTCTGGAACGGTTTCGGCGGCTTCAATGCCGACCGCCGCGAATATGCCGTGCGCCTGCGTGGTGGTGAGGCAACGCCGCAACCGTGGATCAACGTGATTGCAAACCGCGAATTCGGCTTCCATGTTCCGGCTGAAGGCGGTGGTTTCACCTGGAGCCGCAATTCGCGCGATTACCAGCTCACGCCCTGGACCAACGATCCTGTCATCAACCGTCCCGGCGAGGCCTTCTACGTGCGCGATCGCGACCGCGGCACGGTCATGACGCCATTTGCCGCGCTGTCGCGCAAGGCCTCGGTCAAGTTCGAGACCTGGCACGGCCTCGGCTATACCGCCTTCCGCAGCTGGGAGGACGGCATCGAGCTCGACCTCGTGCAGACGGTTGATCCGGAAGACCCGGTGAAATATTCACGTCTCGTCGTGAAGAACACCGGCGAGACCGAACGCCGTCTCTCCGTCTACGGCTATGTCGAATGGGTGCTGGGTAACAACCCCACCAAGACCGCACCCTTCGTGCTGACTAGCCATGACGAGGAAAGTGGCGCGCTCTTCGCGACCAATCCCTACAGTCTCGACTTCGCCGGTCGGACCAGCTTCTTCGGCGTCGATGCGCCGTTGTCCGGCTTCACGACATGGCGGCGGGACTTTATCGGCCGCACCGGCGACATCGTGTCTCCGGTAGCGCTGCTCACCGGCGAGCCCCTGTCGGGCGCAGCCGACGGCATTAGCGATCCATGCGCGGCGCTCTCCGTCGATCTCGTTCTGAAACCCGGCGAAAAGCGCGAACTGCTCTTCGTGCTGGGCGATTCTGCCGATGCTGATGGTGCACGCGCGCTTGCCGGGAAGAGCCGCAAGGCCGATTTCGATTCCGTCATGGCGTCGGTGCGTTCGTTCTGGGAAGGCTTCACCGGCACGCTGCAGGTCAAGACGCCCGACCCGGCGCTCGACCGCATGCTCAACGACTGGCTGCCCTACCAGGCGCTCGGCTGCCGCATCATGGCCCGCACGGCCTTCTATCAGGCCAGCGGCGCCTACGGTTTCCGTGATCAGTTGCAGGACACGCTGGCCTTTATCCTGCACCAGCCGGACCTCGCGCGTGCGCAGATCCTGAACGCTGCCGCGCGACAGTTCGTCGAGGGCGACGTGCAGCACTGGTGGTTGCCGGACACCGGGGCGGGTGTACGCACCATGATCTCGGATGATGTGGTGTGGCTTGCCCACGCGGTCGAATATTATTGCCGCGTCACCGGCGACCGTGGCGTGCTCGACGAACGGCTTGCCTTCATCGAAGGCCCGCCGCTTGCCGAGGGACAGCACGATTCCTTCTTCAAGCCGGGCCGTTCGGCCGAGGATGCATCGCTTTACGAGCATTGCGCCCGTGCGCTTGATCTGGCGCTTGCCAGAACCGGCGAAAACGGCCTGCCGCTCATTCTCGGCGGGGACTGGAATGACGGCATGAACCGCGTCGGTGAAGCCGGCCGCGGCACGAGCGTCTGGCTGGGCTGGTTCCTTGCCGGCACGCTGCGCGCCTTCATCCCGCTCGCGCGCGAACGGGGCGACGGCATTCATGCCGAGGCTTGGGAAATCCACCTCGATCGCCTCAAGCAGGCACTGGAAACGGCAGGGTGGGACGGCGCCTACTACCGGCGCGGCTATTATGACGACGGCGCGCCGCTCGGCACGTCCGACAGTGATGAATGCCGTATCGATTCCATCGCGCAGAGCTGGAGCGTTCTGTCCGGCGAGGGGGACGCCGAGCGCTCGCGGCAGGCGATGGACGCGGTCATGGCCGAACTGGTCGACCGGCAGAACGGGATTATCCGCCTGTTCACGCCGCCGCTTGTCGAAACCACGGAAGACCCGGGCTATATCAAGGCCTATCCGCCCGGCGTGCGCGAGAATGGCGGGCAATATACCCATGCGGCGACCTGGGTGGTGATGGCGCTGGCGCGTCTCGGCCGGGGGGATGAGGCCTTCGCCTGCCTCGACCTGCTCAATCCGGTCAAGCATGCGCTCGATGCACAGGCGGCGGAACGCTACCGCGTCGAGCCCTATGTCGTGGCCGCCGATGTCTATGGCGAAGGCGAGCGTGCGGGGCGTGGCGGATGGTCCTGGTACACCGGCTCGGCCGGCTGGCTTTACCGTGCCGCCGTCGAGGGCATTCTCGGCATCCGCAAGGAAGGCGGCCGCCTCTTCGTCGAACCCGTCCTGCCGGAAGCCTGGAACGGCTACAGCGCGACGCTGGTGCTCGATGGCCGCAAGCTGACGCTGCGTGTGGATCGCGGGGATGACGGCGGATGGCAGGCAACAATAAACGGCTCTGTCATCAAATCTTCAAAAGAGGGCTATTTGCTCTGATCCACGCATGTGGATCAGAGTACCATGACAGATAAATCTGGACCGGTGGGCGCCGTGCCGCGGCAACGCGACACGCGCCTCGACGTCTTCCGGGCCCTCGCCCTCCTGACGATCTTCGTCAACCACGTTCCGGGCCAGTATCTGGAACATCTCACGCACAAGAATTTCGGCTTCTCGGATTCGGCGGAGGCCTTCGTGCTGATCTCAGGCATGTCGGTGGGCCTTGCCTATGGATCGCGCTTTGCCGTCGGGGAGCGGCTCGCCGTCACGCTGCGCATACTGCGCCGCGCGCTGACGCTCTATGTCGCCCACATCATGACCAGCATCATCACCTTCGCCATCTTCGCGGGCGGGGCGCTGTGGTTCAGCCGGCCGGATCTCCTGTCGGAAATCAATCTGCGTGCCGTCGTCGACCGCACGGAGCAGGGTGTGGTCAGCATGGTGCTGCTCGGCCACCAGTTCGGCTATAACAACATCCTGTCCATGTATGCCGTGCTGTTCCTCATGCTGCCCGGCTTTCTCTGGCTCTATCAGCGCGGGCCGCGTCTGCTGCTCGCCGTTTCGGGCACGATCTGGCTTTGCGCCGGCATCTGGCGCATCGCCCCGTCGAATTTCCTCGACGACGGCAAGTGGTTCCTCAATCCGCTGTCCTGGCAGTTCCTGTTTGCCATCGGTTTCGTCGGGGTGCTGCGGGCAAGGTCGAAGGGCATCCCGCGCAATGCGCTGCTGTTTGCGCTGAGCGCCATCTATCTGGCGGTCTCGATGCTCTGGGTCGTGCTCGGCTGGTGGCACATCGACTTTTCCTACGGCCTGCCGGCGGTTCTGACCGGCTTCGACAAGACCTACCTGTCGGCAACGCGCCTCCTGCATGTGCTGGCGGGCGCCTATCTCATCGCCACGATCCCGGTCCTGTCGAACTGGGCGGCACTACCGCTCTCCCATCCGCTCGTCGCGATCGGGCGCCATTCGCTGGCCATCTTCATCTTCGGCACCATCCTGGCCATGGCAGGGCAGGTCCTGATGTTCGTAACTGGGAAGAACCCGTTCTTCGGCACGCTCTACGTGCTCGCCGGCATCGCGCTGCATTTCGCCTATGCGCGCTATCTCGACTGGCAGGCGGAGGTGATTGCCGACCACGCAAAACGGCAGGGCATGCGAGCCCTGCCGGTCAAGGGGCGCGACGGCCCGAAGCGCTGACGCCGATCAGGCGGCGGTGTGGCTCTTGCGCACATCGTCGTCCGTCAGGATGCCGCTGGCGCGCAGCAGGGCGGCAAAGCGGCCGTTGCTCTGGCTGAGCTCGTTGAACGTGCCCATCTCGGCGATCTGGCCACGATCCAGGAAGATCACCTTGTCGGCCTCGCGCACGGTGGAGAGGCGGTGCGCAATGATGAAGGTCGTGCGGTTCTTGCGCAGAGAATCGATCGCGGCCTTTACCCGGGCTTCCGTTTCCACGTCGAGCGCGCTCGTGGCCTCGTCGAGAACGAGGATCGGCGCGTTCTTCAGGATCGCGCGGGCAATGGCGATGCGCTGGCGCTCGCCGCCTGAAAGACGGTTGCCGCGCTCTCCGACATGGGTTTCGTAACCGCTCTGGCGCGAGGTGATGAAGTCGTTCGCTGCCGCCGCTTCGGCTGCCGCCATGATCTCTTCGTCCGTCGCGCCCTCGCGGCCGAGACGGATATTGTCGGAGATCGAGCGGTTGAGCAGGCCCGCATCCTGGAACACGGTGGCAATCGAGCGGCGCAGCGACTTGCGCGTCACCTTCGAGATATCGACACCGTCAATGAGGATCTGGCCCGACTGCGGCTCGTAGACCCGCTGGAGCAGGTTGACGAGCGTCGTCTTGCCCGCACCGGTCGGGCCGACGATGGCGACGGTCTGGCCGGCTTCCACGGTGAACGAGATGTTGCGAACGCCCTGCGTCGTGTTGGCGAAGTCGAAGGTGATGTCGCGGAATTCGACCTTGCCCTTGACGTCGCCGAGGTCGCCGGCGTCGCTCGGTTCCTCGCGATCCTTGACGGCGTCTTCCAGCGTGAAGAAGTCCTCCAGCTTGGCCCGGGCCTCGAAGATCTGTTCGACAAAGGCCTTCATCTGGTCAAGACGGCCGATCAGCAGGCCGGCAAAGCCGATGAACGCAATGACATCGCCCACCCTGATTTCGCCGCGCTGTACCAGAACCGTGCCGATGACGAGAATGACCATCATCGAGAGGGTGGAGGCGATGCGGTTGAGAGCGCTTGCCAGAGCCCACCAGTCGAGCACGGGATACTGGGCGTTGATCAGGCGTTCGGCAAAGCGCTTCAGTTCGCGCGTTTCGGCTTCGATGCGGTTGTAGCTGTGCACCACCGAGACGTTGCTGATGGAATCCGACACGTGGGAGAACACGGTGTGATAGTGGTTCTCCACCGAGGCCTGGCCTTCGCGGGTGCGGTTCATCACCACCTTGCCGATCAGCACATAGAGCGCGCCGAGCACGACGAGGACCATCGAGAGACGGTAGTCCATCGCGAAGGCAGTGGGCACGAGCAGGACGAGGGCCACCGCGGTCGCCAGATGCGTGCGCATGAATTCCAGCCACAGGCCGAACAGCGTCTCACAGGCGCGCAGCAGCGTGTGCAGGGCATTGGAGGTGCCGCGCTGGCTGTGCCAGGCGAGCGGCATGGAAATGATGCGGCCGAACGCTTCCGTCAGCAGGCTCGCGCGGCGGCCATGGGCCAGCCGGTCGGCCTCGCGGGCGACGAGAACGAAGGCGATGGTGTTGAAAAGGCCGAAGCCGGCCCACATCAGCAGCAGGGGCGTGACATGCCCGTCAGCGCTGGAAATGGCATCAATGATACGACCGAACAGGATGGGTTCGGCAATGGCGATGACCGCGAGCACGACGTTGGCGACAACGACCGATCCGACGCGCAGCTTGTAGACATTCAAGTAGCTGAGAGCTCTTGCATAAACCTGAAACAAAGACACGAATTCGGGCCTTTCCGGCAAAACCTGTTGTGCGGTGCGGTGGTAGCACCTCGATCCCTTCGCTCCTGTGTTCGGGTAACACAAGAGGGGGTGCGAAGTTCGTCACGCTTGTAAGAATCTCATGATGCAACTCAGAACTTGCACGATGACTTTCTTTTGCATGGCGTATGTTCCTTATCCGATTGATTTTCATCACTCGATCCTGCCAATTGTATGTGGGGCAACATGAATGGGACATGACTGACTTGGAGGACAGGTCAGGCATCGCTTGGAATTTGAACGGGGCGCTTCCGGCGCGGGGTACATGAAAGTCAGTTTGCTGGTGCAATTTCTTGCACTGCTTGAGGAGATGCGCGGCCGCGCGGAGACGACATCCGAGTTCCAGCGCCTGCTCGAATTCTACGGTTTCGACTATTATGCCGTGATCCGCAGGCCGCTGCCGGTCGAAGGCCCGGACGGGCTGTTGCTGGCAGGACGCTGGCCGAAGGGCTGGCCCGAGACTTATGTGCGCAAGCGCTATATGCAGATCGATCCGACCGTAAGATATCTCGGTCATGCGCGGGAAGGGTTCCGCTGGCGCGATACGCTCGACGTCTACCGCACCAGCCCGCACCGCAAGCGCATGGAGCGCATGATGGTGGATGCCCGCCAGAACGGGCTCGAGGACGGCTATATCTTTCCGGTCCACGGCCGGCGCGGCCTTCTTGGCAGCCTCAGCCTCGGCGGAAGGCCGGTGGATCTCGAAAGAATCGAGATGAGCCTGTTTGACGGCATCGCCCGGCGTCTCTTCTGGAAGCTGATCCACGAGATCGATCCCGAAATGGCCGCGCGCTCCACCGCCGCCGTCGATTTCGAACTGACGCGCCGCGAAATGGAGGCGCTGACATTGCTGGGCGCCGGCATGACCTCACCTGAGATCGCCCGCGAACTGGGTATTTCCAGCCATACCGTCGACTGGTACATGAACGGTATCCAGGAGAAGCTCGGCGCGCGAAACCGGCACCATGCCATTGCGCTTGCTTTCCGGCTGGGGCTCATTTCCTGACGACGCAAATCTTGCGTCTCATGACGAGTCCGAAATTGCACTTTGCAAATTAGCCGCTAATAATTCTCTTCGCGGGTGCAGCATTTCCCGCTTCCAAGTCATTGAGGAGTTCGACTTGCCCATTTCCAAGATCCTTGTCGCCAACCGTTCCGAAATCGCCATCCGCGTGTTCCGCGCAGCCAATGAGCTCGGCATAAAAACGGTCGCGATCTGGGCGGAAGAGGACAAGCTCGCGCTGCATCGTTTCAAGGCGGACGAGAGCTACCAGATCGGCCGGGGCCCGCATCTCGAGCGCGATCTCGGACCGATCGAAAGCTATCTTTCGATCGAGGAGGTGATCCGCGTCGCCAAGCTCTCGGGCGCCGATGCCATTCATCCCGGCTACGGCCTCTTGTCGGAAAGCCCGGAATTCGTCGATGCCTGTGACGCCGCCGGCATCACCTTCATCGGCCCGCGGCCACAGACCATGCGCCAGCTCGGCAACAAGGTCGCCGCGCGCAATCTCGCCATTTCCGTCGGCGTGCCGGTGGTGCCGGCGACCGAGCCTCTGCCGGACGACGATGGCGAGATCCACCGCCTCGCCGAAGAGATCGGTTACCCCGTCATGCTCAAGGCCTCTTGGGGCGGCGGCGGGCGCGGCATGCGTGCCATCCGCGATCCCAAGGATCTGATCCGCGAGGTGCGCGAGGCCAAGCGCGAGGCCAAGGCCGCCTTCGGCAAGGACGAGGTCTATCTGGAAAAGCTCGTCGAGCGCGCCCGCCACGTCGAAAGTCAGATCCTCGGCGATACGCATGGCAATGTCGTGCATCTCTTCGAGCGCGACTGCTCCATCCAGCGCCGTAACCAGAAGGTCGTGGAACGCGCACCGGCGCCCTATCTTTCGGATGCGCAGCGCCAGGAACTGGCCGACTATTCGCTGAAGATCGCCCGCGCGACAAACTATATCGGCGCCGGCACGGTCGAGTATCTGATGGATGCCGACAGCGGCAAGTTCTACTTCATCGAGGTCAATCCGCGCATCCAGGTCGAGCATACCGTCACGGAAGTCGTGACCGGCATCGACATCGTGAAGGCACAGATTCATATCCTCGACGGCGAGGCGATCGGTACCGCAGCATCCGGCGTTCCCGCACAGGCGGACATTCGCCTCAACGGTCACGCGCTGCAGTGCCGCATCACCACCGAAGACCCCGAGCAGAACTTCATCCCGGACTATGGCCGCATCACCGGCTACCGCTCGGCGTCGGGTTTCGGCATCCGCCTCGATGGCGGCACGGCCTATCCGGGCGCGGTCATCACCCGCTTCTACGATCCGCTGCTCGTCAAGGTCACGGCCTGGGCGCCGAACCCGGTCGAGGCGATCGACCGCATGGACCGGGCGCTGCGTGAATTCCGTATTCGCGGCGTGGCGACCAATCTCACCTTCCTTGAGGCGATCATCACGCACGAGGCATTCCGCAACAACACCTATACGACCCGGTTCATCGACACGACGCCGGAGCTGTTCCAGCAGGTGAAGCGTCAGGACCGCGCCACCAAGCTGCTCACCTATCTCGCCGATGTCACGGTCAACGGTCATCCCGAGGCGAAGGGCCGGCCGAAGCCGCCGGCCGATGTGGCCAAGCCCGTCGTGCCATTCATCGAGGGCGACATCCTTTCTGGCACCAAGCAGAAGCTGGATGAACTCGGTCCGAAGAAGTTCGCCGAATGGGTGCGCGGTGAAAAGCGTGTGCTGATGACGGACACGACGATGCGCGACGGCCATCAGTCGCTGCTCGCTACCCGCATGCGCACCCATGATATCGCCCGCGTCGCCGGCACCTATGCGCGCGCGCTGCCGCAGCTCTTCTCGCTGGAATGCTGGGGTGGGGCGACCTTCGACGTCTCCATGCGCTTCCTGACGGAAGACCCGTGGGATCGTCTCGCCCGCATCCGCGAGGACGCGCCGAACCTGCTGTTGCAGATGCTGCTGCGCGGCGCCAACGGCGTGGGCTACAAGAACTATCCCGACAATGTCGTGAAGTACTTCGTGCGCCAGGCGGCCAAGGGCGGCATCGACGTGTTCCGCGTCTTCGACTGCCTGAACTGGGTCGACAACATGCGCGTCTCGATGGATGCGGTCGTCGAAGAGAACCGCATCTGCGAAGCGGCGATCTGCTATACCGGCGATCTCCTGAACTCGGCGCGCCCGAAATACGATCTGAAATACTACACCGCCCTTGCCGCTGACCTCGAAAAGGCCGGCGCGCATATGATCGCGGTCAAGGACATGGCAGGTCTCCTGAAGCCCGCGGCCGCGCGCGTGCTGTTCAACGCGTTGCGCGAGGCGACCGACCTGCCGATCCATTTCCACACGCATGATACGTCGGGCATTGCGGCCGCCACGGTGCTCGCGGCCGTCGAATCCGGTGTCGACGTCGTCGATGCGGCAATGGACGCGCTGTCGGGCAACACCTCCCAGCCCTGCCTTGGCTCCATCGTCGAGGCCCTGAAGGGGTCGGAGCGTGATCCGGGCCTCGACCCCGAATGGATCCGCCGCATCTCCTTCTACTGGGAGGCCGTGCGCTTCCAGTACGCCGCCTTCGAAAGCGACCTCAAGGGGCCTGCCTCCGAGGTCTATCTGCATGAAATGCCGGGCGGCCAGTTCACCAACCTGAAGGAACAGGCCCGCTCGCTTGGGCTTGAGACCAAGTGGCACAAGGTCGCCCAGGCCTATGCCGATGCCAACCAGATGTTCGGCGATATCGTGAAGGTTACGCCGTCCTCCAAGGTCGTCGGCGACATGGCGCTGATGATGGTCAGCCAGGATCTCACCGTTGCCGATGTCGAAAACCCGGCCAAGGACGTCTCTTTCCCGGAATCGGTCGTCTCCATGTTGCGCGGTGATCTCGGCCAGCCTCCGGGCGGCTGGCCGGAAGGCCTCCAGAAGAAGGCGCTGAAGGGCGAGGCCGCCTATACCGAGGTGCCGGGCTCGCTTCTGCCGCCTGCCGATCTGGATGCCGAGCGCAAGGCGATCGAGGACAAGCTGGAGCGCAAGGTCGACGATTTCGAATTCGCGTCCTACCTGATGTATCCCAAGGTCTTCACCGACTATGCGCTGGCCGCCGACCTGTACGGCCCGGTCAGCGTGCTGCCGACACCGGCCTATTTCTACGGCCTGTCGGCCGGCGAAGAACTTCAGCCGGAGCTGGAAAAGGGCGTCTCCCTCGTCATCCTGCATCAGGCGACCAGCGAGCCGGATACGCAGGGCATGGTGAAGGTGTTCTTCGAGCTGAACGGCCAGCCGCGCCTGATCAAGGTGCCGGACCGCAACCGCGCGGCCAGCTCTGCCGTGCGCCGCAAGGCGGATATCGGCAATGCCGCCCATCTCGGTGCCCCGATGCCGGGTGTCATCTCGACGGTTTCCGTCTCGGCCGGTCAAGCGGTCAAGGCCGGCGACGTGCTGCTCTCGATCGAAGCGATGAAGATGGAAACGGCGCTGCACGCCGAGAAGGACGGCACGATCTCCGAGGTGCTGGTCAAGGCCGGCGACCAGATCGACGCCAAGGACCTCCTGATCGTCTACGGCGCCTGATCGCCATCTGTGGCGGGGACGCCGCGCGTCCCAAGGCAATGAACCGGTGCGGGGATGAGGGTTAACCTCATCCCCGTCTTCGTCTTGATTTCCGACCGGCCCGGACGCAAAAGGCGACAAGATCAATTCAACAGATGCCGGCGCCCATGAACTTCATCATCCGCACCGCGGTTTCCGGCGATATCGCCGCCTTCACCGAAATCTATCGCGAATCCGTGCTGAACGGCGTGGCAAGCTACGAGATCGATCCGCCCTCGCCCGACGAGATGGCGGCGCGCTTTGCGGCGATCACGGGCAAAGGCTATCCCTATATCGTGGCGGTCGAGCAGACCGGCCTCATCCTCGGCTATGCCTATGCTTCCGCCTTCCGCACGCGCCCGGCCTATCGCTGGCTCGTCGAGGATTCTGTGTATCTGGCGCCGGAGGCGCGCGGAAAGGGTGTCGGCAGAGCGCTTCTGGCAGAACTTATACGCCGTTGTACGGCGCTTGGTTTCCGCCAGATGGTGGCCGTCATCGGCGGAGCGCATCCTGCCTCCATCGCTGTTCATGCCGCTGCAGGCTTCGAGCACAACGGCCACATGAAGGCGACGGGCTTCAAGCATGGCCGCTGGCTGGATACGGTGTTCATGCAGCGCGCGCTCGGCGACGGCGCGGAGACCGAACCGTCGGCGACGGACTATCCGGGCACGATGGTGTAAAGTGTAAGGGAAACCGCGGAGCGTTTTCTATGTCTCGACGAGGCGGAGCACCTTGTCGAAGACCTTCAGCACCTGCTTCAACTCATGGCCGCGCTTCAGGATCGTGCCGTGCTGGTTGATGACGCTGTAGGCGCCCTGCTTGGCGGCGAGCTTGGGATCTTTCTCGATGCGGTAGAGCGGCATTTCGCCGGAGCGCTTGAAGATGGAGAACACCGCCCTGTCGCGCATATGGTCGATTGCGTAATCGCGCCAGGCGCCCTCGCCGACCATGCGGCCATAGACCCAGAGGATTGCATCGAGCTCCCTTCGATCGAATGTCACCGGCAGCGGGTCCTTGCTGCTGCGGTATTCCCTGAGGTCGACCACGACATTGGATGCGTGCAAATCCGGCTGATCTGTCATCGAATCTCCGTACCTGCTGTATGACGGCACGGTGACAGTTTGCCTGAGTGGACTTGAAATGCAAGCTGGAGCGCCGGGACTTACCTTTTCGCAAAAAAAAGGTCCCGCCGCATTTCAGACAAACAGACGCCCAAATTTGAGAAGACAGTCCCGCTGTCGCAGCTCATGCCAGCCTGCTGCCTTGTGCAGAAAGCGGTTCGGTCGGAGTGCGTCATTCGGAGCTGCCTTGTATTCCGTTGCCGGCAGCTTCGTCCAGGTCCGGTCCGTCTCTCTTCGAACCCTCAAGCCCCAGCCCCTCGAGGAAGCCGGGCCGGACCTCCCTCAAAACCTTATCGGGAAGCCTTTTCGCCAGTCAGCACGGTGGCGCCCAGAATGGCGCCGGGCGTGTCCGCGGTCTTCATGCGCTGAACCAGCACGGCGCAGCCGCCGGCCTTCTTTTTCTTCTTCAGCATGTCGGCCGGAAGCACGAGATTGGTTTCCTTGCCTTCCCACATGCCAATCGTTTCCATCGACGTCACGGCGTGCCAGTAGTTGACCGTCTTGCCGCGGTTCTCGCCCTTGTCGATGTTGATCGTGCGCTCGCGCTCGAAATAGGCGATGACGATGTTGGCCTTGCCTTCACCGGCGCCGACGCGGATGCGCAACTCGTCGTTCGTCACGGCCACGTTGACCGGCACCTTCAGGCCCTTGCCCTCGGTGGAGAGCGCGCCGATGCGGTCACGGATGCCGGAAATATTGGCGCCGTTGATATGCTCGCGGCCGTTGAGCACAGCCTGGGGCGTGTAGACGCCGTTGCGTCCGAACATGCGGGCATAGGCATATTGCCGGTCCGTATTGTCCTTGGAGGCGAGCGTGTCGGCCCAGCCGAGATAGTTCCAGTAGTCGACATGATAGGCGAGCGCGACGACATCGCCTTCGCGCACCAGCGTTTCCAGCGCCTTGTCGGCCGGCGGACAGGACGAGCAGCCCTGGCTGGTGAAGAGTTCGACCACACCCTTGGGCGCGACGGCCTCCTGCGCGTGGGCGGCGCCGGCGGCGAGCATCAGCAGGATCGCCAGACATTCCGGAAAATGCGGTCTCGGCATGATCATTCCCAATGGAGAGCCGGCACAGGCCGGCTTTTTCGAGCCCGTCATACGCCGTTGCGGCTTCAACAGGAAGTCACGATGGAGTGAGATTTTTGGGAAGCAATTCCAGAAAATGTGCAGCGGTTCTGCGTCCTGAACTGCGAAAAGACACGAAAGCGGCTGCCACAACGGAAAATGCCGGGGCTTTTGCCCCGGCATCATCCTTTTCAATCCGAAATCGCTCAGGCGGCGAGATCGCGAAGAACGGTCTGCAGGATGCCGCCGTTGTTCATGTACATGACCTCGTCGACCGTATCGATGCGGCAAAGCAGCGGTACGTCCTTCACCGTGCCGTCGGAGTAGGTGATCTTGGCGATCTTCTTCTCGCGCGGCTTGATGTCGCCTTCCAGGCCCTCGATCGTGACGATCTCGTCGCCCTTGAGATCGAGCGATGCCCAGCTCGTGCCGTCCTCGAAGACGAAGGGCACGACGCCCATGCCGACGAGGTTGGAGCGGTGGATACGCTCGAAGGACTGCGCGATCACGGCCTTGACGCCGAGCAGGTTCGTGCCCTTGGCCGCCCAGTCTCGCGACGAGCCGTTGCCGTATTCGACGCCGGCAAAGATGACGAGCGGAACGCCCTCGGCCTTGTACTTCATGGCCGCATCATAGATCGAAAGCTCTTCCTTCGTCGGATAGTGGATGGTGTAGCCACCTTCCTTGCCGTTCGGGCCGAGCATGTGGTTGCGGATGCGGATGTTGGCGAAGGTGCCGCGCATCATGACTTCATGGTTGCCGCGTCGCGTGCCGTACTGGTTGAAGTCCGCGACGGCGACGCCGTTGTCCGTGAGATACGCACCGGCAGGCGAGGCCGCCTTGATCGAACCGGCCGGCGAGATGTGGTCGGTCGTGATCTTGTCGCCGAAGAGACCCAGGACGCGCGCGCCCTTGATGTTCTTCAGGCCCGAGCCGGTCTTGCCCATGCCCACGAAATAGGGCGGGTTCTGCACATAGGTCGACTGGTCGTCCCATGCATAGGTCTGTCCATCGGGCACCTGAACGGCCTGCCAGTTGGCGTCGCCCTTGAAGACGTCGGCATACTTCGTGGCATAGAGCGCGCGGGTGACGTATTTCAGGATGAATTCCTGAATCTCTTGCGAGGTCGGCCAGATATCCTTGAGGTAGACGGGGTTGCCGTCACGGTCTTCACCGAGCGGCTCCGTCGTCAGGTCCTTCTGGACCGTGCCGGCAAGCGCGTAGGCCACGACGAGCGGCGGCGAGGCGAGGTAGTTCGCCTGCACATCCGGCGAGATGCGGCCTTCGAAGTTGCGGTTGCCCGACAGGACGCCGGCGGCGATCAGGCCCTTGTCGTTGATCGTCTTGGAGATCGGCGCCGGCAGCGGGCCGGAGTTGCCGATGCAGGTCGTGCAGCCGAAGCCGACGAGGTTGAAGCCGAGCGTGTCGAGATCGGCCTGGAGGCCGGACTTGGCGAGGTATTCGCCGACCACCTGCGATCCGGGTGCCAGCGACGTCTTCACCCACGGCTTGGTCTTCAGGCCCTTGGCGACGGCGTTGCGGGCGAGCAGGCCGGCTGCGATGAGGACCGACGGGTTGGACGTGTTGGTGCACGACGTGATGGCCGCGATGGCGACGTCGCCATGGCCGAGATCGTAGTCGGTGCCTTCGACCGCATAGCGGGTGGAAAGCTGGCCGGGCTTCTTGTAGTCGCTTTCAAGCGACGTGGCGAAGCCCGATGCGATGTTTTCGAGCGGGATGCGGCCTTCCGGACGCTTCGGGCCGGCCATGGCCGGAACGACGTCGCCGAGGTCGAGCTCGAGCGTGTCGGTGAAGACGAGGTCGGCGCCGTCGCCGTCACGCCACATGCCCTGGGCCTTCGAATAGGCTTCGACCAGCGCGATGCGCTGTTCTTCGCGGCCGGACATGGTGAGGTAGTTGACGGTTTCGCTGTCGACCGGGAAGAAGCCGCAGGTCGCGCCGTATTCCGGGCCCATATTGCCGATTGTCGCGCGGTCGGCCAGCGTCATGTTGTCGAGGCCGGGGCCGAAGAATTCGACGAACTTGGAGACCACGCCCTTCTTGCGCAGCATCTGCACGACCATCAGCACGAGGTCGGTCGCGGTGACGCCCTCCTTGAGCTTGCCGGTCAGCTTGAAACCGATGACCTCGGGCAGCAGCATGGAGACCGGCTGGCCGAGCATGGCCGCTTCGGCTTCGATACCGCCCACGCCCCAGCCCAGAACGCCGAGACCGTTGATCATGGTCGTGTGGCTGTCGGTGCCGACGCAGGTATCCGGGTAGGCGACGATCTCGCCGTCTTCTTCCTTGGTCCAGACCGTCTGGCCCAGATATTCCAGATTGACCTGATGACAGATGCCCGTGCCCGGAGGAACGACGCGGAAGTTCTTGAAGGCCTGCTGACCCCACTTGAGGAAGCGGTAACGCTCGCCGTTGCGCTCATATTCGAGCTCGACGTTGCGGGCGAAGGCGGTCGGCGTGCCGAATTCGTCAACGATGACGGAGTGGTCGATGACGAGATCGACGGGAACGAGCGGGTTGATCTTCTCCGGGTCGCCGCCCAGCGAAACCATCGCGTCGCGCATCGCCGCCAGGTCGACGACGGCGGGAACGCCGGTGAAGTCCTGCATCAGAACGCGCGCGGGGCGATAGGCGATCTCGTTTTCGACCGTGCCCTTGTTCTTGAGCCATTCGACGACGGAGAGGATCTGCTCCTTGGTAACCGAGCGGCCGTCCTCGAAGCGCAGCAGGTTCTCCAGCAGCACCTTCATGGAGTAAGGCAGCTTGGAGATGCCGGCGAGGCCGTTCGCTTCAGCCTTCGGGAGGCTGTAATATACATAGTCGGTGCCGTTGACCGTAAGGACCGAACGACAATTGAAACTGTCTAGGGATTTGGACATTGATACCCCGTCTCGTCTGGCGCCAGAAATCTGACGTACGAACGCCCGTGCGCGTGTGACGCGCGAATGGGATGCGGGTGCGGTCATTTCCGCTGTCCGTACGCGGAAATCATTCCCGTGTTCGGCGCTTGGATGATATTCACGCCGACCGCTGGCGTGTTGCGGGCGTTATAGATAATTTCTAAGGAACGATCCAGAGCGCCGAACGGTAAAACGGCACAATTTTTTTGCATTGCGACCGAGGTCGTAAAGGGAAAGTGAAGCACCATGCGGCTCGTCGCCGAAGGATTGAGCGCCAGGCGCGGCGAAGACCTGATTTTCCGGGATATTTCCTTCGAAATCGCCGGCGGCGAGGCGCTCGTCGTCAAGGGTGCGAACGGCTCCGGCAAGTCCACGCTGTTGCGCGTGCTGGCCGGACTGCTGGCTGCGGAGGCCGGCACGGTGCGTCTTCTTGCTGCAACGCAACCGGTGGAGCGTCTCGGTGAGGCCGCCCACTATCTCGGCCACCGCAATGCCATGAAGCGGGAACTGACCGTCGAGGAGAACCTGACCTTCTGGAAAGCCTTCTTCGGTGATTTCGCCGGCGGCGCGGGTGTCTGTGTCGACGAGGCGGTCGATAGAGTCGGGCTCGGCGGCATCGCCCATCTGCCCTTCGGCTATCTCTCCGCCGGCCAGCAGCGCCGCATGGCCATGGCCAAGCTTTTGGTCGCCTGGCGCCCGGTCTGGATCCTCGACGAGCCGACGGCCGCGCTGGACGTGGCAGCCGAAAGCATGTTTGCCGGGCTGGTGACGGCCCATCTGTCCCGCGGCGGCATCGCGATCGCCGCAACGCACCAGCCGCTGGGGCTGGAAGGTTTGAGGGAGTTGCGAATGACCGGGTTTACGGGCGTGGCGGAGACGGTGTGGTGATGGGCGAGCTTGTGGCCACCCCCCTCTGCCCTGCCGGGCATCTCCCCCACAGGGGGGGAGATTGGCTGGTGGCGCTGACGCCGCCTCATCTCCATCGTTTGCGTTTGGCGAGACTTGGCAGCGATTGGATCTCCCCCCTTGTGGGGGAGATGCCCGGCAGGGCAGGGGGGGGTAGCACCCACCCGCCTTGCCCGGAGACCACGGCATGATTGCCCTCCTCGCCCGCGACCTGAAACTCTCCATGCGTGCCGGCGGCGGTGCCTTGATCGGCGTGCTGTTCTTCATGACGGTCGTTGCCGTCATTCCCTTCGGCGTGGGGCCGGACCTCAATCTTCTCGCCCGCATCGGCCCCGCCATTCTGTGGATCGGTGCGCTGCTCGCCTCGCTGCTCGGGCTCGACCGTCTGTTCCAGGCGGAGCGCGAGGATGGTTCGCTCGACCTTCTGCTCATGCAGGAGACGCCGCTGGTTCTCACCGTCTTCGTCAAATGCCTGGCGCACTGGCTCGCGACCGGCCTGCCGCTGGTCATCGCCTCGCCATTGCTTGGCCTCTTCATGAATATGGACGAGGTGGCGATCGGTGCCACGACGCTGACGCTTCTGGTCGGCACGCCGGCGATCACCTTCATCGGCGCGGCCGGGGCCGGCATCGCCGTTGCCTTGCCGCGCGGCGGGTTGCTCGTCTCCATCCTGGTGCTGCCGCTCGCCATTCCCGTGCTGATCTTCGGCGTCTCCGCCGTCTATGCGGCGATCCAGGATCCCGCGCCCTTCCTGCCGCCCTTCCTCATCCTCGTGGCGCTCAACCTGTTCTTCGCGGTGATCGGCCCCGTGGCGGCGGCGGCCGCACTTCGCCTGTCCAGCGATTGACAGGCTGAATTGACAGGAATGTGATTGCGGCAGATCAATTGAAGAGACGGGGCTGACGCGTTAAAGAACCATCATGAGCGAACCGAGCCTTGCCATCCGAAAATTCAGCGACCTTGCCAACCCGACGCGGTTCCTGGCGCTGGTCGCCATCGTCTGGCCGTGGCTTGCCGCGCTGACGGTCTGTCTGTTCGCCGTCGGGCTCTACCTCTCCTTCGCATCGGTGGATGATTATCAGCAGGGCCAGACGGTGCGCATCATGTATGTGCATGTGCCGGCGGCCTGGCTTTCGATGATGTGCTACACGGTCATGGCGCTGTCGGCGCTCGGCACGCTCGTCTGGCGCCATCCGCTGGCCGATGTCTCGGCCAAGGCCGCAGCCCCGCTCGGCGCCGGCTTCACCCTCGTCGCCCTCATCACCGGCTCGCTGTGGGGCAAGCCGATGTGGGGCACCTGGTGGGTGTGGGATGCGCGGCTCACTTCCGTCTTCGTGCTGTTCCTGATGTATCTCGGCCTCATCGCGCTCAACCGTGCCATGGACGATCCGACGCGCGCCGCCAAGGCCAGCGCCATCCTCATCCTGGTCGGCTTCGTCAATATCCCGATCATCAAGTTCTCGGTCGAATGGTGGAACACGCTCCACCAGCCGGCCAGCGTGATGCGCATGGATGGGCCGACCATCGACCCGGCCTTCCTGTGGCCGCTGCTGATCATGGCCGTCGCCTTCACCATGCTGTTCTTCACGCTGCATATCCTTGCCATGCGCAACGAGATCCTGCGCCGCCGCATCGCCGTGCTGCGCCGCCATGCCGCCCGTTCCGCCGGAGAGGCTGCATGAGCCACGCCTTCTACGTCACGGCGTCCTATATCGCCGCCTTCGCCGTCGTCTTCGGCCTCGCGCTGTGGGTCTGGCTCGACCATCGCGCGCGCCACCGCGAGCTTGCGCGTCTCGAAGCCGCCGGCATCCGCCGCCGCTCCGCGCGGCAGGAGAACGCGGGATGAGCGAGACCGATGGCAATGCGGGAGCCGGCGGCAAGCGCATGCGCGTCATCCTGGCCGCCCTGCCGCTCGCGATCTTCGTCGGCCTCGCGCTGATCTTCTGGACGCAGCTCACCTCCGGCCGCAGCACGTCCGAAATCCCCTCGGCGCTCATCGGCACCAAGGCGCCCTACCGTGATCTGGAGCCGCTGGCCGGCGCCATCAGGAACGGCGCGCCGGTGCCGGCGCTTACCACCGAAACGGGCAAGGGCAAGCTGACGCTGGTGAATTTCTGGGCCTCCTGGTGCGTGCCCTGCCGGCAGGAGCACCCGATCATTCTCGCCTTGTCGCAGGACCCGCGGCTCAACGTCGTCGGCGTCAACTACAAGGACCGTGCGGAGGGTGCGCTCGGCTTCCTCGGCGAGCTCGGCAATCCGTTCTCGGCCATCGGTCTCGATCCCGTCGGCAAGATGGCGATCGACTGGGGCGTCTACGGCATTCCGGAAAGCTATCTCGTCGGCCCCGACGGCACGATCCTTTACAAGCGGGTCGGTCCGTTCGACGACAGGAGCCTGAAGGAAGGCCTGTTCCCGGCCATCGAGAAGGCTTTGGGCACGCCCGCGCAGGCCGGCTGACGGCCGGTTGTCACCTCAAAATATTAGGCAATGGCCGAGGGTGAAGGCCTCAGTCGTCCTCGCCGTGGCCAACGATCATCATGGCCTCGAAGGCCATGCGCTCGACCTTGCGCATGCGCTCGGATTCCGATTTCAGCTGGCCGCAGGCGGCGAGGATGTCGCGGCCGCGCGGCGTGCGGATCGGCGAGGCATAGCCGGCCTGGTTGATGAAATCGGCGAAACGCTCGATCTGCTCCCAGTCCGAACACTGGTAGTTCGTGCCCGGCCAGGGGTTGAAGGGAATGAGGTTGATCTTCGCCGGAATGCCCTTCAGCAGCTGGATGAGCAGCTTGGCGTCCTCTAGACTGTCGTTCACGTCCTTCAGCATCACATATTCGAAGGTAATGCGGCGGGCGTTCGACAGGCTCGGATAGGCGCGGCAGGCGTCCAGCAGTTCCTTCAGCGGATACTTCTTGTTGATCGGCACCAGCATGTCGCGCAGTTCGTCGCGCACCGCATGCAGCGAGATCGCCAGCATGACGCCGATCTCGGAGCCGGTGCGGTAGATTTCCGGCACGATGCCAGACGTCGACAGCGTGACGCGGCGCTTGGAAAGCGACAGGCCGTCGCCATCGGTCGCGATCAGCAGGGCCGTCTTGACGCTCTCGAAATTATAGAGCGGCTCGCCCATGCCCATCATGACGACGTTGGAAACCTTGCGGCCTTCGGCGGGCGCAATCATGCCCGCCGGCGTATCGCGATCCGGGAAATCGCCGAGCCGGTCGCGGGCCAGCAGGAGCTGCGAGAGAATTTCCTCCGCCGTCAGGTTGCGCACCAGCTTCTGCGTGCCGGTGTGACAGAAGGAGCAGGTGAGCGTGCAGCCGACCTGGCTGGAAATGCACAGCGTCCCGCGGCCTTCCTCGGGAATGTAGACGGTCTCGATTTCGACGGGGCGGCCGGCGCCGCGCGCGGGAAAGCGCAGCAGCCATTTGCGGGTTCCGTCGCTGGAAATCTGCTCGTCGACGATCTCGGGGCGCGCGATGGTGAAATGCGTCTTGAGCATTTCGCGCATGTCCTTGGAGACATTGGTCATGTCGTCGAAATCGGAGACGCCGCGCACATAGAGCCAGTGCCAGAGCTGGCTGACGCGCATCTTCACCTGGCGCTCGTTGACGCCCTTTTCGACCAGCGCGCGGCCCATGTCTTCGCGAGAAAGACCGATCAGGCTCGGCTTTTCGGCGGCCGGGATATTGCGGACGACGGGTGCCTTCACCGGCTCGGCCGTATTGAGAAAATCCATGCTTGCCATCGGGTCATTCCCCAGGAACAGGCTGCCCCGGCGCAGGCTGTTGCGCCACAAGCGGTCCATGCTCGACAGAAGTTACGACGGGCCAAACAGCGCATGCGAGTGCGGCTTGCGGCCCAGTTGCCGGGCCCTTTAGCACTGTTCCGGCTGAAAGTCACCAGTCTTGCCGGCACACACCTCGCGGAAGCAGGTCCGCAGCCAGCGATGTGCCGGATCGGCATCCATACGCGGATGCCAGAGCATGGAAATCGTGAAGCCGGGCAGGTCCACCGGTAGCGCGAAGCTTACCACGCCGTCGCGGAAGGCGGCCGTCGCACGGTCGGAAACCTGCGCGATGAGGTCGGAGCTGCGGGCAAGCGCCACGGCTTCGGAAAAGCTGGCGACCGTCACGGCGATGCGGCGCTTCAGCCCCATCCGCTCCAGCGCCTCGTCGACGGGCCCGCGCTCGCGGCGTCCGCGCGAGACAAGGATATGGTTGCCCCCGGCATAGCCCGCCGCATCCAAGGGGCCGGCGAGCAGCGGATGACCCGCGCGCACGATGCCGATGAAGCGGTCGCGAAACAGTGCCTGCGCGCGCACCTCCGGCCCGGTCGCGTCGCCGATCACGCCGGTTTCGAGATCCACTGTGCCGTCGCGCAGCGGCGTGCTTTCCTTGTCGGGCTTTGCCACGAAGCGCAGCGAAACGTTTGGCGCTTCGCTGGCGATGCGGGCAACGAGTGCAGGGCCGAACGTGTCGACGAAGCCCTCGCGATTGCGCAGCGTGAAGGTTCGTTCGAGGGTTTTGAGATCGAGGCTGCGCGCCGGGCGCAGCAGGGCCTCGGCGTCGTCGACCACCTGGCCCACCATGCCGCGTAGTTCCAGCGCCCGCGGTGTGGGCACGAGGCCGCGCCCGGCCCGCACGAGCAGCGGATCGCCCGTGACATCGCGCAGGCGCGCCAGTGCCCGGCTCATGGCGGAGGGGCTAAGCCTCAGGCGTTGGGCGGCGCGCGCGACATTGCCTTCGGCAAGCAGCACGTCAAGCGTGACGAGAAGGTTGAGGTCGGGTCTGGCCATGAAGGCAATCTAGCATGCTTGCGGAAACATGATATGGCGCCAAACGCACGAATGAAGTGCAAATGCTGCGTCTTCCGCCCTATATTCTGCCGGCCTATCTCTCGGTGGAAACCAGAGGATAAGGCCATGAACCACATGCATGTCATCGCAACGGATAGACCGCACCCGCTGGGCGCGCTGGCGGGCCTGTCGCTCGCCATTCTGCTCTCGTCGCTCGGCACCAGTATCGCCAATGTCGCCCTGCCGACGCTCGGCCATGTGTTTTCGGCGAGCTTCCAGCAGGTCCAGTGGGTCGTGTTGGCCTATCTGCTGGCCAGTACGGTGCTGATCGCCGGCATCGGCCGTCTCGGCGATCTCCTCGGCCGGCGTCTCCTGCTGCTGTGCGGGCTTGCGCTGTTTTCCGCCGCCTCGCTGTTGGCCGCTGCCGCACCGTCTCTGACGGTGCTGATTGTCGCCCGTGCATTCCAGGGCGCGGGGGCCGCCGCCATGATGGCGCTTGCCATGGCCTTTGTCAGCGAAACCGTGCCGCAGGAGCGTATCGGCAGTGTCATGGGTCTCTTCGGCACAACCTCCGCCGTCGGCACGGCGCTTGGTCCGTCGCTGGGCGGTCTGCTCATTGCCACCTTCGGCTGGCCGTCGATCTTCCTCGTCGCGGTCCCTTTCGGCATCCTGGCTTTCGCCCTTGTGTGGCGCTTCCTGCCAGCCGGGCAGGGGGTGAAAGGTTCAGGTCGCTTCGATCTTGCCGGGGCCACGCTGCTTGCCGCAGCACTCGGCGCCTATGCGCTGGCCATGACGGTGGGCGCGGGCGGAATCGACGCCTGGAACACTGGCCTGCTGGCCGCGGCGGCGGTGGCAGCGGCGCTCTTCGTCATCCGGCAGCGCAGGGCGGCCTTTCCGCTCATCCGCCCTGCGGCGTTTCGCCGCCCGGGCTTTGCCGCCAGCCTCGTTGCCAGCATGCAGGTGGCGACGGTCATCATGGTGACGCTGGTCGTCGGGCCCTTCTACCTGTCGCGCACGCTCGGCCTCGGTCCTGCCCATGTCGGCTTCGTTCTGGCGACGGGTCCATTGGTTTCCGTGCTGACCGGGGTGTTGGCGGGGCGCATGGTCGATCGCTTCGGCGCCGTCAGGATGACGCTGGCTGGACTTGCCACCATGGCGGCCGGCGCCGGCGCACTGCCCGTGCTTTCCAGCCTGTTCGGCCTTTCCGGCTATATCGCCGCCATCGTCGTGCTGACGCCCGGCTACCAGCTTTTCCAGGCGGCAAACAATGCAGCCGTCATGTCCGGCGTGCCGTCGGACGAGCGCGGTGTCACGTCGGCGCTCCTGAACCTGTCGCGCAATCTGGGCCTGATCACCGGGGCCTCCCTGATGGGTGCGATCTTCACGCTGGCGGTCGGAACCAGAGACGTGGCCAATGCCGGCGGCGCGGCCGTCGCGACCGGCCTTCACATCACCTTCGCCGTGGCGGCCGCCCTTCTGCTTGGCGCGCTTATGCTGATGGCCGTCCGTTTCAGGACGAACAGGTCAGGCACTGCCTGAAACGACAAAGGCCGGCGTGATGCCGGCCTTTGCTTGGATTGGGGGTCCGTGCCTCAGCGGCAGGTTTCGATCTGCTTCAGCGCCGCCGAGATGCCCGAGAGCGAATAGGCATAGTTGGTGCCGGTGCCGCGGCGCGAGGTCGCCTGAACCTTCATGTCGCGGCCGCCGCGCATCGCGGCAACAAGCGCCGGCTCTTCGGCGGCGTTTTCGACCCAGGCCGAATTGCCCTTGACGAACATCACGAAGTTGCGGCCATCGATGTTGACGTTGACCTTCGAGCCTTCCTTCAGCGGATAGCCCATCATGGCCTGCGGCTCGTAGGAGATGTTCTGGCCCGGGCGCTGCGAGACGAGGAAGAAGATGTCGCCGTGGTCGACGCCGGCCGGGTTCTTTTCCTTGGGAACGGAGAGGACGTAGCATACCTTGCCGCCATTGGCCTGGTAGGAATAGGCACCCCAGGCATTGAACTGCTGAATGCGCGTCGGCGACTGGGCCGAGGCAACGCCGGCGGTCGTGAGAACGAGGGCGAGTGCGGTTGCGAGCTTTCTTACAAACATGTTTTCCTGCCGGTTGTCTTGCCAGTGGTTGCGGCCGAAGGCGATGCCTGTCCTGCCGGTGTCGGCCATGCATGATGACGATTTGATTTATTTTGACTTAATTCAGGTTACCAAACCGTCAACATGCACGCATTTTACGAAGGCCATCCGCGCCGCACCGGGACGTGATTGCGTCGAACCGCGCCGCTGCCTTCTGGAAGAAAGGCGGGCGTCCCCAGTCCCCATTTGGTGAGATAGAACCCGTCGAACCCCTTAAAGGCACAAGGAATAGGGCAAGATTTTGACCCGGATCGTGTCAGCCCTGTGACCGGCGGCCTATCGCGTCGGTTGCAGGTCCGGCTCGTCCGCAAGCGCCTTGTCTGCGGCGACATAGTGGTCGTCGCGCACATGGCCGCGAACCGCGGCGAATGCCGCCGTCAGCACGGCAATGTCGTCGGTGAAACCCACCATCGCCAGGAAGTCCGGGATGATGTCCACGGGCATCACGAAATAGGCGAGAGCGCCGAGCAGCGTGCCCCGTACACGCCGCGGCGTGCGGGGGTCGAGCGCGCAATAGTAGGACGCGATAAGGTCGCGCGAGAACGGGATTTGCCGTACGGCACGCTTGAGAACCGGCCAGAACCGCTTCTGCACGCGCTCGCGCTGACGCTCCTGTTCGGTTTCGTCTCCCGGCAGAAGTATCTCGCCGATCTTCACATCATCCATGCACGGCCTCCTTCAGGTGGCGATGCCGGTATCGTCCGGCGTTCATCATATGGGAATGCAGTCACGTCGCTTCAACTCTTCGTGCGCAGGGCCGCTGCACCGTCCATCGCCGCTGCCAGCTTGAAGTCGAGCGCGGTCAGGCCGCCCGCATCATGGTTGGTCAGCCGCACGTCCACGCGGTTATAAACGTTGAACCATTCGGGGTGATGGTTGAATTTCTCCGCGGCGAGCGCGCCCTCGGTCATGAAGCCGAAGGCCTCGCGGAAGGACTTGAACCGGAAGGTCTTTTCGATGGCGATGCCGTCGTCTGAACGGGCCCAGCCCTCCACGCCACCGAGCGCCTCGGTGATGGCGGCTTCGTCGAGTTTTTCCTGTTTCATGGGCCCTCGCTTTCTCTCGCCATGGAGAACGGCGCCGGAAGGCGCCGTGTTCCGTTACATATGGTGTCGGCGTCAGACGAAGAACTGACCGCCATTGGCCGAGATGGTCGAGCCGGTGATGAAGCCGGCATCGTCGGAGGCGAGGAAGACCACCACGCGTGCGATCTCCTCGGGTTCTCCAAGACGCCCGACGGGGATAAGCGGGATGATCCGCTCGTTCAGCACCTTTTCCGGGATGGCGCGCACCATCTCCGTGCCGATATAGCCGGGGCAGATGGCGTTGACGGTGATGCCCTTTGCAGCCCCTTCCTGCGCCAGCGCCTTGGTGAAGCCGAGATCGCCGGCCTTGGCGGCCGAATAGTTCGCCTGGCCCATCTGGCCCTTCTGGCCATTGATCGAGGAGATGTTGATGACGCGGCCGAAATTGCGGTCGCGCATGCCCGACCAGATCGGATGAGTCATGTTGAAGAGGCCGGTCAGGTTGGTGCCGACCACCGCACCCCATTGCTCAGGCGTCATCTTGTGGAACATGGCATCGCGCGTGATGCCCGCATTGTTGACGAGAACGTCGACCGGGCCGAGGTCCGCCTCTACCCTGCCGATGCCCTCGACGCAGGCCTCGTAGCTCGAGACGTCCCACTTGTAGACCGCAATTCCGGTCTCGGCCTTGAAAGCTTCGGCAGCCTCGTCATTGCCGGCATAGTTGGCGGCCACCCTGTATCCGGCTGCCTTCAGCGCCACCGAAATGGCCGCGCCGATGCCCCGCGATCCGCCCGTTACCAGTGCTACCCTGCTCATTTGGCTCACTCCCCTTGTGTTTTTTTCAGTGAGACCCGACGCCCCGCTGGCGGCGGGTCATTACAAAGCAGCGTGCAAGCCGGCGCTTACAGGCGCTCGACGCACATCGCCACGCCCATGCCACCGCCGATGCAGAGCGTGGCAAGGCCCTTGGATGCGCCGCGGCGCTTCATTTCGAAGAGCAGCGTATTGAGGATGCGGGCGCCCGAAGCGCCGATCGGATGACCGATGGCGATGGCGCCGCCATTGACGTTGACGATCGCTGGATCCCAGCCGAGGTCCTTGTTGACCGCGCAGGCCTGGGCGGCGAAGGCCTCGTTGGCCTCCACGAGATCGAGGTCGCCGGTCGACCAGCCGGCGCGCTCCAGCGCCTTGCGCGAGGCCGGGATGGGTCCGGTGCCCATGATCTTGGGGTCGACGCCGGCGGTCGCCCAGGAAACGATGCGGGCAAGCGGCTGGATGCCGCGACGCGAGGCTTCCGCCTCGCTCATCAGCAGTGCTGCGGCCGCGCCGTCATTGATGCCGGAGGCGTTGCCGGCCGTCACCGTGCCTTCCTTGTCGAAGGCGGGGCGCAGCTTCGTCATGGAATCGAGCGTGGCGCCATGGCGGATATATTCGTCGGCATCGACGGTCACGTCGCCCTTGCGGCCCTTGACGATGAAGGGAACGATCTCGTCCTTGAAACGGCCTTGCGTCTGGGCGGCCTCGGCCTTGTTCTGCGAGGCGACGGCAAAGGCGTCCTGCTCGTCGCGCGACAGCTGCCACTGCCGGGCGACGTTCTCGGCCGTGATGCCCATATGGTAGCCGTAGAAGGCGTCGGTCAGGCCGTCCTTGATCATCGTGTCGATCATCTTGAAGTCGCCCATCTTCACGCCGCCGCGCAGATGCGCGCAGTGCGGCGCCATGGACATGGATTCCATGCCGCCGGCCACGATGATGTCGGCGTCGCCGGTGGCGATCTGCTGCATGCCGAGCGCGACGGCGCGCAGGCCCGAGCCGCAGAGCTGGTTCAGGCCCCAGGCGGTCGCCTCCTGCGGCACGCCGGCCTTCATGGCGGCCTGGCGAGCCGGGTTCTGGCCTTCGCCGGCCGGCAGAACCTGGCCGAGAATCACTTCATTCACCTCGCCGGCCTCCACGCCCGCGCGCTCCAGCACCGCCGAGATCGCCGCGGCTCCGAGTTCGTGGGCGGGCGTGTTGGCGAAGGCGCCGTTGAATGCACCGACCGCTGTACGGGCGGCACTGGCGATGACGATGGACGAGGTGCTCATGGTGTGTTCTTCCTCAGGTCTGCGACCGGGCTTGCGGCCTTGGAACCGGGCCCCAGCGCGCGAAGGACGCAGGCCCGGCGGTTCTCCCGATGTCAAAACTGGCAAAGCGGAGGGGGAGAGTCAAACCCGATATCTGGCCTCGCTAAAATTTCATCGGCACGACATGCAGCATGAAAATTCATGTTGCGCAGCATTCCTCGCCGCATCGCACAATTCGATTGTCAGGCGAGGTGTTTTTGCCGATACTCGAAACGACCAAAAAGAAAATGGGAAGACGGGGATGAGGAGACCCTAATGGCCAGAAACGACGGTCAGATCGTCATCAAGAAATATGCGAACCGCCGGCTCTACAACACGGGCACGAGCACCTATGTGACGCTCGACGATCTCGCGGTCATGGTGAAGAAGGGCGAGGACTTCACCGTGCAGGACGCCAAGTCGGGTGACGACATCACCCATTCGGTGCTGACGCAGATCATCTTCGAGCAGGAATCGAAGACGGGCAACACGCTTCTGCCGATTTCCTTCCTCCGCCAGCTGATCTCCTATTACGGCGACCAGATGCAGATGGTCGTGCCGAGCTATCTCGAGCATTCCATGCAGGCCTTCACCGACCAGCAGGTGCAGATGCGCGAGCAGATCAACAAGACCTTCGGCGATACGCCGCTCGGCAAGAATCTTCAGGTGCCGATAGCGCTCGTCGAGGAAACGGTGCGGCGCAACACGGAGATGTTCCAGCAGGCGATGAAGATGTTCTCGCCCTTCGCCAATGCCGCGCCGGCCAAGGAAACGCGCAAGGCCGAGGCCAAGGATATCGATGAGCTGAAGGAGCAGCTGCGCGCGCTCCAGACGAAGCTCGACAATCTCGGCTGAAGCAGAAGAGAAGGGCGCGGGTCTGACCCGCGCCGTCAAAGCCCGATGGAAAGATCGCGGCTTGCCGTGCGGATCGAAACCGCGAAACCGGCGACCACATCGATGAAGATGATGGTCATCAGGATGAAGAAGATCTGCGTCGCCGCGCCCTGCACCAGCAGGAATTCGACGAGTGCGACGACGAACAGCACCATCGACAGCATGTGATCGAGCAGCGCCCGCGAGCCGGGCCGCGTGGCTTTCAGGATTTCCACGAACAGCAGTGCCAGCGCGATGAGGATGATGAGGTCGCCGAAGGCCAGCGTCCAGGTCGCGCCTGAGAGCATGTTGACCGATATGACCTCGCTGTCGAGAACGGCGGTGCCGCCGGTGCCGAACAGGCCCGTCATGGCGAGGTTGTAGAGCGCGAAGGGCAGGATCAGCAGCGGTATGGCCAGCAGCATCGGCAAACTCCCGGTGGCCGCGCGTCATGGCGGCGTCCGGGCCCTCTTAGCCGAAGTTCGGCCGCAAGGAAACGGCGACGTGCCGGAATGGGCAGGCAGGCCAGAAAAAGCCGGCAAAAGAAAAGGGCCGGTCGCCCGGCCCCTGATCTCAGCTGACGCTGGAAACGCGGATTACGCGCTTTCCTTCGGCGTCAGAACCTGGCGCCCGCGGTACATGCCGGTCTTCAGGTCGATGTGGTGCGGACGGCGCAGTTCGCCCGAATTCTTGTCTTCGACGTAGGTCGAACCCTTCAGAGCATCTGCCGAACGGCGCATACCGCGCTTGGACGGGCTCACTTTTCTTTTCGGTACAGCCATTTGACTAACTCCACTTATCAGGCAAACACATTCTCGCGCCACCGAATGGCTGACAAGAACATGTCGTTATCTCGGAAATTGGGCCGGCTTATACACAGCAAAACCCTGCTTGACCAGTCCCCGGCCGGTTTTTTTCGAATAAGCCGCCTATGCCTCGTCCTCCGGTACGATCCACGGTTCGGCCAGCGCGGCCGTCTGCCACGTCTGCCATGCCGGATGCGCCTTCACGCGCGCGATATAGGCGAGCACGGCATCGTCCTGCGTGAGGCGGTAGGTTTCCAGCCGGTTGACCACCGGCGCATACATCGCATCCGCCGCCGAGAAGGCGCCGAACAGGAACGGCCCGCCCGAGCGCGCCAGCGTTTCCTTCCAGATCGTCTCGATGCGCGCCACGTCGTCCATCACGCCTTCGGGAAGCGCAATGGCGCGCGGTTGGCGGCGAATGTTCATCGGGCAGGCATTGCGCAGCGCGCGGAAGCCGGACAGCATTTCCATTGAAATCGCGCGGGCCTGGGCGCGGGCGCCCGCATCCCTGGGCCAGATGCCGGCATCGGGAAACAGCTCGGCGACATATTCGATGATGGCGAGCGATTCCCACACGCGCACATCGCCGTGATGCAGCACCGGCACGCGCCCCGTCGGCGAAATCGGCTTGAACTTCGGGTTGCCCGCCGGGAAATCGAAGGGGATCACATGGTCGGTGAAGGGCACGCCGGCTGCCTCCATGGCGATCCACGGCCGCAGCGACCAGGACGAGTAGTTCTTGTTGCCGATATAGAGGATGAGGTCGGACATGGCATGGGCTCCGTGAGAGGCCGCATGGTAACGCGCTCAGCGGTGCCGGCACCAATGAAAAGCCGTGACGTCAGTCATAAAGGCATTTGATGTAATCGCCGGAGCGGCCCGCCCGCCGGTCGATCAGCCGTGCGAGGCTTTGCAGGCCGGGACCGGGCTTGCCGGCATTGCGGGTATAGGGATTGGGCAGCGAAACCGCGAGCAGCGCTGCCTGGCGGCGCGAGAGCTTGCCGGCGGAAACGTTAAAATGGTACTGCGCCGCCGCCTCGATTCCGTAGATGCCCGGCCCCCATTCGGCGACGTTGAGATAGATTTCCATCAAGCGGCGCTTGCTCCAGACGAAATCGGCGACCACGGCAAGTGGCACCTCCATCGCCTTGCGCACGAAGGAACGGCCGTTCCACAGGAAGAGGTTCTTGGCGGTTTGCATAGGGATGGTGCTTGCGCCGCGCGTCTGTTCACCGGCCAGCGCCTCATTGACGACCTCGCGCATGGCACCCCAGTCGACGCCGGCATGACGGCAATATTGCCCGTCCTCCGACATCATCACGGCGCGCACCACATTGGGCGAGATGTCCTCGAAATCCACCCATTGCCGGTCATAGCCGCGCAGCAGCACGACGTCGCGCAGCATGAGGGTGGAAACCGGGCGGACGAATTCCACGGTGTAGAGCACGATCAGCACATAGGGCAGGGCAATGAAGGCTAGGAGCGCCAGACAGAGGCGACGCCAGTTCCTGCGGAGGCGGGTCATCCAGCCATCCCTGGCATCGGGCTCAGCCTTTCTTTCGATCGTGTCTTCCCGCGTCTCAGGTACGATGTCCAAGTGTCGGCGCCCGTCCTTCCAGTGTTGCGACTTCATACCGTTCCGGCGCGCCAAAAACCAGCACTGCGCCGCGATTCTTTGTCGCCATCCCGTCCTTCCCGTTGCTTCGGCCGGGGGGCCATGCCAAAGAGCGGCCATGAGCGAGCGTCATCAGGAATTTCTGTCCCTCTTGAAGAGCAACGGCGAGGCGGTGGAGACCGTCCTGGCCACGCTGCTCTCTGCGGATGTGCAGCCGGGCGAGATCGCGCGCCCTGCGCGGCTTCTCGCCGCCATGCGCCACGGCGTGCTGAACGGCGGCAAGCGCCTGCGCCCGTTCCTCGTCATCGAGGCGGCCGCGCTGTTCGACGGGGTCGAGCGCGAAACGGCGGTGCGCGTCGGTGCCGCTCTGGAGTGCATCCACTGCTATTCGCTGGTGCATGACGACCTGCCGGCCATGGACGACGACGACCTGCGCCGCGGCCAGCCCACCGTGCACATCGCCTTCGACGAAGCCGCCGCGATCCTTGCCGGCGACAGCCTGCTGACGCTTGCCTTCGATATCGTGGCGTCGCCCAAGACGCGGCTGCCCGACGCCACGAAAACGGCGCTTGTGCTGGCACTTTCACGCGCGGCCGGCATCGGCGGCATGGCCGGCGGCCAGGCGCTCGATCTCGATGCGGAAAAGGCGGCGCCGGACGAGGCCGGCATCGTCACATTGCAGGCGATGAAAACAGGCGCGCTCCTGCGCTTTGCCTGCGAGGCCGGCGCGATCATCGCGGGCGCGTCGCAGGCCGATCGCGAGACGTTGCGCCGCTACGGCGAAACCGTCGGTCTGGCGTTCCAGATCGCCGACGACCTGCTCGATCTCACCGCCGATGCCGCCACCATGGGCAAGGCGACGGGCAAGGATCCGGAGCGCGGCAAGGCGACGCTGGTGGCGCGCCGCGGACAGGCCTGGGCGGAAGATCGCCTCCAGGCGCTTGTGAAGGAGGCCGAGGCGCTTCTTGCGCCGTTCAACCATCGGGCCGGAATCCTCGTCGAAACCGCCCACTTCATCGCCAATCGCAGGAACTGACGCCATGAGCAAATTCTGGTCGCCGATCGTCGCCACGCTCAAGCCCTATGTCGCGGGCGAACAGCCGCGCATTCAAAACCTCATCAAGCTCAACACCAATGAAAATCCCTACGGGCCGTCGCCCAAGGCCATCGCCGCCATGCAGGCGGTCGTCGCCGACAGCCTGAGGCTCTATCCCGACCCGTCGGCGCTGGCGTTGCGCCGGTCGATCGCCCGCTTTTATAACGTGGCGGAGGACGAGGTCTTTGTCGGCAACGGTTCCGACGAGGTGCTGGCGCATGTCTTCGCCGCCCTGCTCAAGCACGAGAAGCCGCTCCTCTACCCCGACATCACCTACAGCTTCTACCCGACCTATTGCCGCCTGTTCGGCATCGAGGCGGAGGAGGTCGCGCTGAAGGACGATTTCACCGTCGACCTGAAGGATTACGAGCGCCCCTGCGGCGCCATCATCATCGCCAATCCGAACGCGCCGACGGGCATCGGCCTGCCGCTTTCCGCCATCGAGGCGCTGGTCGCCGCCCATCCCGACCAGCCGGTGGTGATCGACGAGGCCTATATCGATTTCGGCGGCGAAAGCGCGATCCCGCTGACAAAGAAGTACGATAACCTGCTCGTGGTGCACACGCTGTCCAAGTCGCGCTCGCTTGCCGGCCTGCGCGTCGGCTACGCCATCGGCCAGCGCCCGCTGATCGATGCGCTGGAGCGCGTCAAGGACAGCTTCAACTCCTATCCGCTCGACCGTATCGCCCAGGCTGGCGCGACCGCCTCCATCGACGACCGCGCATGGTTCGACGAGACGCGCGGCAAGGTCATCGAGAGCCGCGAGCGCGTGACCGGCGCGCTACGCCAGCGCGGCTTCGAGGTGCTGCCCTCGCAGGCCAATTTCGTCTTCGCCCGCCATCCCGATCACAGCGGCGAGGCGCTCGCCAGCGGCCTGCGCGAGCGGGCGGTGCTCGTGCGCCACTTCGCCAAGCCCCGCATCTCGGATTTCCTGCGCATCACCATCGGCACGCCGGAAGAATGCGACCGCCTGATCGCGGCGCTCGAAGAGATCCTCTGAATTTTCGCAAGCCCCCTCATCCGCCTGCCGGCAGTCGGATGAGGGGATGCGTCAACCGCGGCCCGACAGGGACATGTGGTGCAATTCTCCGGCTGTGAGACGGCGAAAGGATCGGATATCGTTTCCGGAAATCCATCCGGTGACCCCATGACCGATCTTACGCCCTATCTGCCGCAGCTTGCCGTCGCCTGGACGGCCTATTTCATCGCGACGGCCTCGCCGGGGCCGGCGATCCTCGCCATCATCGCGACCTCGGTCAGCCGCGGCCGGCAGGCGGGCGTGGCACTTGCGCTTGGAGTCCTCACCGGCTCGTATATCTGGGCGATCCTCACCGCCTCTGGCCTTTCCGCCCTCATCCGCACCTATGGCGAGGCGATCATCGTGCTGAAGATCGTCGGCGGCTGCTATCTGCTATACCTTGCCTGGAACGCTTGGCGTTCCGCGTGCCGGAGCGATGAGAGCCACCGTGCGCGCATGATCGCCATGCCGGCGCTGTCGCTGCGGCGGCAGTATCTCAAGGGCCTCGGCATCCACCTGACCAATCCCAAGGCGATCTTTGCCTGGATCATGCTGACATCGCTCGGCATGCCGCCGGGCGCGCCCGGCGGGGTCATGGCAACCTTCATCGCCGGCTGCATGATTATAGGCGTTTGCGTGTTCCTCGGCTTCGCGCTGGTCTTTTCGCTTGGCCCGGTGCATCGCGCCTATCTCAAGTCACGCCGCGCCATCGAGGGCGTCATGGCCGCCTTCTTCGCCTTTGCCGGCTTCAAGCTCCTGACGACGCGGCTCTGAGCCGCGCCGGAACGCCTATTCCGCCGCAGCCTGGCCCTGACCGTAGCGTTTCTCGATGTAATCGTTGACCAGCGTCTCGAATTCGCCGGCGATGTTGGTGCCGCGCAGCGTCATGGCCTTCTTGCCGTCGACATAGACGGGCGCGATCGGCAGTTCGCCGGTGCCGGGCAGCGAGATGCCGATATCGGCGTGCTTGCTCTCGCCCGGCCCGTTGACGATGCAGCCCATGACGGCGACCTTGAGGCCCTCGACGCCGGGATATTTCTCGCGCCACACCGGCATGTTCTTGCGGATGTCGTCCTGGATCTTCTGCGCCAGTTCCTGAAACACCGTGGAGGTGGTGCGGCCGCATCCCGGACAGGCGGCGACCACGGGAATGAACTGGCGGAAGCCCATGACCTGCAGCAGTTCCTGCGCCACCTGCACCTCGCGGGTGCGGTCTCCGCCGGGCTCGGGTGTCAGCGAGATACGGATCGTATCGCCGATGCCCTGCTGCATGAGAATGCCGAGCGAGGCGGAGGAGGCCACGACTCCCTTGGTGCCCATGCCGGCTTCGGTGAGGCCGAGATGCAGCGCATGGTCGGAGCGCGAGGAAAGCATGGCGTAGACGGCGATGAGATCCTGCACGGCGGACACCTTGGCCGAGAGGATGATGCGGCTGCGCGGCAGGCCGATTTCCTCGGCCATCTCAGCCGAAAGCAGCGCCGACTGGCAGATCGCCTCGCGCATCACCTGCTGGGCGGTGAGCGGCGAGCCCCTGTCCTGGTTCTCGTCCATCAGCCGGGTCAGGAGCTCCTGGTCGAGCGAGCCCCAGTTGACGCCGATGCGCACCGGCTTGTCATAGCGGATGGCGGTCTCAACGATGGCCGAGAACTGCTTGTCCTTCTTGTCCTTGAAGCCGACATTGCCCGGATTGATGCGGTACTTCGCAAGCGCTTCGGCGCAGGCCGGGTGATCGGCCAGCAGCTTGTGGCCGATATAGTGGAAGTCGCCGACCAAAGGCACGTCGAGACCCAGACGCTCGAGGCGCTCGCGGATCTTCGGCACGGCGGCGGCACTCTCGTCGCGGTCGACGGTGATGCGCACGATTTCCGAACCGGCGCGGTGCAGGGCTGCGACCTGCGCCACGGTACCGTCGATATCGGCCGTGTCTGTATTGGTCATCGACTGGACGACGACAGGCGCACCGCCGCCCACCAGCACGCCGCCGACATCGACACCGACGGACTGACGCCGCGGCTTCGGTTCAAAGTCGAAGGAGAAGGACATCTTGGGGCCTCTTGCGCGAACGCGGCCGCGCGGGGCTTGCAGCGCGGCCTTTGCCCTCAGGTGGCGCAGGAAAAGGGGCTTGTCAACCGCAGGCGCGGGCAGGCGCGACGATTTGATCGCCCTTACCGCCCATGGCTGTCAGTGCCGCTCGCGCACATCCGCATGGACCGCGTGGTGCGAGAGCAGGAGAACGACGATGAAAAGCACCGGCAGCAGCGCGAAGATGATGGCAAAGCCCGTATGCTCGGCGATGAAGCCGATGACGGAAGGCGCGAAGAGCGAGCCGGAATAGCCCATGACGGTCGCAACAGACAGCGCCACGCCCTGCGCATAGCCCGGCAGGTTGCCGGCGGCGGAAAAGGCGATGGGCACCATGTTGGAAATGCCCACGCCGCACAGCGCAAAGCCCAGCACCGCCACATAGCCGTGCGGCGCGGTGCCCGCGATGATCATGCCGGCCATCGCGATGACCGTGCAATAGCGCAACGTCTTCACAGCGCCGAAGCGGTCGCGCACATGGTCGCCGGCAAAGCGCATCGCCGCCATGGTCAGCGAGAAGGTGCCGAAGGCGAAGCCGGAGAGTGCCAGCGGCGCGCCAAGCTCATTGCGCATGTAGAGCGCGCTCCAGTCGAGGATCGCGCCTTCCGGCACCATGCAGAACAATGCCATCAGGCCGATCAGCCAGGGCAGCGGCGTGATGGGAAGACCCACCTTCTCGCGCTCCTCGGTCCGGTGCGGTGCGTCGCGCAGCACGAAAGGCCAGATGAAGGCGAGCGCGACGGCGGCGAAAACGGTGAGCAGGGCCGCGTGGCCAATGACGCCGATGGTCTCGATGAGATAGCCGCCGGTCGTGGCGCCGATGAAGGCGCCGAGGCTCCAGAAGGCGTGGCAGGAAGACATGATCGCGCGGCGCATGGATTTCTCCACCTCCACGGCATTGCCGTTCATGGCCACGTCCATCGTGCCGAGCAGGCCGCCGAACAGCGAGATCGCGGCGACGCCGAGCGCTATGTTCGGCGCCAACGACAGCAGGAGAAGCGTCGGCAGAAACAACAGCGCTGCGCCCTTCACCGTGCGCGCCGAGCCGAAATGGGCGATCAGCACGCCGGCAATCGGCATGAGGATCAGCGAGCCGATGCCGAAGCACATGATCATCAGGCCGAGCTGCATTTCGGAAATGTCGAGTCGGCCGGCGAATTCGGGGATCTTCGGCGCCCAGGCACCCGCATAGAGCCCGTTCAGCAGGAACAGGCCGGAAATGGCGCGCCGGGTTGGCGGGAAATAGCTGCCGAAGAAGGATCTGGCGGCAAGAGCTTGGTCGGGCGTCGTCATGGAAGGTCCATCATTGCGGAAAGTACGTGCCTAGACGGCGCGCAGGATATCGATGCCGGCAGCGGCCAGCGCCGCCGCCTGTGTTACGTCCGCATCCGCCTCGATGATCGCGCGCGAAACGCGCGACAGCGGCAGCACCGAATAGGGCGCGGCAATGGAAAGCTTGTCGTTGGTCACCGAGATCAGCACGCTCCTGCTGCGCTGGGCGACGAAGCGCTTGAATTCAGCGTCCTCGAAGGAATAGCAGGTCACCCCGGCGTCCTGGTCGATGCCGCAGACGCCAAGCACGAGGATATCCGGTCTCAGCGCCTCTGCATCGCGGATCGCGCTGGTGCCGATCACGCCGCCGACGCGCGCATCGACCATGCCGCCGAGCTGGATCGTGGCGATGTCGCGCTCGAGCAGCGCGGCGGCGATGGCCGGCGCATTGGTCGCGACCGTCAGGTCTGCACCCGTCGGCAAGGCGCGCGCGAGCGCGAGATTGGTGCTGCCCGCATCAAGGAAGACGGTCGCGCCAGCTGGCAGTAGCCCCGCCGCCGTGCGCGCCAGCGCGGCCTTGCTCTCACCGGCAATGCCGATCCGCTCGTTCATCGAGGTCGTCGACGGGGAGAGGCGCAGCGCCCCGCCATAGACGCGGCGGCACAGCCCGGCGGATGCCATCTCGCGCAAGTCCCGCCGGATCGTGTCTTCGGACACGCCAAGTTCCTGAGCCAGATCCGCCGCGATCACCCGCCCCGACAGATCGAGCCGTGTCCGGATCAGCGCCTGTCGCTCGCCCAGCAATAGGTCTTGTATCGACATCATCTTTACCAATCATGCATAATCGCGTGAGAATATGCATGATTCGGCAAAGCCGTCAATGGTTGCAGCGATCTGGTTCCGGTCCGGTTGCCATGCGGACAAACAAAAACCCCGCCGTTTCCAGCGGGGTTTCCATGACCAGCCCTTCGGCTGCCGTGCTTAATCGCGGTTACCGAGGAAGCGCAGCAGGAAGAGGAAGAGGTTGATGAAGTCGAGGTAGAGCGTCAGCGCACCCATGATGGCCTTGCGGCCGGCCACGGCGACGTCGTCGGCTTCGAAGTACATTTCCTTGATCTTCTGCGTGTCCCAGGCGGTCAGGCCGGCGAAGACGAGAACGCCGATCGCGGAGATGGCGAAGTCGAGAGCCGAAGACTGCAGGAACAGGTTGACGAGCGAGGCGATGATCAGGCCGAAGAGGCCCATGATCAGGAACGAACCCATCGCGGAGAGATCACGCTTCGTCGTGTAGCCGAACAGCGACAGGGCGCCGAAGGCGGCGGCCGAGACGAAGAAGGTCTGCGCGATGCTGGCGCCCGTGTAGACCAGGAAGATCGACGAGAGCGACAGGCCCATCAGGCCCGCATAGATCCAGAACGTCGTCTGCGCGGCAGCGACGCTCATCGAGTTAATGCGGAAGCTCAGGAAGAAGACAAGGGCGAGCGGGGCGAGCATCACGACCCACTTCAGCGGGCTCACATAGATGGCGTAGCCGAAGCTCGTGAGCTGGCCGCCGGCAAAGGCAGCCTGCGAAGCGAAGTAGGCGACGACACCCGTTATGGCGAGACCCAGTGCCATCAGGTTGTAGACCCGAAGCATGTAGGCGCGCAGGCCCTCGTCGATGACGGCGCCGGCCTGAGCGCCGGAATTCACCGTTCGAGTCTGGTAGTTACGGAGATCAGCCATGTTTTCCTCTATGTTCAAGCCCCATGGTCTATACGGTGTCGGGCGCCCGGTTATTCGCTTCGACGGTTCGAAGCGCTTCTTGCGGGTCCGGGCAGCCGCTGCGGGGCTCCAGCTTGCCTGATGTAAATATGCGCATCAATTGCGTTGTGCACAAGACCTGCGACATCAGGGAGAGCCGCAGGGATGCCGATTTAGAGCTCCCGCAACACCGGTGCCGCCTTCTGTCCCAGAATGCGCCACGTTCCCGCAAGGCCGATGCCGACCGTCATGATCAGCGCCGTCGCCACCGTCATGACGGCGACGTCGGGCAGGAAGCTCGACGGCAGCTTCATGATGCGGGCCACCACGAACCAGGCCGATACACCGCCCGCGAAGAGCGCAAACAGCGCCGTCGCCAGTCCCAGCATCAGATATTCGTAGCTGAAGGCGCGTATCAGCGTGGCGCGGGTGGCGCCCAGCGTCTTCAGCACGACGGCATCGTGCACGCGTGCCCGGTTGCCGGCGGCCAGCGCGCCGGCCAGCACCAGGATGGAGGCGATCAGCGCCACGGCGGCGGCGGCACGGATGGCGGTCGCCAGCTGGCCCACCAGCTCGTTCACCACGTCGAGCGCATCCTTGACGCGCACGCTGGTCACGGTCGGATACGCGTTGGTGATGGCCTTCAGCGTGGCGGCTTCCTGCGCGGCCGTCGCGCCCGGATCGATCACGGTTGCGAGCCAGGCATGCGGCGCGCCAGCGAAGGTGTTGGGCGAGAAGACCATCACGAAGTTGATCGACAGCGATTCCCACTCGACATTGCGGAAGTTGGCGATGCGCGCGGTGATGTTGCGGCCGAGCACATTGACCGTCACCGTGTCACCGAGCTTCAGGCCCAGTTCGCGGCCCTCGTCGGTGGAGAACGAGACGAGCGGTTCGCCCGTATAATCCTCCGGCCACCATTCGCCCGCGCTCAGGGTGGAATTCTCCGGCACGTTCTTCGCATAGGTGATGCCGCGGTCGCCGCGTAGCACCCACTGGCCCTCCGGCGGCACGTCGACCTTTGCGACATCCACACCGTTCAGCTCCATCACGCGGCCGCGCAGCATCGGCACTTCGATGATCTTGCCTTCGGGCATGTTGGAGGAGAGCACGCTGCGGAAGCCGTCGAGCTCGCTGCCCTGGATGTCGACGAAGAAGAAATTCGGCGCGCGGTCCGGCAGGCTGCCGGTCAGTTCACGGCGCAGGTTGCCGTCTATCAGCGTCAGCGTCACGAGCAGCGCGAGCCCAAGGCCAAGCGACAGCACGACGGACGATGTAAGGGCGCCCGGCCGGTGGATGTTGCCGATGGCAAGCCGAAGCGACGGCGAATTCACGCGCGGGCTGCGCCTGGCGATCGCCGTGATCAGCATGGCGACGGCGCGCAGCACCACGAAGGCGAAGGCGATGGCGCCGAGGAACACCGAAGCGATGTAGCGGTCATAGGCGGTGAAGATTGCCAGTCCCGCCAGCGCCGCGAGGAATGCGGCCGCGCCCAGCACATAGTGCCAGCTCGGCAGGCGTGACGATTGAAAGCCCTGCTCGCGGAACAGCGCGGTTGCCGGCACCTCGCGGGCATGGCCGAGCGGCATGATGGCGAAGGCGAGCGCCGTCAGAAGGCCGAAGACGGCGGCCAGCAGCAGGGCGGACGGATAGAGCTGCGCCTCCGCCGGCACCGGCAGTACGCCTTCGAGGAACTGCATGGCAATGAGCGGCATCAGCGCGCCCGCGACGAGGCCGATGAGAATGCCGACGGCGGCAATCAGCGCGATCTGCGTGAGATAGACGAGCGCCACCAGCGAGGCCGGCGCGCCCAGGCACTTGAAGGTGGCGATGACCGAGCGCTTGGAATCGAGATAGGCCCGCACCGCATTCGCCACGCCCACGCCGCCGACGATCAGCGCCGTGAGGCCGACCAGCGTCAGGAACTGCGAGAAGCGGGTGATATTGGCGGTGAGCGAGGGGGCCGCGCTGTCGGCGGTGCGGATCGACCATCCTGCGGTCGGGAACGCCTTTGCCGAATCGTCCCGGATCGTTGCGATGGAGGCGTCGGGATTGGTCAGGCGGATGCGGTAGGCGTTTTCGACAAGGCTGCCGGTCTGGATCAGCCCGCTGGCCTGCAAGGCCTCTTGCGAAAGCATCAGGCGCGGGGCCAGCCCGAAGCCTTCGGAAACGGCATCGGGCTCGCGCGCCATGGTGGCCGTCACCTTGATCTTGGCATTGCCGAGCAGGATCTCGTCGCCCACGGCGATGTTGAGCCGGTCGAGCAGTAGCGGCGCGACGATGGCGCCCCAGGCGTCGCCCTTGCGTCCGAGCAGCTCCGAGGAAGGCTGCTGCGGCACGGTTTCCAGCGTGCCGTAGAGTGGATAGGCGCCGTCGACGCCGCGCGCTTCCACCAGCGTCTGGTCGGACCCGTCGGGCATGCGCGCCATGGAGCGCAGGCCGGTGGAGAGCGAGACGTCGCCGAGGCCCTGGAAATAGGCCATTTCCTCCGGCGTTGCCATGCGATTGCGCAGCTCGAAGCGCACGTCGCCGGCCAGCAGCGTCTGGCCCTGCGAGGCGATCGCCTGCGTGATGGCGCTGGAGACGGAGTTGACGCCGGCAATCGCCGCCGTACCGAGCGCGATACAGGCGAGAAAGATGTAGAAGCCCTTCAGGCCGCCGCGCATCTCACGCAGCGCCAGGCGAAGGGCAAGCGGAAACTGTTTGAGGACCGTGCCGATCCTCATGCCGGCACCGCCTCGGAAATGGTTGCCGCGGGCGCGGCACCCGAGACGATTTCGCCCGAGCGCATGGCGACTTGCCGGCTGCATCGAGCGGCAAGGGCGGGATCGTGCGTCACCAGCACCAGCGTCATGGCGCGTTCCGCCTGCTTGGCAAACAGCAGGTCGGCGATCTGCCGGCCGGTCTCGGTGTCGAGGTTGCCGGTCGGTTCGTCGGCAATCAGCAGCTTCGGCGAGGGCGCGAGCGCCCGGGCGATCGCCACGCGCTGCTGTTCACCGCCCGAAAGCTGGCCGGGATAGTGCGACAGGCGCTCGCCCAGCCCGACGGCCGTCAGTTCGCGCCGGGCGATGTCGAAGGCACCGGGCGTATTGGCCAGTTCCAGCGGCACCGCGACATTTTCGAGCGCCGTCATGTTGGGAATGAGATGGAAGGACTGGAAGACGATGCCGATGTTACGGCCGCGGAAATCGGCCACCTGGTCTTCGTTCATGCCGTGCAGCCCGGCGCCGTCGATGTGGATTTCGCCGCTGTCGAGCCGCTCCAGGCCGGCCAGAACCATCAGCAGCGTCGACTTGCCGGAACCCGAGGGACCGACGATGCCGACCGATTCGCCCGCATCGATCGAAAGGTCGATTCCCTTTAGCACATGGACCGAGGCGGCCGCCTGGCCGAGGGTGAGATCGGCTTTTTTGAGATCGATGATGCTTTTGGCCAAGGAATTCTGCCCTATATGATTGTGAAGAACCGCAATGCCAGCAATCTAGGAACCTCGCCATGGCGTTTAAAGCGAAGCTCGGATTTTTAACCGCCCTTGCGATCACAGCTTTGTTATCCGTCGGTGCCGCGCGCGCCGAGCCCGTCAAGCTCGTCGGCTTCGGCGACAGTCTCATGGCCGGCTACCAGCTTCCGGCGGGCGATGCCTTCCCGGTCAAGCTGGAAGCCGCCCTGCGCGCCAAGGGGCATGAGGTGGAGATCGCCAATGCCGGTGTTTCCGGCGATACGACCTCGGGCGGCCTTGCCCGTCTCGACTGGTCGGTGCCCGACGGCACACAGGGCGTGATCCTCGAACTCGGTGCCAACGATGCGCTGCGCGGCGTTGCGCCGGAAGAGACCGAAAAGAATCTCGACACGATGCTGACGCGGCTGAAGGAGCGCGGCATTTCCGTGCTGCTTGCCGGCATGCTCGCGCCGCCGAACATGGGCCCCGAATATGCCGAGCGTTTCAACGCCATTTACGGCAAGCTCGCCGAAAAGCACGGCGTGCCGCTCTATCCGTTCTTCCTCAAAGGCGTCGTCACCAAGGCCGATCTCCAGCTGGAGGACGGCATGCACCCCAACGCGCTCGGCGTGGATGCGATGGTGCAGGCAATGCTTCCGGCCGCCGAACGTTTCCTGACCTCGATCAAGGCCGGGGAGTAATTTTCGCGGGTGCGAAATTAGGGTTGCGCGAAACGGCTTTGCGTGATTCGCTGACGTTACATTCCAGTAGGGAGAAGTCACCATGCCAAGACTTTTCGTCGCCCTCGAAGTGCCGCGCAACGCGGCGATGAGCCTCTCGCTTTTGAGAGGCGGCCTTCCCGGAGCCCGCTGGATCGATGTCGAGAACTTCCACATAACCCTTCGTTTCATCGGTGACATGGACGGCCGCACGGCCGACGAGGTGGTCGACCGGCTCGACCGCATCGAGCGGCCGGAATTCCAGCTTGCGCTGTCCGGCATCGGCTCCTTCGGGTCGAAGAAGCCGCATTCCGTCTTCGCCGGTGTCACGCCGGCGCCGGATATGTTTGCGCTCCAGGCGGAAATCGAGCGCATCTGCCAGCGGCTCGGCCTGCCGGCCGATCCGCGCAAGTTCACGCCGCATGTCACATTGGCGCGGCTGCGCAATGCCCGCACCGAGGATGTCGCGCGCTACCTCACCGGCCGCGGCAATTTCCACACCGCCCCCTTCATGGTGAACCGCTTCGTGCTGATGTCCTCCAAGGAATCCGTCGGCGGTGGGCCATACCTCACGGAAGAGGTCTTCCCGCTCTACGACACGGGAAGCGCCTGGGACGGTACGGATCTGTACGATCATCCGGTGTGAGAGGCATTTTCGGTTTCAGGAAACCGTGCATCGTCCCGGGTCCGATTCAGCATCTTGTGGCGGGATCGTGAGTCCGATCAAGGACTTGCGGTGAACAAATCCGGAATGCGGTCGAGTCAGCGATTCGTCTCCGTTTCGTTCGGCAGCTGTTCCATGAGCCGGCAAAAGACCGGAAAATCCGCCGCATTTCGCCTTGCCCCTTGCCATCGGCGGCTGTGATGGGCATCTGTTGCCGGAAACTGAACCAGCCGGGGCATGTCTTGTCGCAAGCACCCATGATTGTGAGCGGCCGCGGGGTCACCGCGGTGCTCGGCCCGACCAATACGGGCAAGACCCACTACGCAATCGAACGCATGGTGGCACATGAGACGGGCATTATCGGCCTGCCTCTGCGCCTTCTGGCGCGCGAGGTCTATACGCGCCTCGTTGAGCGGGTCGGCCAGCACAATGTTGCGCTCATCACCGGCGAGGAGAAGATCACGCCGCATATGGCGCGCTTTTCGGTCTGCACGGTCGAAGCCATGCCGCGCGAGACGCGCGCCTCCTTCGTCGCCATCGACGAGGTGCAGCTTGCCGGAGATCTGGAGCGCGGCCATATCTTCACCGACCGGGTGCTGCATCTGCGCGGGCGCGACGAGACGCTGCTTTTGGGTGCGGGCACCATGAAGCCGATCCTCGAACAGATGCTGCCGGGCATCCATGTCATCGAGCGCCCGCGGCTTTCCCAGCTGTTCTATTCCGGCTCCAAGAAGATCACCCGCCTGCCGCAGCGCACGGCCATCGTCGCCTTCTCGGCCGACGAGGTCTATGCCATCGCCGAGCTCATCCGCCGCCAGCGCGGCGGGGCGGCGGTGGTACTGGGCGCGCTCTCGCCGCGTACCCGCAATGCGCAGGTCGCGCTCTACCAGGAGGGCGATGTCGAATATCTTGTCGCGACGGACGCGATCGGCATGGGCCTCAACCTCGATGTCGACCACGTCGCATTTGCGCAGGACCGCAAGTTCGACGGCTTCCAGTTCCGCAATCTCAATCCGGCCGAGCTTGCCCAGATCGCCGGCCGCGCCGGCCGCCACCTGCGCGACGGCACCTTTGGCGTCACGGGCCGCGTCGATCCCTTCGACGAGGAGCTGGTCGAGCGCATCGAGACGCACCAGTTCGATCCGGTGAAGGTGCTGCAATGGCGCACGACCCGCTTCGACTATTCCTCGCTGCAATCGCTTCGCCTGTCGCTCGAGGCCGTGCCGCCGATCGGCGGGCTGACGCGCGCGCTTCCGGCGGTCGACCAGCAGGCGCTGGAGCACCTGTCGCGCTACCCCGATATCCGCGAACTCGCGACCACGCCCCAGCGTGTCGAAAAGCTGTGGGAGGCTTGCGCGCTACCCGACTATCGCCGCATCACGCCGGCCCAGCATGCCGACCTCATCTCGACGCTCTATGCGGATCTCGTCCGTCGTGGCACGGTCAATGAGGACTTCATGGCCGATCAGGTCCGCCGCGCGGATCGTACGGATGGAGAGATCGACACGCTTTCGGCGCGAATCGCGCAGATAAGGACGTGGACCTATGTGTCGAATCGGCCCGGATGGCTTGCCGATCCGACACACTGGCAGGAAAAGACGCGGGAAATCGAAGACCGATTGTCCGATGCGTTACATGAACGGTTGACGAAACGCTTTGTTGATCGCAGGACATCTGTGCTCATGAAGCGCCTGAGAGAGAATGCGATGCTGGAAGCTGAAATCAGTGTGAATGGCGATGTCTTCGTGGAAGGACATCATGTCGGGCAGTTGGCCGGTTTCCGGTTCACGCTCGTCTCCGGAACGGAAGGTCCCGATGCGAAGGCCGTGCAGGCGGCTGCGCAGAAGGCGCTCGCCCTGGAGTTCGAAGCCCGGGCCGCGCGCCTGCATGCGGCCGGCAACGGCGATCTCGCGCTCGGCTCCGACGGCACCGTGCGCTGGCTCGGCGATCCCGTCGCGCGTCTTGCCGCGTCCGATCATATCATGCGTCCGCGCGTCATCCTGCTCTCCGACGAGCAGCTGACGGGCAATGCACGCGATCATGTCGCCGCCCGCATCGAGCGTTTCGTGAACCATCACATCGCCACCGTCCTGAAGCCGCTCGACGACCTGTCGCGCGCCGAAGACCTGCAGGGTCTCGCCAAGGGCCTGGCTTTCCAGCTCGTCGAAAACCTCGGCGTGCTGTTCCGCCGTGATGTGGCCGATGACGTGAAGTCGCTCGACCAGGACGGCCGCGCCTCCATGCGCAAGCACGGCATCCGCTTCGGCGCCTACCACATCTTCATGCCCGCGCTCCTGAAGCCGGCCCCGGCCGAACTCATCACGCTGCTCTGGGCGTTGAAGAACGACGGCCTCGACAAGCCGGGCTATGGCGATCTCATTCCGGTTCTGGCCGCCGGCCGCACCTCGGTGGTCACCGATCCGAGCTACGAGCGCACCTTCTACAAGCTCGCTGGCTTCCGGTTCCTCGGCAAGCGCGCCGTGCGCATCGACATTCTCGAGCGCCTCGCCGATCTCATCCGCCCGCTTTTGCAGTGGAAGCCGGGCACGCCGCGTCCCGATGGCGCCTATGACGGCCGCCGCTTCACGGCGACGACCGCCATGCTCTCCATCCTCGGTGCCACGCCCGACGATATGGAAGAGATCCTCAAGGGTCTTGGTTACCGTGCCGACAGCGTGACGGCCGAAGAGGCCGCCGCCTTCCTCGCCGCCCAGGCTCCGGCCGATGCGGGCGCTGCCGCTCCGGCGGACACCGCCGGCGAACAGGATGCCGAGGCGGACGAAGCACAGGCCGACGCCGCCGAAGAGACGGCAGGCGAAGCCCCGGCTGCCGAAGCACCTGCGTCCGAAACACCTGTTGAAGAGGCGCCGGCCGCCGAGACGGCGGAAGCCCCGGCCGCATCGGAAGCCGCAGCCCCCGAGGCTGCCGGCGAAGGCACCGAGCCGGTCGAGGTCAAGCCCGTGCTGCTCTGGCGTCCCGGCTCGCGTCACGACAACCAGCGCCAGGGCGGCCACCGCCATGGCGGCGAGCGTCCCGAACGCGGCGAGCGCCGTGGCGGCGACCGCAATCGCGGCCAGCAGGCCGGTGAGCGCGGCGAGCGTCGCGAAGGCGGCCGCGGCCGTCCCGACCAGAATCGCGGCAACCGCGACGGAAAGCCGCAGGGCGGCAACCGTCCCGATCGCAACGAGCAGCGCGGCGAGCGCAACGATCGCGGCGGAAAGCCGCAGCAGGCGAAGTTCGAGGCCCGTCCGCCCCGCAAGGAGAAGCCGATCGATCCGGATTCGCCCTTCGCAAAGCTCGCAGCGCTCAAGGAGCAGCTGAAGAAGTAAGCCATGGCGCGCGACGAGGAACAGCCGGCAGGTCAGGCGCGACAGCGCATCGACAAATGGCTGTTCTTCGCGCGCCTGCGCAAGTCGCGCTCGCTGGCGGCGAAGTCCGTCGAGTCGGGCGATGTGCGCGTCAACGACCTCGCCATCCGCCAGCCCTCCTATGCCGTGCGTCCCGGCGATGTCATCGTGCTTTCGCTCGAGCGCCACGACATGGTGGTGAAGGTGCTCCAGACCGGCGAGCGCCGCGGCCCCTATGAGGAGGCCCGCCTTCTCTACAGCGACATGACGCCGCCCCCGCCGCCGCGCGAGGAGCGCAATCTCTTCGCGCAGGCCACGCGCGAGCGCGGCGCGGGCCGCCCCACCAAGCGAGAGCGCCGCGAGATCGACCGCCTGCACGATTATCCGGGCGAGGGCGACGACTGAACACATTCAGGCCTGAGGCCGCGCTTTAGAATTCTATACCTCGCAAGACGCCAATCGCGCATGTATTACGCTTGCAAAGCGCCCGTAAAGCCTTTACCTCAGCCACCGGACAGCCTGCTTCTCGCATCTTCTGCTGTCTGCCAGCCGATTGCGTGACAGGCTTTGCGGCGATGGACGGTTCCGCCGTTCGCCTGCTAGTGATTTTTCTGGAGTTCATCATGACGTATGTCGTGACCGACAACTGCATCCGCTGCAAATATACGGACTGTGTCGAAGTCTGCCCTGTCGACTGCTTCTACGAAGGCGAGAATTTCCTGGTCATCCACCCGGACGAGTGCATCGATTGCGGCGTCTGCGAGCCGGAATGTCCCGCCGAGGCGATCAAGCCCGATACGGAGCCGGGCCTCGACAAGTGGTTGAAGATCAACACGGAATTCGCGTCGATCTGGCCCAACATCACCGTCAAGCGCGATGCGATGCCCGAGGCCAAGGAAATGGACGGCGTGGAAGGCAAGTACGAGCAGTACTTCTCGCCGAATCCGGGCCAGGGCGACTGACCGGTCGCACCGCGGCCGCCGAAGCTGGGGAAAAAAGCTTGTCCTCGCCAAAAGGCGATAGGGCAGGCTTGATGACCCATGCGAAGCAAATTATTGATTTCGGCACTTTTTTGTGGTAGGGTCCTGATACTGATCCACATCGCGGCATTTTGCGTGCCCGAACACCACCACGAAAGCAAACGATCCCTCACCGTCGCTCACCTCCCATAGGCAACCTCGGTTGCTCGCATGTGATCGCGTTGCAGTGGACCTCTTTGCGCATGGCGGACGGACCAGAGTGGTGACACCGCAGGGTGCCCCCCGTCTTTCCCGGGTCCCCGGACCCACCCCGGCCTCATCGGGGAGTGTAACAGGGAGTATTTGAACAGAATGACGACCCAGCAGAAGAAATCTTCCACGCGCCAGGGCTTCAAGACCGGCGAGTCGATCGTCTATCCCGCCCACGGTGTCGGCCAGATCGTGGCCATCGAGGAGCAGGAAGTCGCCGGCATGAAGCTCGAGCTTTTTGTCATCGATTTCGAAAAGGACAAGATGCGTCTCAAGGTGCCGGTTGCCAAGGCCGTATCCATCGGCATGCGCAAACTGTCGGAGACCGATTTCGTCGAACGCGCGCTGAAGGTTGTCCAGGGCAAGGCCCGCGTGAAGCGCACCATGTGGTCGCGCCGCGCGCAGGAATACGATGCCAAGATCAATTCCGGCGACCTGATCTCCATTGCCGAAGTGGTCCGTGACCTCTATCGCGCCGAGAACCAGCCGGAGCAGTCCTATTCCGAGCGCCAGCTTTACGAAGCCGCTCTCGACCGCATGGCCCGCGAAATCGCCGCCGTCAACAAGATGTCGGAAACCGAAGCCGTTCGCCTCGTGGAGACGAACCTCGCCAAGGGTCCGAAGCGCGGCAAGGCCATCGAGGAAGATGACAGCCAGGACGAGGCCGCCTGATCTAGGGCGCTCCCTCACGATTTAAAGCCCGGCTGGTGACAGCCGGGTTTTTTTATGGAACTTTTTTGCAGCATGCCCGTTTGACTGGCCGAGGATGACCGAAGGGCGTTGTGCCGCGGCATTGTCCCGGCCATGCCGGGCAATCCATTGGCCTCTCCGGAATGTCTTCTCTATGGGCGAACGGGCGGCGCGTGCCTCCCCGGAGCCGTTTCGGTTCACGTGGAGAGACTGATGGCTACGACGACTGCAGAGCGCCGCATGATCAAGATTGCCATGTCCGCGCCCTACCTTGAGAGGGACGAGGAACAGGCTCTTGCCCAGGCCTGGAAGAACAATCAAGATCAGGAAGCCCGTAACCGCATCGCCATGGCCCATATGCGCCTTGTCGTTTCGATGGCGGGCAAGTTCCGCAATTTCGGCCTTCCGCTCAGCGATCTCGTGCAGGAAGGCTATATCGGTCTCCTGGAGGCCGCCGCCCGCTTCGAGCCGGAACGGCAGGTTCGCTTCTCCACCTATGCCAGCTGGTGGATCCGCGCCTCGGTTCAGGATTACGTGCTTCGCAACTGGTCCATCGTGCGTGGCGGCACCAGCTCGGCGCAGAAGGCGCTGTTCTTCAACCTGCGCCGCCTGCGCGCCCGGCTCGCCCGCGGCGATACCCGCCTGACCGCCGAGGCTATGCATCAGGAAATCGCCGCCGCCATCGGTGTCAGCACCGCCGACGTGCGCACCATGGATGCGCGCCTGTCCTCGTCGGACATTTCCCTTCAGGCGCCGATCTCGCCCAATGAGGGCGAGGGCGCCAGCCGCATCGATCTCCTCGCCAGCGAGGCCCCCCTGCCGGATGAGCAGGCCGAAGGCTCCATCGATGGCGAACGCCGTCACCACTGGCTCCATTCTGCGCTTGGCGAACTCAACGAACGTGAGATGAAGATCATCCGCGCCCGCCGCCTCGCCGAAAATGGCGCGACGCTTGAGGAACTCGGCGTCCTGCTCGGCATCTCGAAGGAACGCGTCCGCCAGATCGAGAACCGGGCGCTGGAAAAGCTGAAAGCCGTGCTGGTCAGCAAGACCACGGATTTCGCTTACGCCTGAGCGGCGGACGCTGCGGGTCTTTCTCGGCCCTCGAGCTCGACCCAAAGGCCCACACGCCCCCCAATGCAAAGGACCCGAATGCAGGGACATCCGGGTCTTTCGGGAGGTCGCAGGCGATATGGTTCAGTTGCAGACCTTGATCTTCCGGATCACGACATCCCCGTAATAGTCGTACGACTTCACCTTCTTGATGAAGCATTGCGGTTGCTCATAGCCGTAGCTGTCGTAGCAGGCATACGAGGGCGCTGCGACGGAAACGGCGGCGACGAGGGCAATAGTGGCGGAAACGATGGTCTTGCGCATGGGTCTCTCCTGATCTCTGGCCTGATCTCGATTGCGACGAGCTGTTCTCGTCCGGTGATGAGAAGATCGCACCGTGCGGCATTGTCCGCTGTTTCCTACGGAACAGGCCGATTTTCCGCCCATTCCTGCCCATCAGGGCCTGCTGCCCCATCGGCCTCTTGCGCGCCGTCGCAGGCCGGATTATGCCTTGTTCTGCTCTAACGGGGTGCCCGCAGGTTTCGGTCTGCTGGCTGAGAGGCGGTACCGCCAACCCGAAGAACCTGATCCGGCTCGTACCGGCGGAGGGATTAGACGGCTCAATCCAGCGCCCTATTCCCGTTTGTGACAAACAAGGAGGCGCGGATGCGCACGCTATTTTCCACTCTGGCTGCGGCGCTTGCCGTGTGCATTGCCGCTCCTGCCATCGCGCAGGAAAAGACGCTCACCGTCTACACCTATGAGAGCTTCATCGCCGAATGGGGCCCGGGCCCCAAGGTCAAGGAAGAGTTCGAGAAGACCTGCGGCTGCAAGGTCGAATGGGTCGGCGTTGCAGACGGTGTGGAACTCCTGACCCGCCTCAAGCTGGAGGGCGAGGGCACCAAGGCCGACATCGTGCTCGGTCTCGACACCAATCTCATCGCCGAGGCGAAGGCCACGGGCCTGTTCGAGGCGCACGGCCTCTCGCCCAAGGACCTGACGGTGCCCGGCGGCTTCTCCGACGATACGTTCCTGCCCTATGACTACGGCCATTTCGCCGTCGTCTATGACAGCGAGACCCTGAAGAACCCGCCGACCAGCCTCAAGGAACTGGTCGAGGGCGATCCCGCGGAGAAGATCGTCATCGAGGATCCGCGCACCTCCACGCCGGGCCTCGGCCTGCTGCTCTGGGTGAAGTCGGTCTATGGCGACAAGGCGCCCGAGGCCTGGGAAAAGCTCAAGCGCCGTGTGCTCACGGTCACGCCCGGCTGGTCGGAAGCCTATGGCCTGTTCACCAAGGGCGAGGCGCCGATGGTGCTGTCCTACACGACCTCGCCCGCCTATCACGTCATCGCGGAGAAGAGCGAGCGCTACAAGGCGGCCGCCTTCTCTGAGGGCCATTACATCCAGATCGAGGTTGCCGGTCTCACCCGCACCGCTGGCGACAAGGATCTCGCCCGCCAGTTCCTCACCTACATGACCGGCCCGGATTTCCAGTCGATCATTCCCGAAACCAACTGGATGATGCCGGCCGCCAAAACCCGCGATCCGCTGCCCGCCGCCTTCGATGCGCTGGTCAAGCCGGAAAAGACCTTCCTGATGTCGCCGGAAGAAGTTGCGGCCAACCGCAAGGCCTGGATCGACGAGTGGCTCGCCGTGATGAGCGCCAAGTAGCCGGATAAGCATCGTGATCTTCGCCCGCGCCGAAAGACGCACGCTCGATATCGCCGGCGCGCTCGCGCTTGGCGGCGTGCTGGCGTTCGTCGGCGCGGCGACCGCCGTGCTGCTCGCCCATGCTGGTCCAGGGGCCGGGTCCGGCGCGGACGCGCCGCTGTTCGATGCCTATATCCTGCGGGTGGCGCGCTTCACCTTTCTTCAGGCCACGCTTTCCACGCTCCTGTCGGTGGCGCTGGCCATTCCCGTTGCGCGTGCCCTGGCGCGCCAGCGCGCCTTTTTCGGCCGTGTCTGGATCCTGCGGCTGTCGGCCGTGCCGCTCGGCCTGCCAGCGCTGGTTGCGGCCCTCGGGGTTATCGAGATCTGGGGGCGGCAGGGCGTCGTCAACGATCTCCTGCGGCTTGCCGGCCTGCAGAACCCGGTCAGCGTCTACGGACTGACGGGCATCCTCATTGCCCATGTGTTCTTCAACCTGCCGCTTGCCGTGCGTTTCCTCGTTGCCGCGCTCGACCGCATCCCGCCGGAATACTGGCTGAGTTCGGCCAATCTCGGCATGGGCGGCGGGGCGGTGTTCCGGCTCATCGAATGGCCGGTCATCCGGCGCGTGCTGCCGGGCATTGCCGGCCTCGTCTTCATGCTGTGCGCCACGAGCTTCACGCTTGTTCTCACGCTCGGCGGCGGGCCGGCGGCCACCACCATCGAGGTGGCGATCTACCAGGCGCTGCGTTTCGATTTCGATCCCGCCCGCGCCGTCCTGCTCGCCTTCCTGCAGATCGCGGTCACGGCGCTGCTGCTCTTTGTCCTCTCGCTGTTCGGCCGGCCGCAGGATGAGGGCGTCACGGCGGGCCGTGCCATCCGCCGCTTCGATGGCCACCGCCGTCGCCTCACGGACGGGTTCGTCATCTTCGCCTTCACCCTCTTCACCGCCGCCCCGCTGCTGGCGACGCTCGTCTCGGGCCTCGCCGCCGATTTCGGCCGGCTGGCGCTCGATCCGATGCTGCACCGGGCACTCTTCACCAGCCTCGCCATCTCGCTTGCTTCCGCCAGCCTCAGCCTCGCCATCGCGTTGCCTGTCGTGCTGGTGCCGCAACTTGCCGAAAGCGGCGCGTCGGGGCCGGCGCGGCTGATAATGGCGGTCGGGCTGCCGGCAGTCGGCTCGCTCATCCTGCTCGTGCCGCCGGTCGTCGTGGCGACGGGCTGGTTCCTGATGCTGCGGCTCTTCGGCGAAACCGGCCGCTTCGCCCCGGCCATCGTCACCGTCATCAATGCGCTGATGGCGCTGCCCTTCGTGGTGCGCGTGCTGGAGCCTGCCTACCGCACGCATCTTGCGCGCACCGCACGCCTGGCGCTCAGCCTCGGCATCACCGGTCGCCGCCGCCTCATGACGATCGACTGGCCGGCGCTGAAGAAACCGTTCCTCACCGCCTTCGCCTTTGCCATGGCGCTGTCGCTCGGCGATCTCGGCGCCGTCGCCATCTTCGGCGCCGAGGGTTTCGTCACGCTGCCCTGGCTGCTCTACTCACGCATGGCAAGTTACCGCACGGCCGATGCGGCCGGCATCGCGCTCATCCTCGGCGTGCTTTGCCTGCTCCTGACGCTGCCCTCGACCGCCCCCGAGCGCGTCCCCGAAAGGCCCGGCTCCGATGCCTGATACCGCCATCGTCCTTTCCCATGTCACCGTGCGCTTTGCCGAAAAGACGCTCGCCTTCGACTGCGCCATAAAAGCCGGTTCCGCCATCGCCGTGGTCGGCCCGTCGGGGGCGGGCAAGTCGACCCTGTTTAACGTCATTGCCGGTTTCCAGACGCCTGCGAGCGGTACGGTACGCTTGCTTGGCGAGGACATGGCGGGCCGCGATCCCGCCGAGCGGCCGGTTTCCATCGTCTTCCAGGACAACAACCTGTTTTCCCACCTCACCATCGCCGACAATGTCGGCCTCGGTATTGATCCGGGGCTGCGTCTGGATGCGGCTGCGCGGCGCACCGTATCCGAGGCGCTTGCCCGCGTCGGCCTCGGCGGTTACGAGAAGCGCCTGCCCGGCTCGCTGTCGGGCGGCGAGCGGCAGCGTGTTGCGCTTGCCCGCGCGCTGGTGCGCCGCCGGCCGATCCTGCTGCTCGATGAACCCTTCGCCGCGCTCGATCCAGCCATGCGCGCGGATATGGCGGCGCTGCTTGCCGACCTCGTCGCCGAGACGAAGGCGACCATGCTGTTCATCACCCACCAGCCCGAGGATATCGGCCGGCTGGCAGACCAGGTGATCTACGTGACGGATGGAAGGATCCGCTTCCACGAGCCGGCCAGCGATTTCCTGGCGCGGCGCGAACCCGCCGACATCGCGAAATTCCTCGGCCATTCCGTGCTTTAGCGAAAGCCGGGGTGCTTTTGCCGCGCCCAGCGCCACAATTTGGTCGCCCCCCTGTGTCACCGGAGCCACATGGGAACCGTTTGTTGAATGGGGAGTTGCCGACTGTATGGGGCGCGTCTATCTCCTGCATTCACAAACGCACAAGCCGCGCCGTGTCTGCATCCTTTGACTGCAGACGAGGGGCGGACCCATCAAGGGGCGTGGGCAAGAGACATGGCGAAGGCAAGGCAGGCAGCTGCAATCGTATCCGGACGCGGGGTGAAGAGACCTGTCGCGGCCCTTTTGCTTGCCGCCACGATGCTGACGTCCTGTCAGTCGCTGATCGAGCAGAGCTATGAGCCCACGATCGCGCCGTCCTCCAATCCGCAGATCGTCGACGAGGTACAGAAGAACGATCCGCGTGCCCAGATGGGGGCGCGCGAGCATCCGCGCATCGTCGCGAGCTATGGTGGCGAGTACAAGGACGCCAAGACGGAGCGGCTCGTCGCGCGCATCGCCGGCGCGCTGACTCAGGTCTCGGAAAACCCGAACCAGTCCTACCGCATCACCATCCTCAATTCGCCCGCGATCAATGCCTTCGCGCTGCCCGGCGGTTACCTCTATGTGACGCGTGGCCTCCTGGCGCTTGCCGACGATGCCTCCGAGGTCGCCGCCGTGCTGTCGCATGAAATGGCGCATGTCACCGCCAATCACGGCATCGAGCGGCAGAAGAAGGAAGAGGCCGAGGTCATCGCCAGCCGCGTGGTGGCCGAGGTTCTGTCGAGCAACATCGCCGGCAAGCAGGCGCTGGCGCGCGGCAAGCTGCGCCTTGCAGCCTTCTCGCGCAACCAGGAACTCCAGGCCGACGTCATCGGCGTGCGCATGCTGGGCGAGGCGGGCTACGATCCCTATGCCGCCGCCCGCTTCCTCGATTCCATGGCGGCCTATGCCCGCTTCACGGCGGTCGATCCCGATGCCGACCAGAGCCTCGACTTCCTGTCGAGCCATCCCAACGCGCCGCAGCGCGTGGAGCTGGCGCGCATGCATGCCCGTGCCTTCGGCGCGGAAGGGCAGGTGGGTGACCGCGGTCGCGACTATTATCTCGCCGGCATCGACGGGCTGCTCTACGGCGATGCGCCGGAAGAGGGTTACGTGCGCGGCCAGACCTTCCTGCACGGCAAGCTCGGCATCCGCTTCGACGTGCCGGCCGGCTTCCAGATCGACAACAAGGCCGATGCCGTGCTGGCGACCGGCCCCGGTGATGTCGCCATCCGCTTCGACGGCGTGGCCGACAGCCGCGGCCAGAACCTCGTCAACTACATTTCCAGCGGCTGGGTGACGGGCTTGAGGCCCGATACGATCCGTTCCGTCAGCCTCAACGGGCTGGAGGCCGCAACGGCGCGTGCCGCCGCCGACCGCTGGGAATTCGACGTGACCGTCGTGCGCATCGACAAGAAGATATACCGTTTCCTGACGGCCGTGCCGACCGGTTCGCCGGCACTCGACCCGACGGCGAACATCCTGCGCAACTCGTTCCGCAAGCTCACGCCGGCGGAAGTCGAGAGCCTGAAGCCGCTGCGCGTGCGCGTCGTCACCGCCCGCCCGGGCGATACCGTCGCCACGCTGGCCGGCCGCATGCTCGGCACCGACCGCAAGCTCGACCTCTTCCGCCTGATCAACGCCATGACCGTCACCAGCACGGTCCGCCCCGGCGAGAAGTACAAGATCATCGCCGAATAGCCCGCACCGACCTGGCGCGGTTATCGGTGCTTGCCTTTGCCGTCGTCATCACCGGGCTTGACCCGGGGACGCAAATCCATGGCGCGGCTGATTTTCCAGCAAAATCCCGCCTCGATTTCCCCGCCTTCCCCAACCGCGCCTACAATCCTCCCATCCCGCCCTCGGATACACCGCAAGGCGTTGCGGCGAGGCGGGGTCGGTGCGGGGCGTGAGGGGATGACGCAAAACCTCATGCACCGGGCCTGCGGAAAATGGTCTCCCTCCGGCGACACGGGGGAAATGGCGGGATATCGGACCGATCCCGTCGTTTCATACCCCGAACGGCGCGCCGGGCGTGCCTGTGCGGCACACAAGGGGATCGGGATTGGCGGATGCGTCGGCATCGTCCGCCGGCATGGAGAAAGGCCGGGAGGTGGAGACACCTTCCACGGAGCGCCAAGGCGTGCGCTCCGGTTGTCAAACGGCACTGCCCATTCCGGAAACCGGCGAAGCACACCGCCGTGTCGATCCTTGCAGAGAGAGACCGGAGTCGCGGGCAAAAACCGCCGAACGGGGCGCCGGAAGGTGTCACCTATTCATTCTCAGTCGAGGCAGCTTCCGGCGCCCCGTCCGAATGCTTTTTGAAACCACGGGCGAAACCGCCGCGTGGATGTCAGTGCTGGCGGCCCGGCCCACGCCGGCCAACGCCAAATTCTTTCCCTTTCCGCGCAACATGCGCTAAGGGCATCAGCCATGACCATGCCGGCTTCGACAGATGAAACCTACGTCGTCCTTCTCGGGGGCGCGCTCGTCGCGACGCCGCGCCTGGCGGACGATATTGCCGGCGCGCGCTTCATCGCGGCAGACGGCGGCATGCGCCATGCGGCAATGCTTGGCGTGACGCCGGATCTGTGGGTCGGCGATTTCGATTCGACACCGCCGGAGCTTCTGGCCGCATGGCCCGATGTCGAGCGCCAGCCCTATCCGGCCGCCAAGAACGAAACGGATGGTGAGCTTGCCGTGTCCGTTGCCACCGGGCGCGGCGCGGCGCGTGTGGTGCTGGCTGGCGCGCTTGGCGGCGAGCGCAGCGACCATGCGCTGATGCATCTCATCCACGCCGTCTCGCTTGCGGAAGCCGGCGTCGCCATCAAGCTCACCTCCGGCGAAGAGGAGGCGTGGCCGCTCCTGCCGGGCCGCCGCGACATCGACCTGCCCGCCGGCAGCCTGTTTTCCGTGCTCGGCCTCACGCCGCTCTCGGGGCTTTGTCTCGAAAACGTGCGCTACCCGCTCACCGATTTCGCGCTGCCCTTCGGCTCGTCGCGCACCATCTCCAATGTCGCGGAAGGTCCCATCCGCGTTTCGCTTGCCTCCGGCCGCGCGATCCTCATCGCCCGGCCCTATGATCTTTCAGGAGCCTGATCCTTGGCACCGCCCATTCTCAAACTCGACGATATCTTTCTCAGCTTCGGCGGCACGCCGCTGCTTGCGGGCGCAAGCCTGCAGGTTGAGCCCGGCGACCGCATCTGCCTCGTCGGCCGCAACGGCTCGGGCAAGTCGACGCTGATGAAGATCGCCGCCGGCCTCGCCGAGCCGCAGTCGGGCGAAGTCTTCCGCCACCCGTCCGCCACGATCCGCTACCTGCATCAGGCGCCCGATTTCGACGGCTACGACACGGTCGCGGCCTATGCCGAAGCGGGTCTTGGCCCGAGCGACGACCCCTACCGCGTCACCTACCTGCTCGAACATCTCGGTCTCGACGGCACGGAAGATCCGAAGTCCCTGTCGGGCGGCGAGGCGCGCCGTGCGGCGCTCGCCCGCGTCATGGCGCCGGAGCCGGATATCCTTCTGCTCGACGAGCCGACGAACCATCTCGACCTGCCGACCATCGAATGGCTGGAAGGCGAGCTGCAATCCACCCGTTCGGCGCTGATCGTCATCTCGCATGACCGGCGCTTTCTGGAGAAGGTCTCCAACGCCACCGTGTGGCTCGATCGCGGCCAGTCGCGCCGCCTCAACCGGGGTTTTGGCCATTTCGAGGCCTGGCGCGATGAGGTGCTGGAGGCCGAGGAGCTTGAACAGCACAAGCTCGGTAAGGCCATCGAGCGTGAGGAGCATTGGTTGCGCTATGGCGTGACCGCGCGGCGCAAGCGCAACATGCGCCGCCTCGGCGCGCTGCATGATCTGCGCGCCCGCTACCGCGGCCACAAGGGCCCGCAGGGCAGCGTGCAGGCCAGCGTTTCGGATGCGCAGGAATCCGGCAAACTGGTCATCGAGGCGGAAAAGATCACCAAGGCCTATGGCGACCGCACGATCGTCGCGCCGTTCTCCATTCGCGTGCATCGCGGCGATTGCATCGGTCTCGTCGGCCCGAACGGTGCGGGCAAGACCACGCTGCTCAAGATGCTGACCGGCCAGCTCGCGCCCGACAGCGGCAGCGTCAAGCTCGGCACCAATCTGGAGATCGCCACGCTCGACCAGCGCCGCGAGGACCTGAACCTCGACGACACGCTCGCCCATTACCTCACCGACGGGCGCGGCGAGACGCTGCTGGTCAACGGCGAGCAGCGCCATGTCACCGGCTACATGAAGGAATTCCTGTTCCAGCCCGAGCAGTCCCGCACGCCGATCCGCAATCTCTCCGGCGGCGAGCGTGCCCGCCTCATGCTGGCGCGCATCCTGTCGCGGCCGACCAACCTGCTCATCCTCGACGAGCCGACCAACGATCTCGACATCGAGACGCTGGACCTGTTGCAGGAAATCGTCGCGGGTTTCACCGGCACCGTGCTGCTCGTCAGCCACGACCGCGATTTCCTCGACCGCACCGTTACCTCCACCATCGCGCCTGCTGACCCTGAGAACCCGGACGGGCGCTGGATCGAATATGCCGGCGGTTATACCGACATGATGGCGCAGCGCCGCGGCGTCATCGAAGAGAAGCGCCGGGCGGAGAAGGCCGAGAAGGTGAAGGCCGCGGAAGCCGCGCCCGCCGCCACCGCGCCGTCTGACAGCAAGGCCAAGGGCAAGCTTTCCTACAAGCAAAAGTTCGCGCTCGAAAACCTGCCGAAGGAAATGGAGAAGGCCGAAAAGGAAATCGCTGCCCGCGAGGCGAAGATGGCCGATCCCAACCTCTTCACCAAGGACCCCGCCACCTTCAACAAGCTTGCCGCGGAAATGGAAAAGCTGCGCGCCTCGCTCACGAAGATGGAAGAGGAATGGCTGGAGCTGGAAATGCTGCGGGAGGAGCTGGAGGGCTGAGACGGTCTCGAAGCCCTGTTCCCCGCGAAACAGCGGCCGCCGCCTGGGCATGCGATCGTTCGGTCATTGGATGAGAGGACCTCATCCTGCAACCGAAAGAGATCAGGAGAGTCCCATGCGCAAATTCATCATCTCGGCCCTTGTCGCCGCCGTCGCTGCCATTTCCTTCGCCGCGCCCTCCCATGCCGGCTCCTACGGCTACAAGAGCCATGGCCACAAGCATTATGGCTACAAGCATCACGGTTACAGGAAGCACTATGCCAAGCGTCATTACGGCGGGCACTACGGCGTGAGGATCGTCGTCGGCAAGCGCTACTACAGCTATTATTGAGCGCTGCTTGCCGCAGGAAAAGACGAGGCCCGGATGCCCGCCGCATCCGGGCCCTTTACACTTGGAGGACGGCGGATTGATTCGCCGGCGAACAGGCGCTATCTAGGAGGTCGTGGTGATTTGGCCGGCCGGCTTGCAGCCACGTTAAACAAGTCGCTAAAGGGCCGCGCGAGGAAGAGCCTTACGTGGACCGGTTGCGACATCGTTGCGGCCGGTTTTTGTTTTGGATCGAGTTGAGACATGCCCATCAAGATTCCCGATACGCTCCCCGCCTTCCAGACCCTCGTCAACGAGGGCGTGCGGGTGATGACCGAAACGGTGGCGATCCGGCAGGATATCCGCCCGCTGCAGATCGGGCTGCTCAACCTCATGCCGAACAAGATCAAGACGGAAGTGCAGATGGCGCGCCTCGTCGGCGCCTCGCCGCTTCAGGTCGAGCTGTCGCTGGTGCGCGTCGGCGCCCACCGCGCGAAGAACACGTCGGAGGAGCACCTGCTTGCCTTCTACGATACCTGGGAAGAGGTGAAGCACCGCAAGTTCGACGGCTTCATCATCACCGGCGCCCCGATCGAGACCCTCGACTACGAGGAAGTCACCTATTGGGACGAGATGAAGCAGATCCTCGACTGGACGACGACGAATGTCCATTCGACGCTCAATGTTTGCTGGGGCGCGATGGCGGCGATCTACCATTTCCACGGCGTGCCCAAATACACGCTCGATGAAAAGGCGTTCGGCGTTTACCGTCACCACAACCGCAAGCCCTCGTCGATCTACCTGAACGGCTTCTCGGATGATTTCGAGGTGCCGGTCTCGCGCTGGACGGAGATCCGCGCGGAGGATATCCGCGCCGTGCCGGAACTCGAAATCCTGCTCGATTCGGACGAGATGGGTGTCTGCCTCGTCGAGGAGAAGGCGGGCAACCGCCTCTATATCTTCAACCATGTCGAATATGATTCGACCTCGCTCGCCGACGAATATTTCCGCGATGTCTCGGCCGGCGTGCCGATCAAGATGCCGCGGAACTACTTCCCGCACAACGATCCGGCCCTGCCGCCGCAGAACCGCTGGCGCGGGCACGCCCATCTGCTGTTCGGCAACTGGATCAACGAAATCTACCAGACCACGCCCTATGACCTCGCGAAGATCGGAACAGGAGCCTGATGCCATGAGCCGCGTCGTCATTCGCCCGCTGCACAAGGACGACGAGGGCGAATGGCGCCGGTTGTGGACCGCCTATCTCGCCTTTTACCAGACGGTGCTGCCCGAGGACGTCTTCGCCACCACCTTCGCCCGGCTGACGGGCGAGGCGGCCGAGGGCGAGTATCGCGGCCTGCTCGCGACGCTTGACGGCAAGCCGGTAGGCCTCGCGCATTATCTCTTCCATCGCTCCTGCTGGACGACTGGCAATGTCTGCTACCTTCAGGACCTCTTCGCCGACCCCGATGTGCGCGGCTCCGGCATCGGGCGGGCGCTGATCGAAGGCGTCTATGCCAAGGCGAAGGAGGCGGGTTCGCCGGAGGTCTACTGGATGACGCAGGAATTCAACGCCACAGCACGCCAGCTCTATGACCGCATCGCTGAAAAGACGCCCTTCATTGTGTACCAGAAGAACCTCTGAAACACATCGAAAAGTATGACTTTTCGATTGCGGATCGCCTGGAATTGCCGCAGTTTGCCGGCCGATGATCAGGCAGCGGGAGGAGATGGCCATGGGTACAGGACAGGAGATTTTCGGGCGGCTCGGCTCCGGCGAGGTCGTCGAGCGCGTAACGATCCGCGGTGGCGGGCTCACCGCAAAGGTGCTGACCTTCGGCGCGATCATTCAGGACCTGCGCCTTGATGGGCATGATGCGCCGCTCGTGCTGGGTTTCGACGATCTCGCAAGCTATCTCACGCACATCACCTATTTCGGCGCGTCAGCCGGGCGCTGCGCCAACCGCATCGCCGGCGGCCGCTTCACCATCGACGGCGCGGATTACCAGCTCGAATGCAACGAGCGCGGCGTGAACCACCTGCACGGCGGCCATGACGGCATCAGCCAGCAGAACTGGCGCATCGCCGAGAGCGGCACCGACTTCGTTACCCTCACGCTGACCGACCCTGCCGGCCGTGCCGGCTATCCCGGCACCTGCGCCATCGCCTGCACCTATGCGCTATCCGGCAACGGAACCCTCTCCGTCACCTACGAGGCAACCACGGATGCGCCAACGCCGGTCAATCTGTGCCAGCACAGCTATTTCATTCTCGACGGCGGCGAGGACATCTTCGATCATGAAATCCGCATCAAGGCGGAACACTATCTCCCGGTCGATGACAACCTGATCCCGACCGGCGAAATCCGCCCCGTCTCCGGTACGCCGTTTGATCTGCGCCACTGGACGCCGCTCCGCCGACAGATCGAGGCAGGCGGCGTGGTCTTCGATCACAATTTCTGCCTGTCGGATGGCCGCGAGGCCCCGCGCCTCGTCGCGGAGGTCCGCAGCCCCGCCTCCGGCCTCTCGCTCCAGGTGGTGACCACCGAGCCCGGCCTGCAACTCTACACCGGCGCCTATATCCAACCGCTGGAGGGCCTCGAAGGCCGCCGCTACGACGCCTTCTCCGGCCTCTGCCTCGAAACCCAGATCTGGCCCGACGCCATCAACCACTCCGCCTTCCCGAACGCCATCTTGCACCCCGGCCAGACCCTGCGGCAGAAGACGGACTACGTGTTCGGCAAGGGGTAAGGTGTCCGTCATGAGAACGGCGCCCGTCGCCGTTCTTGCCCACCTAGGCGCGGAGATCCACAATTGGCCTACACGCACCTGTTATGCGGATTAATGAGGAACAATTGACGCGTGCAGAAAATTGCTCAGTACGCTATCAGCTCGTGTGGCATGCGGGGCTGCAATAGTAGCAACCATTGGACTGAGAGTACGTCTTCTTTGATTCGCGAACAGCGCCGCCGCAAGAGTCGAATTCACCAAGATACTTGCGGTTCTCAGCACGCGGCAGGAACGAGCAGGCCGAATGGTGCACTTCATGATCGCCATTCGTCTGCGCATTCTTATTCACATAATAGCTAGCCATCTGGCTCTCCTGAATTTGATTGCTGTCTTTTGCGCTCTGCCGTGACCTGTGAGGCAGGAATTTTCCCGCCTCACAGGTATGGGCTATCACTTCTTGTTGGGACGCTGCGTCAGCGCCGACGCTGCTGCGGACTTCGCGGCAGGGCTCGACTTCGGGTCGCGCAGAACCTTTGCGGCAGCAGACGCCACCTTCGCGCTTGTTACTTCCTTGTTGGCCATAAAAATCACCTCCTTTCGTGCCAGTGTTTGGTCAAGTCGAGTGCTCCTTGCGTTATCGCTTGACATTCGACTTGACGCGGGAATCCATCCGTGATTCCCTTCGTTTCAGATATGAGACGTCTCGGTTCTGAGACGCACTGTGTTTCAGTTGTGAAACGTTACGCCGAATCGCGCGGTTGAGTCAACAGCCCGTGACGAGCCTAGGTATGCTATGAGCTTAGAGATTGAAAAACTTGGAGAAATGGTCGCACAGCGTCGCGGGACACTAGGTGTTCGGGCCGCAGCTAAAGAAATTGGAATCAGTCCTGCCACCCTCTCGCGAATCGAAAATGGACACGTCCCGGACTTGGTAACGTTTGCTGCTATCTGCAAATGGCTTGGGCAAGAGCCCGCTAAATTTCTCGGAATGCAGCCGTCGGGAGCGCTCGATAAACCTGTTGCAAGCGTCCACCTCAGGAAAAAGAAAACTACCTCGATAGATACCGCAACCGCCTTAGGCGCGATGATCATCGCGGCTCAGAACGCCATGTTAGATCGCGAGACCATCTGACGAAATGCGGCGCGGCTTCAAAACTCAAGCTGAACAGATTTCCGAAACCCTCAGGACGAAACAAAGTCTGACGGTCTTCGATAGATTTGAGCCGAAGCTTTTTCTTCAGTCTTTGGGGATGATCGTCTGGACGCCGGCCGAGGTTCCCGGCTTGGAAGCAGCGCACTTGGAGCAGCTTACCGTGACCGATCCGGATAGCTGGTCAGGCGTAGCAATACGCATGGGAGAACTGACCGCAATCATTGTGAATTCGTCGCATCCACCAACTCGGCAAGCTAACACCCTTATGCATGAATGGGCGCATATCGAACTCCGTCATAAACCGAATAGGGTTGATCGGTCAGATGGGGGGCTGCTCCTTTTAAGCGATTACCCGGCAGAATTCGAAGAAGAGGCCGATTGGCTTGCTGCTTCTGTTTTGTTGCCGCGAGCCGGTTTGGTACGCTGCAAGAGCCGTGGCATGACCAACGACGACATAGCCGATCATTATGGTGTTAGCGCACAACTCACCAACTGGCGGGTAAGAATGACGGGTGTCGACCGCCAAATCGGTGCAAGGAGTCGATTTAACTGAGGTTGCGCGGCGCTCCTGAGAGCATGTGTACTCGTGACCCTGTGGTAACCGGCCAAAACGCACAAAAGCCCCGGCGAACCGAGGCTTGGAAACTTTGGAGAGAATGGAGCGGGTGAAGCGATTCGAACGCTCGACCCCAACCTTGGCAAGGTTGTGCTCTACCCCTGAGCTACACCCGCTCATCGTCGACGGCCTGGGGTAGTGGTTGGCCGAAGGTCGCTGCGTTGCGGCGACGGGCGCTATATGACCCAAGGCCTTTTCAATTGCAACAGGGAAATGAAGGATTTTTCAGAAAAAAATGCGCCCTCTTCGAAAGTCCCTGATTTCCGGGCGGTTGCGCGAAGAGGGGTGACGGCCTATCAGCGGACAGGACAAATCGGGCCGGAGCCAAAGAGATGACGGACATGCAGCCGAAGACCGACAAGGAGCTTTTCGCGTTCCTCGACGGACTGGGAATCACGCACAGCACCAAGGAACACGCGCCGGTCTTCACCGTCGCCGAATCGGTCTCGTTGCGCGATGAAATTCCCGGCGGCCACACGAAGAACCTTTTCGTGAAGGACAAGAAGGACAACTATTTCCTGATGACCGTCGAGGAGCATGCGACGGTGGACCTGAAGACGGTGCACGGCATCATCGGCGCGGCCAGCCGCGTGTCCTTCGGCAAGCCGGAGAAGCTGATGGAGTATCTCGGCGTCATTCCCGGCGCGGTCACGGCCTTCGGGGTGATCAACGATACGGCGGGCAAGGTGAAGATCATCATCGACGCGGACCTGATGGCGTTCGACACGATCAACTGCCATCCGCTGCGCAACGATGCGACGACCTCGATTGGCGCCAAGGACCTGTTGCGCTTCATCGAAGCGACGGGACATGAGCCGCTTGTCTTGAAAGTCACGGCCTGACATACGATTTTGGGCGCTGAAGCGATATTCGGGCGCACCGCGCGAGGAGACACCATGAGCGACAATCCCTATGCATCGTCCTATGGCGGGCAGATGAACGTTTCCGCGAACTATGGCGGCGGCGCGCCCGCGGCGGACGACCTGATCAAGGACACGACGACCGCGAACTTCGCGCGCGATGTGCTCGAGGCCTCGCGCCATCAGCCGGTGCTCGTCGATTTCTGGGCGCCCTGGTGTGGGCCCTGCAAGCAGTTGCAGCCTGTTATCGAGAAGGTCGTGCGCGAAAGTGCCGGCCGCGTGAAGCTCGTCAAGCTCAACATCGATGACCATCCGTCCATTCCCGGCCAGCTCGGCATCCAGTCCATTCCGGCCGTCGTCGCCTTCGTCGGCGGCCGCCCGGCGGATGGCTTCATGGGTGCGGTGCCGGAGAGCCAGGTGCGCCAGTTCATCGACAAGATCGCCGGTCCGGCCGACGCCGATGAGAAGGCCCAGATCGAGGCGCTGCTTGCCGAGGCGAAGACGCTGTTCGAAGCCGGCGATGTCGCGGGTGCGGCCGATCTCTACGGCGCATTGCTGCAGGCCGATCCGGAAAATGCCGGCGCGCTCGCCGGCATCGCCGAATGCATGATCGCCGTCGGCCAGCATGACAATGCCCGCCAGGCGCTCGCCAACCTGCCCGAGGCGGTGGCGGCCGACCCTGCCGTCAGCGCGGTGCTGAAGAAGCTCGACCAGATCGAGGAAGCCCGCAAACTCGGTGATCCGGCTGCGCTGGAACACGCGCTTGCCGTCAACCCGGACGATCATGCCGCGCGCATGAAGCTTGCGAAGATCCGCAATGTCGAGGGCGATCGGCAGGCTGCTGCCGACCACCTGCTGCTGATCATGAAACGCGACCGGGCCTTCGAGGATGACGGCGCGCGGCGCGAGCTTCTGCAGTTCTTCGAGGTCTGGGGCCCGATGGATCCGGCGACAATTGCCGCCCGCCGCAAGATGTCGTCGATCCTGTTCTCCTGAGTTTTTCAGGTCAGCGGCCCGGCCTCCCTTGAGAATCGCCGGGCCTACCCCACATTCGGGGTAAGGCGCGAGGCTGCGGGCCGCGCCGCGGAATGGAAGGCACTGCAATGCAAGTGGGAAACGCGCGTTATCTGAAACCGGCAGACCTGCCGGAGACCATTCCGGTCTTTCCGTTGACGGGCGCGCTGCTTCTTCCCGGCGGCCAGCTGCCGCTCAATATCTTCGAGCCACGCTACCTTGCCATGTTCGACGATGCGCTTGCCTCGCACCGGCTGATCGGCATGGTGCAGCCCGTTTTTGGCGGCGAGCGCAAGGACGATGACGAGGCCGAGAACCCGGCGCTGTGCCAGGTCGGCTGCATCGGGCGCATCACCTCCTTTGCCGAGACCGGCGACGGCCGCTATATCGTTTCGCTCACCGGCATCTGCCGCTACCGGCTGATGGAGGAAGTGCGAGGCACGAAAGCCTATCGCAGCTTCCGCATCGCGCCCTTCATCGCCGATCTGACCGCGCATGACGACGAGCAGAGCGTTGACCGCGATGCGCTGCTATCGGCCTTCCGCGCCTATCTGGACGCCAACAAGCTGGAAGCGGACTGGGAGAGCGTGGAGCGCGCCAGCAACGCCACGCTGGTCAATTCCATGGCGATGATGTCGCCCTACGGGCCGGCGGAAAAGCAGGCGCTGCTGGAGGCGCCCGACCTGAAGACCCGGGCCGAAACGCTGATCGCCATCACCGAGATCGTTCTGGCGCGCAGCTATGGCGATGTCGATACGCGGCTGCAGTAAGGGGGGACGATGAGCGCCGGCAAAAGCGGAGTGGATGTCAAGCTGCTCGAACTTCTCGTCTGTCCCCTCACCAAGGGGCGCCTGAGCTATGACGCGGCGGCGGGCGAGCTGGTCTCCGAAAAGGCGAAGCTCGCCTATCCGATCCGTGACGGCATTCCGATCATGCTGATTTCCGAGGCACGCGAGATCAAGGACTGACGCCTTTCGCGTGGCGATCGGTCTAGATGCGCTGACCGACGAGCATGCGCGGATGGCCGCTGCCCGCCGTGCCCTTGGCCTGACGGATGAAGTAGGACTTTAGTCCCGGCAGGCGATCGACCAGGCCGAGGCCGACATCGCGCAGCACGCGTAGCGGCGTCACGTCGTTGGAGAACAGGCGGTTCAGCACATCCGTGGTGATACCCATGCGCACCGTATCGAAGCGGCGCCATGTCTCGTAGCGCTCCAGCACCGAAAGCGCGCCGATATCGAGACCGAGCCGGTCGGCCTCGACGATGGTTTCCGCCAAGGCCGCCACATCCTTGAAGCCGAGATTGAGACCCTGGCCGGAAATCGGGTGGATGCCGTGGGCGGCATCGCCTGCCAGCGCGAAGCGCGGGGCAACGAAGGCGCGGGCGAGCGTGAGACCCAGCGGGAAAGCACGGCGGCCGCCGACGACCTTGAGACTGCCAAGCTTGTGGCCGAAGCGGCGTTCCAGCTCTTCCTCGAAGACCAGATCATCGCCTTCCACGAGGCGCTTAGCATCCTCCGTGCGCTCGCTCCAGACGAGCGAGGAGCGGTTGCCGGTGAGTGGCAAGGTCGCGAAGGGGCCGGCGGGCAGGAAATGCTCCTCTGCCGTGCCGTCATGCGGGCGTTCGTGCTCCACGGTGGTGACGATGCCGGACTGGCCGTAATCGAAGCGCACGGTCTTGATGCCTGCCATGTCGCGCAGTTTCGAGCGGGCGCCGTCGCAGGCGACGAGGAGGCGCGTGCCGACCTCTGATCCGTCGGAAAGGCTGACCTGCGTTGAGTGCTGGCCCGTCTTGAAGTCGGCGGCGGATGTCGACCAGCGCACCGGGATGCCGAGGGCGTCAGCCTGACGAAGCAGGCTTCCGATCATGGCGCGGTTGGGGATCATGTGGGCGAAGGGCTGGCCGTCCTCGTCGGACCCCGTATCGTCGAAGGTGAGGAAAACCGGGCGGACGGGATCGGCCGTGCGCGAATCGGTAATGACCATACGGCGGATCGGCTCGGCGTCCGCCGCGATCTCGCTCCAGACGCCGAGGACATCGAGCAGGTTGCGGGCGGCGGCGACGATGGCGGAGGCGCGCTCCTCCTTCTTCCAGGCATGCTCCGGTGCGCCATCGACCACTTCCACGGCCAGATGCGGCGCCGCCTTCTTCACCGCCACCGCGAGCGACAGGCCGACATAACCGCCGCCGGCGACCAGAACGTCGAGCGATGTGGCTTCGGGCATGGTGTCCTCCTGGACGCTTGAGGTCTTTCTTTGCTCTATATAGAGGAGGAAGAGTCCGTTTCCTACCGTGGGAGCCACGTCCAAATGTCGCGCCAGAATGCCCCGAACCCCGCCATGGATGTGCTGCTCCAGACGCTGGATCTCGAACGGCTGGAGGGGCGGCTGTTTCGCGGGCGCAGCCCGCAGGTCGGCTGGCAACGGGTGTTCGGCGGGCAGGTGATCGGCCAGGCGCTGGTCGCCGCCACGCGCACGATCACGCAGGAGCAGCGCTACGTGCACTCGCTGCACGCCTATTTCGTGCGGCCGGGCGATCCGTCCGTGCCAATCCTCTACGAAGTCGAGATTATCAGAGACGGCGGGTCCTTCGCCACGCGGCGCGTCGTCGCCATCCAGCACGACAAGCCGATCTTCTTCATGACGGCGTCCATCCAGGACGATGAGGACGGCTTCGAGCATCAGGTGGCGATGCCTGACGTGCCGCAGCCGGAAGACCTGCCCGGCGAGGCCGAATTGAAGGCGCGTTTCATGCAGGAGGCGCCGCCGCCGATCCGCGCCTACTGGGAGCGTCCGCGCCCCATCGAACTACGGCCGGTCGCGCTCGCGCACTATCTCTCCAACGATAAACTGGAGCCGCGCCAGAACATCTGGGTGCGCACGACGGGGCCGGTTCCGGCCGAGCGGCGTCTGCAGGCTGCCGTGCTGGCTTATCTCTCGGATATGACGCTGCTTGACACATCGCTTTTCGCGCACGGTACCTCCGTGCTCGACCGGTCCCTGCAGGTTGCGAGCCTCGACCATGCGATGTGGTTCCATCGTCCGCCGGTGCTTGACGACTGGCTGCTCTACAGCCAGGACAGCCCATCGGCCTTCGGCGGCCGCGGGATGACGCGTGGCGCGATTTTCACCCGCTCCGGCACCCTCATTGCCTCCGTCGCCCAGGAAGGGTTGATTCGGAAAAAGGCAACTGACTAAATTTTACCCATTGCCCCAATAGCGCCTATTTTTTCACCATTAGCGGTGGCGTTTTTTTGCGCCTAGCCGCTTTTGTCATTTTTATCCGTTTTATTTCAATATCTTATTTAGTGCGTTTGAATCTGGCACGCCCCTTGAATGTATATCGCCAGTCGTTGCGGACATGACGTTGCCAACGGCGAGGAGAGATGGCCCCGGCTGGGGGACAAGCACGAAGGATGGGAAACCAGATGAAAATCGTAATGGCGATTATCAAGCCGTTCAAACTCGATGAGGTGCGCGAAGCCCTCACCGCCGTTGGTATCCAGGGCCTGACCGTTACCGAAGTGAAGGGGTACGGACGTCAGAAGGGGCACACGGAAATCTATCGCGGCACGGAATATGCCGTCAGCTTCCTGCCGAAACTGAAGGTCGAAATCGCCGTGCCCGGCGACCTCGTCGACCGTGCGGTCGAAGCGATCGCATCCGCTGCCAAGACCGGCCAGATTGGTGACGGCAAGATCTTCGTCTACGCCATCGACCATGCCGTGCGCATCCGCACCGGCGAAACCGATTCCGAAGCGCTCTAAGCAAACGGCCTATCAGGGAGCATTGTTCAATGTCGTCTAACCCCATCATCAACACACTTACCCGCGTCGGTATCGCCGCAGCAGGTCTGCTGGCACCGGCCGTGGCCTTTGCGCAGGAAGCAGCAGAAACAACAGCCGCGGCGCCGGAAGCCGCCGCAACGATCAACTCCGGCGATACCGCCTGGATGCTGACCTCCACGGTTCTCGTTCTCTTCATGATCCTGCCGGGTCTTGCGCTGTTCTACGGCGGTCTGGTGCGCAGCAAGAACATGCTGTCGGTCCTGATGCAGTGCCTGGTCGTCTCTGCGGCCATCATGATCGTCTGGGTCGTCTACGGTTACAGCCTCGCCTTCACCAACGGCGGCGGCCTCAACACCTTTGTCGGCGGCTTCGAAAAGCTGTTCCTCGCCGGCGTGACGCCCGACAGCGTTTCCGGCTCCATTCCGGAATATGTCTTCATCGCCTTCCAGATGACCTTCGCCTGCATCACGCCGGCCCTGATCGTCGGCGCCTTCGCCGAGCGCATCAAGTTCTCGGCCGTCATGCTGTTCTGCATTCTCTGGGTCACCTTCGTCTATTTCCCGATGGCCCACATGGTCTGGTCGGGTGACGGCGCCCTGATGTGGGACTGGGGTGCGATCGACTTCGCCGGCGGCACCGTCGTTCACATCAATGCCGGTATTGCCGGTCTGGTCGGCGCGATCATGGTCGGCAAGCGTACGGGCTTCGGCAAGGACATGATGGCTCCGCACTCCATGACGCTGACCATGGTCGGTGCCTCCATGCTGTGGGTTGGCTGGTACGGCTTCAACGCCGGTTCGGCTGCCGCTGCAAACGGTGTTGCCGGTCTCGCCATGATCAACACCTTCACCGCAACGGCGGGTGCCGTCGTCGCCTGGTGCGTCATTGAAACCGTCTCGCGCGGCAAGGCTTCCATGCTCGGTGCCGCCTCGGGCGTCATCGCCGGCCTCGTCGCCGTCACTCCGGCCGCCGGTGCCGTCGGCCCGATCGGTGCCATCTTCCTCGGCGCGATCGCTTCGGCGCTTTGCTACTTCTTCGTATCCGTCGTGAAGAACAAGTTCGGCTATGACGACACGGCAGACGTCTTCGGCGTCCACGGCGTTGGCGGCATCGTTGGCGCCATCGGCTCCGGCATCTTCGCCGCAACCTCGCTGGGCGGCGTCGGTTATGCGGAAGGCATCACGATGGGCGCGCAGGTCTGGATCCAGATCAAGTCGGTCATCGTCACCATCCTGTGGTGCGGCATCGGCTCGGCGATCCTCTACAAGATCGTCGATCTCATCGTCGGCCTGCGCGTGCCGGTCGAAGCCGAGCGCGAAGGTCTCGACCTGTCCTCGCACGGCGAAGCAGCCTACCACTCGTAAGGGCTCGCGGCGGCCGCAAGGCCGCCGCCACGATCCCGTCGCGGTCATGGGAAACCATGCCGTTCCTGGCCCGGACCGTGTGTCCGGGCCTTTTTCGTTTCGGCGGCACGATAATAAACGAATGACGAATATGCATGGTTAACACGCCATTAAGGCTTCCTTCGTAGGGTTTGCAGTGAGGCACCGCGCGCGAATCATGCGGGGCCGGTGCAAACTTCCCTGAGCGGACACAGGCTGAACCATGAGCAGAAGCATCTCGGCAGGACTGGACAATCGGCACGACCGTTTCGTGCTGTCGGCCTTCGTGTGGCGACAGGTACAGATCCTCATCGGCCTCTGCGTCTTCCTGTTTCTGGCGCTCGCCATCGCCGCGCTCTCGACATGGAACGTGTCCGACCCGAGCCTTTCCTATGCCTCGGGCGGCGAACCGAAGAACATACTCGGTTATCCCGGCGCCATCTTCGCAGATGTCTTCATGCAGTTCTTCGGGCTTGCCAGCGTGATCGCGCTGCTGCCGGTCGTCGCCTGGGCCATCGGCCTGATCAGCGGGCGCCGTTTCAACCGTATCCTGCAACGGGCCGCCGCCTGGCTTGGCGGCGCCATTCTGGCGTCCGCGGCACTCGCCTGCGTGCCCGGCCCGGTGACCTGGCCGCTGCCGACGGGGCTCGGCGGCGTGTTCGGCGACATGATCCTGCGCTTCCCCGCCCTCTTCACCGGCGCCTATCCGACCGGCATGTTCGCCAGTATCGTCGGCGCGATCATCGCCGTTCCTGCGATCTGGCTCATGGTGTTCGCGTCCGGCCTCATCGGCACGGTTTCGATCGATGACGAGGAGGATTTCGCACCAGTCCCGGTCGCAAGCCGCAACCGCCCCGCAGTGCAGGACGATGACGACGAGGATGAGGAGCGTAGCGGGCCCTTCACGGTTCTCGCCGGTGCGACGACCCACGCCTGGTACACCGCGCAGGCGCGCGTGCGCCGTCTGTTCGGCCTTTCGAACACGCGGCGCCGCGCGCGCGGCATCGAGCAGCCCTATGATTTCAACGAGGACGAGTTCGGCACGCTGAACGAGCCGGTGCGCGCGCGCGCCAGCCGGTCGAGCGAGCGTGTCGAGCCGTCCATGGAAGGCCGCCGCGCCGTATCGGCCCCGTCCATCGCGCTCGACGATGACGACGACATGCCCTTCGACGACGGTCCGCTGTCGCATCCGAGCGGCATCCTTCCGGACGAGGATTCCGACGACATCGCCGCGGACTGGGCGCCGCGCCGCGCACCGGCGCGCTCGCCGCTGCCTTCGGCCAGTGCCCGCGTCGTGCCGCCTGCGTCGCGGCCGAAGCCCGGCCAGCGGATCGAGCGCGAAGCCCAGACCTCCTTCGTCGGGCAGGACGGCTTCCAGCTGCCCTCGCTGCACCTGCTCGCCGAAGCGAAGGGCCAGGTGCGCGATGCCACGCTTTCGGCCGATGCGCTGGAGCAGAACGCCCGCATGCTGGAAGGCGTGCTGGAGGATTTCGGCGTCAAGGGCGAGATCATCCATGTGCGCCCCGGCCCCGTCGTGACGCTCTACGAACTGGAGCCGGCGCCCGGCATCAAGTCCTCGCGCGTCATCGGCCTTGCCGACGATATCGCCCGCTCGATGAGTGCGATTGCCGCGCGTGTCGCGGTCGTGCCGGGCCGCAACGCCATCGGCATCGAGCTGCCGAACGCCACCCGCGAGACCGTCTATCTGCGCGAACTGCTCGCCAGCCGCGATTTCGAGACCTCGAAGGCCCGCCTCGCCATGGCGCTCGGCAAGACGATCGGCGGCGAGCCCGTCATCACCGACATCGCCAAGATGCCGCACCTTCTCGTCGCGGGCACCACCGGCTCGGGCAAGTCGGTCGCCATCAACACCATGATCCTGTCGCTGCTCTACCGCATGAAGCCGGAGCAGTGCCGCCTGATCATGATCGATCCGAAGATGCTGGAACTTTCCGTCTATGACGGCATCCCGCATCTGCTCTCTCCCGTGGTTACCGATCCGAAGAAGGCCGTCGTGGCGCTGAAGTGGACGGTGCGCGAGATGGAAGAGCGCTACAAGAAGATGTCGAAGATCGGCGTGCGCAACATCGACGGCTTCAACAGCCGCGTGGAGCAGGCGCTGGCCAAGGGTGAGCAGATCACCCGTACCGTGCAGACCGGCTTCGACCGCCAGACCGGCGAGGCGATGTACGAGACGGAGGAGTTCGATCTCCAGCCGATGCCCTACATCGTCGTGATCATCGACGAAATGGCCGACCTGATGATGGTGGCCGGCAAGGATATCGAAGGCGCGGTGCAGCGGCTTGCCCAGATGGCGCGTGCGGCCGGCATTCACGTCATCATGGCGACCCAGCGCCCGTCGGTCGATGTCATTACCGGCACGATCAAGGCGAACTTCCCGACCCGCATTTCCTTCCAGGTGACCTCGAAGATCGACAGCCGCACCATTCTCGGCGAACAGGGCGCGGAACAGCTGCTCGGCATGGGCGACATGCTCTACATGGCCGGCGGCGGGCGCATCCAGCGCGTGCACGGCCCGTTCGTCTCCGACCACGAGGTCGAGGCCGTCGTCGCGCATCTGAAGACGCAGGGCGCCCCGCAATATCTTGACGCGATCACCGAGGATGATGACGAGGACGGCGAGGGCGGTAACGGTCCGGCCGGCACGGCCAATCTCGAGGATTCCGACGATCCCTACGACCAGGCCGTTGCCGTGGTCCTGCGGGACGGCAAGGCATCGACCTCCTATATCCAGCGCCGCCTCGGCATCGGCTACAACCGCGCCGCCTCGCTGATCGAGCGCATGGAGCAGGAGGGGCTGATCGGCCCCGCCAACCATGCCGGCAAGCGCGAAATCCTGGTGCCGACGGAAGACTAAATTTAGGGGTGCGGCACGGGAACGCGCCGCCCGGTGCGGCGTTTCGCCCGGCAAGCCCCGCGCACAGGCGTGCGCCGGCCGATGCCATTATGGCGCCGCGTTTGGCCCGCATGACAGACGCATGAAGGAGACCGACATGAACCGATCCGCAACCGGCCGCGTGGCCCCCTCTCTCACCCGTCGTGATTTCACCGGTCTGATGGGTCTTGTGCTTGCGACCGGCCTTTCGGTGCTGTCGCCGGGCGAGGCCTCGGCGCAGGCAAGTGCGGCCGCCCAGAAGATCGCCGACCACTTCGCCTCCGTGAAGACGATGATGGGCGAGTTCGTGCAGTTCGGCCCGCGCGGCGAGCAGACCGGCGGCAAGTTCTATATCGACCGACCCGGCCGCATCCGCTTCAACTACGAGGACCCCTCGCCGATGCGCGTCATCGCGGACGGCAAGTCGGTGGTTATCGGCAATCGCAAGCTCAAGACCTGGGACATCTATCCGCTGTCCAAGACGCCACTCAACCTGCTGCTCGGCAACAAGATCGACCTTTCGGCCCGGATGGTGCGCAACGTGAAGGAAGAGGCGGACCTGACGACGATCGTGCTGGGCGACAAGAACATGTTCGGCGATTCCACCATCACCATGATGTTCGACCCGAAGACCTACGACCTGCGCCAGTGGACGATCACCGATGCGCAGGGCAAGGACACGTCGGTCATGATCTTCAACGTGCAGACCGGCATGAAGCTCGACGACCGGGTCTTCGCCATCCCCTATGACGAGATCCGCAACCGCGGCGCCCGGTGACAAAGACGTTTCCGTTTTCACGGCACATGCGCTAAGACGCCCCGACCGGCCCGCCTGACGGGCCGGAACAGTTTTCGGGGACGGGCATGGCACTTTCGATTGCGACGTGGAACATCAACTCCGTTCGGCTGCGCATGCCGCTTGTCGAGCATTTCCTCAAGACGTTTTCGCCCGATATCCTGTGCCTTCAGGAGACCAAGTGCCCGAACGACCAGTTTCCCTCCAAGCCGCTGAAGGCGCTGGGTTACGAGCATATCGTCATGCATGGCCAGAAGGGCTATCACGGCGTCGCCACCGTCTCGCGCCTGCCGCTGACGGAGCTGGTCGAGCGGCGTGATTATTGCGGCGTCGGCGATGCGCGCCATGTCTCCGTGCTGTTTCATCACCGGGGCAAGTCGATCCGCCTGCACAATTTCTATGTGCCGGCCGGCGGCGACGAGCCCGACCGCACCATCAACGTGAAATTCGGCCACAAGCTCGATTTCATCGAGGAAATGAAGCTGCTGCATGCGGAGGCCGAGGCGGGTATCTCCTCCATCCTCGTCGGTGACCTCAATATCGCGCCGCTGGAGCATGATGTGTGGTCGCACAAGCAGCTCCTGAAGATCGTCAGCCACACGCCGATCGAGACCGAGGGTCTGACCGACGTAATGACGAAGGGTGCCTGGGTCGATCTGATGCGGCGCAAGGTGCCGGCCACCGAGAAGCTCTATACGTGGTGGAGCTACCGTTCGGCCGACTGGCAGGCCGCCAACAAGGGCCGCCGCCTCGACCATATCTGGTCGTCCGCCGATCTCGAACCGCATCTTTCCAACATCGCTGTCATCCGCGAGGCGCGCGGCTGGGAACGGCCGTCTGACCACGTGCCTGTGATTGCGGAATTCGATTTCTGAGGTTGCTTGGGGGGGCCCTCGGTCCGGCGTCGTTCCAGCGAGGATAGCCCCCGCGGATGAAGGGCGACCCACTCTCTACAGGCATTCTTTCAGGCAAAACGGCCGGTGAGGCCGCGCATCTGCTCGATCATCGCGGCGAGGTTTTCGCGGATGCGTGCATCGACCAGGACTGCGACGTCGGGATATTCCTCCAGCATGCGGCGGAAGAGCGGGCGGTTGATGCGGATGACTTCGCTGTCTTCCATCGCCAGTGCCGTATATTTGCGCTCGACGGCCGAGATCATCGCGAGTTCCGACAGAAGCGTGCCGGCGCCGGCCGTGCCCTCGTCTCGCATCGAACCGTCGCGGAGGGTAGAGGTGAGCTGGAACGATCCTTCCGCGATGACGAAGCCGCAATCGGCCGAGGTGCCCTCGCGAAACAGCGTCTGTCCCTCGACCAGCCGCCGGCGTTCGGCGCCGAAGGCCATCAGGCGCAGCTTGTCATCGGCAAGGCCCGCGAAAAGCGGCACGCGCGAAAGAAGGGCGATATCATCGCTGAGAGCCACGTTCGGCGTCTCCTTGTGTTGCGGTCGATGGCGCTGCAGGAAGCTGCGCCATGCCGGCCGCGAAAAACGTTACGGTACGATCTTGTAGCCGCCGTTTTCTGTCACGAGAATCTCCGCATTGGAAGGGTCCCGCTCGATCTTCTGGCGCAGCCGGTAGACATGGGTCTCCAGCGTGTGGGTCGTGACGCCGGAATTGTAGCCCCAGACCTCTTCCAGAAGCACGTCGCGCGTCACCACCTTCTGATCGGCGCGGTAGAGGTAGCGGATGATCGCCGCTTCCTTCTCCGTCAGGCGGATCTTCTGGCCGTTTTCCAGCGTCAGCAGCTTCTGGCCGGGCTTGAACGTGTAGGGGCCGACGGTGAAGGTGGCGTCTTCGCTGCTCTCGTGCTGGCGTAGCTGGGCGCGAATGCGGGCGAGCAGCACGGCGAAGCGGAAAGGTTTGGTGACGTAATCGTTTGCGCCGGCTTCCAGCCCCAGAATGGTGTCCGAATCGGTGTCGTGCCCGGTGAGCATGATGATCGGCGCCTTGAAGCCGCCCTTGCGCAGGAGCTTCACGGCTTCACGGCCGTCCATGTCCGGCAGGCCGACATCCATGATGAGGAGGTCGATCTGGCTGGCACGCGCGGTCTGGATGCCCTTTCCGGCGGTGGATTCCTCGAGCGTGGAGAATTCCTCGTAGAGCGAAAGCTGCTCGACGAGCGTCTCACGGAGGTCGTTGTCGTCATCGACAAGAAGGATGGTGCGGGATGTCATGCTTTACCTCTCGGCATTCCTCTGGAAAGTAAGGGAACTGGCGCTTTTGGCAAGCCCGCCCATGGACTTAGCCAAGAGAGTCGTGGCGTGGCGCGAATATGGCGGAATAAAATGAGCCGGATCACATCTGATGAACATCGCGTGAAGACCATTGTCGTGCGGCCGGTGGCGGGAAACCGCAGCCGGGCGATCGTGCAGCTCGGGCCCCTTCGCCTGCCCGCGGCCCTCGGCCGCTCGGGCCGCACCAGCCGCAAGCGCGAGGGCGACGGCGCAACACCGATTGCGGCCATGCCGCTGCTCTACGGCTTCCTGCGCGGGGACCGGCTCTGCGCACCGGCCAGCGGACTTTCGCTCAGACGCATCCGGCCGTCGATGCTCTGGTGCGATGCGCCTGGCCATCCGAGCTACAACCGGCTCGTAAGAGCCCCGTTCCGGCCGAGCCACGAGGAGATGCAGCGCTCGGACGAACTCTACGATATCTGCCTCGTGCTCGACTGGAACGTGACGTCGCGGCGGCGCCATTGCGGCTCGGCAATCTTCTTCCATCTTGCCCGCCCCGGCTACGAGCCAACCGCCGGCTGCATCGCCGTGGCCAGACGCGACATGCTGCGCATCCTGCCGCATCTGCGCCGCGGCACCACGGTGCGCGTTCTTTAAAAGCGCATATCGCGGCCCTATATCGGTTGCCGCACCGGCGTCGGTCCATGGCGACGGAGAGCCCTCGATGGCTCTGGCGCACCCTCATTTCAGGGAGATATTCTGATGAGCGATCAACCAACAATCCTGTTTCATGACGGCAACAGCATTCCGCAGGTCGGCCTCGGCGTCTGGCAGACCCCGAACGACACGGCCGTGACAGCGGTGAAGGCGGCCCTTTCGGAGGGCTACCGGCATATCGATACGGCGGCTATCTACGAGAACGAGCAGGGGGTGGGCGAAGGCATCCGCGCCTCCGGCGTCGACCGCTCGGAAATCTTCCTCACGACCAAGCTGTGGAACGCCGATCAGGGCTACGATTCGACTCTGAAAGCATTCGATGCCAGCCTGAAGCGTCTCGGCACCGACTATGTCGACCTCTATCTCATCCACTGGCCTGCGCCAAATCGCGACCAGTATGTCGATACCTGGAAGGCCTTCATCCAGATCCAGAAGGAGGGCCGGGCCCGGTCCATCGGCGTGTCGAACTTCTATCCCGAGCACCTCCAGCGCCTGATTGACGAGACAGGCATCACGCCCGTGATCAACCAGATCGAGCTGCACCCTGATTTCCCGCAGACTGAGGCGCGGACCTGGCACGACAAGCACCGCATCGTCACCCAGTCGTGGAGCCCGCTCGGTCAGGGCAAGCTTCTGGAAAACCCTGTCGTAGGGCAGGTCGCGCAAAAGCATGGCCGCACGCCGGCGCAGGTCATCATCCGCTGGCATATCGACAACGGGCTCGTCGTAATCCCGAAATCGGTGACGCCGTCGCGCATCGCGGAAAACTTCAAGGTCTTCGACTTCAAGCTGGACGCCGATGACCTCACGACCCTCGCCAGCCTGGAGAAGAACGGTAAGCGTATCGGGCCGGATCCGAAGACCGCGACGTTCTGATTGATTGAAGAGAGCCCCCTCATCCGCCTGCCGACACCTTCTCTCTGCCGGGGAGATGGTGGCTCGAAGAGCCGTATGAGGGGGATATCGCAGGCTCTGCCGTCGTTTACCAGTTACGGCAACGTCTTCGGCGTGACGAAGGTTTCAAGCCGGCCCGAGCCGGGCGCGACGTCAGTCCAGCGCTGGCGGTCGATTGCGATTACCGCCAAACCGGCCGTCGGGTACTTGGTTTTCATTCGTGCGAGGGCTTCATGATCGCCGTGCGGCGCGAGCAATGCGGCCACATTCTCGAAGCCCGGATTGTGTCCGATGACCAGCAGCGTTTCGCTCTCCTCTGGCGCGTCCTGTATTGCCTTGAGAATCGCCTCCGGCTCCGCTTCGTAGATCCACGGCACCGTACGGGAGGGGCATCCTCCGCCGAGTGCCGGCGCGACCAGAGCCCAGGTCTCCTGCGTGCGTCGTGCGGATGACACCAGCGCGAAATCCGGCCTGAGACCGGCGGCGGCAATGTAGGCGGCCATGCGCGGCGCGTCCCGGCGACCTCGCTCGCTCAGCGGGCGGTCGTGGTCTTCGACGCCGTCGGGCCAGTCGGATTTGGCGTGGCGCAGCAGGAGAAGACGTTTCATCCTATTTCCTTAAACAAAAAGGCCGGGAGCATGCTCCCGGCCTTCTATCACGATGGCGATGACGCCGGCATTACTGCCAGTCGCGGATATCGACGAAGTGGCCGGCGATGGCGGCGGCGGCAGCCATGGCGGGCGACACGAGATGCGTGCGGCCCTTGAAGCCCTGGCGGCCCTCGAAGTTGCGGTTCGAGGTGGAAGCGCAGCGTTCGCCCGGCTTCAGACGGTCGTCGTTCATGGCAAGGCACATGGAGCAGCCCGGCTCGCGCCAGTCGAAACCGGCTTCCTTGAAGATCTTGTCGAGACCTTCCTTCTCGGCCTGCTCCTTCACGAGGCCGGAGCCTGGAACGATCATGGCGTCGACGGTGGAGGCCACCTTCTTGCCTTCGACGACGGCGGCGACGGCACGCAGATCCTCGATGCGGCCGTTGGTGCACGAGCCGATAAAGACGCGGTCGACGGCGATGTCGGTGATCTTCGTGCCCGGCTTCAGGCCCATGTAATCGAGGGCGCGCCACTTGGAGGAACGCTTGGTCTCGTCTTCGATGTCATCGGGGTTCGGCACGACGCCTTCGACGGAGACGACGTCTTCCGGCGAGGAGCCCCAGGAAACGATCGGCGGCAGGTTGGCGGCATCCAGCACGACGACGCGGTCGAAATGCGCGCCTTCGTCGGTGTGGAGCGTTTTCCAGTAGTCGAGCGCCATTTCCAGCGCCTTGCCCTTGGGCGCGCGCGGCTTGTCCTTGATGTATTCGAAGGTCTTCTCGTCCGGCGCGATGAGGCCGGCGCGGGCGCCGCCTTCGATCGTCATGTTACAGACCGTCATGCGGCCTTCCATCGACAGCGAGCGGATCGCTTCGCCGGCGAACTCGATGACGTGGCCGGTGCCGCCGGCCGTGCCGATCTCGCCGATGATGGCAAGGATGATGTCCTTGGCGGTCACGCCTTCCGGCAGCTGGCCGTCGACGCGCACCAGCATGTTCTTGGCCTTCTTCTGGATCAGCGTCTGGGTGGCCAGAACGTGTTCCACTTCCGACGTGCCGATGCCGTGCGCGAGCGCGCCGAAGGCGCCGTGCGTGGAGGTGTGGCTGTCACCGCACACGATGGTCATGCCCGGCAGGGTAAAGCCCTGCTCGGGGCCGACGATGTGCACGATGCCCTGTCGGACATCCTTTTCCGAATAGTATTCGACGCCGAATTCCGCGGCATTGTTGGCCAGCGCCTCGACCTGGATGCGGCTTTCCTCGTTCTTGATGCCCTGGGCACGATCCGGCGAGGTGGGAACGTTGTGGTCGACGACGGCGAGCGTCTTGCCCGGCGCGCGCACCTTGCGGCCGGTCATGCGCAGACCTTCGAAGGCCTGCGGCGACGTCACTTCGTGAACGAGGTGACGGTCGATGTAGAGAAGACAGGTGCCGTCTTCCTGGCGGCTGACGATGTGGTCGTCGAAAATCTTGTCATAGAGGGTACGGGGTGCGCTCATGGCTTTTCATCCGTCTGGCATGTGGAAATGAGGGAGAGGCAGCGCGAGGCTGCGGATCGCAAGGGATCAGGATAGGCGGCTGGTGAGCGCCCCGAATACACGCGCAAAGAAGCGTGCCGGCAGGCGCTTGTGGTCCTGCAGCACGACGACATGCTTTTCCGTGCATCCGAATTTGGATTCCATGATCCCGCATATAGCGATTTTTACGGGTTTCGGCAATCCACGAAGAATCATGGATGCAGGCCGCGCCGCAACCGTCTTTCCAGCCCCCGCAGCGCCAGCGACAGGCCTATGGTGAGGACGAGGTAGACATAGGCGACGATGGAATAGGTCTCGAAAAAGCGGAAGGATCCGGAGGCATAGACCTTGCCCATCTGTGTGATGTCGGCGACGCCGAGCACCGAGACCAGCGAACTGTCCTTCACCATCGCCACGAAATCGTTGCCGAGCGGCGGCAGGATGACGCGGATCGCCTGCGGAAAGACCACGAGCCGGAAACGCTGGACACGGGAGAGGCCAAGCGCCTTGGCCGCCTCGATCTGGCCCTTGTCGACGGACTGGATGCCGGCGCGGAAGACTTCGGCGATGAAGGCGGAATAGCCGATCATCAGCGCGATGATCGCGCGCCACATCAGCGAGAGGTCGCGCACCAGCATCGGCTCCATCAAGCCTGCGGAGACAAACGGACTGAGTATGAAATTGATGACCGCGACCAGCGCCGGCGCGCCGACAAAGGCGATGTAGAAGAGCAGCACGAGGACCGGAACGCCCCGGATGACCTCCGTATAGAAGCGCGCGATCTGGCGCAGCACCTTGCTTTCGGAAAGGGCCATCAGGGCGATGCCGAGACCGAGCAGGGTGGCGAGCAGGAAGGCGACGAGGGTGACGAAGATCGTCACCCACAGCCCCTTCAGGACGACGCCGAACACCTGGCTGTAGAGATCGTTCGCGACGATGACGCCGGCAAGCGTGAGCGCGATCAGGGCAAGGGCAACCAGCCACCAGGGGTAGTCACCCTTGTCAGCACCGGGGGAAACGGATGCCATGTCGGCCCGTCACTCACCCATCTTGTAGTCGAGGAACCATTTCTTGTTGAGCGCGTCGAGCGTTCCGTCCGCCTTGAGCGCGGCGATCGCCGCGTTGACGGGCGCGACGAGGTCGGAGCCCTTGGGGAAGATGAAACCGAAATCCTCCGTGCCGAGCGGCTCGCCGACCACCTTGAGCTTGCCACCCGAGGAATCGACATAGCCTTTCGCCGCGACGCTGTCCGTCAGCACCAGATCCACGTCGCCGGCCTGGAGCGCCTGCACCGTGGCGCCGAAGGTTTCGAACAGCTTGATGCGCGGGTTCTGCTCGTTGCCGTCGAGGATTTCGTAGACGGCGGTATAGAAGGGCGAGGTGCCGGGCTGGGCGGCGATCAGGCCGTCCTTGAGCGCGGCGAAGGACTTGGCGTCCGTAAAGCGGTTTTCATCGGCGCGCACCAGCATGAACTGCTGCGAGCGCATGTAGGGATCGGAGAAATCGACCTTCTCCTTGCGATCGTCCTTGATGGTGATGCCGGTCATGCCGATGTTGTACTGGTTGTCGGAAACGGCCTGGATCATCGCGTCCCAGGAGGTGTTCTGGTACTCGACCTTGACGTTCAGCCGCTTGGCGATCTCGTTCATCGCGTCATATTCCCAGCCGATCTGCTCACCGGTCTTGGGATCGACGAACTGCAGCGGCGGGTAGGCGTTCTCGGTGACCACGACGACGGTCTTGCCGCCGAGATCGGGCAGGTCCGAGGCGAGCGCGGCGGCGGGCATGAGGGCAGCGGCGGTGAGGCCTGCAAGGACGGTGCGGCGGGAAAACATCGAGTTGAACTCCTGGAATTGTGGCGGCGAAACACTGTCACAGGTTCAGGCGGTGAGGCAAGCACGACGCGTGCGCCGCAAGGCGTTTGCGTAAAACAAAAAGCCGCCGACCAGGGCCGACGGCTTCAATTCTTCCAAAGGCCTGCCGATTATTCGGCGGCGCCTTCGGCAGCCTTTGCTGCTTCTTCAGCAGCGGCCTTCTCGGCGGCTTCGGCTGCGGCCTTCTCGGCGGCTTCGGCTGCGGCCTTTTCAGCGGCAAGCGCCTGAGCGGCTGCGACTTTCTCGGCTTCCAGACGTGCCTTTTCCTCGGCAATGGCCTGGCGCTCGGCGTCGTTCAGCTTGCGGGCGCGGGTGCCGACGTTCTCGACGATACGGGCCGACTTGCCGCGACGATCGCGCAGGTAGTAGAGCTTGGCGCGGCGGACCTTACCGCGGCGGACGACTTCGACGCCTTCGACGAGCGGCGAGTAAACCGGGAATACGCGCTCGACGCCTTCGCCGTAGGAGATCTTGCGGACGGTGAAGCTCTCGTTGATGCCGCCGCCGGAACGGGCGATGCAGACGCCTTCATAGGCCTGAACGCGGGTACGCGTGCCTTCCGTAACGCGTACGTTGACGCGAACGGTGTCACCCGGGGAGAATTCCGGCAGGGTGCGCTTGGCTTCAATCTTGGCGGCCTGTTCGGCCTCGAGCTGCTTGATGATGCTCATCGGTCTAACCTTCGGTTGTTCTGAAACAGCCAGAGCGCTCGACGGTCCCTCGGAGGTCATGCCTCCTTTGGTAGTCCGTTGCCGGACGGAGCGGATTCGCCATTCTTTGATTGCAGGTCGGCGGGATAATCCCAAATCCGAGCGGGCCAATACACCAATCGGGCCGCCTTGTCATCCCTTATGCCGGAAGAATCGGGCTGTGCGGGCGAATTTTCTCGCCTTGCCGGCCCCCGCGTCGACCGCTATCAGCAATCGAGGGGAGGCCTTTTCAGGCCCGTGGGAGTTAGATGACGATCGTCGATGCCGTTTTCCTGTTTGTCGCCGGCTTCCTGTCGGGCGTGGTGAACGCCATTGCCGGCGGCGGCACCTTCCTGACCTTCGGTGCGATGACGCTGACCGGCCTGCCGCCGATCGTGGCCAGCGCCACATCCGCCATCACGCAGTTTCCCGGCTATGTTACCTCGACGCTCGCCTATGCGCGCGAAATCCGCGCAGACAAGCGCGAGGCCATGGTTCTCGGGGCGCTGTCGCTGGTGGGCGGGCTGATCGGCGCGCTCATCCTTGTGTCGATGTCGAACGCGGCCTTCCGCCTGCTCGTTCCCTGGCTGATCCTCGGCGCGACGCTGGTCTTCGCGGCCGGGCCCTATCTGCGACCGAAGACGCTTTCGCCGGAAAAGCCGGTCTCGCCGGCCGGGCTTGCGGGCCAGTTCGTGACTTCGATCTATGGCGGGTTCTTCGGTGCGGGCATGGGCATCATGACGCTCGCCGTACTCGGCCTCACCAAGGGCGGCGATTACCACCGGCTGAATGCGCTGAAGAATTTCCTGGCCCTCGTCATCGCCGGCATGGCGATCGTCGTTTTTGCGAGCGGCGATGTGGTGGCCTGGCCGCAGGCCGCGATCATGGTGCCGGCCGGGGCCGTCGGCGGCTATGCCGGCGTCTGGGCAGCGCGGCGCGTGCCGCAGCCGGTCATTCGCGGCCTTGTCGTTGCCGTGGGGCTGGCGCTGACCGTCTATTATTTCGTGATGGGCTGAGCGGCCAGAAGGTCCGGCCGGCGTTCGCGCGTCAGCTTCAAGGCTTCCTCGCCCCGCCACTTCTCGATTGCCGCGTGGTTGCCGGAGGTCAATACGGCGGGAATTTCCCGATCTTCCCAGACTTGCGGGCGGGTGTAATGCGGGTGTTCCAGCAGCCCGCCCTCGAAGCTCTCGTGTTCGCCCGACAGCGCATTGCCCATGACGCCGGGCAGGATGCGAACCACGGCATCGAGCAGGATCATGGCCGCCGGCTCGCCGCCGGAGAGGATGTAGTCGCCGATGGAGACTTCCTCCAGCCCGCGCCCGTCGATGACACGCTGGTCGACGCCCTCGAAGCGGCCGCAGACGATGATGGCGCCGTCGCCGGCTGCAAGTTCGCGCACGCGCTTCTGGGTGAGCGGCCGGCCACGCGGGCTCATCAGCAAGCGGGGGCGCTCGTCGCCTTCGCTGGCATGGTCGATGGCCCGCGCCAGCACGTCGGGCTTCAGCACCATGCCCGCGCCGCCGCCGGCAGGAGTATCGTCAACGGAGCGGTGGCGATCGGTGGCGAAGTCACGGATCTGGACGCAATCCAGCGCCCAGTCGCCGCGTGCAAGGGCCTTGCCGGACAGCGACTGGCCGAGCAGGCCCGGAAACATTTCCGGGTAGAGGGTCAGGACGGTGGCGCGGAAAGCCACGTCATTCACCGCCGTCTGAAAGCGGCGGGCGGCGGCGACGGCTGCCCGGTCCGTTTTCCTTCTCGTCGTCAACCAGGCCGGCGGCGACGGGGTCGATGAGCAGTCTTCCGCCCTCGACGTCGATCTCCAGCACGGCGGCTTCGGAGAAGGGGATGAGCACCGGGCGCTTGCCGGGCCCCTTGAGTTCAAGGAGGTCGCCGGCGCCGAAATCGAAGATGCCCGTCACCGTGCCATGGCTGCGACCTTGTTCGTCGACCGCTTCCAGCCCCTCCAGGTCGGCATAGAAGAACTCGTCTTCGTCCAGTTCCTCGTCCGGCAGGTTGTCGCGCTCAATGTAAAGATCGAGACCGTTCAGCGCTTCGGCGGCATTGCGGTCGTTGATGCCGCGGAAGCGCACGACGACCACGTTCTTCGCCTCGCGTACCTCCAGAACCTCGAAGGACCGGCCATCGTCGGTGTGCAGGTGGCCGTAATCGCCGATGGCGGTGGGGTCGATGGTGTAGGATTTCACGCGGACCTCGCCACGCAGGCCCTGCGCGGCGCCGATGCTGCCCATGAGGACGGGATTTTCCAGTTTCACCATGGTTGCTTCCGAGCGTTCGATCGTTCCGGTTTCAGACAAGGGCGGGCGAAGACGCTTTACGACGTTCCGCGCCACGCTCCAAACGAAAACGGGCGGCATGAGACACGCCGCCCGCTTCGAAATGAACGTGCCGTCGATTATTCGGCGGCAGCAGCAGCGGCGTCTTCTTCCTTCTGCTTCTTCTCGGCGGCGCGCTCGACAGCCTTCTTGCCCGGCTTTGCCTTGTTCGGGTTGTTGCGGGTTTCGCGCTTCAGAACGCCAGCGTCGTCCAGGAAGCGGGCAACGCGGTCGGTCGGCTGGGCGCCCTTGGCGATCCATTCCTTGGCGCGGTCGGCGTCGATCTGGACGCGGTTGGCGTCGTCCTTGGGGAGCATCGGGTTCCAGGCGCCGAGGCGGTCGAGGAAGCGGCCGTCACGCGGCGAACGGGCGTCTGCAACGACGATCTGGTAGTACGGACGCTTCTTGGAGCCACCGCGGGCGAGACGAATTTTCAGGGACATGTTTTTCTCCTTCGATGTCGTGACCCTGCGCTTTGGTTTACGCAGGGGTATTCTGGTTTGCACCGCTGTGTTCAGCGGCAATGGCTTCATGATGCCGGATCACCTCGCGGATGATGAAGTTCAGGAACTTCTCCGCGAAATCCGGATCCAGATTGGCGTCCTTCGCCAGGCGGCGGAGGCGTTCGATCTGGTATTCTTCGCGCGCCGGATCGGCCGGCGGCAGTTCATGCGTCGCCTTGAGCACGCCCACTGCCTGGGTGCAGCGGAAGCGCTCGGCGAGCATATGCACGAGGGCAGCGTCGATATTGTCGATCGACTGCCGGTACTCGCCCAGCTGTTCGCGGACTTTCGGATCGATGCTCATGCCTCAGCCCCTCACTTCTTCTTCGGCAGGCCGGGCATGCCCGGAAGGCCGCCGAGTCCGGGAAGGCGCCCGCCGCCAAGGCCCGGCAGACCGCCGCCGCCCAGACCCGGCATGCTGCCCGGCTTGATGCCGGCGGCCTCGGCCTGCTTGGCCAGCGCCTCGAGCTGCTTGGGGTCCATCTTCGACAGGTCCGGCATGCCGCCGCCAAGGCCGCCAAGGCCCATCTTGCCGGCCAGGCCGCCCATCATTTGCTTCATCATGCCGCCCTTCTTGCCGCCCATCATCTTCATCATGTCCGCCATCTGGCGGTGCATCTTGAGAAGCTTGTTGATGTCGGACGCATCGGTGCCGGAGCCGGCGGCGATGCGCTTCTTGCGGGAATGCTTGAGAATGTCGGGGTTGGCGCGCTCGGCCTTGGTCATCGAATTGATGATGGCGATCTGGCGGCCGAACAGCTTGTCGTCCAGACCGGCGGCGGACATCTTGTCCTTCATGCCGGCCATGCCGGGCATCAGCCCCATGATGCCGCCCATGCCGCCCATCTTCTGCATCTGGGCCAGCTGGTCGGCAAGGTCGTTCAGGTCGAACTTGCCCTTTGCCATCTTGGCGGCCATGGCGGCCGCCTTTTCGGCGTCGATATTCTCGGCTGCCTTCTCGACGAGCGAGACGATGTCGCCCATGCCGAGGATGCGGTCTGCGACACGGCGGGGGTGGAATTCCTCCAGTTCGCCCATCTTTTCGCCGACGCCGATCAGCTTGATCGGCTTGCCGGTGACGGCGCGCATGGAGAGGGCAGCACCGCCGCGGCCGTCGCCGTCCATGCGGGTCAGCACGAGGCCGGTAATGCCGACGCGTTCGTCGAAATTGCGGGCGAGGTTGACGGCATCCTGACCGGTCAGCGCATCGGCGACGAGCAGGATTTCATGCGGATTGGACTTCCGCTTGATCTCCGCCATCTCGATCATCAGCGGCTCGTCGATATGGGTGCGGCCGGCGGTGTCGAGGATGACGACGTCATGGCCGCCGAGCTTTGCGGCCTGCACGGCACGCGCGGCGATATCGGTGGGTGACTGGCCGGCAATGATCGGCAGCGTATCGATGCCGGTCTGGACGCCGAGCTGGCGAAGCTGCTCCTGCGCGGCCGGGCGGCGCGTATCGAGCGAGGCCATCAAGACCTTCTTCTTGTCGCGCGTGGTCAGCCGGTTGGCGATCTTGCCCGATGTGGTGGTCTTGCCCGAGCCCTGGAGGCCGACCATCATGATGACGACGGGAGCGGCCGCATTGAGATCGATCGACACGCCCTCGGAGCCGAGCATCGACACAAGCTCGTCATGCACGAGCTTGACGACCATCTGGCCGGGCTTGATCGACTTCAGGATTTCCGCGCCGACGGCCTTCTCGCGCACCGCATCGGTGAAGGAGCGCACCACTTCCAGCGCCACGTCCGCTTCCAGAAGCGCACGGCGGACCTCGCGCAGTGCCGCCGAGACATCGGCCTCGGAAAGCGCGCCACGGCCTGTCAGTCCATTCAGAATGGAGCCAAGGCGGTCCTGGAGTGTTTCAAACATCACGTCTTCCTTCTTGTTTCCAGTTGTGCCGGAAACGTCGGTGCTATCGGCGACGAAAACAAGACGCAAAGCCAAAAAGCACCCGAGGGCGCATCGCGCTGTCGGGTGTTGACCTCCGGGATCTCTTTATACCTTCGCGGGTCCCGGTCGGCGGCTTCAAGCATTCTCACTTGTCGCTGATGGCGCGGCTTTAACCTCATCGGGGCTGGAAAGTCAAGGACATCACCAAATCCGGCCCGTCGTCACATTTGCGCGAGCCCGCGCCGGGCCGTTGCGGCAAAAGGCGCGCACACCTATCTTCTGCCGATGAATCGTCGCAAGTTTCTCAAATGGTCCGGTATAGGCGCTCTCGCGATGCCTGCGGGCGGCGCGGTTGCTAGCACGGGCCGGGCGGCGAACCGTTATTATGACGGCCCCGTCAGCGACCATTTCGACGGAACGCGCTTCTTCAATCCCGATGGCGAGGAGCCGAACAATTTTGTCGAGCTGCTGCGCTGGCAATTCGGTGGCGGACGCGTGGCTTGGCCGACCGACTGGCCGAGCCCGTTTCCACCGGCCGTGCCGGAGGCGCGCGTGGCGGACGATCGCCTTGTCGTGACCATGGTGGGCCATGCCACCCTTCTGATCCAGACCGCCGGCCTCAACATCCTGACCGACCCCGTCTGGAGCGACCGGGCGAGCCCCTTGCCCTTTGCCGGGCCCAAGCGCGTCAATCCGCCGGGCATCCGGCTCGACGACCTGCCGAAGATCGACATCGTGCTCGTCACGCACAACCACTACGACCATCTCGACCTCGCAACGCTGAAAACGCTGGCCAGGCGGGACGATTGCCTGATCTTCACGCCGCTCGGCAATGACAGGATCATCGGACCGGTCGCTGGCAAGGGGCGCGTCACGACCATGGACTGGGGCGGCAGTACGCCCTTGACGGCCGATGTGACGCTCCATTGCGAACCGTGCCACCACTGGTCGGCGCGCGGGCTGGCCGATCGCCGTATGGCGCTGTGGTCGGCCTTCCTTATCGAGACGCCGGGCGGAAAGATCTACCACATCGGCGATACCGGCTTTCACCGGGGCATCAACTACCGGGCGATCCGGGAAAAGCATGGGCCGATCCGTCTCGCCAACCTGCCTTTCGGCGCCTATGAGCCGCGCTGGTTCATGCGCCCGCAGCACCAGAATCCCAACGAGGCCGTGCAGGGCATGGTGGCCTCTGGTGCCGCCTATGTGGCCGGTCATCATTGGGGCACGTTCCGGCTGACCAACGAGGGCGTGGACGAGCCCTTGGCGGCGTTGGAAACCGCGCTGGACGCTGCCGGCATCGCGCGCGAGCGTTTTCGCGCCATGAGGCCCGGCGAGGTGTTCGAGGTTCCTCGTTCCGCGGCCTGAGCAAAGTACTGGAAATCCGCGGGCTTTTCCGCCATATACGGCCCAACGGGCCGCCTTTGGCCCAATCGGGCAGGCGCAATGACAGAAACGGTCGAATTCGCGAGAATGAACGGGCTGGGAAACATGATCCTGGTCGTGGACATGCGCGGGCGTCCGGATGCCGTCACGCCGGCGGCGGCGATTGCGCTCAATGCCGATCCCGCCACGCGCTTCGACCAGATCATGGCGATCCACGATCCGAAGGTCGACGGCACGGACGCTTTCATCGAGATCCTGAATTGCGACGGCACACGGGCGCAGGCCTGCGGCAACGGAACACGCTGCGTGGTGCAGGCGCTGGCCGCCGAGACGGGCAAGAAGGCGTTCACCTTCCAGACCGTTGCCGGCATCCTGAACGCCGTCGAGCACGAGGACGGCACGATTTCCGTTGACATGGGCAAGCCGGTCTTCGAATGGGACCGCATTCCGCTTGCCGAGGAATTCTACGACACGAGCCGGATCGAGTTGCAGATCGGACCGATCGACGATCCCGTGCTGCATTCGCCCTCGGTCATGTCGATGGGCAACCCGCATGCGATCTTCTGGGTCGACCGCGATCCGATGACCTTCGATCTCGACCGTTTCGGCCCGCTGCTCGAAAACCATCCGATGTTTCCGGAAAAGGCCAATATCACGCTGGCGCAGGTGACGTCGCCGACCTCAATGACGACGCGCACCTGGGAGCGCGGCGCGGGGCTGACGCTCGCCTGCGGCTCGGCCGCCTGCTCGGCGGGCGTTTCCGGCGCGCGCACCGGCCGCACCGGCCGCAAGGTGGAGATCACCGTCGCCAGCAGCCCCAGCCGCGGCAAGCTCACCATCGAGTGGCGCGAAGACGACCACGTCGTCATGACCGGGCCGGCCGAATGGGAGTGGTCCGGCACGCTCGATCCCGCAACCGGCGCCTTCCGCCGGGATGACGCCGGGGCGGCCGCCCTTTGAGCGGGGTCGAGGTCATAACCTTCGGCTGTCGGCTCAATACCTACGAATCGGAAGTGATGCGTGCGGAAGCCGAGAAGGCGGGGCTGAACAATGCCGTGCTGGTGAACACCTGTGCGGTGACCGGCGAGGCCGTGCGTCAGGCGCGACAGGCAATCCGCCGCGCGCGCCGCGACAATCCGCATGCCCGCATCATCGTGACCGGCTGCGCCGCACAGATCGAAAGTGCCGCTTTCGCCGGCATGCCGGAAGTGGACGCCGTACTCGGCAACGAGGAAAAGCTGAAAAGCGCCTCCTATCGCCGTTTGCCGGATTTCGGCGTCTCGGCCGAAGAGAAACTGCGCGTCAACAACATCATGAGCGTGCGGGAAACCGCGCCGCAGATGGTGAAGCTCATCGACGGCCATGTGCGCGCTTTCGTGCAGGTGCAGAACGGCTGCGACCACCGCTGCACCTTCTGCATCATCCCGTATGGTCGTGGCAATTCCCGCTCGGTGCCGATGGGCGCGGTGGTGGAGCAGGCGCGCAAACTCGTCGAGAGCGGTTACTGCGAGATCGTACTGACCGGCGTGGACGCCACCAGCTACGGCGCCGACCTGCCCGGAAAACCGAGCCTCGGGCAGCTTGCCAAGACGCTTTTGAAGCAGGTGCCCGAAATCCGCCGCCTGCGACTTTCCTCCATCGACAGCATCGAGGCGGACGATCATCTCTGGGACCTGATTGCCGACGAGCCGCGTTTCATGCCGCATCTGCATCTGTCCTTGCAGCATGGCGACGACATGATCCTCAAGCGCATGAAGCGCCGCCATTCGGCCGCCGATGCGCGTGCCTTCTGCGGTCGCGTGCGCGATCTTCGCCCCGCGGCGAGTTTCGGGGCCGACATGATCGCCGGTTTCCCGACGGAGACGGAGGAGATGTTCGCCAATGCCGGGCGGCTCGCGGAAGATTGCGGCATCGCGCATCTGCATGTCTTTCCCTACAGTCCGCGCCCGGGAACGCCGGCCGCGCGCATGCCGCAGCTCGACCGGGCGCTGGTCAAGGAACGCGCCGGGCGCCTGCGCGAGACTGGAAAACGGCTCGCGGAGGCCCATCTCGTCTCCATGATCGGGAGAGAGGAAATGATCCTCGTCGAGAACAACGGCCTTGCCCACACGGAAAACTTCACGCTGGTCGATGCCGCGGGTCTCAAACCGCGCGACCTTGTGCCGGTGACGATCACCGGCCACAATGGAAAGCACCTGACCATGCGGCCCGTAACCGCCTTCTCGCATAACTAGCGGACACCTTTCATGGCCCTCGGCTTCATCAAGAAGATCTTCACCTTCGGAAAAGACACCGCGCCCGAGCAGAAGTCGGAGGCGGAGGTTCCCGTCGTCGTGCCCGATGATGACGCGGTAGCGCCCGCCCCGGTGGCGGAAGAGCCTGTCGAGATCGTAGAGCGCGACGCGCTGCTCGACGAAGCGGAGGCCGCCAATCCGGAAGCCGGCAGCCACGTTCCCGACGAGCCGGAGCCGGATATCTATCCCCTGCCGCATGCGCCGAACCTGCCGGTCGCGAAAGACCCGGTGGCGCCGGCCGAGATGGAAACGGCGGGCGGACCTTCTGATGACGGCCCGGACGTGGTGGCGGAAGACGCGATCGTCGAAGCGGAACCGGAAGCGCCGGCCGAAGACATCGACGTTGTGGAAGAGCCCGTTGCTGTTACCGAAGATGTCATCGAGCCGGAAGAAAGCGTTGCGCCTGCCGAAGAGCAGGAGGTGCCCGCAACCGACGATGCCGTTCTCGACGAGGCCGTTACCGTCGAGCCGAAGGCGCTGCCCAAGGGTTTTGCCACGGCGGAAAGCAAACCCGTCGTCGAGGTCGCGGCACCGGAGCCGAAGCGCACCTGGTTCCAGCGTCTGCGCGACGGGCTTTCGCGCACCTCCTCGCAGCTCACGGGGCAGATCACCAGCCTCTTCACCAAGCGCAAGCTTGACGATGACACGCTGCAGGATCTGGAGGATCTGCTGATCCAGGCCGATCTCGGCGTGGAGACCGCGCTGCGCATCACCGATACGCTGGCATCCGAACGCTACGGCAAGGATGTGACGGGCGCCGACGTGTCGCGCATCATGGCAAGCGAGATCACCAAGGTGCTATCGCCGGTCGCAAGGCCACTGGAACTCGACCTCAATCACAAGCCCCACGTCATTCTCGTCGTGGGCGTCAATGGAACGGGCAAGACCACGACGATCGGCAAGCTTGCCGCCAAACTCTCCGGCGCCGGCCTCAACGTGATGATGGCGGCGGGCGACACGTTCCGCGCGGCGGCCATTGAGCAGCTGAAGATCTGGGCCGAACGCACCGGCTCGCAAATCGTTTCCTCCAAGCTCGGCGCGGATGCGGCGGGCCTTGCCTACGAAGCCTATGAGAGGGCGAAGGAAAGCAAGAGCGACGTGCTGATCATCGACACGGCCGGCCGCCTCCAGAACAAGACGGAGCTGATGGCGGAACTGGAAAAGATCGTGCGCGTGCTCGGCAAGCTCGATCCGGACGCGCCGCACACCGTGCTCCAGACGCTCGATGCCACGACCGGCCAGAACGCCATGAACCAGGTCGAGATTTTCCGCAACGTCGCGGGCGTTTCGGGCCTGATCATGACAAAATTGGACGGTACGGCCCGTGGCGGCATTCTTGTGGCCATTGCCGCCAAGCACAAGCTGCCGGTCTATTTCATCGGTGTCGGCGAAGGGATCGACGATCTCGAACCTTTCGAGGCCAAGGATTTCGCGGAAGCGATTGCAGGAGTACAGGCATGAGCAAGGCAACGATGGACGCCCCGGCCAAGACCGAGGAGAAGGTCAGCCCGCTCCTCAAGATGGTGCTGGAACTCGGCCCGCTCGTCGTGTTCTTCTTCGCCAATTCGCGCGGCGAATGGCTGGCCTCGCACTTTCCCGTGCTGGCCGAAATGGGTGGCCCGATCTTCATCGCCACCGGGCTTTTCATGGCCGCGACGGCAATTGCGCTCATCGTCTCGTGGGTGCTGACGCGCACGCTGCCGATGATGCCGCTGATCTCGGGCATCGTGGTCTTCGTCTTCGGCGCGCTGACGCTATGGCTGCAGAACGACACGTTCATCAAGATGAAGCCCACGATCGTCAACACGCTGTTCGGCGCCATCCTGCTCGGCGGGTTGCTGTTCGGCAAGTCGCTGCTCGGCTACGTCTTCCATGCCGCCTTCAAGCTTACCGACGAGGGCTGGCGCAAGCTGACGCTGCGCTGGGGTCTGTTCTTCCTGTTCCTCGCGGTTCTCAACGAGGTGGTCTGGCGTTCGTTCTCGACCGATTTCTGGGTGGCGTTCAAGGTCTGGGGCACCATGCCCATCACCATCGTCTTCACGCTGGCCCAGATGCCGCTGATCATGCGCTATTCCGTCGATCAAGCGGAAGAAGGCAAGGCGTCCTGAGGTTTTGCGACGGTCCGCCAGATTCCATCAGAAAATGTGATTGAACGACTAAAGCCCGACAATTGATCTGGCCGCGCGATTTGCCTAGAAAGGCCAGAATTATTCAAGGGAGAGACTTCATGCGCCATCTTCTGCTTGCCTGTGCGGCAACGCTTGCACTTTCGCTGCCCGCAAAGGCCGAAAACGTCACGGTTGCCGTGACGGCCATCGTCGAACACCCGGCACTGGATGCGGTGCGTGACGGCGTGAAGGAAACGCTGGAAGCGGCAGGCTACAAGGACGGCGAGAACCTCAAGTTCCTCTACGAGTCCGCACAGGGCAACCCCGCGACGGCCGCGCAGATCGCCCGCCAGTTCGTCGGCGAGGACCCGACGGTCATCGTCCCGATTTCCACGCCATCAGCCCAGGCCGTCGTTTCCGCGACGAAGGATATCCCTGTCGTCTTCACGGCCGTGTCCGATCCGCTCGGCGCACAGCTCGTCACCGACATGGACAAGCCGGGCGGCAACGTGACGGGCCTGTCCGACATGTCGCCGGTCGCCGAACATCTCGCGCTCATCAAGGAAATCCTGCCGGAAGCGAAGACCATCGGCTACCTCTACAATTCGGGTGAAGCGAACTCGGTTTCGCTGCTTGCCGTGTTGAAGGCCGAAGCCGAAAAGGCCGGTCTGACGGTCGTCGAATCCGCCGCCACCAAGTCCGCCGAAGTGCAGGGCGCCGCCCGCGCGCTCGTCGGGCGTGCCGATGTCATCTACATCCCGACGGACAACACGATCATCTCCGCGCTTGAAGGCGCGGTCGCAGTCGCCGAGGAAGCCAAGCTACCGCTCTTCACCGCCGACACGGACTCCGTTTCGCGCGGCGCCATCGCGGCACTCGGCTTCAACTACAAGGACGTGGGCAAGCAGACGGGCGACATCGTCGTGCGCATCCTCAAGGGCGAGAAGCCGGGCGATATCGCCGTGAAGGTTGCCGCCGGCACGGACCTCGTCGTCAACAAGGGCGCGGCGACCAAGATGGGCGTCACGCTTCCCGAAGCCGTCGTCGGCCGCGCGACCCGCGTGATCGACTAAACGCGGGATTTCCGCGCATTGCCAATCGGAATCAACCGCTGCCGGATCGCCCGGCAGCGGTTGATCTGTTAAGAGGACCTGACCCGCATATGTGCGGGAGGGTGACCTGAGAGAAAGCCGAGAACCGTGAGCCTGATTGCCTTCTGGGGTGCCGTCGAACTGGGGCTGGTCTATGCCTTCGTCGCCATCGGTGTTTACCTTGCCTTCCGCGTGCTGGATTTTCCCGACCTGACAGTGGACGGATCCTTTCCGCTCGGCGCGGCCGTTGCCGCCGTCCTGATCATCGCGGGTGTCAATCCGTGGCTGGCGGCGGCAGTTGCCATGGTGGCGGGCGCGCTGGCGGGGCTGGTGACGGCCGTGCTGAACGTGCGGTTCCGCATTCTCAACCTGCTCGCCTCTATCCTGACGATGATCGCGCTCTTCTCCGTCAACCTGCGTGTGATGGGCAAGCCGAATGTGGCACTGATCAATGCCGATACGATGATCAGCCCGTTCTTCGGCCATGGCCTGCGGGATTTCTACGTTCGCCCGCTGTTCGTCGGCGTCCTCGTCGTCATCTCGGTCATCGTGGTCTGGCGCTTTCTTGAAAGCGATGCCGGCCTTTCAATGCGTGCCACCGGCGCCAATGCCCGCATGGCGCGCGCGCAGGGCGTCAACACCAACAAGCAGATCTATCTCGGGATCGCGCTTTCCAACGCGCTGGTCGCGCTCGGCGGCGCGCTGTTTGCCCAGACCAACGGCTTTGCCGACGTGACGTCCGGCGTGGGCACCATCGTGGTCGGTCTTGCCGCCGTCATCATCGGCGAGACGCTGTTTGGCGCGCGCGGCATCCTGATCGCGCTGATCGGTTGCGTCGTCGGCTCGATCCTCTACCGCATCGCCATCCAGCTTGCGCTGTCGTCCGATATTCTCGGCCTCCAGGCCTCGGACCTCAACTTCGTGACGGCGCTGCTCGTCACCGTGGCGCTCGTTCTGCCGCGCCTTCGCCGCGGAGGAGCCGCCTGATGATTTCCGTTTCCGATATCAAGGTCACCTTCGGCAAGGGCACGCCGCTGCAGAAGCAGGCGCTGAACGGCGTGAGCCTCAACATCGAGGAGGGGCAGTTCGTCACGGTCATCGGGTCCAACGGCGCCGGCAAGTCGACGCTGCTCGGCGTTCTCGCCGGCGACGTGATCGCTACCGAGGGCAAGGTGACGATCGGCACGGCCGATGTCACGCGGCAGGGAACCGCCGCCCGAGCGGGGCGCGTGGCGCGCGTCTTCCAGGATCCGCTGACGGGAAGCTGCGGGGCGCTGTCGATCGAGGAGAACCTGGCGCTCGCCGCCCGTCGTGGCGAACGGCGCGGACTTGCCTCGGCGCTTGGCCCGCAGCGGCGCGCGCTCTTCCGCAACCGGATCGCCGAGCTCAATCTGGGGCTTGAGAACCGCATGCGCGACCGCATGGATCTGCTCTCCGGCGGCCAGCGGCAGGCGGTCTCGCTCGTCATGGCCACGCTTGCCGGTTCCGATGTGCTGCTGCTTGACGAACATACGGCCGCGCTCGATCCGGGCATGGCCGAGTTCATCATGAACCTCACGCAGAAGATCGTTTCCGAGCGCAAGCTGACGACGCTGATGGTGACGCATTCCATGCGCCAGGCGCTCGATTACGGCCACCGCACCGTGATGCTGCATGGTGGCGAGATCGTGCTGGATGTCGCCGGCGACAGCCGCAAGACGCTGCAGGTCGAGGATCTCATCGCGATGTTCCGCAAGATGCGCGGCCAGACGCTGGATGACGACGCCCTGCTGATCGGCTGAGGCGTGTCACCAAAGCGCCTGAATCCTTCTGCAGCGTCGCGCGGTCGGAATTCGGGGGTATGCATATTGTTTCGTCGTGATTTTCTTGTCGGTGGCCTGTCGTCAGGTCTTGTTCTGGCGGCGGCGACGGCGTTGCGCGCGCAGCCCGTCGATGACGCCGCCGCAAAGCTCGTGACGGCCGCGCGGCGGCAGGTCGGTGTTACGCGCACCTATGATGCCGCTTATACGAAGCTCGGCTATCCCGGCGGCGATGTGCCGCGCGAGCGCGGCGTGTGCACGGATGTCATCATCAGGGCCTATCGCGACGCTCTCGATGTCGACCTCCAGGTGCTGGTGCACGAGGACATGCGGCGCGCCTTTTCGGCCTATCCCGCTCTGTGGGGTCTGAGCCGGACCGATCGCAATATCGACCATCGGCGAGTGCCCAACCTGCAAGCCTTCTTCCGGCGGGCGGATGCGACCCTGCCCATAAGCAAGGACGCCGCCGATTACCGTCCGGGCGACGTTGTTTCGCAGATGTTGCCCGGCAACCTTCCGCATATCGGCATCGTCGCGGATGAGCGCACGCCCGACAGCGGCCGGCCGATGGTTGTGCACAATATCGGCGCCGGCGCCAGGATGGAGGACGTGCTGTTTGCCTATCCCATCACCGGCCACTACCGCTACAAGGTGTGATCTGTCCTACCGCGCCTGCGTGAGGAAGATCTTCATCGCGAAGACCGAGAAGACGCCGGCGAAGGTGTAGTCGATACCGCGCAGCACCTTCGGGTTTTGCTGAAGCCAGGCGGCCAGCTTGTCTGCGGCCAGCACGACGATGGCGTTGACCGGCATGCCGATGAGAATGAAGAAAATGCCGAAGAAGATGAGCTTGCCGGTCACGTGCGGATCGCTCGCCGAGACGAACTGCGGCAGGAAGGTCATGAAGAAGATGATGACCTTCGGGTTGAGCAGGTTCACCCAGAAGCCGGTCGAGATGTTGGCGAGTGCGCTGCCGCGCGGGCCGGTCGAGGCCTTCACGGTAAAGTTCGAACCATAGCGGATGGCCTGGACGGCGAGCCACAGCAGGTAGGCGGCGCCGCCGGTCTTGAGGATCATGAAGGCGGTCGGCGAGGCGGTGATGAGGGCCGCGATGCCGAAGGCGACGAGCAGCGTGTGCACGCAGATGCCGAGCCCGGTGCCCAACACGACAAACAATGCGGCCCCGCGGCCCTGCGACAGCGCCCGGCTGATCGACAATGTCATGTCGGGGCCAGGCGTGGCGGCGAGCAGCAGGCTGGCCGCGGAAAAGGCGAGCAGTGTCGGGAATGTGGGCAGGAAGTCCATGGCAAGGGTCTCGAAAGCCGGAAAGTCCGAAAACTCTTATCCGGCTTTCTGCCGATTACCAATCAAAGCTTGTTATGGCCCGTTACGTCTCTTCCACGAAGGCGCGAAATTTCTCCGCATAATCCGGGTGCCAGCGTGACAGCGGGGGGCGGTTTTCGATGACGTCGCCGATCGCCCAGGCCATGCGGCGCTCGTCCAGTGCACGCGACACGTCGTTATCAGGGCACAGGATGTAGAAATCGCCGCGTTCGAGGCTCTCGATCATGAAATCGACAGTCTCGGCCGGTGTCCAGGCGGCATCCGGCTTTTCCGTGCGCTCGCCTTTGGTGAGCGCGGTATAGACGAAACCGGGGATGAGGAGGTGGGCGGAAAGTTTTGCACCCTCTGTGTTCCGCAGCTCATGCTGGAGCGCCTCGGTGAAAACCTTCACGCCGGATTTGGAGACATTATACGCCGGATTGCCGGGCGGCGTGGTGATGCCCTGCTTGGAGCCGGTGTTGATGATGAGCCCAGGCTCGCCATGGGCCAGCATGTTGGGCCCGAAGACCTGCGTGCCGTGGATGACGCCCATGAGGTTGACGGCGAGGATGTGGTCCCAGTTCGCCTCGGCGCTGAAGATCGAGGTGTCCGGCTGGATGCCGGCATTGTTCATGAGCACGTGAACGCGGGCGAAACGCTGCTGGACGGCGCGCTCCAGCGCCTCTAGCTCGTGACGATGGGTGACGTCGGTTTCCACCGCCATGATGTTGGCTTCGCCGGCGATGGCTTCGAGTTCGGCGCGCGCTTCGGCGAGCTGGTCGGTATTGCGGTCGGCGATGGTCACGAACATGCCGGCCTCGGCAAAGCGCCGCGCGGCGGCAAGGCCGATACCGGATGCGCCGCCGGTGATGACGGCGACATTGGCTTCCTTGATGATGTCCTTGAGGTCGGTCATGGGTTCATCCCCTTCCATGGTCCAGTCCTGCGCAATATGGGGTCGCCTGCGGCGGCGTCAAACCCCGCTTGCGGCAGGATGCAGCGGGCACCGCCCTTGCGTCACGCGCCAATCTCGCTAAAAGTGCCGCGACACCGGGCCTTGCGGGCTTGCCGCGACCCTTTCATGCAACGGACCTCATCATCATGGCATCACATAAAGACGTAAAGAAAGTCGTGCTGGCCTATTCCGGCGGCCTCGATACCTCGATCATCCTGAAGTGGCTTCAAACCGAACTCAACGCGGAAGTCGTGACGTTCACGGCCGACCTCGGCCAGGGCGAAGAGCTGGAGCCGGCGCGCAAGAAGGCCGAGATGCTCGGCATCAAGGAGATCTTCATCGAGGACGTGCGCGAGGAATTCGTGCGCGATTTCGTCTTCCCGATGTTCCGTGCCAATGCTGTCTATGAAGGCGTCTACCTGCTCGGCACGTCGATCGCCCGCCCGCTGATCTCCAAGCACCTCATCGAGATCGCCGCCAGGACCGGCGCCGACGCCATCGCGCATGGCGCCACCGGCAAGGGCAACGACCAGGTCCGCTTCGAGCTTTCGGCCTATGCGCTGAACCCCGACATCAAGATCATCGCCCCCTGGCGCGACTGGTCGTTCAAGAGCCGCACGCACCTGCTCGAATTCGCCGAGCAGCACCAGATTCCGGTCGCCAAGGACAAGAAGGGCGAAGCGCCGTTCTCGGTGGACGCCAACCTGCTGCACTCCTCTTCCGAGGGCAAGGTTCTGGAAGATCCGGCCATCGAAGCCCCCGAATATGTGCATATGCGCACCATCTCGCCTGAAGCCGCACCCGACAAGGCCACCATCATCAAGGTCGGCTTCGAGCGCGGCGACGCCGTCTCCATCAACGGCGTGCGCATGTCGCCTGCGACGCTGCTTGCGGCGCTCAACACCTATGGCCGCGACAACGGCATCGGCCGTCTCGACCTCGTGGAGAACCGCTTCGTCGGCATGAAGTCGCGCGGCGTTTACGAAACGCCCGGCGGCACGATCCTGCTTGCCGCGCACCGCGCCATCGAATCGATCACGCTCGACCGCGGCGCCGCGCATCTCAAGGACGAGATCATGCCGCGCTATGCGGAGCTGATCTATTACGGCTTCTGGTTCTCGCCGGAGCGTGAGATGCTGCAGGCCCTGATCGACAAGAGCCAGACCCATGTCGAGGGCGAAGTGACGCTGAAGCTCTACAAGGGCAATGTCATGGTTATCGGCCGTGAATCGGACAAGTCGCTCTATTCCGACAAGCTGGTCACCTTCGAGGACGACCAGGGCGCCTATGACCAGAAGGACGCCGCAGGCTTCATCAAGCTGAACGCGTTGCGCCTGCGCACGCTGGCCGCCCGCAACAAGCGCGGCTGATCTCAAGGCATCGCAGACATGGCCCGCTGCCGGAGACGGCGGCGGGTTTTTTCATTCCGAGGGTTTGCCCGTGGAGGTTGCCCCGGCAAGGACGGGTTCGCGCCCGCAGACCGCGCGATACCAGGCATAGGCCAGCACGGCCATCAGGCCCATGGACGGGATGATGATGCCGAAGGCGAAGAGCGGCATTCCGATAGCGGCGGCGATCACGCCGGCAAGGAAGCCGGAACCCATCTGGATGAAGCCCATCGCCGCCGAGGCGGAGCCCGCGATATGCGGAAAGGGCTCCATGGCGGCGGTCATCATATAGGGCATGATGAAAGCGATGCCGAAGGCGTAGAGGCCGACCGGGCCCATGACGCTCAGAAAGGTTGGTTGCGCAAGCACATGGGATGCCAGTACGATGAGGATGCTGGCCGTGCCGATGCAACAGAGGCCGGCAATGACGATCCCGTTGGCCGTGAGCCGCCGCATCAGGAGCCGCACGGCGACCGTGCCGAGGAAGAAGAAGCCGGACTGCATGAGCATGCCGACGCCGAACTGGGTGGGCGTCAGCCCGACGCGATCTATGAGGATGAAGGGCAGCATGGTCGCCTGGCCATAGAGGGCGCCCAGCGCGCCGGCTATCACCAGCGTCGCCGACAGGAAGCGGGGGCTGGTGGCGATGGCGCGGTAGGCGCTCAGGACCGGCCGGATATGGCCCTTGGCGGGATCCGGCGTCGTCGTTTCGGCCATGCAGAAATAGACGATGCCGCAGGCCGAGAGCGCAAAGCCCACCATCAGGAAGAAGATCGACTGCCAGCCGAACAAGCCGAGCGCGAAGCCGCCGAGCGTCGGCGAGACGGCCGGACCGATGGCCAGCATCATGCCGACCATGTTCATGATACGGGCGGCCTCGCTGCCGGTGAACTGGTCGCGCACGATGGCGCGTGACACCGTCGTGCCGACCGAAACGCCGATGCCCTGCACGAGGCGACCGGCCAGCAGCACCTCGACGGTCGGGGCGAAGGCCGCCATCATGCTGCCCACGAGATAGACGGACATGAAGATCAGGGTCGTCTTTCGTCGACCGAGCACGTCGGACATGGTGCCGGATACCAGTTGCGAGAGCGCAAAGCCGGCGAAATAGAAGGAAAGCGTCAGCTTGATTGCGGATTCCGTCGAGGCGAAGGCGTGTACCAGCTCGGGCATGGCGGGCGTGTAAAGCGCCATGGAAACGGGGCCGATGGCAACGAGAAAGGCGCTGATGATGGAGGTGCGGCGCTCGCTCATGCGGGCCTGCGTCATCGTCCGGTCTCCCGCGCAAGCGTCAGGGCGGCGTCGTCTTCTTCCAGAGCCGAGAGGTTGGCGCGCAGCAGCTTCAGGCGCCTATGGATCTGTGCCAGTTCGTCTGCGCCGATGCCGCTCGTGACCTGTTGCATCAGGTCGAGCTGTTCCGTGCGGATGCCTGTTATCAAGGTGCCGGCGGCGGGGGTGGTGAAGATCAGCTTGGCGCGGCGGTCGGCCGGATCCGGCCGCCGTTCGATGAGGCCGAGGCTCTGGAGGCGGTCGAGATAGGTGGAGAGCGTCATTGGCTCGATGCCCATGCGCTGGGCGATGTCGAACTGACGGCTTCCTTCGAGCGAGGCGATGCGGACGAGCGTGCGGGCCTCGCCCGGGGTGAGGCCAAGGCCGGCGGAGGCGATGCGCCGTTCGAAGGCGCTTCTCAACATGCGCGCGACGTCGGTGAGGACGAAGCCGAGCGCATCGGGATCGGGGCGTGACGACATGGAGGCTTTCAAACAGCTATTCTAAGTCTTGCTTACTATTTCCCGTGGCCAGTCGCAACCGGCAAGCCCGCAGCCCTTTGCATGACTGCCTTGCATCGCGCGGATCCGCGCCTGCACCATCTTGACGAATCCCCTGAAAGCCCTGAGATTGAGCGATCTTCTGGGGACAAACCATGACAGCCACGATGTTCTTCGGCGCCTTTATGGCCGCCCTTCTCTACGTGCTCATTCCCGGACCGGCCTTCCTTGCGCTTCTCGGCATCGGGGCGGGGGACCTGCTATGGTCGGCGCTGGCGCTGGTCGCCATCGTCGGGGCGCGAACGATCGGCACGACGGTCTTCGACGTACTCGGTCTTCTGTGCGGTTTCTATCTGGCATGGATCGGCTGGTCGGCGCTGCGGGCAAAACCGCGGCAGGACGGCAGCGCGGTAATGACGGTGGAGCGGCCGCTGCGGCGTGGCCTCGTCTTCGGATTGACCAATCCGAAGGGTTATCCGGTCGCGCTGGCGACCTTCACGGCGCTGCTGGCGGGGTCCTCCAACGCGCTCGATTTTTCCGCGCTGCCGGGGCTGCTCGGCGTGTCCTTCTTCGGCTTCCTCGTGGCCGATGTCATCCTGATCGGGATCATCGGCGCGGGCCTGGTGCGGCGCTTCTATCGCCGGCATGAACTCGCCATCGTGCGCCTGTCGGGCCTTCTCTTCATGGGCTTCGCCGTTCAGGCCATATGGCACGCGGCGCCCGGGCTGCTTGGCTGGCGCAAGGCCTAGCCGGCCGCCACCGGGAAGCGGACCGTTACGCGTAGCCCGCGATCGTTTTCGCCGCTCTCCAGCGAAACCGTCGCATCGAACAGTGCGGCGATCTCCTCGACGATCGGCAGGCCGAGGCCCATGCCCGGTGCATCGCGATGTTCGCCTCGCGAGAACCGCTGGCGAACGAGCGGACGCCGTTCGGGTGGAATACCGGGTCCGTTGTCTTCCACCGCAAGCACGGCCGTATTCTCCGACTGCCGAACGCTGACCGTGACCTCCGCGCCGCGCCCGGCATAGGCGATGGCGTTTTCCACGAGGTTGCGCAGCAGTTCGCCGAACAGCAGCGGTTCTGCGCGCGCAAGCACGGGACCATCCCCCTCATAGCCAAGGTCGATGCCTGCATCCGCCGCCGACGGTACGCGGTCGGCGGTCAGTTGCTGGGCGAGGGCGGAAATGTCGATCGGCGCGGGGCGGCGGCGCTCGTTCGACCCGGCGGCGTCGACCTTCGCCATCAGGAGAAGCTGGGCGAGGATGCGTTCGGCATGGGCGACGGCGGCATCGCCCTTGCGCGCGGCCTCCTGGGCTTCGTCCAGCGTCGTGGCACGGCTGGCGAGCGCGAGCTGCGTGCGGATGATGGCGAGCGGCGTGCGCAGCTGGTGGCTGGCATTGCCGGAAAAATGGCGCAGCGCATCGAGCGCGGATTGCAGGCGCACCATGAAGGAATTGACGGTGTCGACCAGCCCCTGTACTTCGCTCGGCGCGCGCTGCTCGATCGGGTGGAGATCATCCGGGTTGCGCTCGGCGATGGCATCGCTCAGGCGATAGAGTGGCCGGAGCGACACAGTGACAGCGATCCACACGATGGCGGCGGCGCCCGCGATCATCATGGCGAGGCGCAGTGCCGAGCGGATGAGGATGGCCTGCGTCAACTGGCGGCGGGCGATGGTGGTTTCGGCGACCGTGACCGCGAAGGGGACGGAGTTGATGCCCGTCGACGCCGAGCGGTGAAGCACGGCGATGCGGATCGGCTCGCCGCGGAATGTGGCGTCCTGGAACCCCATCGACTGGCCTTCCGCCTGGGCGATGGTGGGCAGGTTCTGGTAGCCCGTGATGAACTGGCCCGGTGGACCGTCCACGCGGTAGAAGACCCGGTCCTGGGCCGCCGAGGTCAGCATTTCCAGCGCGACATAGGGAATATCCACCTCCAGCGCGCCGTTCTCCGTCACCACGACGCGTTCGGCAATGGCGAGCGCAGAACCGGCAAGCACGCGGTCTGAGACGGAATTCGCCGTCTTCACGGCCTCGCGGTAGGTATCGACGAGGGCGATGACGCCGATGACCGCTGTCGAGACGAGCAGCCAGGCCAGCAGGCGGCGCCGCAGCGAGGAGGCTGGCAAGAGGGTCAAGCGACGGTCGCCTTGTCGAGATAGTAGCCGATGCCGCGGGCCGTGCGCACCGTCAGGCCGTGCGGCGCGAGCCTTTTCCTGAGCCGGCTAACGTATTGCTCGATGGCGTTGGCGGAGAGATCGTCGTCGAAGGCGGCGAGGGACTGCATGATCGCCTCCTTGGCGACTACCTTGCCGGCGCGCAGGAAGAGGATTTCGAGCAGCCCGAGTTCGCGAGCGGGAATATCGAGCGGCGCGCCATCAGCGGAAAAGGTACGGGAATTGAGGTCGAACGCCACGCCGCCATAGGTGACGGCGGCAGACCGCAGCCCGGCCTGACGGCGCAGCAGCATACGCACGCGCGCCTCGAATTCCGAGATGTCGAAGGGCTTGATCATGTAGTCGTCGGCGCCGAGGTCGAGCCCGCGCACCCGTTCCTCCGGCGCGCCGCGGGCAGTGAGGATCATCACGGCCGCCTTGTTCTGGCGCGCGCGCATGGAGCGGAGGACATCGAGCCCGTCCATTTCCGGCAAGGTCAGGTCGAGCACAACGAGATCGAAGTTTTCTGTTGCGATGGCCGCATCGGCGGATGCACCGTCGCGCACCACATCCACGGCATGACCGGTCCCCTTGAGGATCGCGGACAGGCCGTCCGCCAGGGCTTCGTTGTCCTCGACCAGCAGAATGCGCACGTTTTGTCCTCCCGCGGCCAACGTAGCGGGCGGCGGCGGACTTGTGAACGGCCTTGCGCTTTGGCAAGGTCTTGCGATGCGCCTTGTCCTCGCCTTCCTGATGCTGCTTGCCATGATGCCGCGCGCCTTCGCGGAGGCTACGCTGTTTCCGGCCAGGGGCGGCAAAGCGGATGCGGCGGTTCTCGTCGTCTATTCCTCGCTCGACGAGCCGCTTGCCCGTCCGATGATCGCGGGCTTCCAGGCGGCCAATCCGGATGTGGCCGTGCGCTACGAGGAAATGCTGACCGGCGAGGTGCATGACCGGATCGTGCATGAGACGGATGCCGGCAAGAAGACCGCCGACTTCGCCTTCTCTTCGGCCATGGACCTGCAGGTGAAGCTGAGCAATGACGGCTATGCCCAGCGCAGCGACCTGCCGATGAGCGAACACTGGCCGCAATGGGCCAACTGGCGCAACACCGCCTACGCGTTGACCTTCGAGCCGGCCGTCTTCGTCTATCACAAGCCGAGCTTCAAGGACCGCAAACCGCCGGCCTCGCGCGCCGAATTCGTCGAATACCTGAAGAGCGAAGGCGAAGCGGTCTACGGCCGGATCGGCACCTACGACATCGAGCGCTCGGGCGTGGGCTTTCTCTTCATGGCGCGCGACCAGGAGCAGTTCGGCGATATCTGGACGGTGATCCGGGCGATGGGGGCAGCCGGGGTCAAACTCTATTCCACCAGTTCGGCCATTCTCGAGCGCGTGGCCGACGGGCGGTTCGTGCTCGGCTACAACATTCTCGGCTCCTATGCGGCGGACTGGGCCTCGCGCAATCCCAATGTCGGCATCGTGCTGCCGAAGGACTATACCGTCGTCATGTCGCGCATCGGCCTCGTGCCGCAGGCGGCGGCGTCTCCGGAACTCGGCCGGCGCTACCTTGCCTTCTTCATGTCGAAGCAGGGGCAGGAAATCCTGTCGCGCGAATTGCAGATCGCGGCCGTCAGCCCGGAGGTCTCCGGTTCCAATACCGCGCGCACCATGCGGGCCCTGCTCGGCGCGCAGCTGAAGCCCGTGCCGGTCAGTCCCGGTCTTATGGTCTATCTAGACCAGGTGAAGCGGGCGCGGCTCATTGCCCGCTGGAACGACGTGCTGCGCATGCAATAGGCTTTTGGGCGTCGCTGAAAGGCAGCGCGTGGCCATGTCAGGTAGATGTCAGCTTCCTGTGTTGGCTTAGGGGTCTTCCCATCCGTGGAGGCGGAGGGAAGACCGGGAGGAAAATTCTGTCGCAACGCGCCCGCCAGCGGGCGTGTGCCGCTCGTGGCTGCGCGTGTCCTCTCGCCAAGCAACGATATGCGCGTAAACCGCGCCTGACGGAGGACAGACCCTTGAAACATTTCTTCCTGGCATCCCTTATCGCCGGCGCCCTGGCGCTTCCGGCCGCGGCCGCCGACTACACGATCATCGCGCCGGCCGGTCCGGGCGGCGGCTGGGACCAGACGGCCCGTTCTATCCAGACCGTGTTGCAGGACGAGAAGATTTCCGGCAGCGTGCAGGTGGTGAACGTTCCGGGCGCCGGCGGCACGATCGGCCTTGCCCAGTTCGCCAGCCAGAACAACGGCAATCCGAACGCGCTCATTGTCGGCGGTTACGTCATGGTCGGCGCGATCCTCACCAACCAGTCGCCGGTAACGCTCAAGGACGTGACGCCGATCGCCCGCCTGACCGGCGAATATGAGGCGATCGTCGTTCCGGCCGCCTCGCCGATCCAGAATCTCGAAGACCTCGTCAAGGCGCTGAAGGCCGATCCGGGCGCGGTGTCCTGGGCAGGCGGCTCGGCCGGCGGCACGGACCACATCACGGCCGGCCTGATCGCCAAGGCGGCTGGCGTCGATCCGACCAAGATCAATTATGTCGCCTATGCCGGCGGCGGCGAGGCGCTTGCCGCGATCCTCGGCAACCAGGTGACAGCAGGCATTTCCGGCTACGGCGAGTTCGAGGCTCAGGTGAAGGCCGGTACTCTGCGCCTGATCGCCATTTCGAGCGCCGAGCGCATCGAGGGCATTGACGGGCCGACCCTCAAGGAAGGCGGCCTCGACGTCGTTGTTGAGAACTGGCGCATGATCGCGGCCGCCCCCGGCCTTTCGGACGAGCAGGTCGCGACCATCAATGGCGACATCGAGAAGTTGGTGAACTCCGCCGCCTGGAAGGACACGCTGAAGACCAAGGGCTGGCAGGACACGTATCTGGCCGGCGACGCTTTCAAGGAGCAGCTCGACAAGGACGTGGCCGCAACCGAAAGCATCCTCAAGGACATCGGGCTCGTCAAATGAGCGAGGTTCCGTCCTCTCACGCAAAGCGCCGCCCCGACCGGGCGGCGCTGTTCATCGCCCCGGTCCTGTTCGCTCTTGCCTGCGTCATTTGGTGGGATGCCGGCCGGCTTGCGGAAGTGACCAACTATTCGCGCATCGGCCCCGCCACGGTGCCACATGTCGTCGCGATCGGGCTGGCGCTGCTCGCCGTGTGGACGGCCTTCGAGGCCTGGCGCGGGGATTTTCCCGAGCGCGAGCCCATCGAGGTGCAGCCGGTCGTGATGATCGTCGCGGGCCTTGCCGGGCAGATGCTGCTCCTGAAGACTGCCGGCTTCTCCATCGCCACAGGCGTGCTCTTCGCGCTGACTGCCTTCGGTTTCGGCCGGCGCAAGCTCTGGATTTCCCTGCCGATCGGCATTGCGCTGAGCTTCGTCATCTACGTGATCTTCGGCCGCTTCCTGCAACTCTCGCTGCCCGCCGGGCCGCTCGAACACCTGTTCTTCTGAGGGCCTGGCGATGAATACATTCGAATTCCTCCTGCAGGGGCTGATCATCGCCGCCCAGCCGATGAACTTGCTCTATGCGCTGATCGGCGTAACACTCGGCACGGCGGTCGGCGTACTGCCCGGGATCGGCCCGGCGCTGACGGTCGCCCTGCTTCTGCCCGTCACCTACAAGCTCGATCCGGCCGGATCACTCATCATGTTCGCCGGCATCTATTACGGCGGCATGTATGGCGGCTCGACCACTTCGATCCTGCTCAACACGCCGGGGGAAAGCGCTTCCGTCGTCACCGCGCTCGAAGGCAACAAGATGGCGCGTGCGGGCCGCGGCGGGCCGGCGCTGGCCACGGCCGCCATCGGCTCCTTCGTCGCAGGCCTCATCGCCACGCTCGGCCTTGCCTTCATCGCGCCCTTCGTCGTGAAGTTCGCGCTCTCCTTCGGGCCGCGCGAGTATTTTGCGCTGATGGTGCTGGCCTTCGTGACGGTGTCGGCGGCGTTCGGCGATTCCACCCTGCGCGGTCTGACGGCGCTCTTCGTCGGGCTCGGCCTTGCCGTGATCGGCATCGACCAGCAGACCGGGCAGGCGCGCCTCTCCTTCGGCGTTCCCGACCTGCTCGACGGTATCGAGGTGACGACGCTGGCCGTGGCCATGTTCGCCATCGGCGAGACACTTTTCGTCGCCTGTCAGGGCAACCGCATCCCAGAGAAGGTGGAGGCGGTGAAGGGCTCGGTCTGGATGAATGCGCAGGACTGGGCGCGCTCCTGGAAACCCTGGCTGCGCGGCACCGCGATCGGCTTCCCCATCGGCGCCATGCCGGCCGGCGGGGCGGATATTGCGAGCTTCTTGTCCTATTCCACGGAGCGGCAGTTTTCCAAGCACAAGGACGAGTTCGGCAAGGGCGCGATCGAGGGCGTGGCGGGGCCGGAAGCGGCCAACAACGCCTCGGCCGCCGGAACGCTCGTGCCGCTCTTGTCGCTCGGCCTGCCGACGACTGCGACGGCGGCCATTATGCTCGCCGGCTTCCAGCAATACGGCCTTCAGCCCGGCCCGCTCTTGTTTGCGACCAATCCGCAGCTCGTCTGGGGCCTGATCGCCAGCCTGCTCATTGCCAATTTCATGCTGCTGGTGCTGAACCTGCCGCTGATTGGCCTGTGGGTGAAGCTGCTGACCATTCCCAAGCCGTGGCTCTATGCCGGCATTCTGCTGTTTGCGACGCTTGGCACCATCGGCGCTAATCCGTCGGTCTTCGAACTCGGCATGCTTCTCGTGTTCGGCCTCCTCGGCTTTGCCATGCGGCTGTTCGGCTATCCGATCGCGCCTGTCGTCGTCGGCCTGATCCTCGGGCCGATGGCCGAACAGCAGCTGCGCCGCGCGCTGGCGATCAGCCAGGGCGACGTGACGTCGCTCTTCATGTCGCCCATCGCGGCCGTGCTGTTCGGGCTCGCTGTCCTTGCGGTGGTCGTGCCGCTCGTTCTGCGGGCGCGGGGCAAGGGCGAAGTCCTCTCGCAGTTTGCGGCAAACGAAGACTGAAGTTTTTCTTCCACCGTTGAAAACAATGCAGGCCGGGAACCGTGTTTCCGGCCTGCGCTCGTTGCATGGCTGGGCTGAGAAAGCGGCTGTTGTACTTTCACGCGAAAAGCATCATCTACAGCGCGTAAGCTAAAACAGAAAGCGAGCAATACAATGACTTCCCTCCGCAATTCCTTCGCCCAGGGCTTTTTCGGCCGGGCCTTCGCCGTCCTGAGCGCTGCCAACGCAGCCGCTGCGGCCGTTGAAGGGCACCGCCGCCCGAAGGAACGCGACCTGAAGACGCTGGGCATCAATCCCATCGACTTCCCCCGCGTCTAACGCTTAAATAATCCCCGAACGAAAAGGCCCGCTGGTCGCAAGACCGGCGGGCCTTCTGTATTTGGTGTTGCTTTTTCTCTACTTGAGAAAGCCGGCCGTCCGAACGGCCGGCTGCCATCGTCAGGCGTTCTCGCCGAGCTGGGTCGCCACGCGGTCGGAGACGGAGGCATTGGCATGGTGCTCCAGCGCCCGTTCGCGCCTGTTGTAGCGGATCGAGGACCAGAGCGAGATGCCGATGAGCGTCGCGCCGCCCAGACCCGTGATGACCTCGGGAATGTGCACCAGCGTCTGGCAGTACATGACCACCGACAGGATCAGGATCGCATAGAACGCGCCGTGCTCCAGATATCGGTATTCCGCAAGCGTGCCCTTCTCCACCAGCATGATGGTCATCGAGCGCACATACATGGCGCCGATCCCGAGACCGATAGCGATGATGAACAGGTTCTGGGTCAGCGCGAAGGCGCCGATGACGCCGTCGAAGGAGAAGCTGGCGTCCAGCACTTCCAAGTAGATGAACGCGCCCAGACCGCCCTTGGCGGCTTCAGACATTGCCTTCTGCGAAGCATCGAGCAGGCCGCCGATGACTTCCACCGCCAGGAAGGTCAGGAGACCGTAGATGGCGGAAAAGACGAAGGTATTGGCATCCTCGCCATCGAGCAGCCGCGAGAACAGAACGATGAGCAGCAGCACGAAGGCGATCTCGATGCCCTTGACGGTCGCCGAGCGGGCCATGTGCTTCTCGATGAAGCCGATCCAGTGCACGTCCTTCTCATGGTTGAAGAAGTAGGTGAGGCCGACCATCATCAGGAAGGTGCCGCCAAAGGCTGCGATGGGCAGGTGCGCGTCATTCATGATGCGGGCATATTCCGCAGGCTCGCGGGCAGCGAGGATGAGCGCGTCGATCGGGCCGATACCGGCGGCGATGACGACGATCAGAAGCGGGAAGACGATGCGCATGCCGAAGACGGCGATGAGAATGCCCCAGGTCAGGAACCGGCGTTGCCAGAGCGGGGTCATGTCCTTGAGCTTGTTGGCATTCACGATGGCGTTGTCGAAGGAGAGCGAGATTTCAAGCACCGCCAGGACCGCGCAGATGAAGAAGACGGTCGCCATGCCGGCGAGCGTGCCTTCGGTCTGCCATCCCAGCCACGCGCCGAGCGCGAGACCGATGACGGTCGAGATCAGAGCCCATTTGAGATAGGAAAGTGTGGTCTTGCCTTCGCCGGTGCCGATCATGACAGCGCCTCCATCTTCGTGGAGGTAAGCGAAGTGACGTTGCGCATACCACGACGGGCATGCGGGTGAGGCATGGTGAGATTATTCATGTGCGTATGAATCCGCCGGCTGATTGCTGGCGGTACCGACATCACGAGAGCGCCGTAAAAACTCTCGCCAGAGGGGCCCGGCACCAGGGTTCGCCGCGGCAAACGATGTCAAAGGACCGCGGGTAGGGCTGTTTTCACCGAAGTTGCCCTCCGCGTCAAGATGCAGCGTGCCGCAGGCCAACAAACGCGCCTTTGCGTCTTTCGTTCCCCGATTTTGCATCGGCACCCTGTACCAACGCCCCCGTCCATTCCTATATTCGCCGCACGCTGATTTGCCAGAAAGGAACTTCCATGACCGAAACGTCGATCGATCCCGCCCTCGTCGAGTGGACCGGCCTCAATGGCCTGCCGCGGTTCGATCTGGTCAAGGACGATGCCTTTGCCGCAAGCTTCGACGCCGCACTCGCCGCCCATGAAGCGGAAATCGACGCGATTGCCAACAATCCGGATGTGCCGACCTTCGAGAACACGGTCGTGGCGCTGGAGACCGCGGGCGACGCGCTTTCGCGCGTTTCCGCGCTGTTCTGGAGCCGTGCGGGCGCCAATACCAACGACACGATCCAGACCCTGGAGCGCGCGATCGCACCGAAGATGTCGCGCCACTATTCCAAGATCGGCACCAATGCTGCCCTCTTCAAGCGCATCGATGCGCTGTGGGAAGGACGCGCCGGTCTCAATCTCTCGCTTGAGCAGGTGCGCGTGCTGGAGCGGCACTGGAAAGGCTTCGTGAAATCGGGCGCCAAGCTCGAGAAGCCTGAACAGGCCCGGCTTTCCACGATCAACGAGACGCTGGCGGGGCTTGGCGCGAAATTCGGCCAGAACGTGCTTGCCGACGAGAAGAACTGGGTGCTCTTCCTCGACGAGGGCGAGGCACTCGACGGCCTGCCGGATTTCCTGAAGGACGCGATGGCAGCGGCGGCCCGCGAACGCGGCGAGGATGGGCGCTATGCCGTCACGCTGTCGCGCTCGATCATCGAACCGTTCCTGACCTTTTCCGCCCGCCGGGAGTTGCGCGAGCAGGCGTTCCGGGCGTGGGTGGCGCGCGGCGAGAATGCCGGCGAGACGGACAATCTCGGCATCGTGAAGGACACGCTGGCGCTTCGCTCCGAAAAGGCGGGGTTGCTCGGCTACGAAAACTTTGCTGCCCTGAAGCTCGACAACACCATGGCCAAGACGCCCGAGGCGGTAAACGGCCTGCTCATGCAGGTCTGGGAAAAGGCCGTGGCGCGGGCGCGCGAGGAGGAAGCGGAACTGGCCGACCTCATCGCGGAGGAGGGGCGCAACCACGAGGTCATGCCTTGGGACTGGCGTTATTACGCCGAAAAGCTGCGCGCCAAGAAATTCAATTTCTCGGAGGCCGAGCTGAAGCCCTATCTCCAGCTGGAGAAGATCATCGACGCCTGCTTCGATGTCGCAGAGCGCCTGTTCGGCATTCGCGCCGTCGAGAAGAAGGGCGTGCCGGTCTATCATCCCGATGTGCGCGTCTTCGAGATCCGCGACCGGGACGACAGGCTGGTCGCGATGTTCCTTGGGGACTACTTCGCCCGCTCCTCGAAGCGGTCAGGTGCCTGGATGAGCTCCTACCAGAGCCAGCATCGCCTGCCGTTGGCGAACGGTTCGGTCGGCGAGATCCCGATCATCTACAATGTCTGCAATTTCGCGAAGCCTGCCGAGGGCAAGCCAGCGCTTTTGTCGCTCGACGATGCGCGCACGCTGTTCCACGAATTCGGCCATGCGTTGCACGGCATGTTATCCGATGTCACATATCCCTCGGTCTCCGGCACCGGCGTTTCGCGCGATTTCGTGGAACTGCCCTCGCAGCTTTACGAACACTGGCTGACGGTGCCGGAAATCCTGACGCGCTATGCGGTGCACTACCAGACCGGCGAGCCGATGCCGCAGGCCCTGCTCGACAAGGTTCTTGCCGCGCGCACCTTCAATTCCGGTTTCGCGACGGTGGAGTTCACCTCCTCGGCGCTGGTGGATATGGCTTTCCATACCCGGGGACCGGTCGAGGATCCGATGGCGGTGCAGGCTGAGGTGCTGGATAAGATCGGCCTGCCGAAATCCATCGTCATGCGCCATGCCACGCCGCACTTCCAGCACGGCTTCTCCGGCGACGGCTATTCGGCCGGCTACTATTCCTACATGTGGTCGGAAGTGCTGGATGCCGATGCCTTCTCCGCCTTCACCGAGACGGGCGATGCCTTCAACCCGCAAATGGCGGAACGGCTGAAGACCTATATCTACTCCGTTGGCGGTTCGGTGGACCCGGAAGACGCCTACAAGGCCTTCCGCGGTAAACTGCCGAGCCCCGAGGCCATGCTGGAGAAGAAGGGGCTCGCCGCTTGAGGGCGCTGTAATTTGTGATGAGGGACTGTGACACCGGAGACCGCCGCCGTCATCGTCCCGTCACCAAAGCTTAGGTGAAACGTCATCGTGCCGTTACCGGGCTGACATGCCCCGGACCGAAGGTCTGCCCGTCGATTCGCGGGTATGGCCGGAGGTGGCATGGCGATTGTTCCGGAAACGCTGACGCGGCGGTCGTTTCTTCTGACTGCCGGCGCCGGTGCGCTTGCAACCTCATCGGCGCTTGCCGTTCCCTTCTATGCGCGCCGGCATGGCAGCCCTTCCTTTTCCCATGGCGTACAGTCGGGTGACGTCGATTGCGCGTCCGGCGTGGTCTGGGCGCGTACGGACCGTCCGTCCGAGGTATTGCTGGAATATTCGACCACGGAGAGCTTCACCGATGCCGCGCGCATGCCGCTGCTCGACGCGACCGGTGCCTCCGACCACACCGTCAAGGCGCTGCTGCGGGATCTGTTGCCGGATCAGGATATCTTCTACCGGTTCACGGCGAGCGATCCTTATTCCAGCCACCTCGTGTCGGAGCCGATCGTCGGGCGTTTCCGCACCGCGCCGATGCGCGACCGCTCGGTGCGCTTCGTCTGGTCGGGCGATACGGCGGGGCAGGGCTGGGGCATCGACGATGTCGGCATGAAGACCTATTCGACCATGCTGCGCCACGAGCCGGATTTCTTCATCCATTCCGGCGACACGATCTATGCCGATGGGCCGATCCCCGACGAAATCACGCTGCGGGACGGCGGCGTGTGGAAGAACCGCATCGTCACCGACGAGAAGCGCGATGTGGCGCGCACGCTGGACGAATTCCGTGGCCAGTGGAAATACAATCTGCTCGACGACCACCTGCTCGCCTTCAACAGTCAGTGCCCGACCTTTTTCCAGTGGGACGACCACGAGGTTCTGAACAACTGGTCGGCATCCAGCGATCTGACCGGCGACCGGCGCTATCCGGACAAGGACATTCACGTCTACGAGGCGCGGGCGCGGCAGGCCTTTCAAGAAATGACGACGATCCGCTATTGCGCGGAGGAGCCCGGCCGCATCTTCCGCAAGGTGGCCTATGGTCCGCTGCTCGATGTGTTCTTCGTCGACCTGCGCTCCTACCGCAGCGCCAACCGCTCGGCGGCGGATCATGATCTGTTCGGCCCGCGACAGGCGGCCTGGTTGCGCCGGGAACTGGCAGCGTCGCGCGCGACGTGGAAGGTGATCGCCTGCGACATGCCGCTCGGCCTCGTCATCTGGGACGACTACACCAAAAGCGTAGGCTTCGAGGGCGTGGCGGACGGACTGAACGGCCCGCCGGCCGGACGCGAGCGCGACATTGCCGATCTGCTCACCTTCATGCGGGACAACGCGATCCATAATGTCGTGTGGCTGACGGCGGATGTGCATTATACCGCAGCCCACCACTACGACCCGTCGCGCGCGGTCTTCAAGGACTTCCTTCCGTTCTGGGAGTTCATCTCGGGCCCGCTGCATTCCGGCACCTACGGGCCAAAGCCGCTCGACCGGACCTTCGGGCCGGAGGTGCGTTTCATCAAATCTTCCAAAGGCGGGATCGACAGCAACCTGCCGCCGTCCGCGGGCCTCCAGTTCTTCGGCCTCGTCGACATTCATGGTGCAAGCCGCGAGATGACGGTGCGCCTCATGGACAGGGAAGATCAGGAGCTCTGGCGCATCACGCTGCCGCCCGTGCTCTCCTCCTGAAGGCGCGCGAATGCCGGAAATGCAACGGAGTTGCGGACCGCCCCTTTCGCAATTGCGGAAAAACATGTAAGAGCCCGCCCATTGAAGACGGTGCCCTCATTTTGCGCGCGCCCCTTAACCTCAGAGATTAAACCATGTCCATCCGCAATATCGCGATCATCGCGCACGTCGACCATGGCAAGACCACGCTCGTCGATGAGCTCCTGAAGCAGTCCGGCACGTTCCGTGAAAACCAGCGCGTCGCTGAACGCGTCATGGACTCGAACGACATTGAAAAAGAACGCGGCATCACCATCCTCGCCAAGGCCACGTCGGTCGAGTGGAAGGGCGTTCGCATCAACATTGTCGACACCCCCGGCCACGCCGACTTCGGCGGCGAAGTCGAACGCATCCTCTCGATGGTGGACGGCGCGATCGTTCTCGTCGACTCGTCGGAAGGCCCGATGCCGCAGACCAAGTTCGTGGTCGGCAAGGCCCTCAAGGTCGGTCTCAAGCCGATCGTCGCGATCAACAAGATCGACCGTCCGGATGGCCGTCACGAGGAAGTGCTGAACGAGGTCTTCGACCTGTTCGCCAATCTCGACGCCACCGACGAACAGCTCGACTTCCCGATCCTCTACGGTTCGGGCCGTAACGGCTGGATGAACGTCAACCCCGAGGGACCGCAGGACGAAGGCATGGCCCCGCTGCTCGACCTCGTGCTCAAGCACGTTCCCGAGCCGACGGTCGCCGAAGGTCCGTTCCGCATGATCGGCACGATCCTCGAAGCCAGCCCCTTCCTCGGCCGCATCATCACCGGCCGCGTCCATTCCGGCTCGATCAAGCCGAACCAGGCCGTCAAGGTTCTCGGCCAGGACGGCAAGCTCATCGAAACCGGCCGTATCTCGAAGATCCTCGCCTTCCGCGGCATCGAGCGCACCGCGATCGACGAAGCGCATGCAGGCGACATCGTCGCCATTGCCGGTCTCTCCAAGGGCACGGTCGCCGACACGTTCTGCGACCCGTCTGTCTCTGAAGCGCTGACGGCGCAGCCGATCGACCCGCCGACCGTCACCATGTCCTTCATCGTCAACGACAGTCCGCTTGCCGGCACGGAAGGCGACAAGGTGACGAGCCGCGTCATCCGCGACCGTCTGTTCAAGGAAGCCGAAGGTAACGTCGCGCTCAAGATCGAAGAAGCAGAAGGCAAGGATTCGTTCTACGTTTCCGGTCGCGGCGAACTTCAGCTCGCCGTTCTCATCGAGACCATGCGCCGCGAAGGTTTCGAACTGGCCGTTTCGCGTCCGCGCGTCGTCATGCACAAGGACGAGAACGGCAACACACTGGAGCCGATCGAGGAAGTCGTCATCGACGTCGATGAGGAGCATTCCGGCGTCGTCGTGCAGAAGATGTCCGAGCGCAAGGCCGAGATGACGGAACTGCGTCCGTCGGGCGGCAACCGCGTTCGCCTGAAGTTCCTGGCGCCGACCCGCGGCCTGATCGGCTACCAGTCGGAACTTCTCACCGATACGCGCGGCACGGCTGTCATGAACCGCCTGTTCCACGACTACCAGCCCTACAAGGGCACGATCGGTGGCCGCGTCAATGGCGTGCTGCTGTCGAACGGTTCGGGCGAAGCCGTCGCCTATGCCATGTTCAACCTCGAAGACCGCGGCCCGATGATCATCGAGCCGGGCGAAAAGGTCTATGCGGGCATGATCATCGGCATCCACACCCGCGATAACGACCTCGAGGTCAACGTATTGAAGGGCAAGCAGCTCACCAACATCCGCGCTGCCGGCAAGGATGAAGCCGTGAAGCTGACCCCGCCGATCCGCATGACGCTCGACCGCGCGCTGTCGTGGATCCAGGACGACGAGTTGATGGAAGTGACGCCGAAGTCCATCCGTCTGCGCAAGATGTTCCTCGATGCCAACGACCGGAAGCGATTCGACAAGCAGCGTGCGTCCGGCGCGGCCTGATCGCTCCTTCCCGTATCGAGACACTTTGAACCCCGGCCTTCGCGCCGGGGTTTTTCATGTGTGTGCCATACTTTTACGGCTTGTGACGTTTGTTAAAAATGCGTTAACTTTTCCTTGCGCCGTCCGGAACTCGGCTGTGGGCAATGCATGCCTTCAGGTCTTGCGGGATTCCGGTCGAGTCGGCGCAGGAATATGAGTGGTGTTATGAAGACACTGTCGATCGACGTGCGGCGCGCCGAGCCGCAGGACGCACGCGCGATATCCGAAACGCATCGGATCTCGTGGCTGCAGGCCTATGCCGGCCTCATTCCGCACAAGCCGCTGATCCAGATGGTCGACCGCCGTGGCGAGACATGGTGGCGCAAGGCGACCCGTGGCCCGGCCACGCTGCTGGTGCTGGATGTGGCGGGAACGGTCGCGGGCTATGCAACGCTTGGCCTCAACCGCGCCCGCGCGCTCCCCCAGGAAGGGGAAATCTACGAAATCTACCTGCGGCCGGAATATCAGGGCATCGGCCTTGGCCGGCAGCTTTTCGGCGAGGCGAAGCTGCTGCTCAAGTCGCTGGGCTGCAAGGGCCTCATCGTCTGGTGCCTGGAAGACAGCGACCATGCCTATCGGTTCTTCCGGTCGTCCGGCGGTCGAGACATCGCCGAGGGCATGGAGAATTTCGGCGAAAAGGACCTCAAGAAGGTCGGCTTCGTCTGGCCCTAGGCTTCGACTACTCCGCAGCACCGGGCAGGTAGCGCATCGGCTGCTCTGAAAACTTTCCCTGTTTGCCGCGCCACTCCGGCTGCGACGTTCCGCAAATAAAACCGGCGGCCTTTTCGTCCGCGATTTCGCGGGCCAGCGCGTTGGCGTCCTTGTTTTCGAGCGCATCGACATAGCCAACGACGCAGCTTCTCGGGTTCGTTGCCGTCGCAATCGTGGAGACGACGAGGATCTGGCCGTAGCGGGTATCGGTGCTATCGGTCTGTTCGGGGTCGGCCACGAACCAGCGCGCGATGGCGGCGATAGGGGTGCCGTCGGCACTCAGCCGCCACTCGATCTTCGCGCCCGTATGGTTGAATGGTCCAAAGGTCTCGAAGGCCTCGTCGAGATAGGGCTTGCCGATTGGCCCATAGGCCTGGCTCTGCCGCAGGTCCCCTTCCTTGAAATAGACGGAGAGGTCTTTGTAGCCGGCGCATTGCAGCGTAATGCTCGGGCCTTCATTCTCCTGCGCAATCGTCTCGCAGGCATCGAGATTGCGGTCCGTATAGGCGCTTTCATTGGCGTTTGCGACAACGGCACTGCCGGCGGCGAGCGCGGCGGAAAGAACAAGGGGCATCAGGCGCATCGGTATCCTCCGGTCACGGGAAAGACGGGGCACGGGCCCGGTCTATTCGGCTTCGGCGAAAGTCATGTTGCGCCGCAGCGGGATTCGCATTAGGAAGCCCGCAAATCATTGCTTTTCCAATCGAGGGAGCCCCCCATGCGTATCGATGCGATTTCCGTTGGCAAGAACCCGCCTGATGACGTGAACGTGATTGTCGAGGTGCCGGTCGGCGGTCATCCGATCAAGTACGAGATGGACAAGGATGCCGGCGCGCTTGTCGTCGACCGTTTCCTTTATACGCCGATGACCTATCCGGGCAATTACGGCTTCGTACCGCACACGCTTTCGGAAGACGGCGACCCGATCGACGTTCTCATCTGCAACACGCGTCCGCTCATCCCGGGCTGCGTCATCAACGTGCGCCCGATTGGCGTCATGGTCATGGAAGACGATGGCGGCCAGGACGAGAAGATCATCGCCGTGCCGGTGCCGAAGCTGACGCGCCGCTACGACAAGGTCGAGAACTACACCGACCTGCCGGAAATCACGCTGAAGCAGATCGAGCATTTCTTCGAGCACTACAAGGATCTGGAGCCCGGCAAGTGGGTAAAGATCGGCGGCTGGCAGGACGTGACCGTCGCCAAGAAGCTGATCCTCGAAGCCGTCGAGCGCTATAACGCGCAGAAGTAAGGCTCAGCCCCGTACGGCGGTCTCCAGCCTCGAAATGATATCCTCCGGGTCGCCCTCGATCCGGAGGATTTTCTTTCTCTGGGTATCGCCGCTCAGAAGGTTTACGGCGGACTTCGCCACGCCCGACGTTTTGGCAATAAGCGCGATCAGCGCCTTGTTGGCCTTGCCCTTGTCGGGTGGGTCGCTCACCCTCGCCTTGAGATAACTTTCGCCGTCGGCGCCGGTTTCCCAGCCGTCGACCGCATCGCGCCCGCCGTTCGGCGTCAGCCGTACCGACAGGCGCACATGGTCGTCGTGGCGCCGGATCGCGGCGCCGGGCGCGACGGTCACGGGATCAGGACAGGAGAGCCGGGGCGAGAACCGTGCGGATCACCTGCTCCAGGAAGAACAGGATGACGAGCACGACGAGCGGCGACAGATCCACGCCGCCGAAATTGGGCAGCACGCGGCGGATGGGCCGGTAGATCGGTTCGGTCAGCTGGTAGAGCGAGCGGCCGATGGTGGCGATAACCTGATTGTTCGTGTTGATCACGTTGAACGCATAGAGCCAGGAGAAGATCGCGGACGCGATCACCAGGAACCAGGCGATATTGATGATGAACAATAGGGTGTTGATGACCGCTATCATTGATGTCTCCAAATGGTTTCGTGCTGACATGTAGCCATTGCGGGCGCAGCCAGCAAGGCCGGCGCCGGACGCGGCAGCAACATGTTTAACGCGGCGCCTCAGTCCTCGTGGAAGACCCGCTCGAGAAAGGCGGTCATCCAGAGCCGCAGGGCTGCGTCATGCAGCAGGCGGCCATGGAGATGAAGGCTGCCCACCTGCGCGCCGGGCAACTCGAAACGATGCGCGCCGTGAACCACCCAGCGATGCATCATGGCCAGCGTCAGTTCGCCGTGGAACTGGATGCCCCAGGCATTGTCGGCGTAGCGGAAGGCCTGGTTCTCATAATGATGGCCGGTGGCGAGCAGGGTGGCGCCCGAGGGCAGGTCGAACCCTTCGCGGTGGAACTGGTAGACCATGTCAGGCCAGGGCATCAGCGCGGCGCCGGCTTCCGTGGCGGTGAGCGGATACCATCCGATTTCCGTCCAGCCCTCATCATGGCCGAAAACCTTGCCGCCGAGCTGGCGCACGAGCATTTGCGCGCCGAGGCAGATACCGAGGAAGGGGCGGTTCTCACGAAGCGGAACAGCCAGCCAGTCGACCTCTTCGCGGATGTAGGGCTCGTCGTCATTGGCGCTCATCGGGCCGCCAAAGACAACCGCGCCGGCGTGTCGGGCAAGCGTTTGCGGCAGCGGATCTCCCAGCACAGGGCGGCGTATATCGAGCGCATGGCCCATGCTCTCCAGGATCTGCCCGACGCGGCCGGGGCTCGATCTCTCCTGGTGCAGCACCACGAGAACCGGGCGCTTGCGCGGCGGGAACTGGGACAGGTCGGGCATGGTTCAGGTTTCGCCAGTCTCCTCGTGCACGGCATGTCCGCCGGTGCGCTGGGCCACTTCCTGCCGTTTCATGATGCGCTCGCGGCCGGACACGCCGAGCAGATCGGCGATCCGCCAGATGGCGTGGTCCTCCATCTCGTTGCGCTCGCCGTCGGCATAGACGATTTCCCAGAGCAGCCCGATCAGGCCGATGCGCTGGTCTTCGGAGAGCTGGCGTTTCAGTTCCGAGGTGAAGTGGAAGAAATCGATGGCTTCGCTTTCGGCGTTCGTGCCGGCTGCGAAGAGGGCGTCCAGCTCCTTCTCATCCATGCCGTAATAGTCTTTGAAGCGCGCACGCAGGGTCTGCTTTTCGACCTCGAGCACCTTGCCGTCCGCTTCCATGACCTGAATGCAGAGCGCCATGACGGCGACCCTCGGATCGTCGGCGGCAAAGGCAGGTTTGTTCTCGCCGCCGGAAAGGCTCGCCAGGAATTGCTGCAGGCGTTCGAACATATGGTATCAGCCCCGTTGTCGCAGGGCCCTGTCCGCTTTCAGCGGCAGGCGCCCATTCTGTTGTCATGTCCGTCGCCCGCACGGGCAGACTTTCGCCTTCTAGAACAGCCTGAAGCCGCTCGTGCCGTCACGCTTGAGCGCGCCTTCCTTGACGCCCGGATCGTCCGGCAGGCCATAGAACGGTCGTTCCTCTTGTTCGACCGGTGCCGGCTTTGCCTTTTCAGGGACGGCTTCGGTCTTGGTGCTTTTCACCGCAACGGGCTCGACCGCTGTCTCGGCCGCCACGGCCGGTTTCTCCGGCTCGACCTTGGCGACGGTGACGACATTCTCGACGACCGCGACGGGTTTGGTCTCGATCGCCAGCGGGGGAAGGGTGCGGATCGCTTCCTCGACGGAGTTGGCGGCACCGTCTTCGACGGGCGCCTGCAGCTCGCTGACGGGGGTCTTCCATTCGAAGGCATCGAGGCGGCCCGTGACGGGGGAGACGGCGCGCCATTCCGGCGATGTGATGCCGTCGGCGGTCCAGGCCGGATCACGCGGTGCTTTGAGCGCCTGGTTCATCCAGTGACGGATACGGCCCTGATCGCCGGTTTCGGCATCCTCGATATCGGCCAGAAGCAGGAAGGCGCTTTCGCGTGGCGAAAGGCGGGCCGAAGCTTCGGCCTTTGCGCGGGCCAGCGCGAAATTGCGCGTCTCCAGCGCTGCCTCGGCCACGACATAGAGCGCCTCGGCATTGTTCGGCCGCAGCGCCTCCAGCTTTTCGGCCCGCTTCAGGCGGTCGGTAGCAGAATCGCCGCTGCGGGCGCGGACGTAGAGCTTGGCGACATCCGCATGCGCCGTCGCCTTCCAGAGCTTTTCGAGGATGCTGGCCGCCTTGCGCAGGTTGTCTTCGCGCAGATAGGCCTTCGCCTCGATGAGCCCGGCGGGAACGAAGGTCTCGTCCAGCTTCAACGCCTGATGGGCATCCTCGCGCGCGCCCTTCGGGTCGGCGTCGAGCTTGTCGGCCGCGCGTGCGGTGAGCAGCACGGCCTTGCGGCGGGTGAAGGTCTTCTTGTCCTCCGCCGAGCCGGAGCGGCCATCGCCAAGCAATTTCAGTGCCTCGTCCCAATCGCCCGCTTCCGAGCGATATTCCAGCGCCGCCTCCGTTGCCCAGGGCAGCTGCGGCGCCTTCTCGGCGGCACGTTCGGCATATTGCCGCGCCGCCTCGTTGGCGCCAAGCCGGCGCGCTTCGAGATAGAGACCGCGTAGGCCGAGTTCACGCGTTTCCGGGTCATCGGCCATGAGTTCGAACTTCTTGCGCGCGTCGTCGTAGCGGCCCTCGATCATCGCGGCCTGCGCTTCGAGCAGGTGGATGAGCGGTTCCTGGTCGGCACTGAGCAGGCCCCTGGTGCGCGACAGCATCTTGCGGGCACCGGCGGCATCGCCCGCACCGGCCGCGATCAGGCCGGTCGACAGCGCCTGGTAGCCGCGGTCGCGCTTGCGGGCACGGAAGTAGCGCTGGATGGAGTGCGGCGAGGTCCAGACGACCCGCACCAGCCACCAGCAGAACATCACGGCCGCGATCAAAGAGACGACAAGCGTCGCCGCCACCATCAGGCTCATATCGGCGCGCTGGCCCTGCCAGATAATGGACAGTTCGCCCGGACGATCGGCGAGCCAGGCGAAACCGGCGGCAAGCGCGAGGACGAAGAGAGCGAAAACGAGTATGCGGATCATGAAGCTTCTCCCGTCAGCCCTGTTTCGCCGTGGCGTTGAGCGCACCGGACACGACGTTGCCGATCAGCTCCTCGACCGCGACGCGCTCGTCGAGCTTGCGCTTGTAGTCCGCGCCGGCGGCCTGGCCTTTCTCGGGCAGTGTCTGCCATTCAATCTGCGCGCCCTTGAAATCGCCGTTCTGCAGCTTGTTTTCGATGCGGGCCACGACGGCCTCAGGGCTGTCACCCTCAATGCTGCCGACCGGGCGAACGCGGATGGCCGAGGCGGCGCTGGACATCAGGCGGCTCATGATGCCCTGCTCGCCGTCCGGCTGGTGCACCGCGTCGAGGATGGCGTCGGCCGTCTTCTGGAAATCGGCGGCAAGGTCGGCGCGCGACGCAACGCCCACGGCCGCATGGGCGCGCAGGCCCGCGATGGACGGATCGTCCGGTGCGACGCTGGCGAAGGCCTCCAGCTCCGCAAGATACGGGCCGCCGCGATCGATGGCGGTCTTGAGCGCGCTCGCTGCGACGGCCTTGGCCATTTCGATATCGCTGCGCGGCGTATCGAGCTTCTGTTCGGCGGCGGCGATGCGTTCGGTCAGCTGGCTTTCGGTGGTGCCCACTGCCTCGCTGGTGCGGGCGATCTGGTCGCGCAGCCCGGCAAGCTCGCTGTTCAGCCGCGACACGTCGCCTTCCAGCTTCGTCACGCTTTCCGGGGCCGCGCCGGGTGCGCCGCCACCGTCAGCGGTCGATTTTTCCAGGGCCGCAAGGCGGGTTTCGAGCGGCTGGAGATCGACCGGGGCGGCCGACGGGGTTTCCGCCAAACGGGCCTTCAGCGCCTCGACTTCGTTCGCTAGGCTCGAAAGGGCGGCATCGTCGCCGGCGCGTTCGGGGCCGGGGGCGGGGAGGTAGCCGCCATATTGCAGGCTGCCGGCGCCGAGGAGGGCGATGAGGCCGCCGAGAATGCCGGCGGCCAGCGTGCCGGCATTGCCGCGCTGCGGAGGCGGCGGCGTCTCGACGCGCACGGGCTCCTCATAGGTCGGGCGGGCGGGCTCGACCGGCTCGTCCTTCGGTTCTTCCTGTTCTGCGGTCGCGTCAGAGGCCGTTTCCGTTGTCGGCGCCGCGTCTTCCGCCGCGGGTTCTTCAGCAGCCTGCCGGGTCTCGTCGCCGTTTGCGGGAACGGCTTCGAGATCGATCGTCACGGGTTCGTCGCCACTCTTCTTGCGACGGGACGGGTTTTCCGGTTCCATGGCCGACCTCCTTGCATTCATGTGCACTGCACTAAAGGTAGACAGGGATGGCGGGGAGGGAAAGACCCTGCCGGCAAATTCATCCGCCGCGTCCTGCCGTCAGAGCAGCGCGAGCAGGCTCGCCTCATCGGGCGCGGCTGCGGTTTCCGCCTGCGCGGCAAAGCGTTCGGGCACCATGGACGCGACATTCGGGCTCATGCAGAGGACGCGTAGTGCCGCAAACCGAGCCGGCTTTTCCTCGAGCGGGGCGAGGCGGAAGAAGGCGCGCGCACTTTCCGGCGAGTAGAGAAGTACGGCATCGGGGACCGGCTCCAGCAGCGCGGTCGTGATCACGGCCGGCGGGTGGATGAGCGCCGCCATGCGGTAACTTTCTACCGCTCGGATCGGGATGCCCGCTTCGTGCAGCCTGTTTTCGAAGCCGGGCGCGCGCGGGTTGCCGGCGAGATAGAGGATGGGGTGCTCCGGCACACTGGCCGCGCGATAATGCGCGATGATGCTGTCGGCCAAGGCGGCGCCGTCACCGCCGGCTGCGTGAACCTCATGGAAGCCGACGGCCTTCATCGCATCGGCGGAGGCCTGTCCGACGGCGAAGACGCACGTCGACAGATGCGGGGTAAGGTCATGGTCGATCGTCGAAAACAGGCGTGCGATTTCGGCGCTGGTCACGGCGATGGCGGTATGCGGGGTCGCGAGTGCCGCCCTGACAGCCGCGACGTCGTGTTCGGCTTTCGACAACGGCAACAGTACGGCCTCGTGGCCACGCGCTTCGAGGGTTCGGGCGGTGCGGGCCGCTGCCGGCTCGGGGCGAAGCACGAGCACGCGCATAGTCAGACCCAGCTGTCGAAGAAATCGGCTCCCGCCTTCGCGCGGATCGCCTCGCCGGCATCGGCGCCGAGCCTGCCGGCGTCGCTGGCCGGGCCGCTCGTCTCGATTTCGTGGAAACGGCTGCCATCCGGGGTCAGGATCATGCCGCGGAACCGGATGTAATCGCCCTCGACGGTCGCGTAACCGGCGATGGGCGTACGACAGGAGCCGTCGAGCGTGGCGAGAAAGCCGCGCTCACAGGCGACGGCGGCGTGGGTCGCACGGTCGTCTATGGCGGAAAGCAGACCGCTGATGCGATCGTCGCCGATGCGGCTTTCGATACAGATCGCGCCCTGAGCCGGCGCCGGCGGGAAGGAAACCGGATCGAGCAGTTCGGTCGGCACATCCGTCTTGCCGAGACGCTTCAGGCCGGCATAGGCTAGCAGCGTGGCATCGGCCTCGCCGGCGGCGAGCTTGCCGAGGCGGGTATCGACCTGGCCACGGAAGACTATGACGTTGAGATCGGGACGCAGGCGCCGGATCAGCGCCTGCCGGCGCAGCGAGGCCGAGCCGACGGTTGCGCCCTGCGGCAGGTCGAGCAGGCGCTTTGCAGCGCGGCCGATGAAGGCGTCGCGGATGTCCTCACGCGGCAGGAAGGCGGAGAGATGCAGGCCTTCCGGCAGCTTCGTCGGCATGTCCTTGGAGGAATGCACGGCGAAATCGAGCTCGCCGGAAGACAGCTGCGCCTCGATCTCCTCGGTGAACAGGCCCTTGCCGCCAATCAGCGCCAGGGAGCGATCGGTGATGCGGTCGCCCTTCGTGGAGAGCACGACGATCTCGAACATGTCCTCGGCCAAGCCATGGGCCGCCATCAGGCGCGAACGGGTTTCGTGGGCCTGGGCGAGCGCCAGCGGGCTGCCGCGCGTACCGATCCGGAAAGGTTTTGTTTGCATCCGCATTGATCCATTGTTACCGGGATGTCTCGTAAACGGCTTTACCGCCCATCGCAATCAATCCAAGTGCTTCATGTCGTCCCAACTGACCATTCTCGGCATTGAAACGAGCTGCGACGAGACCGCCGCGGCTGTTGTCACGCGTGCGGCGGACGGGCATGGCGAGATCTTGGGCGAGGTGGTGCTGAGCCAGCTTGAAGAGCACAGCGCCTATGGCGGTGTGGTGCCCGAGATTGCAGCGCGCGCGCATGTCGAGGCGCTGGACAGTCTGATCTCCGAGGCGCTCCTGCGGTCCGGGCGCACGCTTGCCGATGTCGATGCCATTGCCGCGACGAGCGGTCCGGGGCTGATCGGCGGCCTGATCGTCGGGCTGATGACCGGCAAGGCCATTGCGCGGGCGACCGGCAAGCCGCTCTATGCCGTCAACCATCTCGAAGGCCATGCGCTAACGGCCCGGCTGACGGATGGCGTCGCGTTTCCCTATCTGATGCTGCTGGTGTCCGGCGGCCATACCCAGCTTGTGCTGGTGCGCGGCGTCGACGATTACGAGCGCTGGGGCACAACCATCGACGACGCGCTCGGCGAGGCCTTCGACAAGACGGCCAAGCTGCTCGGCCTGCCTTATCCCGGCGGCCCGGCGGTTGAGCGCATGGCGAAGAGCGGCAATGCCGAACGTTTCACCTTTCCACGCCCGCTCGTCGGCGAAGCGCGGCTCGATTTCTCCTTCTCCGGGTTGAAGACGGCGGTGCGGCAGGCCGCGCAGTCGATAGAGCCTGTTACCGAGCAGGATATCGCTGATATCTGCGCTTCCTTCCAGCGCGCCGTGTCGCGCACGTTGAAGGATCGCATCGGCCGCGGGCTGGAACGGTTCCGGACGCTCTACCCTGACGTCGCGACACCGGCGCTCGTGGTTGCGGGCGGTGTTGCGGCCAATGCGGAGCTGCGTGCGACGCTTCAGACGCTGTGCGACAAGAACCGCTTCCGGTTCATCGCGCCGCCGATGGCGCTCTGCACGGACAATGCCGCAATGATCGCCTGGGCGGGACTGGAGCGCATGGCCGTGGGGCTTTCGGCGGACGATCTTTCCGTGGCACCCCGCTCGCGCTGGCCGCTCGACAAGGCGGCGGCGACGGTTCTGGGGTCCGGCAAGCGGGGAGCCAAGGCATGAGTGTCTCGCGCAGGATTGCCGTGGTTGGCGCGGGCGCCTTCGGGACCGCGCTTGCAAGCGTGGCTGCGGCAAGCGGCGGGGACGTTGTTCTCATCGGCCGCGCTGCCGATATTGTCGAGACGATGCGGCTTTCGCGCCGTCACGAAAAGGCGCTGCCGGGCATCGACCTGCCGCATGAGCTGACATACAGCGCCGATATCGAGGCGGTGCGTGAGGCCGGCATCGTGCTCTTCGCCATGCCCTCGCAGGCGCAGCGCGAAGCCGCGCGCGTGCTTGCGCCGCTGCTCGCGCCGGGTACGGCGGTCGTTATCTGTGCCAAGGGCATAGAAAAGGGCACGGGACGCCTCCTGACGGACGTGCTGGAAGAGGAACTGCCGGGTCGCGAGATCGCTGTGCTGTCCGGCCCCGGCTTTGCGGCTGATATCGCCAAGGGCCTGCCGACGGCGATGGTGATCGCTGCGCGGACGATCGAGATCGGTGCGGTGCTGGCGCAGGCCTTGTCCGGGCCGACCTTTCGACTCTATCCGTCGACGGACCGGATCGGCGTGCAGCTCGGCGGCGCGCTCAAGAACGTGCTGGCGATTGCCTGTGGCATCATCGAGGGCGCGCAGCTTGGCGATTCGGCCCGTGCGGCGCTCATTTCACGCGGGCTTGCGGAACTGTCGCGCTTTGTCGAAGGCCATGGCGGCGAGGGCGTGACGGTCATGGGCCTGTCCGGTCTGGGCGATCTCGTACTGACCGGCACCAGCCACCAGTCGCGCAACCTGCGCTTCGGTATCGCGCTCGGGCGCGAGGGCACGGCCGCCGGCTGGTCGGGCGACCTCGTCGAAGGGGCGTTCGCCGCTTCCGTCGCATCCGGCGTTGCTGCCAAAAAGGGTATCGACATGCCGATCACCGATGCGGTGGCGCGCATCATCGAGGGTACGCTCGATGTGAAAACGGCCATCGGGCAGCTCATGACGCGCCCCATCACCCAGGAATGACAGAACGGCCAGGAGCCAGAGAAGGATCGTCCATGCATTTTGCATTCGTTTGCCAGGACAAGCCCGGTGCACTGCAGGTGCGCCTCGACACGCGTCCCGAACACGTCGCCTATCTGAACACGCTCAACGCGGAGGGCACGCTCGCCTTTGCCGGCCCTTTTCTTGGCGACGACGGCAAGCCCACCGGCAGCCTCGTCGTGGTCAAGGCAGAGACGATCGAGGCCGCACGGGAAATCGCCGCCAACGATCCCTATGCCAAGGCCGGCCTGTTCGCATCCGTCGAGGTGAAGGCCTGGAACTGGGTCTTCAACAACCCGGAGGCCTGAGACCCATGGCGTACTGGCTCTACAAATCCGAACCCTTCAAGTTCTCCTGGGACAAGCTGAAGTCGAAAGGCGAGGAAGGCGAGGAGTGGGACGGCGTGCGCAACTACCTGGCACGCAACAACATGCGGGCCATGAAGATCGGCGACAAGGGCTTCTTCTACCACTCCAACGAGGGGCTGGAGGTCGTCGGCATCACCGAAGTCTGCGCCCTGTCGCATCCCGATTCCACGGCGGGCGACGATCCGCGCTGGGACTGCGTCGATATCCGGGCGGTGTGCGACATGCCGAAGCCTGTCTCGCTGAAGGATGTGAAGGCCAACCCGAAGCTTGCCAAGATGGCGCTCGTCACCTCCATGCGCCTTTCGGTGCAGCCGGTCACGGAGGAGGAGTGGATCGAGGTCTGCCGCATGGGCGGCCTCGACAATCCGCCGCGCTGACACAGCCCGTGAGGACGGACCCGCAAGTCTTCATCATCGACAATACGGACGTGCTGGCGCCGCCGCATGTGCCGGAGGTGAAGCTCAGGCTCGCCTCGGAGGCGCATGACCTGTGGCTGAAGACCGAGGCGGAGCTGGAGGAGATCGGCCTGCCGCCGCCCTTCTGGGCCTTTGCCTGGGCGGGCGGTCAGGGGCTTGCGCGCCATGTGCTGGATTACCCGGCGCTGGTGGCCGGCAAATCCGTGCTCGATTTCGCCAGCGGCTCCGGCCTCGTCGGCATCGCTGCTTGGCTTTCCGGTGCTTTCGTAGTGCTGGCGGCGGATATCGATCCCTGGAGCGGAACGGCGATCCGGCTGAATGCCGCGCTGAACGATGTTTCGCTCGACAGCACGAGCGAGGACATGCTCGGCCGCGACGAGGGCTGGGACGTCATTTTAGCCGGCGACGTGTTTTACGACCGGGCCTTCGCCGACGCGCTCATACCCTGGTTCACCGCGCTTGCCGCGCGCGGCGCCACGGTGCTGGTCGGCGATCCCGGTCGCGCCTATTGTCCGCGCGATCGCATGGAAGCGCTTGCCACCTATACCGTGCCGGTGACGCGGGCGCTTGAGGACAGCGAGGTCAAGAAGACCACTGTGTGGCGTTTCACCGGCCTGGCCGGATAACGCAGACGCCCGCTTCCCAGGCACAATCGTTGTGATCAGGGCTCAGCGTTATGATCTTCGGCCCGCTTGCGCGACGCTCCGCCGGCCGGGCTGACCAGCGATAGCCGCCGTCGTCTTCGACATAGAAATAAAGGCCGCTGCCGCCATCACGGTAGGCGACGATCCCGCCGGAATAGAAATCGGGATCGGCATGCCGGATCCTGTGGCGCTGGTAGCGCAGCTGGGTGCTGACGCCGCCGCGGCTGGCATCGGTATCGAGCCGCGAAATCGTCCGCAAGCCGCCATGATTGGGATGATGGCGATGGCGCAGGCCATCTCCGGCATGAGCGGCCGTCATGCCGCCTGTCACGAGCGCGGCCGCAAGCACGAAGACTTTCGTCGCGCGGAGTGCCGATAACAGAGTCATTCTGTCCTGCCTTCCGTGGCGTGGTTAACAAATCGTTAACAGGCAGAATGGACCGCAAGGCGCTGAAAGTCACTGACACGCTTGAGGAATTTGCGGTTATCGTTAACGGCGCCGCGATGTGTCAAAACGGGGCGGACACGCGGGCGATTTCTAATCGATTAAATTCATTTTGCACTGCAATGAGGCTTGTGGTTCCGCTTTCCGGTGATTAAACGTCGCAATCACTGCATTGTGCACAACATACTGCAATTCCGGAGAAAATTTGTCCAGTTTGTGGCTCTCCGGGGTTCCGTGAGGTTCAGATGGCGAATGTCACTCGAAGCCGGCCGCTCTCGCCGCATCTCCAAGTCTACAAGCCGATCCCGACGATGGTCATGTCCATCGTGCACCGCATCACAGGTGCGGCACTTTACTTCGGCACGGTACTCGTTGCCTGGTGGCTGATCGCCGCCGCTTCGGGCGAGGCCTATTTCAACTGGGTCAACTGGTTCTTCGGCACGCTGATCGGCCGCCTCGTGCTCTTCGGCTACACCTGGGCGCTTGTCCACCACATGCTCGGCGGGCTCCGCCATTTCATGTGGGACATGGGCCGCGGCTACGAAAAGCACTTCAATACCAAACTCGCCATCGCAACCCCGATCGCCTCCGTCGCCCTGACGGTGCTGATCTGGGTCGTCGGCTACCTGGCACGCTGAGGAGAGCCCCATGGATATGCGCACGCCCCTCGGCAAGGTTCGCGGCCTCGGCTCGGCAAAGGACGGCACGGAGCACTTCTGGCGCCAGCGTCTCACGGCCGTCGCCAACGTTCCACTGCTGTTGTTCTTCGTCGGCTTCCTCATCTGCTATAACGGCGCCTCCTATGCAGAGGTGACGGCAGCGCTGTCGAACCCGCTCGTCGCCGTCCTCATGGGCCTCGTCGTGATCTCCGGCCTCATCCACATGAAGCTTGGCATGCAGGTCATCATCGAGGACTACGTGCATGCGGAAGGCATCAAGATCGGTCTTCTCATGCTCAACACCTTCTTCGCGATCCTGGTCGGCGGGCTCTGTCTTTTCGCCGTCCTCAAAATCGCCTTCGCAGGATAATCCATCATGGCAGCGATCCCCTCCCCGGCGGCCAACGGCAAGGCCTATACCTATGTGGACCACTCCTTCGACGTGATCGTCGTCGGGGCCGGCGGCGCCGGCCTGCGCGCCACGCTCGGCATGGCCGAGCAGGGTCTCAAGACCGCCTGCATCACCAAGGTCTTCCCGACGCGTTCGCACACGGTCGCCGCCCAGGGCGGCATTGCCGCCTCGCTCGTCAACATGACGCCCGACTGCTGGCAGTGGCACCTTTACGATACCGTCAAGGGCTCTGACTGGCTCGGCGACGTCGACGCCATGCAGTATCTCGCCATGGAAGCGCCGAAGGCGGTCTATGAGCTCGAGCATTATGGCGTGCCCTTCTCGCGCAACGCCGAAGGCAAGATCTACCAGCGCCCGTTCGGCGGCCACATGCAAAACTACGGCGAAGGTCCGCCGGTGCAGCGCACCTGTGCCGCCGCCGACCGTACCGGCCACGCCATCCTGCACACGCTGTACGGCCAGTCGCTGCGTAACAACGCCGAATTCTTCATCGAGTATTTCGCGCTCGATCTGATCATGTCGGCCGATGGCCGCTGCACCGGGGTCGTCGCGTGGAACCTCGATGACGGCACGATCCATCGCTTCGCCGCCAAGATGGTGGTTCTGGCGACGGGCGGTTACGGCCGTGCCTACTTCTCCGCCACCTCGGCACATACCTGCACGGGCGACGGCGGCGGCATGATCGCGCGCGCCGGCCTGCCGCTACAGGACATGGAGTTCGTGCAGTTCCACCCGACCGGCATCTACGGCGCGGGCTGCCTCATCACCGAAGGTGCGCGCGGCGAGGGCGGCTATCTCGTCAACTCCGAAGGCGAACGCTTCATGGAGCGCTATGCGCCGTCCGCGAAGGACCTCGCCTCGCGCGACGTCGTTTCGCGCTGCATGACGATGGAAATCCGCGAAGGCCGCGGCGTCGGCAAAAACAAGGACCACATCTTCCTTCATCTCGACCATCTTGATCCGGCCGTCCTGCACGAGCGCCTGCCGGGCATTTCCGAGAGCGCGAAGATTTTCGCCGGCGTCGACGTGACGCGCGAGCCGATCCCGGTCCTGCCGACCGTGCACTACAATATGGGCGGCATTCCCACGAACTACTGGGGCGAAGTGCTCAATGCCGACAGCCAGAACCCGGAGCGCATCGCGCCCGGCCTGATGGCGGTGGGCGAAGCCGGCTGCGCTTCGGTGCACGGCGCAAACCGCCTCGGCTCCAACTCGCTGATCGACCTCGTGGTCTTCGGCCGTGCCGCCGCCATCCGCGCCGGCGAGGTCATCGATCGCAACGAGGCTGTCCCGGCGCTCGACATCGCTGCCTGCGACAGGATCATGGATCGCTTCGACCGTTTGCGCAACGCCAATGGTGGTACGCCCACGGCGGTGCTGCGCGACAAGATGCAGCGCACCATGCAGGAAGACGCCGCCGTGTTCCGCACGCAGGAATCGCTGGAAAGCGGCTGCAAGCGCATCACGGAAATCTGGAAGGAACTGCCTGACATCAAGGTCACCGACCGTTCGATGATCTGGAATTCCGACCTCGTCGAGACGCTGGAGCTGGAAAACCTGATGGCCAACGCCATCACGACGGTCTACGGCGCCGAGGCCCGCAAGGAAAGCCGCGGCTCGCATGCCCGCGAGGACTATGTCGACGGTCCGTTCGGCGGCCGCGACGACGTCAACTGGCGCAAGCACACGCTCGCATGGGTCAACGAGGCGGGCGATGTGAAGCTCGACTACCGCCCCGTGCACACCGACCTCATCGCCGACGGGATCGATCCCCAGAAGATCGCGCCCAAGGCGCGCGTCTACTGATATCGAGGAGAACAGGACATGGTTGAACTCGCTCTCCCGAAAAACTCGCAGATCAGCGAAGGCAAGGTCTGGCCCAAGCCGGCCGGCGCCTCCAACACGCGCGAGCTGCGCGTCTATCGCTGGAACCCTGACGACGGCAAGAACCCGTCGATCGACACCTATTACATCGATGTCGACGATTGCGGTCCCATGGTGCTGGACGCGCTGCTCTACATCAAGAACAAGATCGACCCGACGCTGACGCTGCGCCGCTCGTGCCGTGAAGGCATCTGCGGCTCCTGCGCCATGAACATCGACGGCACCAACACGCTCGCCTGCACCAAGGGCATGGACGAGGTGAAGGGCGCGGTGAAGGTCTATCCGCTGCCGCATATGCCTGTGGTCAAGGATCTCATCCCTGACCTCACCAACTTCTACGCCCAGCATCGCTCGATCGAGCCCTGGCTGAAGACGGTGTCGCCGACGCCGGCCAAGGAGTGGAAGCAGAGCCATGACGATCGCCTCAAGCTGGACGGGCTCTACGAGTGTATCCTGTGCGCCTGCTGCTCGACATCCTGTCCGAGCTACTGGTGGAACGGCGACCGTTATCTCGGGCCGGCCGTGCTGCTCCAGGCCTACCGCTGGCTGATCGACAGCCGCGACGAAGCCACCGGCGAGCGCCTCGATAATCTGGAAGATCCCTTCCGTCTTTACCGCTGCCACACGATCATGAACTGCGCCCAGGCATGCCCAAAGGGCCTTAATCCGGCCAAGGCAATCGGCGAGATCAAAAAGATGCTGGTCGAGCGCCGTCTCTGACCTACATAAGCAGCGTTCACGAAATGTGACGAGGCGGCCTGACCGTTCGGGCCGTTTCGTCTTGATTCGTGCGGGCGATTCACGTTAATTCGGCGGGAATTGCTGCATGGCAGCAGTATCGGGCAGATATCGGGAGTATCGACATGCGGATTCATCATGTGGCTGGCGGACTGATGATGGCGCTTGCTCTTGCGGGGTGCCAGCGGACCGCGCCGATGGACAGCGTGAATACGCAGCCGAACATTACACCTCTGCAGGGCCAGCCTGTCGGTAGCGTGTCGTCCAGCCAGCTGCCCGATCCGACCACGAGCACCACGCAGTTCCCGGCTCAGCCCACGACCGATACGGCCATGGCGACCGGCACTGGCAACGCGGCCGCGGCAGCGAGCGCGCTCGACGTCAAGAAGGAATCCATGGTCGGCAACTGGCGAGTGGCGAACGGCCCGTCCTCCTGCGACATGTTCCTGACGCTCACCAATCTCGGTGGCGGGTCGCGCGGCGGCACGCGCGGTTGTGCAGGCGAGCTGACGGCAATGGGTTCCTGGGAAGTCGCCGGCAAGCAGGTCGTTCTCAAGGACCGCGAGGGCAACCCCATCGCGCGTCTCTACAAGACAGCCGATACCCGCTTCGACGGATCGACCAATTCGGGCCAGCCGGTTAGCCTTTCGCGCTGATTCCTCCCTTTTTCCGACCTCAGACGCGGATAAGCATCGCCCATGGGCAAGCACTGGGACAGTGTTTCGACACATCCGGACCATGGCGTTTCAGGCAGGCTGAAGGCCCTTGTGGACAGCGGAACGCTGAAGCCGGATGTGGCGCAGCAGGCGATGGCGCTGCGTTTCGACAGACTGCTCAGCGAACTCCACGTCCAGCGCCCGGCGCGCAAGTCGAGCGCGCTCGGCTGGCTCTTCGCCTCCCGCAAGCCCGAAAGCGTCGCGGCCCCCAAGGGGCTCTACATCCATGGCGGCGTCGGCCGCGGCAAGACCATGCTGATGGACATGTTCTTCGAGCTTGCGCCGCTGAAGCGCAAGCGGCGGGCGCATTTCCACGAATTCATGGCGGATGTGCATGACCGCATCCACAAGCATCGGCAGAAGCTGAAGGCGGGTGAGACCAAGCAGGCTGACCCCGTGCCGCCGGTCGCCGCCAGCCTCATCGAGGAAGCGCGCCTGCTCTGCTTCGATGAATTCTCCGTGACCGACATTGCGGATGCGATGATCCTGTCGCGGCTCTTCGGTGAGCTTTTCCAGCGTGGTTGCATTCTTGTCGCGACGTCGAATGTCGAGCCGGACAACCTCTATCGCGAGGGCCTGAACCGCGATCTCTTCCTGCCCTTCGTCGATCTTCTTAAGCAGTATGTCGAGATCGTGCCGCTCGATTCCGTGACGGACTATCGCATGGAAAAGGACAGCGGCCTGCCCGTCTTCCGCCATCCGCTGGGCAGCGAGGCGGATGCGGCGATGGATGCTGCCTGGCGTCGCGAGACGGCTGGCACGACCGTTGCTCCGGCGACCCTGTCGTTTCGTGGGCGAACCATCACCGTGCCGCAGGCGGGCGGGCGCGTTGCCCGCTTCTCCTTTGCCGATCTGTGCGTCAGGCCGCTGGGTGCCGCCGATTATCTCGAGATCCTTGCGCACTACGATACGCTGTTCGTTGACAACATACCTCTGCTCGGCGCGGAAAAGCGCAACGAGACCAAGCGCTTCATCAATCTCGTGGACACGATCTACGATCATCGCGCGCGTCTTTTCGCGTCCGCTGCCGCCGCGCCAGAGAAGCTTCTGGTGACCCGCAAAGGCACCGAGGGCTTCGAATTCGATCGCACGGTTTCGCGCCTCATCGAGATCCGCAGCACCGAGTATCTGGCAGACCACAACGCCAGATACAGTACGGACGTGACGAAAGCATGACGGAAATTCTTACGTTTACGTAAGAAAATTTGCATCTAACCGATTGAAATACTTCGATCCAAAAGTATGCATTGAATTTTTAACCTAGGAAGCGTAAGCCCTTGCGCCGAAGGGTCCTGCGGTTGCGACATTCCGGGGCCTGTTGATCGGAGCAAAGGAAGCTTTCATGGCCCGCAAGAAGATCGCACTTATTGGTTCTGGCATGATCGGTGGCACGCTGGCGCATCTCGCCGGCCTGAAGGAGCTGGGCGACATCGTCCTCTTCGACATTGCCGACGGTATCCCGCAGGGCAAGGGCCTCGATATCGCCCAGTCCTCGCCGGTCGAAGGCTTCAACGCCTCGCTGACGGGTGCCAGCGACTACGCCGCGATCGAGGGTGCCGATGTGTGCATCGTCACCGCAGGCGTTGCCCGCAAGCCCGGCATGAGCCGCGACGACCTGCTGGGCATCAACCTCAAGGTCATGGAACAGGTCGGCGCCGGCATCAAGAAATACGCCCCCGACGCTTTCGTCATCTGCATCACCAACCCGCTCGATGCGATGGTCTGGGCGCTGCAGAAGTTCTCCGGCCTGCCGAAGAACAAGGTCGTCGGCATGGCCGGCGTGCTGGACTCGGCCCGCTTCCGCCTGTTCCTCTCCGAGGAATTCAAGGTTTCCGTCCAGGACGTCACCGCCTTCGTTCTCGGCGGCCACGGCGACACGATGGTGCCGCTCGCCCGTTACTCCACCGTTGCCGGCATTCCGCTGACCGACCTCGTCAAGATGGGCTGGGTCACCAAGGAGCGCCTGGAAGAAATCATCCAGCGCACCCGTGACGGCGGCGCGGAGATCGTCGGCCTGCTCAAGACGGGCTCGGCCTACTACGCGCCGGCCGCTTCCGCCATCGAAATGGCCGAGTCCTACCTGAAGGACAAGAAGCGCGTTCTGCCCTGCGCGGCTTACCTGTCGGGCCAGTACGGCGTGAAGGACATGTATGTCGGCGTTCCCACCGTCATCGGTGAAGGCGGCGTCGAGCGCATCATCGAGGTCGAGTTCAACAAGGCCGAGCAGGAAGCCTTCGAGAAGTCGGTTGCGGCCGTCGCAGGCCTTTGCGAAGCCTGCATCAACATCGCGCCCGCGCTGAAGTAATTCCGGTTCTTTTGTTCACGCATGTCCGGCAAAGGCATTTTGTTGGACATGCTCCAGACAGGATTTCACCATGAACATTCATGAATATCAGGCCAAGGCTCTTTTGAAGAGCTATGGCGCGCCGGTCGCCGAAGGCGTGGCGATCTTCTCCGCCGACGAGGCCGAGGCGGCTGCAAAGTCGCTGCCCGGCCCGCTCTACGTGGTCAAGAGCCAGATCCATGCCGGCGGTCGCGGCAAGGGCAAGTTCAAGGAACTCGGCCCCGATGCAAAGGGTGGTGTGCGCCTCGCCTTCTCGATCGAGGAGGCCAAGGCCCATGCCAAGGAAATGCTCGGCAACACGCTCGTCACCGCCCAGACCGGCCCGGCCGGCAAGCAGGTGAACCGCCTCTATATCGAGGACGGCGCCGATATCGACCGCGAACTCTATCTGTCGCTGCTCGTCGACCGCTCCGTCGGCGAAGTCGCCTTCGTCGTTTCGACCGAAGGCGGCATGGACATCGAGGCCGTCGCGCATGACACGCCGGAGAAGATCGTCACCGTCGCCATCAACCCCGAGAAGGGTGTCACGGCCGACGATCTGGCGAAGCTGACATCGGCCCTCAAGCTCGAAGGCGAAGCGAAGGCCGACGGCGAGAAGCTGTTCCCAATCCTCTACAAGGCCTTTGTCGAAAAGGACATGAGCCTGCTCGAGATCAACCCGCTGATCGTCATGAAGAACGGCCGCGTGCGCGTTCTCGACGCCAAGGTCTCCTTCGACGGCAACGCGCTGTTCCGCCACGAAGACATCAAGGCGCTGCGCGACGAGACCGAAGAGGACGCCAAGGAAATCGAGGCCTCCAAGTGGGATCTCGCCTATGTGGCGCTCGACGGCAATATCGGCTGCATGGTCAATGGTGCCGGTCTCGCCATGGCGACGATGGACATCATCAAGCTCTACGGCAAGGAGCCGGCGAACTTCTGCGACGTCGGCGGCGGCGCCGGCAAGGAGAAGGTGGCAGCTGCCTTCAAGATCATCACCGCCGACCCGAAGGTCGAGGGCATCCTCGTCAACATCTTCGGCGGCATCATGAAGTGTGACGTCATCGCCGAGGGCGTGGTCGCTGCCGTGCAGGAAGTCGGCCTCAAGGTTCCGCTGGTCGTTCGTCTCGAAGGCACGAATGTCGAGCTTGGCAAGAAGATCCTGAACGAATCCGGCCTGGCGATCACCGCCGCCGACGATCTGGACGACGCCGCCAAGAAGATCGTCGCCGCGATCAACGGCTAACGGAAGGACCAGACCTCATGTCGATTCTCGTCAACAAGAACACCAAGGTCCTCGTTCAGGGCCTGACCGGCAAGACCGGCACCTTCCACACCGAACAGGCGCTCGCCTATTACGGTACGAAGATGGTCGGCGGCATTCACCCGAAGAAGGGTGGCGAAACCTGGACCGGTTCCAAGGGTGAAAGCCTGCCGATCTTCGCCTCTGTCGCCGAAGCCAAGGAAAAGACCGGCGCAGACGCGTCCGTGATCTACGTTCCGCCGGCAGGCGCCGCGGACGCGATCATCGAGGCGATCGAAGCGGAAATCCCGTTCATCACCTGCATCACCGAGGGCATCCCGGTTGCCGACATGGTGCGCGTCAAGGCTCGCCTCGACCGCTCCAAGTCCCGCCTGCTCGGCCCGAACTGCCCCGGCATCCTGACGCCGGAAGAATGCAAGATCGGCATCATGCCGGGCTCGATCTTCCGCAAGGGCTCCGTCGGTATTGTTTCGCGCTCCGGCACGCTTACCTATGAAGCAGTGTTCCAGACCTCCAACGAAGGCCTCGGCCAGACCACGGCTGTCGGTATCGGCGGCGACCCGGTCAAGGGCACCGAGTTCATCGACGTCTTGGAGATGTTCCTGGCCGACGAAGCCACGACCTCCATCATCATGATCGGCGAAATCGGCGGCTCGGCCGAAGAAGATGCGGCACAGTTCCTCATCGACGAAGCCAAGAAGGGCCGCAAAAAGCCGATGGCCGGCTTCATTGCGGGCCGCACGGCGCCGAAGGGCCGCACCATGGGCCATGCCGGCGCTGTCGTTTCCGGCGGCAAGGGCGATGCGGAATCCAAGATCGCCGCCATGGAAGCGGCAGGCATCCGCGTTTCGCCGTCGCCGGCGCGCCTCGGCAAGACGCTGGTGGAAGTCCTGAAGGGCTGACAAACAAAAGCGGGTGGGCCGGCGCAAGACGCCGGCCGACCCATCTCACCCGTCACCGGCCAAAAACCGGGCGGCGGGCGGCAAACCGGGCAGGCCCGGTCAACACGATCGTTCGGGAGGCGGGCGCGGCGCCCGCGAAAGACCATGGCACGGCAAGACGCCAACGAACAATTCCTGGCCACCTCCTTCCTCGACGGAGCAAACGCGGCCTATATCGAGCAGCTCTATGCCCAGTACGAGGCAAACCCCGCCTCCGTCGGCGAGGAATGGCAGGCCTTCTTCAAGGCTCTGGAAGACCAGCCCTCCGATGTCGTGAAGGCCGCCAAGGGTGCGTCCTGGAAGCGCGCCAACTGGCCGATCGCCGCCAATGGCGAACTCGTCTCGGCGCTCGACGGCAACTGGGGCGTGGTCGAGAAGGTTCTGGAAAAGAAGGTGCAGGCAAAGGCTGAAGCCGCCGCCGCCCAGACCGGCACGGCCGTCAATCAGGCCGACGTCAACCAGGCGACGCGCGACAGCGTGCGCGCCATCATGATGATCCGCGCCTACCGCGCCCGCGGCCATCTGCACGCCAAGCTCGACCCGCTCGCCATCGCGGCACCCGTCGAGGACTATCACGAGCTTTCGCCTTCGAACTACGGGTTCGAGGAGAAGGATCTCGACCGCAAGATCTTCATCGACAACGTCCTCGGCCTGGAATACGCCACCGTGCGCGAAATGGTCGAAATCCTCGAGCGCACCTACTGCTCGACGATCGGCGTCGAATTCATGCATATCTCCAACCCGGAAGAGAAGGGCTGGATTCAGGAGCGCATCGAAGGCCCCGACAAGGGCGTCGACTTCACCGTCGAAGGCAAGAAGGCGATCCTGCAAAAGCTGATCGAAGCGGAAGGTTTCGAGCAGTTCATCGATGTCAAGTACAAGGGCACCAAGCGCTTCGGCCTCGACGGCGGCGAAGCACTCATCCCGGCGCTGGAGCAGATCATCAAGCGCGGCGGCCAGATGGGCCTGAAGGAAATCGTGCTCGGCATGGCGCACCGCGGCCGCTTGAACGTTCTCACCAACGTGATGGCCAAGCCCCACCGCGCGGTCTTCCACGAGTTCAAGGGCGGCTCCTACGCGCCTGACGACGTCGAAGGTTCGGGTGACGTGAAGTATCACCTCGGCGCCTCTTCGGACCGCGAGTTCGACGGCAACAAGGTGCACCTGTCGCTGACGGCCAACCCCTCGCATCTCGAGATCGTCAACCCTGTCGTGATGGGCAAGGCCCGCGCCAAGCAGGACCAGATGGCGACGGTCTTCGAAGGCGATATCATCCCGCTGCGTGAGCGCGCCAAGGTGATGCCACTGCTGCTGCACGGCGATGCCGCCTTTGCGGGCCAGGGCGTCGTGGCCGAAATCCTCGGCCTGTCCGGTCTGCGCGGACACCGCGTTGCCGGCACGGTCCACGTCATCATCAACAACCAGATCGGCTTCACCACGAACCCGGCCTTCTCGCGCTCTTCGCCCTATCCGTCCGATGTGGCCAAGATGATCGAGGCGCCGATCTTCCACGTGAACGGTGACGATCCGGAGGCGGTGACCTATGCCGCCAAGGTCGCGACCGAATTCCGCATGAAGTTTCACAAGCCGGTCGTGCTGGATATCTTCTGCTACCGCCGCTTCGGCCATAACGAAGGCGACGAGCCGGCGTTCACGCAGCCGAAGATGTACAAGGCGATCCGCGCCCACAAGACCGTCGTCAGCCTCTACGGCGCGCGGCTGATCGCCGAGGGCGTCATCTCCGAAGGCGAATTCGAGAAGATGAAGGCCGATTGGCGCGCCAATCTCGAACAGGAGTTCGAGGCCGGCCAGTCCTACAAGCCGAACAAGGCCGACTGGCTCGACGGTGCATGGTCGGGCCTGCGCTCGGCCGACAACCAGGACGAACAGCGCCGCGGCAAGACCTCGGTGCCGATGAAGCAGCTCAAGGAAATCGGCCGCAAGATCGCGACGACCCCGGAAGGCTTCAAGGCCCACAAGACCATCCAGCGGTTCATGGACAACCGCATGCAGATGGTCGAGACGGGCGAGGGCATCGATTGGGCGATGGGCGAAGCGCTCGCCTTCGGCACGCTGTGCGTGGAAGGCACCAAGATCCGCCTTTCCGGTCAGGATTGCGAACGCGGCACGTTCTCGCAGCGTCACTCGGTTCTCTACGATCAGGAAACCGAAGACCGCTACATCCCGCTTTCCAACCTCTCGCCCACGCAGGCGCGATACGAGGTCATCAACTCGATGCTCTCGGAAGAAGCGGTGCTCGGCTTCGAATATGGCTATTCGCTGGCCCGTCCAAACGCCCTGACCCTCTGGGAAGCCCAGTTCGGCGACTTCGCCAACGGCGCGCAGGTGATCTTCGACCAGTTCGTCTCCTCGGGCGAACGCAAGTGGCTTCGCATGTCGGGTCTCGTCTGCCTTCTGCCGCATGGCTATGAGGGCCAGGGACCGGAGCATTCATCCGCCCGTCTGGAGCGCTTCCTGCAACTTTGCGCGGAAGACAACATGCAGGTCGCCAACGTCACGACGCCGGCGAACTACTTCCACATCCTGCGCCGCCAGGTGAAGCGCGACTTCCGCAAACCGCTCATCATGATGACGCCGAAGTCGCTGCTGCGCCACAAGCGGGCCGTGTCCTCGCTGTCGGAAATGGCCGGGGAAACCTCTTTCCACCGCCTGCTGTGGGACGACGCCGAGGTAATCAAGGACGGCCCGATCAAGCTCCAGAAGGATGCCAAGATCCGCCGTGTCGTGATGTGCTCGGGCAAGGTCTATTACGACCTCTTGGAAGAGCGCGAGAAGCGCGGCATCGACGATGTCTACCTGCTGCGTCTGGAACAGCTCTATCCGTTCCCTGCCAAGGCGCTGATCAACGAACTATCGCGCTTCCGCAATGCCGAGATGGTCTGGTGCCAGGAAGAGCCCAAGAACATGGGTGCCTGGGCGTTTATCGATCCGTATCTCGAATGGGTGCTCGCCCATATCGACGCCAAGTATCAGCGCGTGCGCTACACCGGCCGTCCGGCCGCCGCATCGCCGGCGACGGGTCTCATGTCGAAGCACCTGGCACAGCTTGCCGCATTCCTCGAGGACGCGCTGGGCGGTTGATCCGCCCGGCTATCCAGTAACCACGAAAAGAATCACGAACGGAACACAGTCATGGCTACCGAAATCCGCGTCCCCACTCTGGGCGAATCTGTCAGCGAAGCGACCGTCGGCACCTGGTTCAAGAAGGTGGGCGATGTCGTCAAGGCCGACGAGCCGCTCTGTGAGCTCGAAACCGACAAGGTGACGATCGAAGTGCCTGCACCCGCCTCCGGCGTGCTCGGCGAAATCACCGCCAACGCCGGCGAAACCGTCGAGCCAGGCGGCCTGCTCGGCCAGATCTCCGAAGGTGCTTCCGCCGGTGCGGCTGCTCCTGCCGCCGCCGAAAAGGTCGAGAAGGCTCCTGCTGCCGCTCCGGTCGCCGAAGCCAAGCCCGCTGCCGGCGGCGCGTCCGCCATGCCGGCTGCTCCTGCCGCCGCCAAGCTGCTTGCCGAAAACAACCTTTCGGCCGATCAGGTCGACGGTTCGGGCAAGCGCGGTCAGGTGCTGAAGGGCGACGTGCTTGCCGCCGTTGCAAAGGGTATCACGGCATCGTCGGCGGCTTCCGCCGAGCCTGCCAAGGTTGCTGCCCGTCCGGCCTCTTCTGAAGCCGATGCGCCGCGCGAAGAGCGCGTGAAGATGACGCGCCTGCGCCAGACCATCGCCAAGCGCCTCAAGGACGCCCAGAACACCGCAGCCATGCTGACCACCTACAATGAGGTGGACATGTCGGCCGTGATGGACCTGCGCAACCGTTACAAGGATCTCTTCGAGAAGAAGCACGGCGTGAAGCTCGGCTTCATGGGCTTCTTCACCAAGGCCGTGACGCACGCGCTGAAGGAACTGCCGGCCGTCAACGCCGAGATCGACGGCACCGACATCATCTACAAGAACTATTGCCATGTCGGCGTCGCCGTCGGCACGGACAAGGGTCTGGTGGTGCCGGTCGTACGCGATGCCGACCAGATGGGTATTGCCGCCATCGAGAAGGAAATCGGCCGTCTCGGCAAGGCCGCGCGTGACGGCGCGCTGTCCATGGCGGACATGCAGGGTGGCACGTTCACCATCTCCAACGGCGGTGTCTACGGCTCGCTGATGTCCTCGCCGATCCTGAACGCGCCGCAGTCGGGTATCCTCGGCATGCACAAGATCCAGGAGCGCCCGGTCGTCGTCGGCGGCCAGATCGTCATCCGCCCGATGATGTATCTCGCGCTGTCCTATGACCACCGCATCGTCGACGGCAAGGAAGCCGTGACCTTCCTCGTGCGTGTCAAGGACAGCCTGGAAGATCCGGAGCGTCTGGTTCTCGATCTCTAAGGAGGGTTTCATGGAGACGGCAGCGACGGCGGCTTACCCCATCCTCGTGCTCATCGTCCTGAGCGTGGCGCTGCTCGTCTTCCATATCCTCCTGCAGGGCATGTTCGCCACGAAGGAACTCGGCTCCGAGTGGAATGCCGGTCCGCGTGACGGTGCACGCGAACCGCAAGGCATCCTCGCCGGACGCGCCGCGCGCGCGTCCGCGAATTTCCGCGAGACCTATCCCGGTTTTGTCGCGCTCGCTTTGACGCTTGCGATCGCGGGCGACCCATCGGGCTGGGGTCTCATCGGCGCATGGCTGTGGTTCGTCGCCCGGCTTGTCTATATCCCCCTCTATCTGACGGGCATTCCCTATATCCGCTCGCTGGTCTGGCTTGCCTCGCTGGCGGGCCTGGCGGTGATGGCGGTCGTCATCATCGTCTAGGAGGACGAGAACGATGAGCAGCTATCTTCTCGAACTCGCCTCGCTGATGGCCATCTTCTCCTTCGCGATCGTTTCGCCGGGGGCCGATCTTGCCATGGTCATGCGCCAGTCGCTGGTGCACGGGCGCCGGGCGGCGATCATCACCTCCTTCGGCGTCGGCGCGTCGCTGATGTTCCACGTTACCTATACGATCCTCGGGCTCGGGCTGATCATTTCCCAGTCGATCTACCTCTTCAACATCGTGAAGTGGTGCGGCGTGGCCTATCTGATCTATATCGGCATCAAGGCGCTGCGCGCCGGAAAGGCCGATCTTTCGCTCGAGGCGGTTGAGGGGCGCGAGGGACAAAAGAGCGACCAGTCGGCGTTGCGCGCCTTCGGTCTCGGCTTCCTTGCCAATGCGCTCAATCCCAAGGCCGTGTTCTTCTTCCTGTCGATCTTCTCCACCGTCGTCAGTGCGCATACGCCGATTGCCGTGAAGTTCGGCTATGGTCTCGTCATGGCCACCTGCCTGATCGCCTGGTTCGTCGGCGTCTCGCTCTTCATGACGACGCCGCGCATGCGTGCTGCGTTCTCGCGCGCCAGCCAGTGGATCGACCGCACCAGCGGCCTCGTCTTCATCGCGCTGGGCATCAAGCTCGCGACGGAAAAGGCGCACTGAGCAATGCGCGTCGTCCTCATCCTTGCCGGCCTGTCTGCCGCAACCTCCGCCTTCGCGGCGGAGTGCCGGCAGGACCGTGCGATCTACGGGGATCGCGATGGTGGCTATGAACTGACCTTCGAACCCACCGGCTCTAACGCGGCGGCGACAAGCCACCATTTCAAGCTGAAGGTCCTTTCAAGCGGCACCGTGCTGGATGGCATCGTCATGCCGGGCGATCCCGCCCGCTCGAACGGCATGGTCATGTACAATTGCCCGGAGGGCGATGTGACCGGCGAGGAGATCGCTGCCTGCACCGTTTGGGAGGGCGTGATCTACGCGCTTAACGGCGCGGGCGATGCGGCCGACCTGCCTGATGAGAGTGCTACGGCAGCGGCAGGCGTGCTGCTCTCCGGCTTCGGCCCGTCCCTTCGCTATTCGAAGCTGTGGGACGAGGGCAAGGCGTCCGCTGTGCCATGGGATCTTCTCAAGCTCAAGGGATGCGCGGCATGATCGAGGCTCCCGTTCTTCTCGTGACCGGCGGCAGCCGTGGCATCGGTGCCAGCGTCTGCCGGCTGGCGGGTGCTGCCGGCTGGCAGGTTGCCGTGAACTACGTCACCAATCTGCAGGCAGCCGAAGCCGTGGTGGCGGAAATCCGCGCGGTTGACGGTTCGGCCATCCCCGTCCAGGGCGATGTCGGCACCGAGCTAGGCCTCGCCTCGATCTTCTCCACCATCGACGGCACGTTCGGCCGGCTCGACGGTCTCGTCAACAATGCCGGCATCGTGGCGACGGCGCAGCGCGTTGACGAGATGTCATCCGAGCGGCTGGAGCGCATGTTCGCCGTCAACGTCATGGGCTCGATCCGCTGCGCGCAGGAAGCGGTGCGCCGCATGTCGACCCGCCACGGCGGCAAAGGCGGCGCCATCGTCAACCTCTCGTCCGTTGCGGCCCTGCTTGGCGCCGCAGGGCAATATGTCGACTATGCCGCCAGCAAGGGCGCCATCGAAAGCTTCACCATCGGCCTGGCGCGCGAGGTCGCGGCCGAGGGTGTGCGCGTCAATCTCGTTCGCCCCGGCATCATCGATACCGAAATCCACGCCTCCGGCGGCCTGCCGGATCGGGCGCGCGACATGGCGTCGCTCATCCCGATGCAGCGGCCGGGCACGGCCGATGAAGTGGCCCAATCCATTCTCTATCTTCTCTCCGACGCGGCATCCTATGTGACGGGTGCCGCCATCAACGTCAGCGGCGGCCGCTAGGCCCCGTGCAGGAAGGACTTGTCATGGCATATGATCTCATCGTTATCGGTTCCGGCCCCGGCGGCTATGTCTGCGCCATCAAGGCGGCCCAGCTCGGCCTGAAGGTCGCCGTCGTCGAAAAGCGGTCCACCTATGGCGGCACCTGCCTCAATGTAGGCTGCATCCCGTCCAAGGCGCTGCTGCACGCGTCTGAGGCCTACAGCCACGCCGCCCACGGCATGGAAGCCCTCGGCATCGATGGCGTGAAGCCGACCCTCAATCTGCCGAAGATGATGGCGCACAAGGATGCGACGGTGAAATCGAACGTCGACGGTGTCGCCTTCCTCTTCAAGAAGAACAAGATCGACGGCATCCAGGGCACCGGTAAGGTGCTGGGCGCCGGCAAGGTTTCCGTCACCAATGACAAGGGCGAGGAGCAGGTCCTAGAGACAAAGAACATCGTGATCGCCACGGGTTCGGATGTCGCCGGCATTCCCGGTGTCCCGGTCGAGATCGACGAAAAAGTCATCGTCTCCTCGACGGGCGGCATCGCGCTCGACAAGGTGCCGGGCCATATGGTGGTCGTCGGCGGCGGCGTCATCGGGCTGGAGCTCGGTTCGGTCTGGGCACGCCTCGGCGCCAAGGTCACCGTCGTCGAATATCTCGACACGATCCTCGGCGGCATGGACGGCGAAGTTTCCAAGCAGTTCCAGCGCATGCTGGCCAAGCAGGGCATGGACTTCAAGCTCGGTGCCAAGGTGACGGGCGTGGAGAAGACGGGTTCGGGCGCCAAGGTGACCTTCGAGCCGGTCAAGGGCGGTGAGGCCACCACCATCGACGCCGATGTCGTGCTGATCGCCACCGGCCGCAAGCCCTACACGGAGGGCCTCGGCCTGACGGAAGCCGGCGTGGCGCTCGACAGCCGCGGCCGCGTCGAGATCGACAAGCATTTCCAGACCAATGTACCCGGCATCTACGCGCTCGGCGATGTCGTGCGCGGCCCCATGCTCGCCCACAAGGCGGAAGACGAGGGCGTTGCCGTAGCCGAAATCCTCGCCGGCCAGGCGGGCCATGTGAACTATGACGTCATCCCGGGCGTCGTCTACACCCAGCCCGAAGTCGCCTCCGTCGGCAAGACAGAGGAAGAACTGAAGGCCGCAGGCATCGCCTACAAGGCCGGCAAGTTCCCCTTCACGGCCAACGGCCGTGCCCGCGCCATGCTGGCGACGGATGGTTTCGTGAAGGTGCTGGCCGACAAGGAAACCGACCGCGTGCTCGGCGTGCACATCGTCGGTTTCGGCGCAGGCGAGATGATCCACGAGGCGGCTGTCCTCATGGAATTCGGCGGCTCCTCGGAAGATCTCGGCCGCACCTGCCACGCGCATCCGACCATGTCGGAAGCCGTCAAGGAAGCGGCGCTCGCAACCTTCTTCAAGCCCATTCACATGTGACCGGTATTTGACGACTTACAAATATTAAATTTCAGCCATGTGGCGGCCGCGGATTGGTTTTTCATCCGCGGCCGTTATTCTCGGCAATGCTGGTAATGCATTTCCGAAGAGGGTCACATGGCTTCGCATACCGCTCTTTCCTATTCGATCTCGCAACGCATCCTGCATTGGATGATGTTCCTGCTGATCGGGTTCAACCTCATCTTTTCCGATGGCATTGAACACTGGAACCGCCTCGTCCGTCGCGGTGATACGGTCACGCCAGACGATCTGGCGTCCGCCAACATCCATGCCTATGTCGGCATCGCCATTCTCTGTCTCGCGGGGCTTCGTCTCGGATTGCGGGTGATACAGGGTGCGCCGGATGCGCCCGCCGCCGAGCCCTTGTTCTTCAGGCGTGTTTCCACAGCGGCGCATTGGGCCTTTTATGGTCTGTTCTTCCTGATGCCGCTCAGCGGCATCGCCGCCTATTATTTCGGTGTTACGCAGGCGGGTTCCCTTCATGCAGGGCTGTTCAAGGCCCTGCTCTGGGTCCTGATCGTTGCGCATCTCGCCGGTGTCGCGGTGCACCAGTTCTATTGGAAGACGCCCGTCCTGCGCAGAATGACCAGCGGGACGTGACGCGGGATCGCAGTCACCGCATGTCGGGATGCGGCGTGCCACCTGCTGCGACAACCGGCCACCTGTCATCTCCCGGCGTTAAAGCGCAGCATGGCGGCCTTGAAGGAGACCGCCATGTCGCCCGTGTCGAGACCCGTCTCGCTCCCCCATCCCGTTCTTCCCGCCGCCGACTGGGCGGACCGGTTCACGCTCGGACTGCCTGTCGATCACTTGACAGCGCGGGAGGCCGCGCGGCTGGCGTTGGAGCATCCGCCGCGCTGGATACGCAGGCTGATGGTACTGCGCAACGCGCTGGTCGCGCCGTTCGGGCTGAAAGGGGCGGCCGGCGAGGTGCGGACATCTGAGACGGAGATCGGCGGTTTTCCGGTGGTGAGCGTCACCGACGACCGGGTGGTGCTGGGCTTCGACGACCGGCATCTGGATTTTCGCATCGTCATCGACGTGCGCTCCGACCGGCCCTGTGGCCAGACGCTCTCCGTGATGACGCTCGTCCACCGCAACAACCTGCTCGGGCGGTTCTACCTTGCCGCCGTGATGCCGTTCCACAAGCTGATCGTACGCACGATGCTGTCAGGCATCGGAACGCGCGTGGTCAGTTCACGGCCGTAACCGTAAAGCCTTCCTTGCGCAGCAATTCCACGACGCCTTCCGCGCCGGGCAGGTGCAGCGCGCCGACGGCCATGAAGACGTTGCCATCCGCGAGGATCGGGGCTGCACGGGTCGCCATGGTGTGGTTGCGGTCGATGATGATGCGCTGCTCGAAATCGGCATAGCTGTCGACATCGCCTTCGGCCTGCGGAGCCGCAGCGCGCATCATCGGCATGATCATGCCGACATCGCCGGCCAGATAGAGCTGGCTCATCGTCTCGATGACGTCCTGCAGCGTATCGCCGAGGGCGACGGTCTGCACGAGGCCCTGAATCTGTGGTTCGATGGGTAACGAGTCGAGGGCGGAGATCTGCTCTATCAAGGTTTCCAGGCCCTTGAGGGTCTTGCCCTCGGCCAGAGCGTCCTTGGCGAGCTTCTGGTCGAGGAAGGCGGCGCCGGCCGTCTTGCGGGCGATCTCGCAGGCCGGAAGTGCCACGAAGCTTGCGATCATCCAGGGCTTCATGCGCTCGACGGCGGCGAGCGACAGGCCGCGGCCCTTCAGCCCCTCGGCCAGCGTTTCGGCATCATCCTTGCTGAGGAAATCGGTGATCGACTTCCCGTCATTGAACATGGTCAGGTCAGGGCGCGCCAGGATGGTCACGCCTGCCTTCTTCTCGTCTGCAATCTCGTCGGATTCGACGACGACAGTCGCGGCCTCGTCAAAGGCTTTTCGCGCGCCGTCGGGCATAGCGACAACGCGCGGGTCGGTTACATGCATGGTGCCGAGCAGCCAGGAAGCCGGCTTGCCGTCCTTCTCGATTTTCCAGAAGATGGTCTTGCCGTTCGGCACCGCATCGGCTTCGGCGCGCAGTTTGGCGAAGGCGGCGGGATCGTTCGTCTCGTACCGCGTGAGCAGGTTGTTGCCGCCGCAGACCGGTAGGTCCTGCGCATTGGCCGGCGATAGGGACGCGAGCACGACGAGGAAAGAGAGCGCGATGAGCATGTTGACCGCGGCAAGCAGCCACAGGCCGGTATCGGCCATCCGGTCGGCGAGCGCCATGCGGCGCTTGTGAAGAAGGACTGTCATGGTCGAACTCCCTGCATTTTGCGGCGACCCTAGTCTCGGGGTTCTCACGAATCTCTTAACGGATCAGGCCCGCGGATGGGCGCGATCGTAGATTTCGAGGAGGCGCGCGGAATCGACGCCGGTATAGACCTGCGTGGTGGAAAGGCTGGCGTGGCCGAGCAATTCCTGAATGGTGCGCAGGTCGCCGCCGCCGGCCAGAAGATGGGTGGCGAAGGAATGGCGCAGAGCATGGGGCGTCGCGCTGTCCGGCAGGCCGAGCGCGCCGCGCATCTTCTGCATTTCGCGCTGGATGATGGCCGGCTGCAAAGGGCCGCCGCGCGCGCCGCGAAAGAGCGGCCTGTCGTCGCCGAGCGGGAAGGGGCAGAGCTTGATGTAATCCTCCACGCCCGCGCGGGCGTGGGCGATGAGCGGCACGATGCGTGTCTTGCCACCCTTGCCTGTGATGCGCAGTGATGTCGGGCTTCCCGTAAAATCGGCTTGTGTCAGCGCCAGCGCCTCGGAGATGCGAAGCCCGCAACCGTACAGCAAGGCGAGCACGGCGGCGTTACGGGTGCGGATCCATGGCTCTTCGGCGAGCTGTTCATGCGCATCGACGACGGCGATGGCCTGCCGGTCGGAGAGCGGTTTGGGCAGTGACTTCGGCTGTTTCGGCGAGCGTACGGCGGTCGCGCCGGCGGAATTGGCGAGGCCCTTTCGCTCGAGATGGCGCAGGAAAGAGCGCAAACCGGCAAGGCCGCGGCCAAGCGTGCGGGCACCCGCGCCGTCGCGCCGCCGGGCGGCGAGAAAGCCACGCAGGTCCGCCGGCCGCAGGTTGCCAATGTCCTTCAGGCTGGCGGGTGCAGCGATATGCCCGGTCAGGAAGGCGAGGAACTGACGGGTGTCGCGCTCGTAGGCGTCCAGCGTATTGGCCGAAAGGCGGCGTTCTCCGGCAAGCGCCGCAAGCCAAGCCTGCCGCTCGTTCATGAGCGTGGGATCGGCGATGATGAGAAGCTCGGTCATGTCCCTGCCTTTGGCAATAGCCCGGGGGCGTTTGTCACAGGATCGGCGATTTGCGTTAGGGATCTGCTAACGTTCGGCTACGGCGCTCGCCAAAGCGGCCTGCCTTCCTGTAGACACGAAGCCGATCCTAAAACGTGCGTCCACCGAAACGGATAGGTCCATGCTGCTGCGTTCCATGTCTGCCGAAAACTATCGCTCGCTGCGCGCGATCCGCATGGATCTTGGGCGGGTGAACCTGTTCGTTGGCGAAAACGGCGCGGGAAAATCGAACCTCTACCGTTCGCTGCAACTGGTGCAGGCTGCCGTGCGCGGCGACTTCGCCTACGAGATCGCGGCGGAAGGCGGCATGGCCTCGGCACTGTGGACCGGCAAGCGGCGAGCAAACGAGCCGGTACGCATCCGGCTGGAAACCGAGCTGCTCGACGAGGAACGGGCGATTACCTTCCGCTATCGCGTGGAAGCGGGGTTGCGTCCGCCGAAGGCGGCCGCGGGCTTCGCCTTCGAGCCGCAGGTCAAGGCGGAAGAATTGTCGATCGAGACCGGGCGCCGTCCTGTCACGGTGATGAAGCGGGCCGGGCCGGGCATCATGGTGCGGGATGAAAACGGCCGTTTGGTCGAATATCCCGAACAGGCGCTGACGTCGGAAACGGCCGTCGCGCTGCTTGGCGATGCCGGGCACTATCCTGAAATCGGCACCTTCCGCCGGGCCGTCTTGCAATGGCGGTTCTTCCACGGCTTCCGGTCGGACCGCGATTCGGCGCTGCGCCAGCCTTGCCTGGCCGTTACCGCCCCGCTGCTTGATCAGGACGGGGCCAATATGGCGGCGGTGTTCGCGACGCTTCGATGGACGCGGCAGGACACGGTCGATCTCGACCGGGCGGTGGCGGATGCTTTCGGCGGCGCGCAGCTTTCGGTGCCGGAGCCGGAGGAATTCGCCTCCTACGGGCTGACCTTCCCGCAGTTTCCCCAGCGTGTTTTCCAGCCGCGCGAATTGTCCGACGGGCAGATCCGCTTCCTTGCGCTTGCCGCCGCGCTGCTTTCCTATCGCACGCCGCCGCTGATTGCGCTCAACGAGCCGGAGGCGAGCCTGCACCCGGACATGCTCTCGCCGCTTGCCGAAATGATCGCCCAGGCGGCGCAGACGAGCCAGCTGTGGATCGTCACCCATTCCGAACGGCTGGCCGCCGAGGTGGAGGCGCGTTGCGGGGTGCGTGCGAAACGGGTCGTGCGCAATGACGGCGCGACCTGGATCGACGGCATGCGGCTGACCGGCGCAATGGCTGACGATGACGATTGAGGGCGGCTTCATCTTTGCGGTTTTCTTCGCGCGGTCATGGGGGCATGGTCGCGGGAAATGAGCAGCGATTCGACCGACCTTTTCGGAGACAAACTCTTTCCGCGCACGGTGCCCGTCATGGTGCCGGTGCCAACGCCCGTGCCCTATTCCTATACGGTGCCCGACGGCATGGCCGTTCAGCCGGGCTCCATCGTGCAAGTGCCGCTTGGACCGCGGCTGGTGCCGGGTGTCGTGTGGGACGGCGGTGATGACGGCAAGGTCGATCCGAAGAAGCTCCGGCCGATCGAGAAGGTCTTCGATTGCCCGCCGCTGTCGAAGGAAATGCGTGATTTCCTCGATTGGGTTTCTGCCTACACCGTCACACCGCCCGGTCTGGTGACGCGCATGGCGCTGCGCGCGCCGACCGCTTTCGACCCAGAGCCGATGATCGAGGGGCTGCGCTTCACCGGCCACCGGCCGGAGCGCCTGACCAGCGCACGCGAGCGCGTGCTGGAGCTGGTGGAGGACGGCATTCCCTGGACGCGTTCGGGGCTTGCCCATGCCTCGGGCACCTCGACGAGCGTGGTCGACGGCTTGGTCAAGCAAGGCACCTTCGAAACGGTCTTCCTGCCGCCGCCGCCCGTCGTGGCGCCGCCCGACCCGGATTATGTTGCGCCGAGGCTGGAAGGGCCGCAGACGGATAGTGCGGCCGAACTCGTCGAGAGCGTGCGCAAGGGCGAGTTTTCCGTTTCCCTGATCGATGGCATTACCGGCTCGGGCAAGACGGAGGTCTATTTCGAGGCGATTGCCGAGACGCTGCGGAAGGGCCGGCAGGTGCTGATCCTGCTGCCGGAAATCGCGCTGACGGCGAGCTTCCTCGAACGCTTCCAGGACCGGTTTGGTGCCAAGCCCGCGGAGTGGCATTCGGATCTGGCGCCGCGCACCCGCGAAAAAGTCTGGCGGCAGGTGACGACAGGCGATGTGCGGGTGGTCGCGGGCGCGCGCTCCGCGCTCTTTTTGCCCTTCGAGAATCTGGGCCTCGTCATTGTTGATGAAGAGCACGACCCCGCCTACAAGCAGGAAGACCGTGTCTTCTATAATGCACGCGACATGGCCGTTGTCAGGGCGCGCATCGGTGATTTTCCGGCCGTACTCGTTTCTGCAACGCCGTCGGTGGAAAGCCGCGTCAACAGCGATACGGGACGATACCGGAAGCTGCATCTGCCGACGCGCTACGGCGATGCGGCACTGCCGGATCTGCATCTCATCGACATGCGCCGCCATCCCCCGGCGCGCGGCGGCTTTCTCTCGCCGATCATGCTGCGCGGCATCGCCCGCACCATCGAGAAGGAACAGCAGGCGCTGCTTTTCCTCAACCGGCGCGGCTATGCGCCGCTGACGCTCTGCCGGGTCTGCGGCCATCGCTTCCAGTGCCCGCAATGCTCGAGCTGGCTGGTGGAGCATCGTTTCCGCGGACAGATCCAGTGCCACCATTGCGGCTATGCCGAGCGCACGCCGGAGGCCTGCCCCGAATGCGGCACGTTCGACCATCTCGCGGCCTGCGGGCCGGGTGTCGAGCGCATCGCGGAGGAGGTCGAGCGGCATTTCCCGGAGGCGCGGACCATCGTGCTCTCCTCTGACCTGATGGGGGTAAAGCGGCTGCGACTGGAACTGGAAGCGATCGCGCGCGGCGAGGCGGATATCGTCATCGGCACGCAGCTTGTCGCCAAGGGGCACAATTTCCCGCTGATGTCGCTGGTCGGCGTGGTGGATGCGGATCTCGGGCTTTCGAACGGCGATCCGCGGGCTGCCGAGCGCACATTCCAGCTGCTGTCACAGGTCACGGGCCGCGCGGGCCGCTCCGGCCTCAAGAGCCATGGCCTCATTCAGACCTATCAGCCGACGCATCCGGTGATGCAGGCTATCGTCTCCGGCGATGCCCAGGCCTTCTACGACCGAGAGATCGGCGAACGGGAAAAGGCGCTTCTGCCGCCCTTCGGCCGGCTCGCCTCCGTCATCGTCTCGGCCGACAGCCGAAACGAGGCGGAAGCGCATGCGCGCGGCCTTCGGCAGGCGGCCCCCCATGCGGACGGCATCTCCATCCTGGGACCTGCGGAAGCGCCGCTGGCGCTTGTGCGCGGTCGCCATCGCTTTCGCCTGCTGGTACACGGCCGGCGGGGAAGCGAGATGCAGGCCTTCCTGCGCGCCATGCTCGCCAACGGCCCGAAGGAACGCGCGTCGATCCAGGTTCAGCTCGACATCGATCCGCAGAGCTTCCTGTGAGGGACATGGTTAACAAAGAATTGTGCGCAGACGTTTCGCCGGCTTCTGCGGCCCGCTGCGCCATGCGATAGAAGATGCGCGCAAAGCGACGGAGGCCCCTATGATGGAATTCTACATCCCCACCGAGACAGGCGAGTTTCTGGCCTTCTGTGCGGCCGTCGTGACGGGACTTATCGGACTGTTTGGACTGTTTGCCCCGGGCACGGCGCTCCGGCTTGCGGGCCTGCAGCGCCAGGACGCCAGCCGGGAAGGGACAGCCTTCGTGCGCTCGGCCGGCGGCTTCTATGCCGGACTTTCCATCGTCGCGCTGATGATGGCGCAGAGCTGGATCTACATGGCGATCGGCGGGGGCTTTGCACTTGCCGCCTTCGGCCGCATCGTCTCGTTTGCGTCGGACGGTTCCTTCAGCCTGAAGAACCTTCTCGTGCTTGCAGTCCAGGCAGTGCTTGCTGCGCTTCCGCTCGGATATGCATTCGGCTTCATCTGAGCCAAAAGCGGCGTTTCGTGTCGTCAGACAGACGAACACACGTCGCGCAGTGAAGTTTCGCCCCGACTGTGGCCGACTTATGGCGCATTCCTGCGTCCGGCGTGTTGCGAGTCCGGGTTTCCTATGCTAGACGAACCGCGAAATTCAGAAAAAGCGGGCGTCAACGCCTGTGGGAGCTGAAGATTACAGCAACGATTTCAGCGTGTTAGGGCCGTAGCTCCGCTACTGACCAATACTCTGGATGAAAAGAAGAGAAGCTTGTGCCCGTGGCAGACACATCCCAGCTCGTTTCCGGTGTTGCAGAAAGATATGCGTCCTCGCTTTTCGACCTTGCTCAGGAAGCCGGTTCGGCTGACAGTGTCGGTGCCGATCTCGACCGTTTCCAGGCCCTGATCGACGAAAGCGACGACCTCAAGCGGCTGATCGTCAGCCCCGTCTTCTCCGCCGAAGATCAGACCAAGGCCATTTCCGCCGTTGCCGCCAAGGCCGGCATCACGGGCCTCGTGGCAAACTTCCTCAAGGTGGTTGCGTCAAATCGCCGCCTCTTCGCCGTCCCGGGCATGATCAAGGCCTACCGCGTCATCGCGGCTCGTGCCCGCGGCGAAATCACGGCCGACGTCACTTCGGCCCATGCGCTGACCGCAGCGCAGGAAAAAGAATTGAAGGCGGCGCTGAAAGGCGTCACCGGCAAAGACGTGGCGATTGCCGTCACCGTCGACCCGTCCATTCTCGGTGGTCTGATCGTCAAGGTGGGATCGCGCCAGATCGACACGTCCCTTCGCACCAAACTCTCTACTCTTAAGCTTGCACTGAAAGAGGTCGGCTGATGGATATCCGCGCCGCGGAAATTTCCGCAATTCTCAAAGATCAGATCAAAAATTTCGGCAAAGAGGCGGAAGTCTCTGAAGTCGGCCAGGTGCTTTCCGTCGGTGACGGTATCGCCCGCGTTTACGGCCTCGACAACGTCCAGGCCGGTGAAATGGTCGAGTTCCCCGGTGGCATCCGCGGGATGGCGCTGAACCTGGAAAGCGACAACGTCGGTGTCGTTATCTTCGGTTCGGACCGTGACATCAAGGAAGGCGACACCGTCAAGCGGACCGGCGCCATCGTTGACGTTCCGGTCGGTCCGGAACTGCTCGGTCGCGTTGTCGATGCGCTCGGCAACCCGATCGACGGCAAGGGCCCGATCAATGCCAAGCAGCGCGCCCGCGTTGACGTCAAGGCTCCCGGCATCATTCCGCGCAAGTCGGTTCATGAGCCGATGTCGACCGGCCTGAAGGCCATCGACGCCCTCATCCCGGTCGGCCGCGGCCAGCGCGAGCTCGTCATCGGCGACCGCCAGACCGGCAAGACCGCTATCATCCTGGACACGATCCTGAACCAGAAGGCGATCCACGACAACGGCCCGGACGGCGACAAGCTGTACTGCGTCTACGTCGCTATCGGCCAGAAGCGTTCGACGGTTGCCCAGTTCGTGAAGGTTCTCGAAGAGCGCGGCGCTCTCCAGTACTCGATCATCGTTGCCGCAACGGCTTCCGATCCGGCGCCGATGCAGTATCTCGCACCGTTCGCCGGCTGCGCGATGGGCGAATACTTCCGTGACAACGGCAAGCACGCCCTCATCGGTTACGACGACCTTTCCAAGCAGGCCGTTTCCTACCGTCAGATGTCGCTCCTGCTGCGCCGCCCGCCGGGCCGCGAAGCTTACCCGGGCGACGTTTTCTACCTGCACTCGCGTCTCCTCGAGCGCGCTGCAAAGCTCAACGACGACATGGGCGCTGGCTCGCTGACGGCTCTGCCGGTTATCGAAACCCAGGGTAACGACGTTTCGGCGTTCATTCCGACCAACGTGATCTCGATCACCGACGGCCAGATCTTCCTTGAAACGGACCTGTTCTACCAGGGTATCCGCCCGGCCGTTAACGTCGGTCTGTCGGTTTCCCGCGTCGGCTCGTCCGCACAGATCAAGGCGATGAAGCAGGTCGCCGGCTCGATCAAGGGTGAACTCGCCCAGTATCGCGAAATGGCAGCCTTCGCCCAGTTCGGCTCGGACCTGGATGCCGCAACGCAGCGCCTGCTGAACCGCGGTGCCCGCCTGACCGAACTCCTGAAGCAGCCGCAGTTCTCGCCGCTGAAGACGGAAGAGCAGGTCGTGGTGATCTTCGCCGGCGTGAACGGCTACCTCGACAAGATCGCTGTCTCCGACGTCGGCAAGTTCGAGCAGGGTCTGCTCGGCTACTTCCGTTCGGAAGGCAAGGCGATCCTCGATGCCATCCGCACCGACAAGGCGATCAGCGACGACACGAAGGGCAAGCTCAAGGCTGCTCTCGACTCCTTCGCCAAGACCTTCGGCTGAGGCTGACGGTTACAGCCCTGCGCGCCCGAAGCGCGCAGGTGCTCCGAGCTTTTGGATTTGACGCATGACCATCCCCGACACCTGTCCGGGAGATCGTGCTACAGGACGGAAAACGGATGCCTTCACTTAAGGATCTGAAAAACCGGATCGCCTCCGTCAAGGCGACGCAGAAGATCACCAAGGCGATGAAAATGGTCGCCGCGGCGAAGCTTCGGCGTGCCCAGGAAGCGGCCGAGGCTGCCCGGCCCTATTCGCAGCGCATGAGCGCGGTTCTCGCCAATATCGCCCAGGCCGTCGGCCAGGACGATAGCGCGCCGCGGCTGATGACCGGCACGGGCAAGGACCAGGTTCATCTGCTCGTCGTCTGCACGGCCGAGCGTGGCCTGTGCGGCGGTTTCAATTCGCAGATCGCTCGTCTGGCGCGTGACCATACCCGCAAGCTTCTGGCGAGCGGCAAGACGGTCAAGATCATCTGCGTGGGCAAGAAGGGCTTCGATATCCTGCGGCGCGAATACGCTTCGCTGATCATCGACCGCGTCGACCTGCGTGAAGTCAAGCGCATCGGTTTCGAGAACGCCGACCAGGTGGGCCGCAAGGTCATCGGTCTGTTCGAGAAGGGCGAGTTCGACGTCTGCACGCTGTTCTATTCTGAGTTCAAGTCGGTCATCTCGCAGATCCCGACCGCGCTCCAGCTTATCCCCGCTTCCGCTCCGGTGGCCGTGGCGGAGACGACCGGCGCGACCGCGATCTACGACTACGAGCCGGATGCCGCCGCGATCCTCGGCGATCTCATCCCGCGCAACATTTCCGTCCAGATCTTCCGGGCCCTGCTCGAGAACGTCGCCGGCGAAATGGGCGCCAAGATGAGCGCCATGGACAACGCGACCCGCAATGCTGGTGAAATGATCAACAAGCTGACGCTCAACTACAACCGTCAGCGCCAGGCTCAGATCACCAAGGAACTCATCGAAATCATCTCGGGCGCTGAAGCGCTCTAAGGACCAGGACAAAGAGGGTAAGAGACATGGCTAAGGCAGCTACCCCGAAGGACACCGCAGCGGCAAAGAAGCCGGCTGCGACCAAGACGGCCGCAGCAGCGGCGGCTCCGGCCGCAGCCGCAGCAACCAAGGCTCCGGCCGCAAAGGCACCGGCTGCGAAGGCCGCTGCCACCAAGGCCTCCACGAAGGCTGCGGCTCCGGCTGCTTTTGTTGCAACCGGTCGCGTGACGCAGGTCATCGGCGCTGTCGTCGACGTTTCGTTCGACGGTGAACTGCCGCAGATCCTGAACGCGCTGGAAACCGACAACAACGGCAACCGCCTCGTTCTCGAAGTCGCCCAGCACCTCGGCGAAAACACCGTTCGCACGATCGCCATGGACTCGACCGAAGGTCTCGTCCGCGGCCAGGCCGTTGCCGACACGGGCGCTCCGATCACCGTTCCGGTCGGCCCGGAAACGCTCGGCCGCATCATGAACGTCATCGGCGAGCCCGTCGACGAAGCCGGCCCGCTGGTCACCTCCGGTAAGCGTGCGATCCACCAGGAAGCACCGTCCTACGTCGAGCAGTCCACGGAAGCCCAGATCCTGGTCACCGGCATCAAGGTCGTGGACCTTCTCGCTCCCTACGCAAAGGGCGGCAAGATCGGCCTGTTCGGCGGCGCCGGCGTTGGCAAGACCGTTCTCATCATGGAACTGATCAACAACGTCGCGAAGGCACACGGTGGTTACTCGGTATTCGCTGGCGTGGGTGAACGTACCCGCGAAGGCAACGACCTTTACCACGAAATGATCGAATCGGGCGTGAACAAGCACGGCGGCGGCGAAGGCTCCAAGGCTGCCCTCGTTTACGGCCAGATGAACGAACCGCCGGGCGCGCGTGCACGCGTCGCCCTGACCGGTCTGACCATCGCTGAAGACTTCCGCGACAAGGGACAGGACGTTCTGTTCTTCGTCGACAACATCTTCCGCTTCACGCAGGCAGGTTCCGAAGTGTCGGCTCTGCTCGGCCGTATCCCGTCGGCCGTGGGCTACCAGCCGACGCTCGCCACGGACATGGGCCAGATGCAGGAGCGCATCACGACCACGACCAAGGGCTCGATCACCTCGGTTCAGGCCATCTACGTTCCCGCCGACGACTTGACCGACCCTGCGCCGGCCACCTCGTTCGCCCACCTGGATGCCACGACCGTTCTGTCGCGTTCGATCGCCGAAAAGGGCATCTACCCGGCCGTTGACCCGCTCGACTCGACCTCGCGCATGCTCGACCCGATGGTTGTCGGCGAAGAGCACTACGAAGTCGCCCGTAAGGTCCAGACGACGCTGCAGCGCTACAAGGCCCTGCAGGACATCATCGCCATCCTGGGCATGGACGAACTGTCGGAAGACGACAAGCTGGCCGTTGCCCGCGCCCGTAAGATCGAGCGCTTCCTGTCGCAGCCGTTCTTCGTGGCCGAAGTCTTCACCGGTTCGCCGGGCAAGCTGGTTGCTCTCGAAGACACGATCAAGGGCTTCAAGGGCCTCGTCAACGGCGAGTACGACCACCTTCCGGAGGCCGCCTTCTACATGGTCGGTTCCATGGAAGAAGCCATCGAGAAGGCCAAGAAGCTGGCTGCTGAAGCTGCTTGATGTTTTTGGCGGGCGCCCGATGGGCGCGCCCGCCAATCTTCCCGGCCGTATGAAATCAGAAAAAGTGAATGGTCATGGCTGACAACTTCAACTTTGAACTCGTTTCTCCCGAGCGCCTGTTGGTTTCCGGCAGCGTCAGCGAAGTCGTCATTCCGGCGACCGAGGGTGAGATGACCGTCATGGCCAACCACGCGCCGACCATGACGACGATCAAGCCGGGTGTCGTCACCGTAAAGTTCGCGGACGGCAAGAAGGATCGCTATGTGGTCTTTGGCGGTTTCGCGGATATCGTCCCGACCGGTTGCACGCTGCTTGCGGAATCCGCAGTCCATGTCGATGACTTCAATGCCGATGAGATCGCGCGTCGCGTTGAAACGGCTCGTGCCGAGCTGTCGCAGGCAACGACGGACGAACACAAGTTCGGTATCGAAAGCTATCTGGCGGAACTCACCACGTTGCGCGGCATCGTCGTTCCCGTTTGATCCTGCGCCCATCGCAAGACATCGAACCCGCCCCCGGCGGGTTTTTTGTTGCGATCATGTTGTCTGAGTCGCGGCATTTGCTGTTTGCGCGCACGGCGATTAAGAAGATATCGGACAGGACGACCCAATAGAATGGGCACCGCCGCTTCACCGGGAGGAATGATGAGCAGCAAGATCGTGCCCGTAATCATGGCTGGCGGCAAGGGCACCCGCCTGTGGCCGCTGTCTCGCGCATCGGCTCCCAAGCAGTTCCTCGAATTTCTCGGCGAGACCACGCTGTTCCAGAGAACGCTGGCGCGGGTCTCTGATACCGCACGCTATGAGCCGGCTGTCGTGATCACGAACAGTGATTTCCGCTTTCTCGTCGCCGAACAGGCCCGTACTGCCGGTGTTTCCCTCGCCTCCATCCTTCTGGAGCCGGTTGCGCGCAACACGGCGCCGGCGCTTGCCGCAGCCGCAACGGTCGTTGCACGCAAGTACGGCGAGGACGCGCTCATTCAGGTGCTCGCCTCGGATCACGAGATCAATGCCGATTCGACCTATTTCAGCTGTATCGACAAGGCAGCCGTCGCAGCGAGAGCCGGCCGGCTGGTGACGTTCGGTATCACGCCGAACGAGCCTGCCACGGGCTATGGCTATATCGAGATCGGTGAGGATCTCGGCAACGGTGCGAACGCCGTGCGCCGCTTCGTCGAGAAGCCGGGCCGCGACAAGGCCGTCGAGATGCTTGCGGCAGGCGGTTATCTCTGGAATTCCGGCATGTTCATGCTGCCCGTCGGGCTTTTCCTGCGTGAGCTTCAGCAATATGCGCCGGAGGTGCTGGCAGCCGCGCAGGAGGCCGTCGACAAGGCGCATCACGACCTCGATTTCGAGCGGCTCGACGAGGCGGCCTTTACACGGGCGCCGGATATCTCCATCGATTACGCGATTTTCGAAAAGACACCCATTGCCGCCGTCGTTCCCTCGCCGATTTCCTGGTCTGATCTCGGCAGCTGGGATTCCGTCTGGAAGATCGGCCAGCGGGATGAGGCCGGCAATGTCGCTGATGGCAGTACGACAGTGCTCGACACCCGCAACTCGCTGATCATCTCACGCGATATTCATGTCGCCGTGCAGGGGCTCGACGATATCGCCGTCGTGGCCAGCGAGGATGCGGTCTATGTCGGCCGACTGGAGGACAGCCAGAATGTCGGCAAGCTCGTCAAGCAGCTTGCCAGCCTGCCCAAGACGCAGAAGCTGACGGAGACGCACCCCACCGCCTACCGGCCCTGGGGCGGTTATACGTCCGTGCTGAACGGCGAGCGTTTCCAGGTGAAGCGCCTTTTCGTGACGCCGGGCAAGCGGCTGTCCCTCCAGAAGCACCACCACCGCTCCGAGCACTGGATCGTGGTACGCGGCACCGCGGAAGTGACGATCGGGGACAAGACCATCGCGCTCAGGGAAAACGAGTCGGTCTATATTCCGCAGGGCGAGCTGCACCGGCTCGCCAATCCCGGCAAAATCCTCCTGGAACTGATCGAGGTGCAGACCGGATCCTATCTCGGCGAGGACGATATCATCCGCATCGAAGACGAGTTCGGCCGCGGCTGAGACCGTCTCCAGCAGGGGCGCTTCATATCGTCCTCTTGACAACTTGGGCCGGTAGGACGACTTCACGGGTATAGATCCACGCGAAGGAGACGGCCATGAGCGAGGCAGCCCGCACGACGATCGACCAGGCGGAAGTCGACCGCTTTTCCGCGATGGCGGCGGAGTGGTGGGATCCCACCGGCAAATTCCGTCCGCTGCACAAGTTCAACCCGGTGCGGCTCGCTTACATCCGCGATCTCGTCTCCGCGCAGTTCGGTCGCGATCCCACCGCCCATCGCCCGCTGGAGGGGCTTCGCATCCTCGATATCGGTTGCGGCGGCGGGCTGCTTTCCGAGCCGATGGCGCGTATGGGGGCCGAGGTGCTGGGCGCGGATGCCTCGGAAAAGAACATCGGCATTGCAAAGGCCCATGCGGCCGGAAGCGGCGTTGCGGTCGACTATCGCGCGGTGACGGCCGAGGCCCTGGCCGAGGCCGGCGAGACCTTCGATGTGGTGCTCAACATGGAGGTGGTCGAGCACGTTTCCGACGTCGACTTCTTCCTCACCACCTGCGCCTCGATGGTGCGCCCCGGCGGCATGACGTTCGTGGCGACCATCAACCGTACGCTGAAGGCCGCAGCGCTCGCGATCTTCGCGGCCGAAAACGTACTGCGCTGGTTGCCGCGCGGCACGCATCAATATGAAAAGCTTGTGCGCCCGGAAGAGATCGAAAAGCCGCTGACAGCGTCCGGCCTCACCGTGACCGACCGCACCGGGGTTTTCTTCAACCCGCTGCTGAACCAGTGGAACCTGTCCAAGGACATGGACGTCAACTACATGCTGGTGGCGCGTCGGCCGGCCTGATCAGGGTTCGAGCAGCCGCACGCCAGCCAGCAGTTCTCGCTGGCCCACGGCATTGCGCGAACCGATGGCCTTTACGCGATCCCGATCGATGATGACGGGTTCGCCATCGGGGCAGAACGGTTTCTTGAAGGTGAAGGCGCGGGGCGTCGGCCCATGGTCGGCGAGATGCTCCAGACGTTCCGCTCCATCTGCCCACACAGGCCGTGCGCCTTCCCTCACCCACCAGAGCACCAGAGCCGGCCACGCCTGTTTCTGGTTCCAGTTGCGAGCGTGCTTGAGCGCATCGGCATGCACACCGTCATAGGTGAAGGCCATGAGGCTTTCGAGGCTGGACCAGAGGGAAAGCGATGATGGCGCGTCTTGGAAACCGCTGCCGGCGAGGAAGCGGGGATAGACCTTCTCACCCCAGCTTTCCGGCCCCGGCACCTCGTCATAGCCCGAGCGGCCGATATAGCCTTCCGCCCGGCTCGCCGCCTCGAAGTTGAAAGGTTCGCGCAGGCGAAAACCCGCGACGCGCTCGCTTTCATATTCATCGAGGTGAATGCCGAAATTGTAGACGGCGAGGTGGTGACCGCGCATCAGTTCGTGTCGTCAGGCAGTACCGGGAGCGGCGCGATCTCGACACCCTCTTCCAGGAGGTCGCGCACCTCGTCCAGTGTTGCCTGGCCGATGAGGCCCCGCTGTTCGGCCTCGCCATAATGGATCTTGCGGGCTTCCTCGGGAAAGCGCTCCCCGACATCCTCGGAATTGGCGCGGATCGTCGAAACGATCTCCCGCAGCTTGGCGACCATTTCCTTCTGGCCGGCCTGCATGACCATTTCCTGACGACGCTCCTTCTTGCGGGCGGTCGACACGGAGGGGGCCATGAGGCGCTTGGCAACATGGGTGGAGCCGCACACGGGACACGAGACCAGCGACATCTTCTGCTGGCGGTCGAAATCATCCGCCGAGCCGAACCATCCTTCGAAGGCGTGGCCGTTGTCGCAGGAGAGATCGTAGCGGATCACGCGGCAACGCCCCCCTTGGCGGAGGCAGAAGCCGTCTCGAGCGTGAAGGTCCGCCCGTTGCGCAGGTTGGGAATGCGGTCATGGGCAGCCTTCACGGCGCCCGTATCGATATCGGCGAGCACGATGGCCTCGCCCGTGCCGCCTGCAGCGGCGAGCACGCGGCCCCAGGGATCGATGATCATCGAATGGCCGAAGGTCTCCCGGCCATCCTCATGGACGCCGGCCTGCGCGGCAGCGATGATGTAGACGCCGTTCTCGATGGCGCGTGCGCGCAGCAGCGTTTCCCAATGCGCTTCCCCCGTCTGTCGGGTGAAGGCGGCGGGCACGGAGATGATCTCGGCGCCGGCCTGTGCCTGTGCCTTGAAGAGTTCGGGAAACCGCACGTCGTAGCAGATGGCGAAGCCGAGCTTTGCGAAGGGCAGGTCCGCCATGCGGGCGACGTTGCCGGGCGTGTAGACGGCGCTCTCGCGCCAGCTTTCGCCATTGTCGAGGTCGACATCGAACATGTGGATCTTGTCGTAGCTGCAGATGCGCTTGCCATCGGGGCCGAAGAGAAAGCCACGATTGGCGACCTTGCCGTCGGCGAGTGCGATGGCCGTGGAGCCGACATGAACATGGATACCGAGGTCACGCGCAAGGTCGGCGGCGGCGGCGACCACGAGGTCGTCGGCCTCCGGGCGCAGGATAGCGCGCAGGCCCTGGCGGTCCTTCTGGATGGCGCCGGTCATTTCCGGCGTCTGGACATAGACCGCGCCCTTGGCGGCAGCCTCGCGCACGAGGCGCTGCATCGTTTCCACGTTGCGGACGGGATCGGTGCCCGAGCACATCTGGATTGCGGCGATCGTCACGGTCATGGCGGGCTCCTGTGCCGGTTCAGGCGGCGAGAAGCGCGTCGAGTTCGCCGGCGCGCTCGAGGGCATGCAGATCGTCGCAGCCGCCGACATGGCGCTCGCCGATGAAGATCTGCGGGAAGGTGTTGCGGCCGTTGGAGCGCTTGATCATCTCCTGGCGCACATCCGGTGCATAGGTCGCGTCATGCTCCTTGTAGGCCACGCCCTTTGTCTCGAGAAGCTTCTTGGCGGCGCTGCAATAGCCGCAGAACTGACGCGTGTAGATGACGACCGGGGCCATGCTTTCTGCTCCAATACTCGGAAAAACCGTGCTTTATATAGGTCCCGGAAGCGCCCTTGCAAAGGTCAAAACCGTGATGTCGGCAACACCCGCGCGCTTGAGGGTGCGCGCGACGGCGGCAATGGTGGCGCCTGTGGTATAGACATCATCTACCAGAACGACACGCTTGCCGAACAGGGCCTCGCGGCCTGCGGTGGTGATCGCGAAGGCGCCACGGACATTCTCCTCGCGGGCACGCGGGTTGAGCCCGATCTGGCGGCGTGTGCGTTTCGTGCGGCGCACCGCATCGATGAGAACGGGCCTACCGGACAGCGCGCCGAGCGAGCGGGCAAGTTCCGCCGCCTGGTTGAACTTGCGCCAGACCAGCCGCAAGCGGTGCAGCGGCACCGGCACGATAACATCGGCGGCTCCGACCGCGCCGTCGCCGGCGCGCAGCATCCATTGTGCCATCATGGGAGCGAGGTCCGTGCGGTCGCGATATTTCAGCGAATGGACGAGGATGCGGGCGAGGTCGTCATAGAGAGCGACGGAGCGCAGCCGGTCAAAGGGCGGCGGATGGGCGATAGCGTCGGCGCTGAGGATGCCGGGGCCGAGATCGTGGGAAAAGGGTGTGCCGAGCACTTCGCAATAGGGGCGCTCGATCAATGCAAGCCGCGACCAGCAGTGTGCGCAAAGCCCCGCACCCGTGCCGAGCAGGCGGCCGCATCCGGCGCAGGCGGGCGGGTATATGACGTCGAGAGCCGCACCCGCGAAGGCTTTCATCCGGCGGGCAAGGGCCTGCCGGAGCGGGACTGCCGGCAATGCCTCGGCCTCTATTTCGCCCATGCGGTTGACAATAGTCGCACTTGCCGGCCAAAGCGAAGGAATTCCGAACAGGATTGCTGCAATGGAAACGCTCTTCGACCATGCCCTCATCGACACCAACCGGTTGCGCGCCCTTCGCAGCGGCCCGGCGGACTTCCTGCTCGACATCGTCGCGGAGGAATTTGCCGAGCGGCTGAGCGTGATCGACCGCCGTTTCGAGAAGGCGGTGGAGCTCCATGGTCATACCGGAGCCGTGGCGCGGGCGATTGCCGGTACCGGCAAGGTCGATGCCATCGAGCGCGTGGAGAGCGACCGGCGGTTTTCGGCCGCAGGGGAGCCTGTAACCGTTTCTGCGCTCGAAACGGTGCCGCTTGCGCCGCAATCCGTCAATCTCATCGTGTCGCCGCTGGCTCTGCACCTCACGAATGACACGCCCGGCGTTTTCGTACAGATCCGACGGGCGCTGAAGCCGGATGGCCTTTTCCTTGCCGCCATTCCCGGCAGCGGCACGTTGCAGGAACTGCGAGAGGTGTTGCTGGCGGCCGAAAGCGAGATTTCCGGCGGCGCCAGCCCGCGCGTCATTCCATTTCCGGATGTGCGGGATGTCGGGGCCCTGCTCCAGCGCGGCGGCTTTGCCTTGCCGGTGACGGACAAGGAAACCTATACGGTGCGCTACGATTCGCTCTTTCCGCTGATGAAGGATCTGCGCGCCATGGGCATGGCGAACCCGCTGTCCGGCCGCAGCCGGCGGCCGCTGGCACGCGGTGTCCTGCTGCGCGCGGCGGAACTGTATGCCGAACGCTTCTCAGACCCCGACGGCCGGATCAGGGCGACCTTTTCGATCATCTATGTCTCGGGCTGGGCGCCGCATGAAAGCCAGCAGAAGCCGCTGAAGCCGGGTTCGGCGACGATGCGGCTTGCGGACGCGCTCAAGCAGGGCGGAGGCAAGTGACCTCACTTGGTGGGGTCGATCTTCTCGCTGAGCATCATGAAAGTGTTCTCGAGCGTGTCGGAGAAGGAGCCCAGGCCGACGAGCATGCCGACGGAGATGAGGGCTGCAAGCAGGCCGTATTCCACAGCGGTCGCGCCATGTTCGGCGGACAGGAACGATTTCAGCAGTCTCGTCATCATTCCTATCCCCGCGCCCCTTGCGCATGAATTTCGCTCTCAGCAGCCGCCGCTGGCACCCGAGCCGTTGACGATGCAGACGGCGCCGGGCATTTCCTGAAGCACGCTGCGGCGCACTGTGTAGCGCTTGGCTCCGTCCGTCGGGATGGAGCCCGTCGAGATCATGTCGAATTCATCGGGGACATTCGCCATCATGCGCTTGTCCGATTTGGCTGACAGCACGGGTGTCAGGACGAGCGCCAGCGCAATCACGGCTGTCCCGAAAAGCAGAGCCAGATTCAACGCGCCAGTCCGGGTATCGCCGGCCGGCGTGAAATCTTTCTCCTGAACGGTTTTCCAGAAGTCTTCGTCACGCATCACAGGATCTCGCAGGCATTGCAACGTTCACGGCATTATTTGAACGAGGCTGCTAAACGATTGCTTAACGGAGACTGAAAATTCGCACTTAAATTCTAATGAACGGCTCAGAGCAGGTCCATCAGGAAGGGAATGAGGGGCTCGTCGGCGGGGGGCATGGGGTAATCGCGCAGCGCTTTCGGCCGCACCCACTTGATGGCCTGTCCCTCGCGTCCATGCGCCGTGCCTTCAAAGCGGCGGCAGATGTAGAGCGGCATCAGGAGGTGAAAATCGTCGTAGGTGTGGCTCGCAAAGGTGAGCGGCGCGAGGCACGCCACCTTCGTGCGAATGCCGAGTTCCTCGTCGAGCTCGCGGATCAGCGTCTCCTCGGGCGTCTCGCCCGGCTCTACCTTGCCGCCGGGAAACTCCCAAAGGCCGGCCAGCGACTTGCCCTCGGGGCGCTGGGCCAGAAGCACGCGCCCGTCCGCGTCGACGAGCGCGCAGGCGGCTACGAGCAGGATACGGCGGGGCTGTTCGATCGTTTCGGTCATACGCTCGCCGGTTCCCGATAGCTGTACTCATAAACGTCCTGGAAGCCCGCACGGCGATAAAGCGCGAGCGCGGCGGTGTTGTTGGCCTCCACCTGCACCCAGGCATGGCGCGCGCCCTTGAGCTTCGCCCAGCGCAGGCTTGCGTGAAGAATCCCTGTGCCGAGGCCCTGGCCGCGCCGTTCCTCGGCGACACCGAGTTGCAGGATGCCGACGAGGTCGTTGTCCTGTACCGCGATGGTCACCGCGGTCGGGCCGAAGCCCGGTTCCTCGAAGATGAAGAGGCCGGCCTCGGGCTTGATGGCGTTGATGATCTCGGTCAGGCCGGGCTTCAAGGCCGGGTCGTCGCCGGACACGCGCAGCCGCGCATCGACGAAACGGCCGACATCACGGCTCGGAAGATGATCGAGGCCTTCGTCACGGGGCAGGGTGGCCAGATCGGCCATCATGACGACCGTGCGACCCATATCCATCCAGCCGGCATCGTCCATGAACGCAATCAGTTGCGGCGGCGTGAGCGGCGTCTGACGCACTAGCAGCGGACGGCCGTAATCGGCAAAGCGCTTCGCCGCCTTTTCCAGCCGAATGGCAATATCGCGGTAATCGGACGGATCCAGCGGATTGATCGAGTTCAGCCGCCGTGAAGGGTGGCCGGCGGTCAGCCGGCACAGCCAGCTCCCGTCATACAGCACTGTGGCGGCGGGCCAGGCACGGAAGCCGACGGCTTCCAGCCGCCTGACTTTTGCAAGATCGATCATCTTGGTCTTCTGTCCCGAAAGGGTCACGCTGTCCGGGCCTCTAGTCTGGCGCAACCCCACGAACATGGTGCGGCTGCGCATATTTCCTGAAAATGGCTTAGCTGCGATAATCGCCGTTGATCTCGACATATTCCTTGGTGAGGTCGCAGGTCCACACCGTCGCGCGGCCGTTGCCGAGGCCGATCTCGACGCGAACAGGGATATCTTGACGCTGCATGATCGCGCTCGTCGCTTCCTCGGAATAGCCAGGGTCGCGTTCGCCGTCGACGGCGACGCGAACATCGCCGAACCAGATGGCAAGGCGATCGCGATCGGCCAACTCGCCGGATTTGCCCACGGCCATGACGATGCGACCCCAGTTGGCGTCTTCGCCGGCCACGGCGGTCTTGACCAGAGGTGAATTGGCGATCGAAAGCGCGATCCGCTTGGCGGCTTCGTCGCTTTCCGCACCTTCGACGGTGATCTCCACCATCTTGCGCGCACCTTCGCCGTCACGCACGACCTGGAGGGCGAGATCGCGCAAAAGATCGTTGAGAGCGGCACGGAAGCCATCGAGCGTGGCGTCGTCCGCCGTCACGGCCTTCTGGCCGTCGGCTGCCGCAGCGCCAGTCGCAAACAGCAGAAGCGTGTCCGAGGTCGATGTGTCGCTGTCCACGGTGATGGCATTGAATGTTTTGCCGACGCCGGCCGAGAGCAGCGATTGCAGTACCGCAGCGGGGAGATCAGCGTCCGTCACGACGAAGGACAGCATGGTTGCCATATCGGGCGCGATCATGCCGGCGCCCTTGGCAATGCCATTGATACGCACGGTGACGCCGCCGAGCTCGGCGGTGCGGGTGGCGACCTTCGGATAGGTATCCGTGGTCATGATCGCCTTGGCGGCCTCCAGCCAGAAGTCGCCCGTGCCCGAGGTGGCGAGGCCATCGAGGACGCCGGAGAATTTCGTGGCATCAAGCGGTTCGCCAATCACGCCCGTCGAGGCGAGGAAGACTTCGCTCTCCTTGCAGCCGACGGCCTTTGCCGCGGCTTCGGCGGTAAGTTTCGTCGATTCGCGGCCCTTGCGGCCGGTGAAGGCATTGGCATTGCCGGAATTGACGACAACGGCGCGCGCGACGCCGCCGGGCAGGTTGTCGCGGCAGAAATCGACGGGCGCCGAAGGGCATTTCGAGCGGGTGAAGACGCCCGCGACCGCCGCGGGGCGATCGAAGACCATCATCAGCACGTCAGTCCGGTTCTTGTACTTGATCCCTGCGGCGGCGGTCGCCATGCGCACACCGCGCACCGGCGGCATTTCGGCATAGGTTTTCGGGGCAAGCGGAGAGATCGAACCGGACATTCTTTTTTTCCTGCGGTGGGAAGAGGCCCGGCGGGATCCACCGGGCCATTGTGTTCTTACTGCTGGCCTTCGGCAGCCGGAGCGGCGTCTTCGCCACCTTCGGCTTCCTGCTTGTTGACAGCGTCATAGGCCGTCTTCAATGCCGGGTCCTGGATATCGACGGGCGCTGCCGTCTTGGCCTTTTCCAGCAGTTCGAGATACTTGTCGCGCATGACGAGCTGACGAACCTGCGGCTCGACCTGGTCGAGCGCCGGGGGCTGCTGCTTGCGCTTATCCTCGACCTTGATGACGTGGTAGCCGAACTGGGTCTTCACCGGCACCTTGGAATAGGCGCCCTTTTCGAGGGCGAACGCGGCTTCTTCAAATTCCGGAACCATGCGGCCCTTGCTGAAATAGCCGAGGTCGCCGCCTTCCGACTTGTTCGGGTCGGTGGACTTTTCCTTGGCGATTTCGACAAAATCCTTGCCGGCATCGAGATCCTTGATGATGGCCTTGGCCTCATCCTCGGTCTTGACCAGGATGTGACGGGCATGAATCTCGTCTTCCGGCTTGATGGCGGCGATTTCCTTGTCGTAGCGCGCCTTCACCTCTTCCGGGGTAACGGCGTCGACGACGTGCTTCTTGAAATAGGCGTTGTGCAGTTCGCGGTCCGTGAGGAAGGCAAGGCGCTGCTTGAAGTCGGCGCTGTCACGCAGGCCTTCCTTGTCGGCGTCGGCTGCCAGCAGCTTGACGTCGATGATGGAGGAAAGCGCGGCCACGCGCTTCTGCTCTTCCGGCAGGTTGGCAAGCTGCGGGTCGAGGCCGGCCATTGCGAGCTTGAGTTCGGATTCATGGATCTCCACGGTGCCGACCTTGGCGACGACCGGATCGGCGCCGGCGTCCTGCGCACGGGCACCCGTGCTGGCGGCGGCGATCGCGATCAGGGCGACCGCTGCGAGCTTGCTGTACTTGAACATACGAAAAAAGACCTTTCACATCCTCGCCGGAATCGGGTCGATATCCGGTGCCAGACCGCTCAACACCACCAGAATGTGGCAGTTGTGCAACCGCCTGAGCCGTTGACATCATTCGACCCCCCTCTTATCTGTCACGCAATCCCGCGTCCAGAACAGTTTCCGGGCGTTTCACGGGTTTGCGCGCAATTATCGTGCGACCTGTCACGCGCCGGGGCGCCCATAAAGAAAGGACCATCCTGATGGTCAGCCTTGGCGGCCTAGCCCGCAAGTTGTTCGGTTCCTCGAACGATCGCCGCGTTCGCTCCTATAATAATCGCGTTGATGCCATCAATGCGCTCGAAGCTGAGACGAAAGCGCTCTCCGACGACGCGCTGAGGGCAAAAACCGTGGAATTCCGCGAGCAGCTCGCTGCGGGCAAGACGCTGGACGATATTCTCGTGCCGGCGTTTGCGGTCGCGCGGGAAGCGGCCTTCCGCGTTCTCGGCCTGCGTCCCTTCGATGTTCAGCTCATCGGCGGCATGATCCTTCACGAGAAGTCGATCGCCGAAATGAAGACCGGTGAAGGCAAGACGCTCGTCGCGACGCTTCCCGTCTATCTCAATGCGCTGGCCGGCAAGGGCGTGCATGTCGTGACGGTCAACGACTACCTCGCCACCCGCGACAGCGCCCAGATGGGCAAGATCTACGGCTTTCTCGGGCTGACCACCGGCGTCATCGTTCATGGGATCGATGACGACCAGCGCCGCGCGGCCTATGCCTGCGACATCACCTACGCGACGAACAACGAACTCGGCTTCGACTATCTGCGCGACAACATGAAGTACGAGCGCGGCCAGATGGTACAGCGCGGTCACTTCTTTGCCATTGTCGACGAAGTGGACTCGATCCTCGTCGACGAGGCGCGCACGCCGCTGATCATCTCCGGCCCGCTCGACGACCGTTCCGATCTCTACACCACCATTGATGCCTACATCCCGCTGCTCGATGAAGGGGATTACGAGATCGACGAGAAGCAGCGCTCCGCCAACTTCTCGGAAGTCGGCACGGAGAAGCTGGAGAACCTGCTGCGCCAAGCCGGCCTTCTCAAGGGTGAATCGCTCTACGACGTAGAGAACGTCGCGATCGTTCACCACATCAACAACGCGCTGAAGGCTCACAAGCTCTTCACCCGCGACAAGGACTACATCGTCCGCAACGACGAGATCGTCATCATCGACGAATTCACCGGCCGCATGATGCCGGGCCGCCGCTATTCGGAAGGCCAGCACCAGGCACTGGAAGCCAAGGAAAAGGTCACGATCCAGCCGGAAAACCAGACGCTGGCCTCGATCACCTTCCAGAACTACTTCCGCATGTATTCCAAGCTCGGCGGCATGACGGGTACGGCGTCCACGGAAGCCGAGGAATTCGGCAACATCTATGGCCTTGAGGTCGTGGAAGTCCCGACCAACCTGCCGATCCAGCGTATCGACGAGGACGACGAGGTCTATCGGACGGCGGAAGAGAAGTACTCGGCTATCATCGAAGAGATCAAGGCGGCCCGCGCCAAGGGTCAGCCGATCCTTGTCGGCACGACCTCGATCGAAAAATCCGAGCTTCTGGCCGAACTCCTGAAGAAATCCGGTTTCAAGGACTTCCAGGTCCTGAACGCCCGCTACCACGAGCAGGAAGCGTATATCGTTTCGCAGGCCGGCGTGCCCGGCGCGGTCACGATTGCCACCAACATGGCCGGTCGCGGTACCGATATCCAGCTCGGCGGCAACCTGGAAATGCGTCTCGAGCGCGAACTGGCCGACATGGAGCCGGGCCCGGAGCTTGATGCCAAGCGAAGCGCCGTCATTGCCGAGGTGAAGAAGCTGAAGGAAGAGGCGCTGGCCGCCGGCGGCCTCTATGTTCTCGCAACCGAGCGCCACGAAAGCCGCCGTATCGACAACCAGCTGCGCGGTCGTTCGGGCCGTCAGGGCGACCCGGGCCGATCGAAGTTCTTCCTGTCGCTGCAGGACGACCTGATGCGCATCTTCGGGTCCGACCGCATGGATTCGATGCTGCAGAAGTTGGGTCTCAAGGAGGGCGAGGCGATCGTCCATCCCTGGATCAACAAGGCGCTGGAGCGCGCGCAGAAGAAGGTTGAGGCGCGGAACTTCGACGTCCGTAAGAACCTTCTCAAGTATGACGACGTGCTCAACGACCAGCGCAAGGTCATCTTCGAGCAGCGCATCGAGCTCATGGACAGCGAAAACCTGTCCGAGATCGTGAATGACATGCGCCATGAGGTGGTCGAGAACCTCGTCCAGCTCAACATTCCGGAAAACGCCTATGCCGAGCAATGGAATGTCGAGGGCCTGAAGGCGGGCGTTCTCGAACAGCTCAATCTCGACCTGCCCATCGAGGCCTGGGCGGCCGAGGAAGGCATCGACGAGAAGGACATTCTCGAGCGTTTGCGCAAGGCTGCCGACGATGCCGCCGCCGACCGCGCCGAGCGTTTCGGCCCTGAGATCATGACCTATGTCGAGCGCTCGGTGCTGCTCCAGACGCTGGATCACCTGTGGCGCGAGCATATCGTCAATCTCGACCATCTGCGTTCCGTCATCGGCTTCCGCGGCTATGCCCAGCGCGATCCGCTGCAGGAATACAAGGCGGAAGCCTTCGAGCTCTTCCAGGCGCTCCTGGCCAACCTGCGTCAGACGGTAACGGCACAGCTGATGCGCGTCGAACTCGTGCGTCAGGCCGCCGATGCCCCGGCACCGGTGCCGCCGGCGATGGAGGGCCATCACATCGACGGCACGACCGGCGAGGACGAGTTCAATGTCGGTGAGGCGACGGGCTTCATGGCCGTTGCCGCGGAGGATCGCAATCCCGACGATCCGTCTACCTGGGGTCGTGTCGGCAGAAACGAGCTGTGCCCCTGCGGCTCCGGCAAGAAGTACAAGCACTGCCATGGTGCCTTCGAGCAGGCCTGATCGCTGAAATCCTTCGAAAATGCCGCCTTCGGGCGGCATTTTCTTTTGTGCACTGTTAAGGCCTCCGCAGTGCCGGCCAACCGTTTGTTAACCCTGACCTGACAAGACTGGCGTGTTGAGTTCTGCGTAGCGTTCGGGTTCCTGTGTTGATAGCGGTCATTCAGTCGGCAGAGAAATTGCTGCCATCGGGTCTGCGCGGCAGGGTGGTACCTTTGCTGCGCGTACTGGCCAGCGACGATCCGCGCACGCTCACCCAGCGCATGGCGCTCGCCGCCTTTGCCATCCGTGTCGCCAGCGCGGCAATCGCCTTTCTCACGCAGATCGTTCTTGCCCGCACGATGGGCGAGTTCGAATACGGTATCTTCGTCTTCGTCTGGGCGCTGGTGGTCATCATCGGCGATATGTCCTGCCTTGGCTTCCACACGACCGTGGTGCGCTTCCTGCCCGGCTATGCCGGCCGCAATGCGCATGCGGAAATCCGTGGCCTCACGTCGACCGCGCGCACCTTCGCCATGCTGTCCTCGAGCGCCATCGCGGCTGTCGGCCTCCTGCTGCTCTGGCTGTTGCGCGACAGCGTGACGGGCTACTATGTCGTGCCGCTCTTCATCGGATTCTTCTGCATGCCGATGATCGCGCTGGGCGATGTGCTCGAAAGCACCGCGCGGGCGCACAGCTGGGCGGTGGTGGCGCTGAGCCCGACTTATATCGCGCGGCCGCTGCTCATTCTCGGCTTCATGGTGCTGGCTGTGACGCTCGGGGCCCCGCATACAGCACTGACAGCAATGGTCGCCGCGCTGGCTGCGACATATCTCACGACCGTCGTGCAGTTCTTCAACATCGTCCACCGGCTCGGCAAACGTTATGTCGCGGGGCCCCACAAGACGGAGTTTTCGCTGTGGCTCAAGGCGGCGTTGCCGATCTTCCTCATCGAGGGTTTCGGCTTCCTGCTCACCAATTCCGATGTGATCGTGGTCGGCCTGTTTCTGGATCCGGAAAGCGTTGCGGTCTATTTTGCGGCCGCCAAGACGATGGCGCTGGTGCATTTCGTGTTTTTTTCGGTGAAGGCGGCCGCGGCGCCGCGCTTCTCCGCGCTCTTTTCTTCCGGCGACCGTGTGGCGCTTGCGAACTTTGCCGGCGAGACGGTCCGCTGGAGCTTCTGGCCGTCGCTGGGCGTGGGGCTCACCGTTCTCGCGTTCGGCCATCTTCTGCTGTCGCTGTTCGGGCCTGCCTTCACAGCGGGATGGAGCCTGATGTTCATTTTGTTTTCCGGCATTATGGCCAAGGCGCTGGTCGGGCCGGGAGAGGTGCTGCTCACCATGTCCGGCGAGCAGAAGCTCTGCGTCATCGTCTATGCCACGGCGCTTGCAGCGAATATTACCTTCAACGTCACCCTCATACCGCTCTTCGGCATAACCGGGGCCGCTGTGGCCACGGCCGGTGCCATGATGGTGGAAGCGCTGCTTCTGCATATCGCCGTGCGGGGCAAACTCTCGATCATTCTCTTCGCCTTCGCCAATCCGGTGAAGGCAAGCCTTGTCAACGGGATGGACAACCATGACCGATAGCCACGGCTTCGACCATGCAATCGCTGGAGGACGCGCGCAGGCAGCCATCCCGCCGGCACCGCCGCTGGCCCATCCGCCGGCAGATTTGCGCGTTGCCGTCGGCCGCGCCGGGCGCTCGCTCGCGCTCTATCCGGCAGCCGCCGGCTATGAGCTTCAGCAGGAGCTCGATTTCCTGTCGAACCGCGTCATGGAGCCGAATGTCTTCTTCTCCGGGCGCTTTCTGGCGCCCGCCATGCCGCGGCTGGAAGATCGTACCGTCCGCCTCGCCATTATCAGGGACGAAAGCGCGGAGCGCAGCCGCATCCGCCTGCTCATGCCGTTTTCCGTCGAGAAGCCCGGCTTTTCCATCGGCTCCAGCATCCTGCGTGCCTGGTCCAATCCGTTCGGCCCGATCGGCACGCCGCTCGTCGATGCGGAAGATGCGGCCGAGACGCTAGACAACTTCCTGGAGGCGCTCGGCGGCTCCGGCGTGGCGCTGCCATCGGTGCTCGTCCTGCCGGACCTACGGCTCACCGGCCCCTTCGCGCAGCTGATGCGCGCCGTCGCGATTGGCCGCAACCTGCCGGTGACCGTGACCGACACCTATCGGCGCCCGATGCTGGAAAGCCTGCTGGACGGGCAGACCTACCTTCAGAAAGCAATCTCCCCGGAGCATTTCCGCGAACTGCGGCGGCAGTGGCGCAAGCTCGACCGGCTCGGCGCGCTCAGCTACAATGTCGCCCGCCAGCCCGCGGATATCCGTGTGCGCATGGAGGAGTTCCTCCTGCTCGAAGCCTCTGGCTGGAAGGGCCGCAGCCGCACGGCGATGATCAACGACCGCTATCGCGCTGCCTTCGCCCGCGAGGCGATCACGAATCTTGCCGAGACAGACGGCGTGCGTATCCATACGCTCGATCTCGACGGTCGCGCCATCGCGTCCATGGTCGTCTTCCTGATGGGGGGCGAGGCCTATACGTGGAAGACGGCCTATGACGAGGAGTTCGCGAAATATTCGCCCGGCAAGCTTCTCCTTGCCGAGCTGACCGAATGGCATCTGGACGACGCCAATATCCTGCGCTCGGACTCTTGCGCCGTGCCGGATCATCCCGTCATGAGCCGGTTCTGGGAAGAGCGAGAGGATATGGGCACGCTGGTCGTGGGTCTTCAGCAGAACCGGGACCGGGATGTGCGGCAGGTGGCGACGCAGCTGCACCTCTACCGCAACACCCGCAACGTGGCGCGGCTGCTGCGCGAGAAGATCCGGTCTCTCGCCCGGCGATAGGTTAGGCGGAAAACGGCGCTTCGGCCGCTGCGCGCTTGCGCAAGAGGTGGCGGATCACCTTGCCGGACGTGGTCAGCGGCAGCGCATCGACGAATTCCACCTCGCGCGGATATTCGTGCATCGAGAGGCGGGACTTCACCCAGTCGCGGATGTCGGCGGCGAGCGTTGCGGATGGCGCGTGGTCGGGCCGCAACATGACATAGGCCTTGACGATCTCCGTGCGAACCGGATCGGGCTTGCCCACCGCCGCGGCGAGCTGCACGGCGGGATGACCGGCCAGGCAATCCTCGATTTCGCTTGGGCCGATGCGGTAGCCGGACGAAGTGATGACGTCGTCGTCACGCCCGAAGAAGGTGACATAACCCGCCTTGTCCATGTGCCCGAGGTCCCCGGTCGTCATCCAGTCGCCGATGAATTTGTCCGCGGTTGCCCCGGCGTTGTTCCAGTATCCGAGAAACATCACGGGATCGGGGCGCTTGACGGCGACCTGGCCGACGGTGCCGCGCGGCACTTCCGCGCCATTCGCATCGATGATGGCGACCGTGTGCCCGGGCACGGGCTTGCCGATAGGGCCGGGCCGCGAGACGCCGAGCTTGCCGATGGAGCCAAGCACGATGTTGCACTCGGTCTGGCCGTAGAACTCGTTGATGGTGATGCCGAGCGTGTCGCGCACCCATTCCCAGGTCTCGCGGCCGAGCGATTCGCCGGCCGAGCCGATCGTGCGCAGGTTCAGCCTGTATTTCGCATGGGGATTAGCGACCGTCTTCATCAGTCGGAGCGCTGTGGGCGGAATGAAGGCGTTGCGCACGTCCATGTCCTGCATGATGCGATAGGCCATGTCGGGGTCGAATTTCTGGCCCGGCGAGGAAACGACGGGCACGCCGAGCAGCAACGCCGGCAGGAGAACGTTGAGCAGGCCGCCCGCCCAGGCCCAGTCGGCCGGCGTCCAGATGCGGTCTCCCGGCTGCGGCAGGAACTCGTGATGCATCTGGAAGCCGGGGACATGACCCAGCAGAACGCGATGGCCGTGCAGCGCGCCCTTCGGCGGGCCCGTCGTGCCCGACGTGTAGATCATCATCGCGGGATCATCGGGGCCGCTGTCGACCGCGTCGAAGGGGCCTGTGTGACGCGACACGAGGTCGTAAAAGGATTTCGCGGTGGGATCGGCGGCGGCGTCCGTCGCGATGACGAGTTGCAGCGATGGTAGCTCCCTGCGGATCGGCTGGAGGCGCTCAAGACCGAAGTTATTTGTGATGATAGCCTTCGCGCCGGCATTCTCCAGACGGAAGAACAGGGCGTCGGCGCCGAAGAGCAGGGCGAGGGGCAGGGCGATGGCGCCGATCTTGTATGCCGCCAAGTGGGCGATGACCGTCTCGAAGCCCTGCGGCAGCAGGATCGCGACGCGGTCGCCCTTCTCGACGCCCTCTGCGCGGAGGGCAGCCGCCAGCGCATCAGATCTCGCGGCAAGTTCGCCATAGGTCAGGGAGAGAGGGGCGGCATCGGGCAGGAAATGCTGGAGGCACACGCGATCTGGATCGCGTGCGGCCCATGCATTGGAAACGGCGGTGCCGATATTGAAGCGGTCAGGGATATCCCAGCGGAAATCCGCGTACAGCGCTTCATAGTCCGGTCTTTCGACAAGCATCCGCCATAGCTCCAGTGTGCTGCTGCATCGCAACTAGCATTCCGGAGCGCGGCCGGGCAATGGCCGCTTTTGCGGGTCAGAGCCAGGAGAGGCGGCTATCGACCTCGCTGACATCCTTGACGGACGCCGCGATCTCGACGGCCCGGGTGCCCTCTTCCGGAGTGCCGACACTGCCGGTCAGTATGATGCGCGTTCCCTTGCAGGTAACGGAGATGTCGGACGCATCGATATCGCCCGCCGTCGAAAGCGCATCCGCGACGGCCGTTTCAAGCCATGCGGGGTGGGGGCCTTCGAAATGCTCGGGCTGTTCGCCCTTGAAGGTGCCTTCCTTGAAAACCATGGTGCTCTCCTTTGCCGTCTGCGCGACAGAACGCCGGACAGACGCAATTGTTCGTCTAGGCCGGCGCATGGGTTCAATCATGTTGGAAGTTTTGTGGATGTCGGACATTTGGGTTGAGACCCAAGAGCGTGCACATCGCCCTTGGGTCCCCCTCGCAACCGCATCCGGGGGTGTCTGCAGTTGCGTCCCTTAAACGGGGCTAACGAAAATTCGTTCCCGCTAAAAAGAAATTTTTGAGAAAATGGAGGGGCCGGCATCATCGGTCGTGCAACCGGCCTTTCCCGTTGACACCCCATGCCACCTCGCTCTATTGGGGAGGCATGCCCCGCTGGCGGAATTGGTAGACGCGCCGCACTCAAAATGCGGTTCCTCACGGAGTGCTGGTTCGATCCCGGCGCGGGGCACCATTTCCCACCTATGTCCCATACGAATGACGTCTCCAGCACTTAGAACGCATCACAAGTTCGTGCGGTGATTTACTTGGTGACGGCAGGTGGTAAATGTCCGCGATACGGGGTGCGGCCCGCGACTGCCGCCGTCATCGCGTTTCCCGCGCCGGTCTGAGGCCGCCGGGGACCTGTCTTGAACTGGAGCATCCATGTCTTTCCAACGCGTTTCCTCGCCCGTGGTCTCCTCCGCGCTGCTCGCCCTTGGCATGGTGGCGACGGTCGGCGGCGCCCTGGGCTTCGAGCATATCGGCGGTTACATTCCCTGCGCGCTCTGCCTGCTTCAGCGCGATCCCTATTATTACGGCATTCCGGTTGCCGTTGCGGCGCTGGCCTCGGCGCTTTTCGGCGGCCCGGCCTGGCTGACGCGGACGCTGCTGGCGATCGCCGGCATCATGATGCTCGTGGGTGCGGGCATGGGCGTCTATCACGCGGGTGTCGAGTGGGGTTTCTGGGAAGGCCCGGCGACCTGCGCGACCACGGCCCAGGGCGTCACCCAGAATGCAGGCGACCTGCTCGCCGATCTCAACAGCAAGCATGGACCGTCGTGCACGGAAGCATCCTTCCGTTTCCTCGGTCTGTCCTTTGCCGGCTGGAACGTGATTGCAAGCCTCATCCTCGCCGCGATCGCCTTCTCCGGCGTGCGGTCGCGCAAGGCATGATCCCCGCAGCCGGTCAGGGCTGCAGTTCGACGTCCCAGTAGAGATAGTCCATCCAGCTTTCGTGGAGATAGTTGGGTGGAAACAGTCGCCCGTTGTTGTGCAGATCCTGAACCGTCGGCTGGTAGGGCTTCTGATGCGGGTGCATGCCCGCCTGCTTCGGCAGCTTGCTGCCTTTTCTCAAATTGCACGGGGAGCAGGCAGCGACCACATTCTGCCACGTCGTTTCGCCGCCATGGGCGCGGGGGATGACGTGGTCGAAGGTCAGATCGTGCGGCGACCCGCAGTACTGGCATTCGAACTTGTCGCGCAGGAACACGTTGAACCGGGTAAAGGCCGGGTGGCGTGACGGCTGCACGTAGGTTTTCAGGCATACGACGCTTGGCAGGCGCATCGAAAAACTCGGTGAGGATACCGAGTATTCATATTCGGCAATGATGTGTACGCGGTCAAGAAATACGGCCTTGATCGCGTCCTGCCATGACCAGAGCGACAAGGGGTAATAACTCAGCGGCCTGTAGTCAGCATTCAATACGAGAGCTGGCAGGGCCTGTGGTGAAACTGAAATCGTCAAGGGCTTCTCCTGAGCGATTCGGCATCTGCCCTTCTATATTAGGCGCGTTGTTACAGCATTGTGAAGCGGGGAATGAAAAGCGAAAACAAGCTATTTCGCGTTCTTCATCCTTCAAGCACCGGCGCGACCTCCCGGCGCATCTCCCGGGCATAATATGCCCAGAAAAGCCGGGCCGAAACGCCGCGCCAGGGCGACCATGCCTCAGCGATACGGTCGAGTTCCTGCGGGCTCGGCCGTACGGCAAGGCCGAGTGCATGGGCAACGGCATTCTGTAGGGCGATATCGCCTGACGGGAAGATATCGGGATGGCCGCCGCAAAACAGCAGGTAGACGTCCGCCGTCCAGCGGCCGATGCCATTGATGGCGGTAAGTGTGCGGGCCGCAGCCTGCGCGTCGAGCAGGCAGACGGCATCGAGGTCGAGATCGCCCCGGTCAACGGCTTCCGCGGCACGGCGCAACGTCTCCGTCTTGGCGCGCGACAGTCCGATGGCCCGGCAATCATCGTCAGACAGTCCGAGGATGTGGTGGGGCGTGATGTCGCCCGCCGCCGTTTCCAGTCGGCGCCAGATCGCATCGGCGCTCGCGCGCGAAACCATCTGCGAGACGATGATGCCGGCAAGGCCGCGATAGCCGGGTGCGAGCCGCCGCAGCGGCACAGGCCCCGCCTTGTCGATGACGCTGAAAAGGCGCGCATCGAGCAAAGCGAGGTCGACGAGACCCGCCGCGACATCCGCATCCGTCCTGATCATGTGCATATGCATTTTCAAGCGGCCTCGCTCTTGTGCGACGGGCACCTCTTCAGGCCGGTTCCGTCGTGCATGCCTGTAGTGACGGGACAGGGCTGTTCATGGCAGAAGACCCCATGCCAAGTGCTTTGTCAAAAAATCGCGTCTTTCGTTTCGCGCCAAGCCCGAACGGGTTGCTGCATCTCGGCCATGCGGTGTCGGCGATCCTCAACCACGATCTCGCTGCCGCCAGCGGCGGCCGCTTCCTGCTGCGCATGGAAGACATAGATCCGGCCCGCTCGCGACCCGAATTCGAAGAGGCGATCTATCGCGATCTCGCCTGGCTCGGCCTCGATTGGGAAAAACCGGTGCGCCGTCAGTCCGAGCATGTCGCGTTTTATGGTGAAGCGCTGGAGCGGCTTAAGGCGATGGGCGTGCTCTATCCGGGCTTCCTGAGCCGGGGTGAGGTGAAGGCCCGGGTGGAGGCGGCAGGTGGTGACTGGCCACGCGATCCGGACGGCGCACCGCTCTACCCGACGGAAGAGCGGGATCTTGACCGTGGGCAGGCGCTCGACTGGATCGCGGCGGGGCGCCAACACGCCTGGCGGCTCGACATGGAAAAGGCCCGCGCGCTGGCGCCGGCGACGCTGGAATGGCGGGAAACCGGCTCGGGACCGGAGGGTGAAACGGGGCAGGTGCTGGCCCGCCCGGAACGCTGGGGCGATGTCATGCTGTCGCGGCCGGATGCACCGGCGAGCTATCATCTCGCGGTGGTTCTCGACGACGCGGCGCAGGGCGTGACCGACGTGGTGCGGGGGCAGGATCTCTTCCACGCAACGGCGGTGCATCGGCTGTTGCAAAGTTTGCTCGGTCTGCCGGTGCCGACCTACCGGCATCATGGACTGGTTCTGGGTGCGGACGGGCGAAAGCTTTCGAAGAGCAGCCAGGACACGGGCATCGCCGCCTATCGGGAGAGGGGCGTTTCACCGTCCGGCATTCGCACCCTGCTCGCGGGCTATGGCTTCATCTGATTCCTTCTCCTCGGCCTCAGGCTGCTGGCGCACGCCGCGTATCCGGTCGAGAACCAGATGCTTGACGCGGTATTTCAGCAGCGCCGCGTTGATCTCGGCGCCGATGATGAAGATTGCTCCGATGATGTAGAGGAAGACCAGCGCGATCATGATCGAGGCGAGGCCTGCATAGGTCGATACATAGCTGGAGAATGTCGCGAGATAGGACGCGAAAGCATAGGCGCCGATGCTCCAGGCGACAAGCGTGAAGAGGATGCCCGGCAGCACGTCTGCGATCTTGCGCCGGCCGGCCGGCAGCCAGAGATGGGCGATCAGCAAGCCGATGAGCAGGACGAGGATCGTGCCGAAAAGCCCCCAGCTCTCCACCCAGGAATAGATGTAGGTCAGCCAGGGCAGCCAGTCGCCGGTGGCGCGCACGGCAAGCGGTGCCGCAACGAGCACGATACTGAGAACCGCAAGCGCCACGACGCCCGCGATGACGAAACCCAGGCTGGCGAGGCGGGTGATGTACCAGTAGCGGGTCTCCGCCACGCGATAGGCGCGGTTGAGAGAGACGCGCAACGCCTCCACGCCGTTGGAGGCGAAGTAGGCGGCGGCAAGCACGGAAACGGTCAGCAGGCCGCCGCGTGGAATGGTCAGAACCGCCACGACCTCGCGTGAAATGGGAGCGGCGATCGATTCCGGCCAGGTGTCGAAGATGAGGTGGACGGCGGTCTCGGCAAACTGGTCCGCACCGAGGAATGAGCCGAGCGCGGTGCCGAAGATCAGGAACGGGAAGATGGCCAGCAAGGTCGAAAGGGCGACATGGCTCGCCATGGCCCAGCCATCGTCTTCGGAGAAGTGCCAGATCGCGTCGAAAACGACTCTGTAGGCAACACGGATTGGGCTAGGCATCGGCAATTCCAGTTCGTTCGCGGCCGTTTCCGGCTGCCTGTCTCATTGTCTGTCAGGACATAACCCCTTAAACCGGATTTGGTTTAAGGGGTTATGTCCTATTTCAGATTCCCCGGCCAACTTGCGCGTCGCCGCGCAGGACCCTGGCCTGTGAATATGGGAAAGGGTGGCGAATTTGTACAGGAAACCGTCATGTCTTCTCCAACTGCCGCCGATCGGCCCAGCATCATCGTCACCGGCTGCTCGTCGGGGATCGGGGCTTATTGCGCGCGTGCGCTGAAGGCGGAAGGCTGGCGCGTGTTCGCCACGGTTCGGCGCGACGAGGACCTCGCAAGCCTTGCGGCCGACGGCATCGAAGCACTGCTGATGGACTATACGAAGCCCGACAGCATCGCCGCGCTCACCGAAGAGGTGCTGGCGCGCACCGGCGGGCGGCTCGATGCCCTGTTCAATAACGGTGCCTACGGCCAGGCCGGCGCCGTCGAGGACCTCTCCGTCGAGGTGCTGCGGGCGCAGTTCGAGACCAATGTCTTCGGCTGGCACGACCTGACGCGGCGGGTGATTCCCGTTATGCGCCGGCAGGGCCACGGCCGCATCGTGCATTGCTCGTCCATCCTCGGCATCGTGCCCTATCGCTGGCGGGGCGCATACAACGCCTCGAAATTCGCGCTGGAAGGCCTGTCGCTGACCTTGCGCATGGAGCTTGCGGGGTCCGGAATCCATGTCAGCCTCATCGAGCCGGGCCCGATCGCCTCGCGCTTCACAGCCAATGCGCTGATGCATATCGAAAAGAACATCGACCTCGAAAACTCCGTGCATGCGGACGAGTATCGCCGGCAGCTCCAGCGCTTGCGCGGCGAATCGAAGCCGGCGCGCGGCAAGCTGGGGCCGGAGGCGGTGCATGCCGTCTTGCGCCACGCGCTGACGGCGCGGTCGCCGCGTCCGCATTACATCGTGACCACGCCGGCCCGGCAGGGGGCGCTGCTCAAGAAGCTGCTGCCGGCGTCGCTCTTTTACCGTATCATCGGCCGTCTCGGCTGACGCGGCGCGTCGTCGCAGCCACGGCAACGCAAAATGCGTGCACTTTGCGCGAAATGCCCTATGTGAATGCCTGACAGAAATCAAACCGGAACGCTGGCATGTCTTCCTTCCTTACATTCCTGACACTGCTCGTCATGGGTCTTGTCGCCATCGTGCTGGTGCGCGGCCTCGTCAACATGGCAAAGGGCGGCAGCGGCAACACGTCCAACAAGCTGATGCAGGCACGCGTCCTGCTGCAGGCAATCGCCATTGTCCTCATCATGCTGACGCTGTGGGTGACGGGAGGCGGCCGCGGCTGATGGTCAAGCTCAACAAGATCTACACCCGCACGGGCGATGACGGGACGACCGGTCTCGTTGCCGGTCCGCGCCGCAAGAAGCACGATCTGCGCGTCGAATCCTACGGCGAGGTCGACGAGGCGAATTCCTGCATCGGTCTGGCGCGCCAGCAGCTCGCCGATCATCCTTCGCTCGACAAGACACTCATGCGCATCCAGAACGATCTATTCGATCTCGGCGCGGATCTCGCAACGCCGGATACGGGCAAGAAGCCCGAATACGAGCCGCTGCGCATCGCCCAGTCGCAGGTTGACCGGCTGGAAAAGGAAATCGATGCGCTGAACGCTGACCTGGAGCCGTTGCGCTCCTTCGTTTTGCCGGGTGGCACGCCGGCGGCCGCAGCCCTGCATCTGGCGCGTACCGTGGCGCGCCGCGCCGAACGCCGTATCGTCGCCCTGCAGGATTGTGAGGGCGAGGCGGTCTCGGCGGCCGCCGTTGCCTACATAAACCGGCTGTCGGACTTCCTGTTCGTCGCTGCGCGTTGGGTGAACGAAAAGGGACGCACGGACATATTGTGGGTGCCGGGGCAGAACAGGTAAGGTCCCCGGCAAGGCGAGGCCGGAAGGGAACCCATGTTCATACCGCTGCATGACGCGAACTCCCTGAAATACATCAAGGTCCAGTATGTCACGATCAGCCTGATCGCCATCAATGTGGTGGTGTGGCTCGTAACGGGCTTCGCCTCGACGCAGGCCTTTTCCGATGCGGCGGTCGTCGGGCTCGGCTATATACCCGCCGTCGTCTTCGATTTCGCGGACCTCGAGCCGGGGCTGGTGCTTGTCCCGGAGAATGCCACCTACATCACCTATGCGTTTCTGCACGGCGATTTCATGCATCTCGCCTCCAATATGCTGTTTCTCTGGGTGTTTGGCGACAATGTCGAGGATGCGCTCGGGCATTTCCGCTTTCTGGTATTCTATCTCGCCTGTGCCGCTGCCGGGGCGCTCGTACACGGGCTTGTGGAGCCCTCTTCCGAAGCGCCGCTGATCGGCGCGTCCGGGGCCGTCTCCGGGGTGGTGGCGGCTTATTTCCTGCTTCATCCCAAGGTGCGCGTTTGGGTGCTGGTGTTCTTCCGAATTCCGCTGCCGCTGCCGGCGGTCATCCCGCTCGCCTTCTGGATTGCCCAGCAGTTCTATATGCTGGCGGTGGATGGCGATGGCAGCGTGTCCTGGGGCGCGCATGTCGGCGGCATCCTTGCCGGAGCGTTTCTGGTGATCGTTTTGCGGAGGCGGGGCGTGCCGCTGTTCGATCGCACCATCGTCACGCCCAAGGCTGTTCGTCATGCGGAGCAGACGCCGGTTCCCGCTGAAAAAGTCGCCGATCGCCCCGCCGTGCCGCCCACCCATTGGGGACGGTGACGTCGCACGCGCGGCAGTTTGACGTTAACGTAAAGGTTATTTATAACCGGCCCGTTTTCATGCGGAGAGGAGCCGTGCCGCATTGTAATTGGGGAAAAAACGCGTATCGATGTCGCCAACCGACAATCAGGGCGCCCTCGAAAGGCGCATTTTCCCCTCGCGGACATATGTAAGGAAGGAAGCCATGAAGATCTTGGTCCCAGTCAAGCGGGTCGTTGATTACAATGTCAAAATTCGCGTGAAGGCGGATGGCTCGGGTGTCGAGCTTGCCAATGTGAAGATGTCGATGAACCCGTTCGACGAGATTTCGGTGGAAGAGGCGCTTCGTCTGAAGGAAGCCGGCAAGGCTGAGGAAGTGGTCGTCGTGTCGATCGGCCCGGCGAAGGCCGAGGAGACGCTTCGCACCGCGCTCGCCATGGGCGCCGACCGGGCGGTGCTGGTGGAGACGGACGATGCTGTCGAGCCGCTGGCGGTCGCCAAGATCCTGAAGGGTGTCGTCGAGGCTGAACAGCCCGGCCTCGTCATTGTCGGCAAGCAGGCGATCGACGACGATTCGAACCAGACCGGCCAGATGCTGTCGGCGCTGCTCGGCTGGGCGCAGGCAACGTTCGCCTCCAAGGTCGAGATCGGCTCGGGTTCGGCTCAGGTCACCCGCGAAGTCGACGGCGGCCTCCAGACGATCGAAGTGAAGCTGCCGGCCGTCGTGACGACGGACCTGCGCCTCAACGAGCCGCGCTATGCCTCGCTGCCCAACATCATGAAGGCGAAGAAGAAGCCGCTCGACAAGAAGACGCCCGGCGACTTCGGCGTCGATACCGCCCCCCGCCTGAAGGTGCTGAAGACCGAGGAGCCCTCGGGCCGCAAGGCTGGTGTCAAGGTCAAGGACGTTGCCGAACTGGTGGCGAGCCTGAAGACCGCAGGCGTTCTGTAAGGAAGATTGAGGAGATCACGATCATGGCCATTCTTCTTCTGGCAGACCACGACAACGCCACCCTTTCCGACCAGACCGCCAAGGCGCTGACGGCGGCTTCGCAGATCGGTTCGGACGTGCATGTGCTCGTCGCCGGCGCGGGCGCCAAGGCGGCCGCCGACGCCGCTGCCAAGCTGTCCGGCGTCTCCAAGGTGCTCGTCGCCGACGATGCTAGCCTCGCCAACAACCTCGCCGAACCGCTGGCTGCGCTCATCGTGTCGCTGGCCGGCAACTATGAGGCTATCGTCTCGGCTGCGACCTCGGTGGGCAAGAACGTGCTGCCGCGCGTTGCCGCCCTGCTCGATGTCGCTCAGGTCTCGGAAATCGTCGAGGTCATCAGTGCCGACACGTTCAAGCGCCCGATCTACGCAGGCAATGCCATTCAGACGGTTCAGTCGACCGATGCCAAGAAGGTGATCACCGTCCGCACGGCATCCTTCACCGCAGCGGGCGAGGGCGGCAATGCACCCGTCGAAACCGTCGCAGCGGCTGCGAATCCGGGCCTCTCCACCCATGTCAACGACGCGCTGTCCTCGTCTGACCGTCCGGAGCTGACATCTGCAAAGATCATTATCTCTGGCGGCCGCGCGCTCGGCTCGTCGGAGAAGTTCCAGGAAGTCATCCTTCCGGTCGCAGACAAGCTCGGTGCTGCTGTCGGTGCCTCGCGCGCCGCCGTCGATGCGGGCTACGCCCCCAACGACTGGCAGGTCGGCCAGACGGGCAAGGTCGTCGCCCCGCAGCTCTACATCGCTTGCGGCATTTCGGGTGCCATCCAGCACCTTGCCGGCATGAAGGACTCGAAGGTCATCGTCGCCATCAACAAGGACGAGGAAGCCCCGATCTTCCAGGTCGCAGACTACGGCCTCGTCGGCGATCTCTTCGAGATCCTGCCGCAGCTCGAAAAGGCGCTCTGAGCCGGCCGTGTGCCGTCTTTGCGACGATGATTTCACTGGAAATATCCGTCGCGTGCCTTTATCAATTCACCGGGCCGGCTTGACCGGCCCGGTGTTTTTTTGCCTGGGCACTGGGCTCAGGCTGAAATAACGAGGCGATTGGCGCGATGATCAAGAACGTCGGTATTGTGGGTGCGGGCCAGATGGGATGCGGCATCGCGCATGTTGCTGCTCTTGCCGGATACAAGGTCCATATCTACGACCTGTCCGCCGAGCGGATCGAAGCCGGCCTTGCCACGATCCACGGCAATCTCGCCCGTCAGGTCTCGTCCGGCAAGATGTCTGACGAAGACCGGAAGAAGGCGCTGGCGCTCATCAAGGGCTCCACCGACGTGAACGATCTCTCGGATGCGGATCTTGTCATCGAGGCCGCGACCGAGGATGAGACCGTCAAGCGCAAGATTTACGGCCAGGTCTGTTCCGTACTGAAGCCGGAGGCGATCCTCGCTACCAACACCTCTTCGCTCTCGATCACACGCCTTGCCTCCGCCACCGACCGGCCGGAGCGCTTCATGGGTATACACTTCATGAACCCCGTTCCGGTCATGAAGCTGGTCGAGCTCGTGCGCGGTATCGCCACCGAGGAAAGCACCTTTTCCGCCGCCAAGGAATTCGTCGCCAAGCTCGACAAGACCATCACGGTCGCGGAAGATTTCCCGGCCTTTATCGTCAACCGTATCCTGCTTCCGATGATCAACGAGGCCATCTACACTCTCTATGAGGGCGTCGGTTCGGTCGAAGCCATCGATACGGCCATGAAGCTCGGCGCCAACCATCCCATGGGCCCGCTTCAGCTCGCCGATTTCATCGGCCTGGATACCTGCCTGTCGATCATGCAGGTCCTGCATGACGGTCTCGCCGATTCCAAATACCGCCCGTGCCCGCTGCTGGTGAAATACGTCGAGGCCGGCTGGCTCGGCCGCAAATCCGGCCGCGGCTTCTACGACTATCGCGGCGAAGTGCCGGTTCCCACGCGCTGAGGCGTATAAAGCTTCGACTTCAGTTCTTTTGAAAGAATTCAATGGTATCTCGCGAGGACTAGGTTATTCAGTCTCGCGACGGTACTATGACGGATATTTCTATCTTACCGGAAGAGCGCGGCGCACAGCGTTTCATCGGACGTGGCGCTCTTCTGTTCGTGCTGATCGTCGGGCTCCTGCCCAATCTCTTTTTTCTTTTGGTCATGCCGTTCTTCATCGCCGAACGGTTGATTACGCCGATGCTCTATGTGACTGCCGCGATTGCCGCACTCTTCCTGCCGCGTTTCGCAGTCTATGCTCTTTTCTTCATAATAGCCGTCATCGATCTCTGCCTTATCGTCATGGTGGCTTTTCACCTGCCGCTTGCCCTGGCGATCGATTCCGTGCGGTATATGGCGACGATCGACGTATCGGCTTCCAGTTTCTATGTGGCTGTCATAAGTATAAACCTCGCGCTTGCCCTGGTTTCTGCGTGGCTGTTCGATCGAACCCGCACCGAGATACGGTTGGCATCGCCGCTACCCGTGCTTCTTGTCGCATTGTCGCTCATGGCTGCGGACTTTCACTTCAACTTTCATTACTTCCCCAAGTCTACATCTGTTTTTGACAGCGCCGATTCCCAAAACGGGTTGAGTGCCGACGCGGTCGCCGCGCGCGGCGGTAAGCTGCTCATCGTGATGGTAGAGGAGCTCGGTGCTTTTGCTGATCCTGCAGAGAAAAAAATTCTCAGCAGTAAACTGGAAAAAGCCGCCTCACACGCTGGTTACACCTTCTCCAGTGGAACCACGCCTTATTCAGGCTCCACGACGGGTGCCGCGTCCCGGGAATTGTGTGGGCGCTGGGGTGATCATCGCGATTATATCGCTGGTGCCCATACGGACAATTGCCTGCCGAAACTTCTTCGTGAGCGGGGTTACGAGACTGTTGCCTATCATGGTTACACGTCCGACATGTTTGAGCGACACACTTGGTACCCCAATATCGGTTTCTCGGAATTCCATTCCATGGAAACGATGATCCGGGATGCGCCGATGCTGGCCGCGCGCCGTTGCGGCAGCGTTTTTCTCGGGTTGTGTGACAGCGATGTCGGCGCCTTGGTTCATTCCCGCCTACTTGAGCCGGGCGATAAACCGAAGTTTGTCTATTGGCTCACACTCAATTCGCATGTGCCGTTTGTCGCGAAGGACCGGGGAGCGCTGGGTTGCCGCACTGGGAATTCGCCAATTACAAACGCAACAGTGTGCGAACTGACAGAATTGTGGGGCGATGTTTTCGATGCCATCGCGGTGATAGCGGCTGATACTCGTCTTCTTCCTACAGATATTCTCGTCGTTGGAGATCATCATACTCCCTTGTGGGAGCGGGCCGCGAAGGATCGCTTCACACTCGGTCTCGTGGACTGGTACATGCTGCGAAAGGCGTCCTGACCTATTTGTCAAACAGCAGGCGAAGTGCCGTTTCCCAAGCGCTGAGCGGCGGAAGAATCCGTTAAAGCCTGCTTTCGCGGAAAATTGTTTCGCCTGCCGTGAGGCCCGCGACAGAGCCGTGTCTCGGATGCTCACCTGGCTGCCGGTATTGTCTGCCTCAATTCTTATTGCATTGGGGTGTTCAGATGAAACGCATTCTCCTTCTCGGCGCGGCCCTTCTCGGTCTTGCCGCTCCGATTTCCGCGCATGCCGCCGACAAGCTTTTGAACGCCTCCTATGACGTTGCGCGCGAACTCTTTGCCGCGGAGAACGAAGCCTTCGTCAAGCAGCATCCGGGCATTACGATCGACCAGTCACATGGCGGCACGTCCAAGCAGGCGCGCGCCATCGTGGAAGGCCTCGAGGCTGATGTCGTGACCTTCAACCAGGTGACGGATATCGACTTCCTCGTGAAGAACGGCTTCGTTGCGGAAGGCTGGCAGCAGAAGTTCCCGAACAATGCGTCGCCCTTCTACTCCTTCCCGTCCTTCCTCGTTCGCGCGGGCAATCCGAAGAACATCAAGGACTGGTCTGACCTTGCCCGCGACGACGTGAAGGTCATCTTCCCCAACCCGAAGACCTCGGGCAATGCGCGCTACACCTATCTGGCCGCCACTGCCTATGCCAAGGAAGCCTTCAACAACGATCCGGCCAAGGTCGAGGAATTCGTTACCAAGATCTTCGACAATGTCCCGGTCTTTGACACGGGCGGTCGCGCGGCGACGACGACCTTTGTGGAGCGCGAGATCGGCGACGTGATCATCACCTTCGAGGCCGAGACCAAGTCGATCGCCAAGCAGTATGGCGAAGACAAGTTCCAGAGCGTCGTGCCCTCCGTTTCGCTGCTTGCCGAGTTTCCGGTCGCAATCGTCGACAAGGTAGCGGATGCCAGGGGCAGCCGTGACCTCGCAAAGTCCTATCTGGATTTCCTCTATGCGCCCGAGGGTCAGAAGATCGCCGCCGAATTCGGCCATCGCGTCCATGACGAAAAGGTCGCTGCCGAATTCAAGGACCAGTTCCCGGAAATCCGCCTCGTGAATGTCGATGACGTGTTCGGTGGCTGGAAGAAGATCTCCGAAGAGCACTTCGCCGAAGGCGGCACGCTGGACAAAATCTACGGCAGCCGTTGATCCGTTCGACCATTGTTTGTAGGGCAACCGGTGGGCTAGAAACCCGCCGGTTGTTGCCATGAGAAAGGACCATGCGCTTGAGACGGCGTGTACTGCCAGGATTGCCGCTCGCGCTCGGCATCACCCTCGTCTATGTGGCCATCATCGTTGTGCTGCCGCTGGCCGCGCTCGTCTTCAAGGCGGCAAGCCTCGGGCCTGAGGATTACTGGCGGATCATTTCCTCCGACCGTGCGGTTGCGAGCTACCGCGTGACGGTCACCTGTGCGCTTGCGGCGACGGCGTTCAATCTCGTCTTCGGCCTGTCGCTTGCCTGGGTTCTCGTTCGCTACCGTTTTCCCGGCCGCCGCCTGGTCGATGCGCTGGTGGACCTGCCCTTCGCGCTGCCGACCGCCGTTGCGGGCATTGCGCTGACAACGCTCTTTGCCACCAATGGATGGTTCGGCGGGCCGCTATCGCTCATCGGCATCAAGGTCGCCTATACGCCGCTCGGCATCATGGTAGCCATGAGCTTCACGAGCATTCCTTTCATCGTGCGCACGGTTCAGCCTGTTCTGGAAGAACTCGACCCAGCTCTGGAAGAGGCGGGGCAGACGCTGGGGGCAGGCGATCTCTCGATCTTCGTGACCGTCATCCTGCCGCTGCTGACGCCGGCTCTGCTGGCGGGCGTGTCGCTGTCCTTTGCGCGCAGCCTTGGCGAATTCGGTGCGATCATCTTCATCGCCGGAAACCAGCCGTTCTCGACGGAGATCACCGCACTTCTCGCCTTCATCCGGCTTGAGGAATACGACTATCCGGCATCCGCCGCGATTGCCTCCGTGATGCTCCTGACGGCCTTCGTGATGCTGGCGATCACCAATTTCATGCAGGCCCGCGCCCTGCGCTACACGGTAAGGGGCTGACCATGGCGCATCATGGAAAAGGCAAGCCGCCGCGTGTGGGCGACCATCCGCTCTTCCGGCGCGCACTCCTCACATTCGTCCTCGTTCTCGTCGGGCTGATGATCGTCGCGCCGCTCGTCGTCATCGGCGTCGAGGCATTTTCGAAGGGCGTTGCATATTTCGGGGCATCCATCGCCGATCCCGATACCCGCCATGCCATCATGCTGACGGTGATCACGGCGCTGATCGCCGTGCCCGTCAACACAGCTTTCGGCGTGGCGGCGGCTTGGGCGATCACCAAACACGATTTTCCCGGCAAGCGATTGCTGACTGTCATCATCGAGATCCCGTTCTCGGTCTCGCCGATCGTCGCGGGCGTGGCCTATCTCTTCGTCTTCGGCCTCCAGGGCCTATTCGGCCATGCGCTGCAGGCGATGGAGATCAAGATCCTGTTTGCGCTGCCGGGCATTGTGCTCGCCAGCATGTTCGTCACCGCACCCTTCGTGGCGCGCGAACTGATTCCGCTCATGCAGGCGCAGGGGCGTGATCTCGAGGAAGCCGCAACCTCGCTTGGCGCCAGCGGATGGCGCACTTTCTTCTCAGTCACGCTGCCCAACATCAAATGGGCTCTGCTCTACGGCGTCGTGCTCTGCAATTCGCGCGTGATGGGCGAATTCGGCGCGGTCTCGGTGGTCTCGGGCAATATTCGCGGCCAGACGAACACGCTGCCGCTGCATATCGAGCTGCTCTATCACGATTACAACGCGGCGGGCTCGTTTGCCGCCGCATCCATCCTCGCCGGCCTCGCCATCGTCACGCTCGTCGTCAAGGTGGCGCTCGAGCGGCAGGGCGCGGGCCGCATCCAGCGTCCTTCTGCTCTTGCGGGCGCCGATACCGTCACTCCGGAGGTCAAACCGTGAAGATCCGCCTCGACAATGTGGTCAAAGAGTTCGAGACCTTTCGCGCCGTGCATGGCGTCTCGCTCGATATCGACAGCGGGGAACTGGTCGCGCTGCTTGGTCCCTCCGGTTCCGGCAAGACCACGATCCTGCGCATGGTCGCTGGCCTCGAATATGCCGATGCCGGCGCGATCTATTTCGGCGATGAGAATGCCACCGATATTCCGGTGCGCGAGCGCGGCGTCGGCTTCGTCTTCCAGCACTATGCGCTCTTCCCGCATATGACAGTCGGCGAAAACATCGCCTTCGGCATGAAGGTCTCGAAGATCAAGCGTTCGCCGCAGGCCATTGCCGCGCGGGTGAAGGAATTGCTCGACCTCGTGCAGCTGAGCGGCCTCAAGGATCGTTTTCCGGGCCAGATCTCCGGTGGGCAGCGGCAGCGCGTGGCGCTGGCGCGCGCGCTCGCCGTCGATCCGCGCGTCCTGTTGCTGGACGAGCCTTTCGGCGCGCTCGATGCCAATGTGCGGCGCGACCTGCGCCGCTGGCTGCGCAAGATCCATGATGAACTCGGCATCACCACGCTTTTCGTAACGCATGACCAGGAAGAGGCGCTCGACCTCGCCGACCGCGTCGTCATCCTCAACAAGGGCAAGATCGTCCAGGAAGGCACGCCCGAAGCGGTGTGCCGCAGTCCCGCCGATGCCTTTGTGATGAATTTTCTGGGTGACGCCAACCGTCTGGATGCCGATATCCGCGGCGGTAAGGCCCATGTCGATGGCATTGCGTTCGAGGCTGATGGAATTGCAGATGGCAGCGGGCAGATCCTGTTCCGCCCGGCCGATGTCACCTGGCGTGAGGACGGGCAGGGCATCGCCGCCAGCATCGTACGCGTGATCGACCGGCCGGATTCGCGCCGCGTGCTGGCGATGACGCGAAGCGGCCAGGCGGTGGAATTCGACACCGCGCCGGAGTTCCCGCACCGCAGAGGCGATGCGGGCTTCCTCGATATCCGCCGCCCGCGCGTTTACGCTGCGGCCTGACGTCAGCTCTTCGGGCTGGTCAGCGCTGCATTGATCAGCGCCTTGGCATCGTCGCTGTCCCAGGCGGCGGGCCCGTTCATGGCCGAGATCAGACAGCCCTTGTCGTCCATCAGGAGTGTGACGGGCAGGCCGAAGGCAAGGCCCTCCTTCTTCAGCGTGTTGAAGACGCCCATCGACGCATCGCGATAGTAGGCGAGCTCATGGACCCCGGTCTCATCGAGGAAGGTCTTCGGCTTCTCGTCGTCGCCGGTGTCGATGTTGATCGCCACGACTTCGAACCTGTCGCTGCCGAGGTCCTTCTCCAGCGCGTTGAGTGCGGGCATTTCCTCGCGGCACGGCACGCACCAGGTGGCCCAAAGGTTTACCAGCAGGGTCTTGCCCGCGAAATCGGCGATGGTCTTCTTCTTGCCGTCGGGGCCGTCGAAGACGAGTTCCGGCAGCGGACGGTGTTCGTCGACCGTGCTCATGGCGGCGACCTGTCCCTTAGAGAAGGGGGTGATGGCCTCGGCCTTGGCGGCGGTGAGCGGGCAGGCGGCGGGATCGACAGACGCGACAGCACCCGTGGCATTGCCAGACAGGCTCTCCGTCACGTATATCGCAGCACCACCGGCGAGAAGTCCGGCAAGGCCGGCAATGGCGATGAGCTTTCCTGCCGGCAGGCCGAAGGTCTTCTTTACTGACATTTCATTCTCCAGGACACTTTTCCAGGCAGGCACCCATGGCAGACGGCACTTCCGAGACGAAATCCTCGAACCAGATGTGGGGCGGCCGCTTCGCCTCGGGACCGGATGCGATCATGGAGGAGATAAATGCCTCCATCGGCTTCGACAAGAAGCTTTATGCCCAGGACATCCGCGGCTCAAAGGCGCATGCGGAAATGCTCGCCCATCAGGGCATCATTTCGGCGGACGATAAGGAAAAGATCGTTCACGGTCTCGACACGATCCTGTCAGAGATCGAAAGCGGCAATTTCGAATTTTCGCGAAAGCTCGAAGACATCCACATGAATGTCGAAGCGCGGCTTGCCACGCTGATCGGCCCGGCTGCCGGCCGCCTGCACACGGCCCGCTCGCGCAATGACCAGGTGGCGCTCGATTTCCGCCTCTGGGTGAAGGAAGAGCTGCAGAAGACCGAGAAGGCGCTGACCGGCCTGATCGCCGCCTTCCTCGACCGCGCGGAAGAGCATGCCGAAACCGTCATGCCCGGTTTCACCCATCTCCAGACCGCCCAGCCGGTGACCTTCGGCCACCATTGCATGGCCTATGTCGAAATGTTCGGCCGCGACCGCCAGCGCGTGCGCCACGCCATCGAGCATCTCGACGAGAGCCCGATCGGTGCGGCAGCACTTGCCGGCACCGGCTACAATATCGATCGCCACATGACGGCAAAGGCACTCGGCTTCCGCGAACCGACGCGCAACTCCATCGACACGGTCTCCGACCGCGATTTCGCGCTGGAGTTTCTCTCCATCGCGGCCATTGCCTCGGTCCACCTGTCGCGCCTTGCGGAAGAAATCGTCATCTGGTCGACGCCGCAGTTCGGCTTCATCCGCCTGTCGGATGCCTTCTCGACCGGCTCCTCCATCATGCCGCAGAAGAAGAATCCCGATGCGGCGGAACTGGTGCGCGCCAAGACCGGCCGCATCAACGGGTCGCTGATCGCGCTCTTGACCGTGATGAAGGGCCTGCCGCTCGCCTATTCCAAGGACATGCAGGAAGACAAGGAACAGGTCTTCGACGCCGCCGAGAGCCTGGAACTCGCCATTGCCGCGATGACCGGCATGGTGCGCGACATGGCCATTCGCACCGACAAGATGAAGGCTGCGGCCGGTTCCGGCTACTCAACCGCTACTGACCTCGCCGACTGGCTGGTGCGCGAGGCGGGCCTGCCGTTCCGCGACGCGCATCATGTGACGGGCCGCGCCGTGGCGCTGGCGGAAAGCAAGGGCTGCGATCTCGCCGAACTGTCGCTGGAGGAGTTGCAGTCGATCCATGAGGCGATCACCGCCGATATCTTCAACGTGCTGACGGTCGAGGCTTCGGTCGCCAGTCGCAAGAGCTATGGCGGCACGGCGCCGTCAGAGGTTCGCCGGCAGATCGCCTGGTGGCGGCAGCGCAACTGATCAAGGCGCTTGCAGGACCCATCAGCAGATTAAGGGTGCACAAGGGCGGGCGAATTCGCTAAGGATGTTGCCCACTCCACCCGGCAATTCCAGGGAACGTTCATGACACGCATCGACATCGGCAAGCTGGCGCTCGTGCTCTGCCTTTCTGCAGCGGTTCTGACGGCGTGCGGCCGCAAGGGCGACCTCGAGCGACCCGGCGTGCAGCCGGCCGTGACGACCGTCGACGGCAAGAAGGTCGAGCAGGTTGAAGATAGGCGCTTCCTTCTCGACCCCCTTCTCTAATTTTTCCTAACGCGATTCCGAACGACGTTGGCTTTGCCGGAATTGCCCTGAATGGACTGCAAGCGTGAATCATTTCGAGCATCGTGACGGTGTCCTCCATGCGGAGGACGTGCCGGTTCCGGAAATCGCCAAGGCGGTCGGCACACCCTTCTATGTCTATTCGACGGCAACGCTGGAGCGGCACTTCAAGGTGTTCTCTAAGGCCTTCGACGGCGTCGATGCGCTGGTCTGCTACGCCATGAAGGCAAATTCCAACCAGGCGGTGCTGAAGACGCTCGCCCGGCTCGGCGCCGGCATCGATGTGGTTTCCGAGGGGGAACTGCGCCGCGCACTCGCGGCAGGTGTCCCGGCCTCGCGCATCATGTTCTCCGGCGTCGGCAAGACGCCGCGGGAAATGGATCTGGCGCTTGAGGCCGGCATCTACTGCTTCAACGTCGAATCCGAGCCTGAACTTGAGGTTTTGAACGCCCGTGCTGTGAAGGCCGGTAAGGTCGCGCACGTTTCCTTCCGCATCAATCCCGATGTGGACGCCCGCACCCATGCGAAAATCTCGACGGGCAAGAAGGAAAACAAGTTCGGCATCTCCTGGGAGCGCGCGCGCACCGTCTATGCCCGCGCCGCGACGCTGCCCGGCATCAAGGTGACCGGCATCGACATGCATATCGGCAGCCAGATCACCGAACTGCAGCCCTTCGATGACGCGTTCCGGCTGCTGCGCGAACTCGTCGAGACGTTGCGTGCCGATGGCCATGCGATCGATCACGTCGATGTCGGCGGTGGTCTCGGCATTCCCTACAAGACGGACAACGCGCCGCCACCGCTGCCGGATGCCTATGCGGAAATCGTCAAGAACCAGCTCAAGGGACTCGGCTGCAAGATCGTCACGGAGCCCGGCCGCCTGATCGTCGGCAATGCCGGCATCCTCGTTACCGAAGTCCTCTATGTGAAGGACGGCGGGGAGAAGACCTTCGTCGTGGTCGATGCGGCGATGAACGATCTCATTCGCCCGACGCTCTACGAGGCCTGGCACGAAATCCAGCCGGTCGTCATTTCGGCGGCCAATGCGCCTCGCATCCGCGCGGATGTCGTCGGCCCGGTCTGCGAGACGGGCGATTATCTGGCGCTCGACCGTGAAATGGCGGTGCCGAAGCCGGGCGATCTCATCGCCGTCGGTTCGGCCGGTGCCTATGGCGCGGTCCAGGCCGGCACCTACAACAGCCGTCTTCTCGTCCCTGAAGTGCTGGTCAACGGTTCGGAATTCCACGTCATCCGGCCGCGTCCCACCTATGACGATCTGATCGGTCTCGACTCGCTTCCGGCCTGGCTTGCCTGACCTGCCGGCCGAAGATGCCGTTCACGATTTTGCGCGCGCCCTCGTCTTCGCCACAAAGCGTGTTATCCTCGAAGGCCTGACAACAGGCGACGGCGAGCGGTGAACGATGGCAATTGAAGAGCAGCGCAAGAGGGAGGCGACCGGCAATCCGCTGGGGCGCCGGCTTGCGGGCAAGCGCCTCGCTGCCAAAGTCGTGCTCTATCTCGAGGCGTTGGCGCCGCGGCTTCTTCCGGTCCTGCTGCTCGTGGCGGGTTTCCTTGCGCTGACCTGGTTCGGCTATTTCCGCCATGTGCCGGCCTGGCTGCATATTGCAACGCTGGCCGTCTTCGCCCTCGGCGCAATCCTCCTGCTTCTGCGGCTGCGCGGTCTGGTCTGGCCATCGGTCGATGCGGCCGATCGCATGCTGGAGGGGCGCAATGCGCTCGCCCACCAGGCTATCCGCGTGCAGGACGACCGGCCGGCCGGTGGCGATGCCTTCGCGGATGCCTTATGGCGCGAGCACCAGGCGCGCATGGCCCGCATGATCGGTGCCCTGCGTACCGGCGCGCCGGAGCCGGACATCGCGCGTCACGACCGCCATGCGCTGCGTGCGCTGCCTGTGCTTCTTGTCGTCATCGCCTTTGCCTTCTCCTATTCCAACCGCGGCGGCCTTCTGGCCGATGTCGTTTCCATCCGCGCGCCTGCCGAGACCACGCCGGATGTGCGCATCGACGCTTGGGTAACGCCGCCGGCGCATACGTCGCGCGCGCCCGTCTTCCTCACCGGAAACGGTCAGGGGGAGGCGGTGACGGGCGACGTCCGTATTCCGCAGTTCAGCGAGCTGACGGTTCGTGTGACGGGCGGCAGCGGCAACGAGCAGGCAACCTATCAGGCCGCGGGCGAGACGACCGCGACGGCCATCCGCCCGGAGGAGGCCAAGCCGAAGGATGAGACGGCGGCGGCCGCCAAAACGGACACCACGCCAGCGGTTGCGGTCGCGAATGCCGCGAGGACCATGCATTACAGCATCCAGAAGGACGGCACGCTGACGGTCGACGGCCGCTCATGGACGTTCAGCGTCATACCTGATCGGGTGCCCGAAATCGCCTTCGACGGCATTCCCAAGGCCACCGTTACGGCGGCGCTGGATATCAGCTTCATCGCCAAGGACGATTACGGGCTTCAGGAGGCCCATGCCGAGATCGTGCCGGTCGATCAGCCCACGGAGGCGCGGCCGCTCTATCCGTTGCCCGAATACAGGCTCGACCTGCCGCGCCGCGTGGCGCGCGAAGCAAAGGGCACGACCAGCCGCAACCTTTCCGAACATCCCCTGGCCGGCAAGCGCGTGAAGATCACGCTCGTCGCCAAGGATGCGGCGGGACAGGAGGGCCGCAGCCAGCCCGTGGAAATGGTATTGCCGGCAAAGGCCTTCTTCGAGCCGTTGGCCGCGGCCGTCGCCGAACAGCGCCAAGTTTTCGCTCTCGACGCCAATCAGCTGCCCCATGCCATTGCGCTCAATGAGGCGCTGATGATCCGGCCGGAAGAGACCATTCCGAACCCCACGCATTATTTGCTGCTGCAATCGGCCAATGCCCGCATGAAACTCGCCCGGACGGACGACCAGTTGCGCGAGGCGGCGGATTACCTCTGGGAAATCGCGCTCGGCATCGAGGATGGCAACCTGTCGCTCGCCGATCGCCGGCTGCGCGACGCGCAGAAGGCGCTGTCGGAGGCGCTTGAGCGCAATGCGCCGGACGAAGAGGTCGCAAAGCTCATGCAGGAGCTGCGCGAGGCGATGCAGGCCTATATGCAGGAGCTTGCCCGGCAGGCCGCCAAGAACGGACAGTTGCGTGAGAATGCGCAGCAGCAGGGCCGCATTCTGCGGCAACAGGATCTCCAGCGCATGATGGACCAGATCGAGAACCTGGCGCGCTCCGGCGCTCGCGATCAGGCGCAGCAGATGCTCTCCGATCTCCAGCGTATGATGAACAACCTGCAGGCCGGCCGACCGCAGCAAGGCCAGCAAGGTCAGCAGAACGACGCCATGCGCCAGCAGATGGACAAGCTCGGCGAACTCATGCGCAATCAACAACAGCTGATGGAGCAGACCTTCAAGCTCGACCAGGCGCTGCGGGATCGTCAGCAGATGGGCGACCCGATGCCGGGCGAGGACGGGGAGCAGCAACAGCAGGAAGGCGACAACGGTGCCGGCCAGCAGGACACGGACCGGATGACGGCCGAACAGTTGCGTGATGCACTAAAGAAGCTGAGGGAGCAGCAGGACGCGCTCGGCAAACAACTCGGGGAGGTCGAGCAGGCCCTGAAGGGCATGGGGCTCGATCCCGGCGAAGGTTTCGGCCAGGCCGGCCGCGAGATGAAGGGCGCATCCGAAGCGCTGGGCGAAGGCCAGGGTGAGCCGGCCGTCGGCAGCCAGGGCCGCGCGCTGGAGGCGCTGCGTCAGGGCGCGCAGAGCATGATGAGCCAGATGCAGGCGATGGGCGAAGGCCAGGGACCGGGTATGGGTATTCCGCAGGCCGGGCGCAACGGTCGCGACCCGCTTGGCCGTGATCGCAATGTCAATGGTCGTGGACCGGACACCGGCGGGCCGACCAAGATTCCGGAAGAGATCGATATTCAGCGGGCGCGCGAAATTCTCGATGAAATCCGCCGCCGCCTCGGCACGGGTGCTGCGCCGGGCTTCGAGCGGGATTATCTGGAGCGGTTGCTCGGCATTCGTTGAGCGTGGGTGATCAGGCGGCGAGCGCCTGCGCTACGGCGCGGCGGATATCCGGCAGGCTGAAGGGCTTGCTCACGACATCTACGATCTTCGACGAGAGGTCGTCGGCGCGTTCGCGCTGTTCGGCATAGCCGGTCATGAGCAGGATCTTGAGGGCAGGGTGCGCGGCGGATGCCTTATGCGCGAGTTCGATGCCGTCCATGACAGGCATGCGGATATCGGAAAGCAGGAGATCGAAACCGCCTTCGGTCAGGGCGTCGAGCCCTGCGGCGCCATCGGGCGCTTCCACGGTCTCATGACCATCCAGCCGCAATGCGCGCGCCACGAAGAGACGCAGCGAATCCTCGTCTTCCGTGATCAGGATCTTCGCCATCATGTTCCCTTTCAGTCAGTCCGGTACGACAAGACCAGACTTTCCTTGTCGATCGGTAAACGAACGACGGGGGGAATTAGCGTGCGGTGCGTTTTCCCCTTCTATTCCGCGTCGCCCGTAACGACGCCCACGAAGGGCAGTTCGCGGAAGGCATAGGCGACGTCCATGCCATATCCGACAACAAAATGATCCGGACATTCGAAGCCGACATAGTCCGCTTCCAGGTCCGTCTTGCGCTTCTCGCGCTTGTCAAGCAGCACCGCAATGGTGACATTGCGTGCGCCGCGCTCGTACATGAGCTCCTTGGCGTAGCTCAGCGTGCGGCCGGATTCCAGGATGTCGTCGATGAGCAGGATATCGCGGCCATGCACGTCGCTGTCGATGTCCTTGATGACCTTCACGCCCTGCGAGACCGTGCCCGCGCCGTAGCTTGAAAGCGTGATGAACTCGACTTCCGGAGCGAGACCTGCGGCGTGCAGTGCACGGGTGAGATCGGCCGCAAAGATGAAGGAGCCCTTCAGAACGGCGATGACGAGGAGATCCTGCGTCGGGCCGGAGGCGATCTGTGCGGCAAGCTCCTCGTTGCGCTTGGCAATCTGCCCGGCATCGTAGAGCGTTTCGATCTTCTTTCCGCGGACAATCTGCATCGCTTGGCGGCTCCCTGAATGGATATGAAGGAGCCGATTAGCACAGTCAGGTGGCCGGTGCACCCTCGCGGGCGAGGGAAACCGAGACTTTCGGTACTTTTCCGCCGCTGTGCGGGATGCGCAGCGCGAAGTGCTCGGCGCCACCGGGCGCGATCGTTTCGGCATCGAGCACGACGCGGCGCGTCCCACTGCCTTCCAGCATAACGTCGAGCGGTGGCACGATCTTCACGCTGTCACCCGTATTGGCGAGGCGGCCATAAACGGTGAGAACTTTCATGCCGTTGCGGTCATCGACCATCGCGGAAATATCGGTAAGGCGCAGCAGATCGGCCTGCGCCGTCGGCAGGATGGCTGCCTTGAGCGCGGTCAGCCCGCCGGCAAAGGCGAAGACGAAGAGAAAGGCAAGCGCGACGAGGCCGGCAAAGGCGCGGCCCGGAAGGCGCTGCAGCCCGGCTTCGCAAAGGCGGGCGCATGTCGCACCCAGCCGGAACAAAGGATGGTCCGACATGGGGCGGGCGTTTGCGGCTGGGTGCCTGCGATGATTGTCGTTCGACGTCCGGGCGGCGCTGCTGCGAATCACCACGAAGTCGGCGTCCACCACTTCTATTCTTCTGGAAAACCGCGGGGCGCGATTTGCGGCCTTCGTGCCGGGTTCGGGCGGCAGGACGTCGACCCGGCTTTTCGCTTCGCGCTTGATTTTGAAGGCGTTCATCGCCACCTCCCGTCGCCGGCTTCCCGCAAATCCTAGGCGAAAAGTCGGGCATTGAATGAAATCCTTACGAAACGTAAACCATACTGGTTAATGCTTCGGAAACCTGACCGTGAAAGAGCCGCTTTCCTGTGCGACGTCGGCCGCGGTACCGCTGGGTGATCGTCTCTAGAACCGGATTGGCCTTTGATTCACTTCGAGAATGTCGGACTGCGCTATGGAATGGGACCGGAAATCCTCCGTGACCTGACCTTCGATATTCCGCGTCGCTCCTTCCAGTTCCTCACCGGCCCGTCGGGTGCGGGCAAGACGACGCTTTTGCGTCTGCTGTTCCTGTCGCTTCAGCCGACGCGCGGCATCATCCGCAGCTTCGACCGCGAAATCTCGACCATCCCGCGCGACGAATTGCCGATGCTGCGCCGGCGTATCGGCATCGTCTTCCAGGATTTCCGCCTGCTCGATCACCTGACGACCTACGAGAACGTCGCGCTGCCGCTGCGCGTGCGCGGCAAGGAGGAGATCAGCTACCGCGCCGACGTGCTGGAACTCCTGAAGTGGGTGGGGCTAGGCGAGCGAATCAATGTGCTGCCGCCTGTCCTGTCTGGTGGGGAAAAGCAGCGTGCGGCCATCGCACGCGCGCTCATCGACCGGCCGGAACTGCTTCTGGCGGACGAGCCGACCGGTAACGTCGATCCGCCAATGGCAAGGCGGCTGCTCAGCCTCTTCCTCGAACTCAACCGGCTCGGCACGGCCGTGGTGATCGCCACGCACGACCTGTCGCTGATGGATCAGGTTGAGGCGCGGCGCATGATCCTCTCGCAGGGACGGCTCGACATCTATGACTGACATGCGCGACACCGCCGAGACCGAGCAGCCGGCCCGCCGGCCGGAAATGCGCGTGCGGCCCACGGCGCCCATCGTGCCGCCGTCCAACGTGTCCGGCAACGCGCTGATGCTGGTCATCGCCATCATGGCCTTTCTTGCCTGCCTCACCTTCGGTGCCGTCAGCATGGTGCGCGCAACGGCCGCGAGCTGGCAGAGCGAGATTTCCCGCGAGATCACCATCCAGATCAAGCCGGACGACAATCTCGACATGGAACAGGCGCTGAAAGACGCGCGCGATCTTGCGCTGACCTTCACCGGCACGCGGGACGGCACGATCGTCGACAAGGCTGCCACCGCGCGTCTCCTGGAGCCCTGGCTCGGTGACGGGCTGGATATCGACGAGCTGCCGGTGCCGCGCCTCGTCATCGTCACCATCGACGAGCAGAGCCCGCCGGATTTCACCGCGATGCGGGCAGCGTTGTCGCAGAAGATCCCCCAGGCTTTCCTTGACGATCACCGCACCTGGGTCGACCGCCTCGTGGCCATGGCGCGAACGACCGCCTTCATCGGCACCGGCGTTCTCGTTCTGGTGTTTTCGGCCATGGTGCTGACGGTCGTCTTTGCCACCCGGGGCGCGCTTTCGGGAAACCGGCATATCGTGGAAGTGCTGCATTTCGTGGGTGCGGAGGCGGGTTTCGTCGCCTCCGAATTTCAGAAACACTTCCTGAAGATCAGCCTCAAGGGATCGCTTGCCGGCGGCTTGCTGGCCGCCTTGTTCTTCGCCATTGCGGGTTTCTGGCAGGGGCGGGCGATCGCCACGCCCCAGAGCGATCAGGCGACTGCCCTGTTCGGCAGCTTTTCCATGGGGCTTACGGGCTATCTAGGCATTGCAGGAACCATCGCGGTGATCGCGCTCCTCACCACGCTGACGGCCCGCTTCACGGTGATGCGCACGATCCATGAAATCGACCAAATCCGCTCGGATCCATCCCGTACCGATCAACTGCCCGATTCCTAATGCGCGCCCGGTCTACCATCGCTGCGAAACGGACTAGGGGTTGCCTTAATCCGGTTCTATGGACAGAATCATGAACATGCTGGATCAGACGAAGGCCGGCATGCCCAACGGGCTGCTGCGGGACGGACGACGGAGGCGGAAAGGCCCCGTGCGACTGCTGGTGCGCGCCATTCTCGCGGCCATCCTGCTGGCCGCCATCCTCGGAAGCGCGGGCTTCCTGTATTTCGCTGAAACGGTGGCCGGGCTGGAAACGCCTGGCGATCCCAAAGCCGACGCCATCGTCGTGCTGACCGGCGGCTACCAGCGCATCGACCACGCCATCGACCTTCTAAAAAAGGGGGCCGGCGGGCGCCTGCTGATTTCCGGGGCCAATCCGTCGACAAGCGGCAACCAGCTGCGCAAGCTCACGCAGAGCTCCTCCACATTGTTCGAGTGCTGCGTCGACATGGGCTACGATGCCATCGACACGGTCGGCAATGCCAATGAGGCGGCGCGCTGGATCAATGACCATCGGTTCCGGCGCGTTCTCGTTGTCACCAACAACTATCATATGCCGCGCAGCCTGCTCGAGTTGAAGGCCAGCGATCCGCAGACCGAATTCATTGCCTATCCCGTCGTCAACACGGATCTCAAGAACGGCAACTGGCTGCGCCAGCCGGGCGTGCTGAAGGCGATGCTTTCCGAATATGTGAAGTACAGTCTCGCGCAGATAAGGGCGTTTGCCGGTGCGCGCAACTGGTCCGGCCTTCGGGGCGATATCGAAGGCGGCTGACATCGATCAGGCGGGAGTTTCCCCGTCCGGCAATATCGTGTAGGGCGGGAGCATGTTCCGTTCACAGGCCGCCCGATGATCGCTTTTCGCTCCGTGCTTTTCAACGCCGTCTTCTATCTCAATCTCATCGCGCAGATGATCGTCTTCACGCCGATCTACTTCCTGCTGCCGCGCAAGAAGGCCTATTTCGTTCCCAAGTTCTGGGCGCGCAGCAACCATTGGCTTTTCAAGGTCATCGTCGGCACGACCTTCGAGATCGAGGGGCTGGAGAACATTCCGGCGGGCGGCTACATCTTCGCACCGAAGCACCAATCCTTCTGGGATGCCTATGCTCTGCTGCCGTGGCTCAGCGACCCGTTCTACATTCTCAAGCGCGAGCTGACCTGGATCCCGCTGTTCGGCTGGTACATCAAGAAACAACGCATGGTGCCCGTGAACCGCGGTGCGCGCGGCAAGGTGATGACCGCAGTAATGGAGCGCACCAAGGCGGAAATGAATGCCGGGCGCCAGCTGATCATCTATCCGGAAGGCACGCGCCGTCCCCCGGGTGCGCCCCCGGAATACAAGTATGGCATCGCGCGGCTCTATCGCGATCTCCAGGTGCCGGTCGTGCCCGTCGTGATGCATCCGGGCCTGTTCTGGCCGCGCCGCAAGTTCATCCGCCAGCCGGGCCATTTCAAGGTACAGATTCTGCCCGCCATCGCGCCGGGCATGGATCCCGATGCATTCCTCGCCCATCTCGTCGACGTCATGGAGACGGCCAGCGACAAGCTGCTCGTCGAGACGGTCGAGGCCAATCCGCATCTCATGCTGCCGCCGACAGCCATCAAGCGACTGGCGGAACTGAAGGCGGGAACGCCCGGTCAGGCGGAGATGCGGGTGTAAAGGCCTTCCGCCGTGCGGCCGACATCCTCCAGCCAGTGGTCGCGGATGCCCATGTCGCGCAGGTGCGACAGCGTGTTGCGCACGTAATCCATATTGTGCCCCGACTTGCCGACGGCGGTGCTGATGGTCCGCGCCGCCTCGTCGACGGACAGCGATCCGGCGAACTGGTGATGGGCACGGTCGCAGATATAGGTGAGCGTTGAAACGCGCCGCCCGTCGCCGAGCGTGGCAGGGAGCGTCCGCTCCTTGTAGACGTGTGTCACAAGTTCGCGCTCGCGCAGATAGTCGACGACGGCGTCCCGGGCGTTCGGCGCAACGCGAAAGGCCACGCCACGGCAAGAGCCGCCCCGGTCGAGGCCGAGTACCAGGCCGGGTTTTTGCTCGGTGCCGCGATGGACCCAAGAGCGCACGCACAGCGAACGGCGGAAGCCGAAAAGATGAGCCGGCTGTCGTTCCTCGTACTCGAAGCCCGGATTCCACATCAGCGATCCGTAGCCAAACACCCAGAATTCGTTCATATCCACCGTCACCGGGACCATCTCTCTAAAAGCCGCCGCAATTGCCGGCTTTGACGCGCATTCGGACAAATCGAGTCCGCTACCATTGGAGAACAGTATGGCATCGTCAAGCCGCGCCGACACATCCGGCGTTACACGCAAGCTCATCCTGCTTGCCGTTGCCATCGTTGTCGCTGTCGCGCTCTATACGGGCGGATGGTTTTATGCCGCAAGCCAATTGAAGGAGCGCATCGCGCAGGAGCTTGCCGCGTCCCAGCAGGGCATGCATGCTGCGTCGTGCACGGACCTGTCGGTGCGTGGCTTTCCGTTCCGTATCGGCGTTTTCTGTGATTCCGTCGGCCTCGATGATCGTCCGGCGGGTCTTTCGGCGAGCTTCGGTGCGCTGCGTTCGGCGGCGCAGGTCTACCGGCCGGGGCATGGGATCATCGAACTCGACGGGCCCGCGCAGGTTCGCGTGACGCCCGATCTCGCCTTTGACGCGAACTGGGACCTGATGCGCGCGAGCGTGGTCGCGTGGACGACCGGCCTCGACCGAGCCTCCATCGCCTATGACGGCCTGAAGGGCCGGCTGAATGCGCCTTCGCAGGGCGTTTCCGTGGGCGTTTCGGTGACGCATGGCGAACACCATGTGCGGCAGTCGGGCGAGGCGCTCGATGTCGCAGCGTCGCTGGACGAGCTTTCGCTCGATCTCGGCAACAAGACGCTGCCGCCGTTCAACATGGCCGCCGACATGACGATCGCCAATGCGGCGAGCTGGCTTTCGAAGGAAGGCCCGCCGGCCGGCTTGCCACTCGGCACGACCGCGGAGCTGCGTGCCCTGACATTCGATCTCGGCGAGGGCCGGACGATGACGCTTTCGGGGCCGGTTTCCATCGGTGACGACGGCTACGTCTCCGGCACTGTCGACCTCACCATCGAGGGTATCGACCTGTGGCGGGACCGGATCTCAGAGACGTTTCCGGAGGCGGCCAAGACTGTGAAGCGTGTGGCGAGCGCGCTGCGCGCCCTGTCGGGCGGGCAGGACCGGGCCGTGGTCAAGCTCAATGTGCAGCAGGGCACCGTCTATCTCGGGCCGTTCGCGGTCGCGGAAATCCCGCCGCTCTGATCAGGCCTTTTCGTCGGGACCGGGGCGTCCGAAGTTCGGCGCCGACGTATCCTGACCCGCGTCGATGATCGAGCGACGGATAGCGCGGGTGCGGGTGAAGAGATCGAAGAGTTTCTCGCCGTCTCCCCAGCGAATGGCGCGCTGCAGATAGGCCAGGTCCTCCGAGAAGCGGGCGAGCATTTCGAGGATCGCGTCCTTGTTGTGCAGGCACACGTCCCGCCACATGGTCGGATCTGAGGCGGCAAGGCGCGTGAAATCGCGAAAGCCGGATGCGGAATATTTGATGACTTCCGATTCGGTGACCGTCTCCAGGTCGTCGGCGGTGCCGACGATGTTGTAGGCGATGATATGCGGCAGGTGCGAAACGATGGCGAGCACCTTGTCGTGATGCTCCATGTCCATCTCGTCCACCTTCGAGCCGAGCGCCTCCCAGAAGGCGGCAAGCTTGCGCTTGGCGTCCTTGTCGGTGCCGTGCACGGGGGTCAGGATGCACCAGCGGCCCTGGAAGAGCTCGGCAAAGCCGGCGTCCGGGCCGGAATGCTCCGTACCCGCCAGCGGGTGGCCGGGGATGAAATGCACGCCCTTGGGGATATGCGGCAGCATCTGCGCCACGACGGATGCCTTGGTGGAGCCGACATCGGTGACGATGGCGCCCTGCTTGAGGTGCGGTGCGATCGCCTCTGCGACCTTGCCGGACGCGCCGACAGGAACCGAGACGATGACGAGATCGGCGCCCTCGACGGCCTCGCCGGCGTCGAGCACGTAGTCGGTGCCGAGGTCAAGCTCGCGGGCGCGGTCCAGCGTCTCCTGGCTGCGGCTGGAGATGACGACGGATTTGGCAAGGCCCTTGAGCTTGACAGCGCGGGCGATGGACGAGCCGATGAGGCCGATGCCGATCAGTGCGATCTTGTCGAAATGTCCGTCCGTCATGATGTCTCGCCTTTAGCTCTTTCCCGCCCGTCTAACGGGCAGGCCCGCTTTTGTCGAGAGGATCAGCGCGGCAGGCGGTCGCGCGTGGTCGGCACGCCTTGGGGCGCCAGGACGGGAACGAAGACGCGGCGCGATGCGCGTGCGGCAACCGGCAGGCCCTGGTAAAGCCGCTTCTGCGCCTCCACCACGATGACGCCGGAGAACATCGGCCACAGCATGCGCCCCAGCCGCTCGAAGGCGCCGCGCAGTTTCTGCACGCTGCGCAGCTTGGACGGCGGGAAGAACAGCGCTTCTGCAGATGCGCCGGGGGTGAAATTGGTTTCGCGCAGAAGCGCCGTTAGCTGGCCGCGCGAATAGGGACGCCCGGAGCCGAAAGGCGTGTGCTCCATGCGGGCCCACACGCCACGCCGGTTTGGCACCACGATGACGAGGCGTCCGCCGGGCGACAGGACGCGCCACAGCTCCTTCATGGTTTCGCGGGGGTTTTCGGCGAATTCCAGCGAATGGACCATCAATATGCGGTCGACGGAGGAATCCGGCAGCGGCAACTCCTCGTCGAAGACGAGCGCGGTGGCCGACATCTCTCCCGCAGGCCAATTCACAGCGCCCTGGCCGGCGGGCATGAAGGCGAAGGTGCGTTCTGTATCGACACGGAACCGGTCGAGATAGGGCACGGCATAGCCAAGGCCGACCAGCCGCTCGTCCGGCAGGCGCGCCCAGAGCGAAGCGAGCGCCATGGAGATGGAATGGTCGGCGAGGCGGCCAAGCGACGAATGGTAGAACTCACGGAGGTCAACGATATCTGCATGCATGGCAAGGATGTTAGCGATGGGCCGGTAGACTTCAAGGGCGATTGCCTTACATTCGCCCTGACCGATGCCCCGTGAATGACCCCGTGAATACAAGGACTGCGCCATGACCCCGCTCGAAATCGAACTCTTTTCCTGCCGCAGCGACAATTTCGGCGTGCTCCTGCACGATCCGGCGACGGGGGAAACGGCGAGCATCGATGCGCCGGAGGAGCAGGCGATCCTCGATGCGCTTGCCCGGCGCGGCTGGACGCTCAGCCACATCTTCACGACCCATCATCATCAGGACCATGTGGAGGCGAACGGCGCGCTCAAGGCGCGTTTCGGCGTGACGATCATCGGCCCGGCGCATGAAGCCATACCGGGTCTCGACCGCAAGGTGGAGGATGGTGACAGCTTCACCTTCGCCGGCCGGCCTGTCGATGTCATCCTGACGCCCGGCCACACGCTCGGGCATATTTGCTTCCACCTGCCGCAGGACAAGCTGCTGTTTGCGGCCGATACGCTCTTTGCGCTCGGCTGCGGCCGGCTCTTCGAGGGGACGCCGGCGCAGATGTGGGATTCGCTTTCGAAGCTCGCGGCGCTGCCCGATGACACGGTGGTCTATTTCGGCCACGAATACACGCTGTCCAATGCGCGTTTCGCACTGACAGTCGATCCTGACAATGCCGCTCTGCGGGCTCGTGTCGAGGACGTGGAGGCCTTGCGGGCCAAAGATGCCTTCACGGCGCCGACAACGATCGGTCTGGAGAAGGCGACGAACCCGTTCCTGCGTGCGGCCGATCCCGCCATCCGGCAACACCTCGGCATGAAGACGGCGAGCGATGCGGAAGTCTTTGCCGAGATCCGCGCCCGCAAGGACCGGTTCTGAGATCAGGCCGGGTTGGCGGCCGTTTTGCGGAAGATCATGTTCTTGGCGGCCAGCATCGCGCCGCCTGTCACGAGCAGGCAGGCGATGCCGATGCTGAGCGACGGTTCGGCGAAACCGGACACGATGAGCACCAGCGTCGAAAGAAGCGGCGCGCTGTAGCTGGCTGCGCCAAGGATCTGGATATCGCCGTTCTTCACGCCGAAATCCCAGGCATAGAAGGCAGCCCCCACGGGCAGCAGGCCCAGGCCGGCGATGGCCAGCCATTCAGATCCGGTCTGCGGCCAGACCGTCGTCTCGAGTGCCAGATGGCACATCAGGGAGAGGATGGAGGTCGCAATGCAGAAACCGGTCACCACATCCGTCGAGACCGCCTCGAAACGCCGGGTAATAAGCGAATAGCCTGCCCAGGTGAAGGCGCAAAGAAAGGCGGCGCCGTAGCCGACAAGATAGGCGCTGTCGAAGGAAACGCCGTTGCGCCCCACGATGAGCGCCGTACCGCCCAGGCCCAGCAGTGTGCCGAGAATATGGTTCCATTTCAGGCGCTCGCCCGGAAGCAGCGCGGAGCCGGTGACGATGAGGAGCGGCCAGAGATAGGCGATCAGGCTGGCCTCGACGGCCGGCGCGTTGCGCAGTGCGGTGAAGTAGAGGAAATGATAGCCGAACAGGCCCAGGATGCCGGTGATCCATAGCTTTGCCGGCTGCTTAAGCAGGCGCACACGCTGCGGCCGGGCCAGCAGCACCACGATGCCGGGCAGGCTGCCGATGAGAAAGCAGATCGCCGAAAGCTGGAAAGGCGGCATTTTGCCGGATGCTGCGGTCAACAGCGCAAGCAGCGCCCACATCAGGATCGCGGTAAAGCCGATCAGGGTTGCACGCGTCTTCAAGGCCGATGTCTCCGGTCTGCCGAGCGGGGCTCGATCGACCGAAGGCTCAGTCGCCGAAGCGGGTGGCCGATACGGTGACGGGACCGAGCTTGGTCGGAATCTTCACATAAACAGGAGCATATACATTCGCCGCCTCGGCCTTGGCAAACCAGATTTCCATGGTGCTCAGCCGGCGCAGATATTCCACGTCCTCGCGGCCCTTCCTGTAGCCAGATTTCGGGATGAAGCGAATGCCGCAGACCGTGACCTCGCCCGCAAAGCCCTTGGTGGTATAGGACCGGGTGCCCTTGGACGTCAGGCGCAGATCGAGACGCGATTCGCCATCGAAGATCGGCAGGGTCTTGGGGCAGATGCGGTTGCCGGCGGGAATGATGAGGCCGGAAATGGGGTCCAGCACTGAGCGCATATCGGCGGTGGAAACCGGCACCCAGTTTTCCGGCTTCTTGCGCGGCGGCATCATGCTGGCATTGACGACATTGCCGTTGCGGAAGGTGACGTCGATGGCCCGGCCGCGCTTGCCGCTCTGGTAGTTGACCGAGTAAGACGTCGCGCGCAGCCTGTCGCGGCTGACGATGCCCGAGACTGAGGTCGTGCCCTTCGTCCTGGCAAAGATATCGGCAAGGCCGGCGGAGCTCATGCTGCCGGAAATGGAATAGCGCCGTCCGTCAAAGGCGGATTGGAAGCTCGCCGTCGCCACTGGAAGGCCGGAAAGGCGGATGCTGTAGTCCGTGCGATGCAGGATTTCTTCCGCCGAAACGGGTGCCGCGCTCACCGTCAAGGCAAGCGACGCGACCGCACCGGCAACCCAACCCTGCTTGTTCATCTGGACGCTCCCGTTCAAACGCTTCGCCTAGCCTGCCATTGCGGCGATTATACGCCGTGGAGAATTTCAGCGTGTTCTGCTATTCCCGCGAATCGTGTGGCTTGGCAACTGATTTCCAGCCTGTGCGCAGGTTTGGCTTGACGTCGCCGGTCAGTGTGACTATAGAACCGCAACTTTCCAAAAAGGCCAGACGGACTGCGGCCGGTTTCGCTGCCGGAAACGTGTTGTCCTGAACAAGAACAAATAGGTGTACCATGTCCCGTAGTTGCGAATTGACCGGCAAGGGCGTCCAGTCGGGCAACAATGTGAGCCACGCAAACAACAAGACGAAGCGCAAGTTCCTGCCGAACCTGTGCAATGTCACGCTGATTTCCGACGCCCTCGGCCAGCGTTTCCGTCTTCGCGTTTCGGCTGCTGCCCTGCGCTCCGTCGAGCACCGCGGTGGCCTCGACGCCTTCCTTCTGAAGGCTGAAGAGAACGAACTGTCGATGCGCGCTCGTCTGCTGCGCCGCCAGATCGCCAAGAAGACCGCTGCTGCTGCCTGATTCCAGGCGCTGAGCAAACGTATTCTCATTGAGGCTTGACCGTTCATCGGGCAGGCCTCAATGCGTTGAGAAAATCATTGTCAATCCAACTGGTGGCATCACCCAGGATAAAAAAATGCAAGCGAACCGCATTACCCTTATCTATGTCCTCCTGATGACCGCCGTGGTCGTCGCCTCCAACGTGCTGGTGCAATACCCGCTGTCGGGAGAGCTGTTCGGCATCGCGCTTGGCGATCTCCTGACCTATGGCGCCTTCACCTATCCCGTCGCCTTTCTCATCACCGACCTGACGAACCGGCAGTTCGGCCCGCGCGTTGCGCGCCGTGTCGTCGCCGCGGGTTTTGTGGTGGCGGTGGCCTTCTCGTTTGCCGTATCCATGCCGCGCATCGCGATTGCCTCGGGCTCGGCGTTCCTCGCCGGCCAGTTGCTCGATATCGCTGTCTTCAACCGGCTGCGCAGGCAGAGCTGGTGGCGCGCGCCGCTGATCGCCTCGCTGATCGGCTCGGTTCTGGACACGGTGATCTTCTTTTCCTTCGCCTTTGCGCCGTTCTTCTCGATCTTCGGGCCGAATGACGATTTCGCGATCGCCTGGGCGCCGGTTCTCGGCATCTTCCATGCCGAGGCTCCCCGCTGGATTTCATGGGCGATGGGCGATTTCTCGGTGAAGGTGCTCGTCGGCGTGGTCATGCTGCTGCCCTATGGCGCGCTGATGACCAGGCTGAAGCCGATGCCGGGTATCGAAAAAGCGGTCTGAGAACCGTTCCTGACCAGATGACAGCCGTCCGCCGTGCGCGGGCGGCTTTTTCAATTGGGAAGACGGAATTCCAGCATCAGGTTGCGCTGGAGGATGGAGTGGTTGTCGTCGGAAACGACGATGATCCGGATATCGTCCGGCGCCATCACCACGACGTCCAGCCCCTCCATATTGTCGATCTGCTGGCTGAGATCGGCATCGATCAGCACTTCGCCATCGACGACCGCGCCAGGCCGGATCGTATCGCCGTCGATACGGCGGATGCGCATACCCATGCCGTCTGCCAGGCGGAACCGCCGCTCCAGGAGAATCAGGTCACCGTTCGGCAGAAAAGCGCCGTCGGTGATGTCCCATGGGTCGTTGCGTTTGACGAAGAAGATGCCGGCACGCGGACCGGAAAGCACGGCGGCAAAGACATTGCCGTCAGGATCGAGGCTGCGTTCGGTGACTGTGACGAGCGCCGCGCCGAGCGGCCCTGCCGCGGGCGACAGGGCAAGCGTCTCCATGCCGCGGTTGAAGCGCAACTCCTTGGGGTCGATCAGGAAGGGTATGCGGCGCTTCGGCCGCGCTTCCATGAAGCCGGGATCCGGGTAGGCGTCGATCCGGTGATAGACCTCGAAGGAAACCAGCGCCTCGCCATCGACGAGTGCGAGGCCTTCGGCATCCATCCTGTTCTTGACGCGCTCGTCCTGGCCATTGCGATCAAACATGGAGCGCGTTTTCACGTCGGTGATGCCGCTCAACCGTCCCTCGGCATCCCGTTCAATGCGCCCGGTCAGCCAATGCCCTGTATCGAGCACGGCGACGAAGCTTTCGCGATCCTCGCGGAAACGAATGGCCGAGATGGAGCCAAGCAGGTTGGTGCTCGATGTGTAGCTGATGCCGCCGAGAAATTCGAGCTTGCCGAAGATGCGCTGGTCGGATCCGAGCATGAACCGCGAGAAGGCGCGGTTGACGACGGGAACATCGATGATGTCGGCTGCGGCCGGGCGCGCGACGGGCAGGAAAAGAGCGGCGCAGAGCGCCGCACCTGCAAGGCGTTGCAGCAGGGATTGCCGGGCGGGCGTCAGCTTAGCCCGCACGGCGGCGGGCCGGGCGGCTGCTTGTCGTCTCGTCGGCGAAGAGGGAAGCAAGCTGCTCAGTCATGGCACCGGCCAGTTCGTCGGCATCGACAATCGTGACGGCGCGGCGGTAGTAGCGCGTGACGTCATGGCCGATGCCGATGGCCAGAAGCTCGACCGGTGAACGGGTCTCGATCTGTTCGATGACGGCGCGCAGGTGCCGCTCGAGATAATTGCCGGGGTTCACCGAAAGCGTCGAATCATCGACCGGCGCGCCGTCGGAAATCATCATCAGGATGCGGCGCTGCTCGGGCCGTGCCAGAAGACGATCATGCGCCCAGATCAGCGCTTCGCCGTCGATGTTTTCCTTGAGCAAGCCCTCGCGCATCATCAGGCCGAGATTGCGGCGCGCGCGCCGCCACGGTGCGTCGGCAGCCTTGTAGACGATGTGGCGTAGGTCGTTGAGGCGGCCGGGCGATTGCGGCTTGCCGCTGCCGAGCCACTTCTCGCGCGACTGGCCGCCCTTCCACGCCTTGGTGGTGAAGCCGAGGATCTCGACCTTCACGCCGCAGCGCTCCAGCGTGCGTGCGAGGATATCGGCGCAGGTGGCGGCAACCGTGATCGGCCGGCCGCGCATGGAGCCGGAATTGTCGATGAGCAGCGTTACGACCGTATCGCGGAAGGTTGTGTCCTTCTCGCGCTTGAAGGACAGCGGCTGCATCGGGTCGATGATGATGCGCTGCAGGCGGGCGCTGTCGAGATAGCCTTCTTCAAGATCGAATTCCCAGGCGCGGTTCTGCTGCGCCATCAGGCGGCGTTGCAGTCGGTTGGCGAGGCGGCCAACAGCGCCCTGGAGATGGGCGAGCTGCTTGTCGAGGAAAGCGCGCAGGCGGTCGAGTTCCGCTTCGTCGCAAAGCTCTTCCGCGGTGATCGTCTCGTCGAATTCCTGCGTGAAGACCGTGTAGTCGACCTTCTCGTTGAAATCGGAGAACGGCTGGTTCGGGCGGCGGACTTCGCCAGGTTTGTCCGTCTCGTCGCCGTCGTCGTCGGCGAGGTCGTCGTCGGAGATTTCCGCGCCTTCCATCTCGCCTTCTTCCATCTGCTCGTCGGACGTTTCGTTTTCGTCGGCAGGGGCGCTGTCGTCGCCAGCCTCTTCCTGGCTGTCGCTGTCATCCTGTGAGTCGCTACGCGGCTGGTTCTCGTCCTCGGGCGTCTGGTTGTCGTCCGGCTCGGTCTCGTCGTCGCCGTACTGTTCGGCAACGTTCATCGACGCGAGCATGTTGCGCACGACGCGGGAAAAGGCCTGCTGGTCGTTGATGGCGGCCGAGAGGCCGTCCATATCCTTGCCGGCCTTGTCCGTGATGAAATCGCGCCAGAGATCGACCACCTTGCCGGCGGATGCCGGCGGGGCCTGCCCCGTCAGCTTCTCGCGCACCAGAAGCGCCACGGCCTCCTCAAGCGGCGCATCGGCCTGACGGGTGATCGCGCCGAAATTAGCCTTGGCGTATTTTTCCGACAGCACGACGTTCAGGTTCTGCGCCATGCCCTGCATGCGGTTGGAACCGATCGCCTCGACACGCGCCTGCTCGACGGCATCGAAGATGGCGCGGGCATCCGCTCCCTGCGGCGACATGGTGGCGTGCACGCGGGCGTCGTGGCAGGCCTTGCGCAACGCCATGGAATCGCCGAGGCCGCGGGTGAGCGCGACTTCGGCCGGCGAGGGCCGCTTGCTCAGTTCCGGCAGGCGGATGCGCTCGCCCGTCATGCCCGGACGCTCGTTGGCGAAGGTGACCTCCACCTCCGCATCGCCGGAGACGGCGCGGACACAGCCCGTCACCGCGCGACGGAACGGTTCCATGTCGACCACGCCGCCGGGCCTCGGCTTCGAATTGTCTCCGCGAGCTGCCATGCGCTTCTACCGGGCCTTAGGCCGTGGCCTCCAGCACGATATTGGCCGCACTTTCCTTCAGCTCGATGCCGAAGGCGCGCTGGTAGAGTTCGGCAACCAGCGTGCGTTCAAGCTCATCACACTTGTTGAGGAAGGTGACGCGGAAGGCGAAGGCGATATCACCGAAGATTTCGGCATTTTCTGCCCAGGTGATGACGGTACGCGGGCTCATGACCGTCGAAAGGTCGCCGTTGATGAACGCGGCACGGGTGAGATCGGCCACGCGCACCATACGCGAAATCGTCTCGCGGCCGTCCTTGCCGGCGGCAAGACGCTTCACCTTGGCGGCGACGATGTTCACTTCGTTGTCGTGCGGCAGATAGTTCAGCGTGGTGACGATCGACCAGCGGTCCATCTGCGCCTGGTTGATCTGCTGGGTGCCGTGATAGAGGCCTGTCGTATCGCCGAGGCCGACCGTGTTGGCGGTGGCGAACAGGCGGAAAGCGGGATGCGGGCGGATGACGCGGCTCTGGTCGAGCAGCGTCAGGCGGCCCGACGATTCCAGAACGCGCTGAATGACGAACATGACGTCCGGGCGGCCTGCGTCGTATTCGTCGAAGACGAGCGCGACATTGTGCTGGTAGGCCCAGGGCAGGATGCCGTCCTTGAACTCGGTGACCTGAAGGCCGTCCTTGACGACGATGGCGTCCTTGCCGACGAGGTCGATACGGCTGACATGGCTGTCGAGGTTGACGCGCACGCATGGCCAGTTGAGGCGGGCTGCGACCTGCTCGATATGGGTCGACTTGCCGGTGCCGTGATAGCCGGAAACCATGACGCGGCGGTTATGGGCAAAGCCTGCGAGGATCGCCAGCGTGGTTTCGCGGTCGAACAGGTAGTCCGGATCGAGATCCGGCACATAGGCGTCCGCCTTGGAGTAGGCCGGGACCCGCAGGTCCGTATCAATGCCGAAAACCTCCCGTACGGAAACCGTGGTGTCCGGGAGGTTGGAAATATCGATATCCATCTTGCTCATCACGTCTCCGCGGGCGGCGGGCTCTCCTCCACCCAAATGTCTGTTGCCGGCGATGCTCGTCTGTTTCGACCGCATTCATGCGATGCCCGGCGGGAATCCGCCCGACTGCAAAATGCTCTAGCAGAAGCCGGCCTGCTTTAACAATTGATATGCTTGGATGACCGCGCGAAAACGCTCTTCCGAGCCCCTATCACCGCCATTTGCATCCGGGTGGTGCTTTTTGACAAGAGATTTGTATGCCGACTTGATGTCGTCGCTTGTCGCATTCGCCGAGAGGCCTAGCGTATCGAAAGCCTTCGCCTCCAGAGTCTTCAGCTTTCTTGCGCGGGGCTCCATCTGCGGGCGGCGGCCCTTGCTCTCGTTGAAGAAGCCGAAGGGGTCGCGCATGCGCTGATTTGCCCCGGCCGAGCCCGAGCGCACATTGCCCTGCGCGGGGCCGTTCTTGGACGCCTTGTTGACGCCTATGGTCCAGGTCGGGCGATGGCCGGTAATGGCTTCCTTCTGGTAACGCGCGATCTCGCCGTCGGAGAGGCCGGAGAAGTAGTTGTAGCCCTTGTTGTATTCCTTCACATGCTCGAAGCAGAACATGAAATACTGGCCTTCGGCATTGCGGCCCACGGGCGCGCGATGCACGGCATTCTCTTCGCAGCCGTCCCACTGACAGATCGGCGCGGAACGTTCGGGACGCTCCACGCGCCGCTTCGTGCGAATGCGGTCGAAGTATTTGGAATCGAGTTTCATGGCGCTCATTATGGGGTTGCGGCGAGCCCGCAACAAGAATTGACAAAGCGGTTTGTTGCTGGCTTTGTGAAACTATTTTGTTGCGTTGCGACAAGCCGTTTTTCCAACGCAAAGGTTTTTCAATGTCCGTGAAATCCAGCATCGCCGAGAAGCTTGAAGCAGCCTTTTCGCCCGAACGTCTCGAGGTCATCAACGAGAGCCATCTGCACGCCGGCCATCATGGCCATGACGGCGCGGGCGAGACGCATCTGCGTGTGCGAATCGTCTCGGCCGCCTTCGCCGGCATGGGCCGCGTGGCGCGCCACAGGGCAATCAACGATCTCGTGACGGCGGAATTCGATGCGGGATTGCACGCGCTCGCCGTCGAGGCTGCGGCTCCGGGCGAGCCAACGCGCTGGTAGGTCAGGCTGCGGGCTGTTCCGGCTCGATAGGGCGGATGCGCAGACGCGTGACGCGGTTCTTCACCCGTTTCATCACGATGAAGCGCTTGCCGTAGAAGGTGAAGGCCTGCCGTTCCTTCGGAATCGACTTCGATTCGTGGATGACGAGACCGGCAATCGTCGTTGCTTCCTCATCCGGCAGGTTCCAGTCGAAGGCACGGTTCAGGTCGCGGATCGGGACGCTGCCATCGACGACCAACGAGCCATCGGCTTCGCGCCGCACGCCCTGGACATCGACATCCTTTTCATCGGACAAATCTCCGACGATGACCTTCAGGATGTCCTGGAGCGTGACGAGGCCCTGCACCTCGCCATATTCATCCACCACGGTGGCGAAATGCTCCTTGCGACGCAGGAAGGCGGTGAGCTGTTCCTTCAGCGTCGTCGTGTCGGGCACGAACCACGGTTTCTGCGCGACCTTGGTGATATCGAGGTTCTTCGGCTCGACGCCCGGCTCGGCCAGCGCGCGCAGGAGGTCCTTGGCGTGCACGACGCCCACGATGTTGTCGACCGATCCGGACCAGAGCGGCATGCGCGTATACGGGCTTTCCAGCACGGCGCTGACGACCTCTTCCGGCGGATCGCCGGCATCGAGCCCGCGCATGGTCGTGCGGTGGATCATGATGTCGGACACTTCGAGCGCATCAAGATCGAGCGCGCTCAGGAGCTTTTCCCGGTCGGGTCTTGCCGACGAGCCGTCGCTCTGGCGGCGTTCGCCCTCGGCGTCGCGCGCACTCTGATGATTGCGCCACCGGAACAGCAGGATGACGAGAAGGATCAGGCCGAGGACAAGGACGATCACCGGCCAGGAGAAGGGAGCGAGCGCGGCGGGCGTTTCGCTGTTCATGTCGGCAGCTTTTCCTTGAGGAAGGCGATGACTTCGGATTGCGGCACGTCATCGGCGACGAAGGACTGGCCGACGCCGCGCGTGAGGATGAAGGTGAGCTTGCCGGCCTTGACTTTCTTGTCCTGCGCGATGGCGTCCATGAGAACCTCCGCCGGCGGCAGGCTACCGGGAATTTCGCACATGGTGGTGGGAAGCCCGACCTCGCGCAGATGGGCCTCGACGCGCTTGCCGTCATCGGGACTGCACAGGTTCATGCGGGCGGAAAACTGGTGCGCCAGCACCATGCCGATGGAAACGCCTTCGCCATGCACGAGGCGGGCGCTGTCATAATGCGTCGCCGCCTCCAGCGCGTGGCCGAAGGTGTGACCGAGATTGAGCAGCGCGCGCTGGCCGTTTTCCCGCTCGTCGGCGGCGACCACGTCGGCTTTCGCCTGGCAACTCGTGGCAATTGCTTCGATGCGCGCCTCGCCGCCAGCAAAGACGGCCCGCCAGTTCTGTTCGAGCCAGTTGAAGAACTCCGGCTTGTCGATCAGGCCATATTTGGCGACTTCGGCATAGCCGGCGCGGAATTCGCGGGGTGAGAGCGTGTCGAGCACGTCGGTATCGGCGAGCACGAGGTCGGGCTGATGGAACACGCCGATCAGGTTCTTGCCGTGCGGGGAATTGATGCCGGTTTTGCCGCCGACGGAGGAATCGACCTGCGCGAGAAGCGAGGTCGGCACCTGGATGAAGCGCGAGCCACGGCGCACGATACCGGCGGCGAAGCCAGTGAGATCGCCGATCACGCCGCCGCCGAGCGCCACGACCGCGTCGTTGCGCTCGATGCGGGCGGCGAGCACGCTGTCGCAGACGCTGACGAGATGTTCGAAGCTCTTGGTCTTCTCGCCGGCCGGCAGCACGAGTGAAACGGCGTCAATGCCTTCGGACTTGAGGGCAGCCATGAAGCCATCGAGATAGATCGGGGCGACGTGTTCGTCGGTGATGACGGCGATCTTTCGGCCCTTGAGGCGAAGTGCGATCTCGCGTCCCGCGGCCGCGATGAGCCCGGGGCCGATAAGAATATCGTAGGAGCGGTCGCCGAGGTCGACCCGCACGGTGCGGCGCGCGGTGGCTGAAGCAGTCATGGCTATCTCGTCAGGTTTTGCGGGTGGCGGCGATCGCGGCAAGCACCTCGTCCACCATGGTTTCTTTTCTCACATCCCGCGAAATGACCGTGACCTCGGCTTCCGCATAGATCGGATAGCGGGTGTTCATGAGGTTTTCGAGTGTCTGGCGCGGGTTTTCCGTCTTCAGCAGCGGGCGGGTGTCGCGTTTGCTGACCCGCTCCCACAGCACGTCGAGATCGGCCTTCAGCCAGACGGTCAGCCCGCCGCGCTTGATGTGCCGGCGCGTGTTCTCGTTGATATAGGCCCCGCCGCCGGTGGAGACGACGCGCGGTCCCGACCGCAGCAGCCGCTTGATGACGCGGGTCTCGAGCGCGCGGAACTCCGCCTCGCCGTAGGTGGCGAACAGGTCGGGGATAGACATGCGCGAGACGCGCTCGATCTCGTGGTCGGAATCGACGAAGGGAATGCCGAGCGCCTGCGCGGTCATGCGCCCGATCGCCGACTTGCCTGCGCCCATAAGGCCGATCAGCACGAGATTGCGTTTGCCGAGGGCGGCGCGGGCCTCTGCGGCAAGCGTAAGGGGGGGCTGTTCGATCAGCTCGGTCATTGCGTTTTCCGGGTTTTCGTCCCTTTCCGTATCGACAAAGCGCCGGAAGCGTCAAGCCTGCGTGACCATCCATCCCTTGCACTGGCGGCAGGGCAGGGCGATATAGAGGGCGTTGCCCCGGAGACTGCCATGCCCACCCTGTTCCGATTCCTGTTCATCTGCGCCGTGATCGCCGGATCGATCTATGGGGTCATGGTGGCGCTGGTGACCTTCGTCCAGCCCAGTGAACGCGAGGTCACGATCCGGATACCGTCCGAACGGGTAAACCCGCCGCAATGAGGGATCTGTCAGCGCTTCAGGTCGAATCCTTTCTCGAAATGATGAGTGCCGAGCGCGGGGCCGCGACCAACACCCTGCAATCCTACGAGCGCGATCTGGAAGACGCAAAATCGTTCCTCAACGCGGGTGGTGTGCGCCTGACGGAGGCGGCGCCGGACGATCTGCGCGCCTATCTCGGCCATCTCGCCAAACAGGGCTTTGCGGCGTCGTCGCAGGCGCGGCGGCTTTCGGCGCTGCGGCAGTTCTTCAAGTTTCTCTACGGCGAGGGGCTGCGCGGCGACGATCCCACCGCCATCCTCGATGCGCCGAAGAAGGCGCGTTCACTGCCCAAGACGCTGTCCGTTGACGATGTCACGCGTCTCATTACACGGGCCGAGACGGAAGCGGGCGAGCCTGGCGGCAATCTTCTCCTGAAGCGGCGCATGCATCTGCTGGTCGAACTGCTCTATGCCACGGGCATGCGCGTCAGCGAACTCGTTTCCCTGCCGGGGAGCGTCCTCGCGCAGACTGGGCGGTTCCTCGTGGTGAAGGGCAAGGGCAACAAGGAGCGGCTGGTACCGCTGTCGCGCGCCGCCCTCACTGCGATGGAGGCCTATGGCGAAGCTCTGGCGGCCGAGATCGGCGATGATCCGGCGGCGGGAGACTTCCTGTTTCCGGCGCAGAGCAAGGAGGGGCATCTACCCCGGCAGGTGTTTGCGCGCGATCTGAAGGCGCTGGCCGGACGGGCGGGAATACGGGCTGCGACGCTATCGCCGCATGTGCTTCGCCATGCTTTTGCCAGCCATCTGCTGCAGAACGGCGCGGACCTGCGCGCGGTGCAGGAACTGCTGGGCCATCAGGACATTTCGACGACACAAATCTATACGCATGTGCTGGAAGAACGGCTTCACGAGCTTGTTCAAAACCATCACCCTCTTGCCAAACAGGCGAAAAAAACGGATTAGGACCCCCATCGCTGGCGACTGGCCCTCTGGCCGACGGCAGCCTGGCGCGGTTTGAGCAAACGATCGGAAACGCATCTCATGCACAATTACCTCGATTTCGAAAAGCCCATCTCGGATCTCGAAGGCAAGATCCACGAGCTTCGCAAGCTCGCAGAAGAAGATGAGAGCATCGACACGAGCGACGAAATCGGCCGGCTGGAAATCCGCGCCCGCGAGGCCATGGCCGATATCTACGCCAAGCTGACGCCCTGGCAGAAGACGCAGGTCGCGCGCCACCCGCAGCGTCCGCATTTCGTCGATTATGCCTCCCAGCTCTTCGAAGAGTTCACTCCGCTTGCCGGCGACCGCAAGTTCGCCGAGGACGAAGCGATCCTCGCAGGGCTCGGCCGCTTCCGCGGTGAGGCCGTTGCCGTCATCGGTCAGGAAAAGGGCAACGACACCAAGTCGCGCCTGAAGCACAATTTCGGCAGCGCGCGCCCGGAAGGCTATCGCAAGGCCATCCGTGTCATGGAAATGGCGGATCGCTTCGGCCTGCCTGTCATCACGCTGATCGACACGGCCGGCGCCTATCCGGGCATCGGCGCGGAAGAGCGCGGCCAGGCGGAAGCCATCGCCCGCTCGACGGAAATGTGCCTGAATGTCCGCGTTCCAATCGTCTCGGTCGTGCTGGGCGAGGGCGGTTCCGGCGGCGCCATCGCGATCGCCACGGGCGACCGCGTCTACATGCTGGAGCATGCGATCTACAGCGTCATTTCGCCGGAAGGTGCGGCATCGATCCTCTGGCGCGATTCGACCCGCGCCAAGGAAGCGGCAAGCAACATGAAGATCACGGCCGAAGACCTGAAGGCCTTCGGCATCATCGACGGCATCATCCCCGAGCCGATGGGCGGCGCCCACCGCGACCCGCAGGCTGTCATCGCGCGGACGGGCGACGTGATCGCTTCGTCGCTGAAGGAGCTTTCGGCCAAGCCGGGCGATCAGCTGCGCAAGGACCGCCGCCAGCGCTACCTCAATATCGGCCGTCAACTCTGATCGGGGCGGCGCTCGCGCCGCCTTTGCCGCATCTCGGCCATATTCCTTGTGTCTGAAACGGTTGCAGCCGGTGTTCGGCTGCGCGAAGGAATTCCCGGTTAAGCATTTATGAAGTATAAGCCGGTTACGACAGCCTGTTCCGCCTTGCCGGTACGACGGCTCGCGATCTGACGATAGCTCACGGACCCTTGCATGCGCCTGTCTGTTCTTGCCGCTGTTTCGCTTCTCGCCGTGGCTGCCGCGGGATGCACCAACGAGACCCTCGATTCGTTCGACAAGGTCGATGTGGATATCTCCAAGGTCTCCTCGAAGACCAGTTATCAGCTGTCGCCGTCCATCGTGAGCAAGCTCGCGTCGATGAAGATCGACCGTTCCTCGCCCATCATGCTGCGCATCTTCAAGGAGGAAGGCCGGCTCGAACTTTGGAAGGCCGACCGTACCAACCGTTTCCAGCTGGTGCGCAACTACAAGATCTGCGCCTGGTCCGGCAAGCTCGGCCCGAAGATGAAGGAAGGCGACCGCCAGGCGCCGGAAGGGTTCTACCCGCTTTCACGCGCGAACATGAATCCGAATTCGAGCTACTTCCTGGCGATCAACACCGGGTTCCCGAATACCTATGACCGCGCCAACAAGGCGAGCGGCACGAATCTCATGATCCATGGCGCATGCTCTTCGTCGGGCTGCTACTCGATGACCGACGAGCAGATGCTGGAAATCTTCGCCTTCGCGCGCGATGCCTTCGATGGCGGGCAGAAATCGGTTCAGCTCCAGGCGTTTCCGTTCCGCATGACGGCGGAAAACATGGCGCGTCATCGCGACAATCCCAATATCGAATTCTGGAAGATGCTGAAGGTTGGCTACGACCATTTCGAGGTAACGAAGCGTCCGCCCGAAGTGAATGTCTGCGAAGGCAAATACATCTTCAACCAGCAAGCGGAAAAGCCGTTCTCGCCGGCCGGCGCCTGCCCCGCGATGAGCACGCCGGGTGGCCTCGAAGCGGCGCTTGCGAGCTACAACAAGACATATGCGACCGCCTATGCCAAAGCGATGAGCAAATATGCCGGCACCGTCTGGATCGAGCCGTCCGAGGCCCAGCGCAAGGCCATCGTGGCCGATCAGCGCAAGGGCCGCGAACTGGCCTATGCGCCGACCGGCAATTCTCTCGATGCCGGCAAGCTGATGACCGAGCGGGAGATCGCCGAACAGAAGCGGAAGGCTGAAGAGGCCGAACGGCGCAAGGTCGAGGCTGCCGAGCGCGCAGTGCGTGAAGCCGAGGAGGCCAAGAACAAGGCCGCGGCCGATTTCGCGGCAGATGTCGCCGCCGCCAAGGCGGAAAAGCAGGCGCGGGGCGTCGGCGCTCTACCGGTGCCGGAACACAATCCGGGGATCGCCTCTGCCGTCGAGAAGAAAGAAAAGAAACCCTTCTGGAAGCTCTTCAGCCAGGATAGTGAGCCGCGGCAGGCAGAGCAGGTGCAGCCGGTCGTCAACGAAAACGTCGCTCTCCAGGGCGATCAGCCGGTGCGCGCCGGCGAAACCGCGACGTCAGCCGGAAAAAGCGCAAGGAACGCGCCCGTCGAGCAGCAGACGGAGGCGGTCGCCACACTGCCCGTCGCCGGTGGCGAAGCGGGCCAGCAGGTCGTCGAGCAGACGCAGAAGAAGCCCTTCTGGAAGTTCTGGCAGAAATGACCGGCAATGCGGCGCGGGCGGAGGCCGAGGTCTATGACCTGCGCGGCCTGAAATGCCCGCTTCCGGTGATGAAGGCCCGCAAGCGGCTGTCCAAGATGCGCGGCGGGGCGGCCCTCTGGGTGGAGACGACGGATCCGCTCGCTGTCATCGACATTCCGCATTTCTGCCACGAGGACGGCCATGCGCTCGAGGCAAGCGAGCGCATCGAGGGCGGCCACCGTTTCCTGATCCGCAAGAAGGCCTGAACCTCAGGCCCTTGGCTTATCCATCCTTCCGGGGTATATCGTGGCCGTCGCGTTAGAAGGAGATGGATGCACAGAAGCCCCAATTGAACCGCTTTGTCGCGGTGCTCCGAGCGTCCAGCGGGCGCTGTTTTGTGCATTCTAATCTACGGACAAATCATGAAAAACGTGGAAATTCGCATCCGCGCCTATGACGAGGCGTCGGATCTTTTGAAACTGTCTGCCATCTGGTTCGAAGCCTCGATGGCTGCGCACGCATTCCTCGGTGAGGCGCGTCTGCGCGAGCAGCGTGTCGCGATCGAAACGATCTACCTGCCGCAGGCGGAAACCTGGGTTGCCTGCCACGCCGGCGCGCCAGTCGGCTTCATCAGCCTACTGGACACCTTCATCGGCGGGCTGTTCGTGGCGCCGGATCGGCAGGGGTTGGGAATCGGCCGGGCACTCATCGCCCATGCGCTTGATCTGAAGGGCGAGCTGAGCCTGGAGGTCTACACCGCGAACGTGCAGGCCTACGGCTTCTACAAGAGCCTCGGCTTCGAAGAGCTGTCACGCCGGGCAACCGACAGTGAAGGGCTGCCCTTCGAGAATGCCATGATGCGACTGAAGGCCTAGAACTTCGGCAGGGCGGCATGGCCGCCCTGCTCGGCCCCTCACGGCTGACGTTTAGAGCTTGAGGCCGGGGATGGCGAGTGGATTGTCGGCGAGAGCGGCGCGGTCCGGACGGTCTATCTTCGGCGTGCCGGTAAAGGCGTCGAAGAGGTCGCGTACGAAAGCCTCCGGCAGATCCTTCGTGATCAGCACAAGGCGTGTGCGGCGCTCGGCGCCTTCCGGCCAGGCGGCCAGCCGCTCCGGCGGGTGGAACACGCTCTGCACTCCATGCAGCACCAACGGCCGTTCGGGACTGTTTTCCATGAGCACGATACCCTTCATGCGCAGCAGCTTTTCGCCGTGAGCCGAGCGTAGGAGATCGATGAACATTTCCAGTGCCATCGGATCGATCGGCCGATCGTGCAGGATGCTGAAAGAACGGATCGTCGTATCGTGGCGCGTCACGTCATGGGCATGCTGGTGGGCATGCTCCTGGTGATGACTGTGATCGCAACCGTGGTCGCAATGATCATGGTGGTGATGGTCGTGCCCATGATGGTGGTGGTCGTCGTGCGCCTCCTCATGCAGCCAGCGGCGGACATCCGGAATCTTGCTGCCGGGATCGTAGAGGCCGTTCGCCAGCAGGTCGGGGCTGGCAAGGCCGGGAGCATCGACATCGGAGACGACGGCACGCGGATTGAGCGCGGCGATTTCCCGGCGCACGGCATCGAGCGTCGCCGTGTCGGCAAGCGAGGCCTTGCTGATCAGCACGCGGTCGGCCACGGCGACCTGCTTGACGGCTTCGGGATGGTTGGCGAGCGTCGAGAGACCGTTGACCGCATCCACGACGGTAATCACCCCGTCGAGGCTGAAGGACTGCGACAGGACAGGATTGCCCATCACCGCCTGCAGCACCGGGGCGGGATCGGCAAGGCCGGTCGTCTCGATGACGATGCGTTTCAGCGGCTGGATCTTGCCCGTCTGCATGCGATCCATCAGGTCGGCCAATGTATCGACCAGTTCGCCACGGATCGTGCAGCACAGGCATCCGTCCGAAAGCTCGATGATCCCGTCGCCCGATTGCTCGACCAGCAGATGATCGATGCCCACCTCGCCGAACTCGTTGATGATGACGGCCGTATCGGTGAGTGCGGGGTCTTTCAGCAGGCGGTTGAGCAGGGTCGTCTTGCCCGCACCCAGGAAGCCGGTCAGCACGGAAACCGGCACACGCCGCTCAGCGATTGTCATGGTCGCTCCAGTCAGGAATCAGAGGTCAATCAGAAGGTGGGGCGCGGGATCGGGACGGGCACGTTGGCGATGTCGCCCACGGCGTTCGACGCGACCGTCTCGATACCATCAGGCTTTGCCGTATCGCCGCCGCTCAGAAGGCCGGCGAAAACGAACCGCAGCGGCCGGTCGAGTTCATGGATGTAGGGCGACACCAGCTTCTGGCGGCCAGCCTCATCGCGACCTTCGCTGCGAACCTTGGCGGCATGCTTGGAGCAGATTTCCTGCGAGATGTCGGCGACCACATCGCGCGTCTCGCCATAGGGTCTGAGCTGGCCGAGCGTGGGAACATTGCCGGGGCGACCCGTCAGGCCCTTCTGCAGCATGCCGGCGGAAATATCGGCGCGCGCGCCGAGGCTGTCGGAGCCAAGAACGACGGAAACGACGCTGCGGCCATTGCGGGTGGCGGAGGAGACCTGATTGAAGCCCGATGCGCAGATGAAGCCTGTCTTCATGCCATCAGCGCCGTCGAAGCGGCCGATCAGCATATTGAAGTTCGGATACTGCTTCTTGCCGGTCGTGAAGCCTTCCAGCGAGAAATAGGAGGCATATTGCGGGAATTCCCGCTTCAGCGTCACGGCGAGGACCGCGAGGTCGCGGGCCGTCGTATACTGGCCCTTGCCGGGCAAGCCGTTCGGGTTGATGAAGCGTGAGGAACTCATGCCGATGCGCTTGGCTTCGGCGTTCATGCGGTCGACGAAGGCCGGTTCGGAACCGGAAATCGATTCGGCGATGGCGACGGAGACATCATTGGCGGACTTGACGAGGATGATCTTCAGCGCGCTGTCGAGCGTCATCTTCTGACCGGGCTTGAAGTACATCTTGCTCGGCGGTTCGGCGGCGGCGTGCTTGCTCATCGTGACTGGGCTGTCCAGCGTGATCTCGCCGGCCTTGATGGCGCGGAAGACCGTGTAGGCGGTCATGAGCTTGGTCAGCGAGGCCGGATACCAGCGCTGGAAGGCATCCTCGTGCTCGATGACCTGGAGCGTATTGACATCCACCAGCATGCGCGGGCCTGCCATGGTCGCGGTTGCGGAGAGGGTGGCTGCAAGCAACAGGGCGGAGCCCAGAAGGCGCGCGCCCAAGCGCGTCGTACGTCCGTTCATCTGCAAAGATCTGTCCTCGAAATCGGGAGTTGTCTCGAACCGTCGCCCTATTTAACCTATATGGCATCGTGATGGCAAAGCCATCGAGAGCCGATGGCCGAATTTCAGGCTGATATGACAGGACGTGTTGCATGCCGATTCTGAACCGCGCCGCAGAAATGCAGGATGAAATCGCCGGATGGCGCAGGCACCTGCACCGGGAGCCGGAGCTTCTCTTCGCGGTGGAGAAGACGGCCGCCTTCGTGGCCGAAAAACTGCGCGAATTCGGCGTCGACGAGATCGTCACCGGCCTCGGACGCACGGGCGTCGTCGGCATCATCCGTGGTAAAGGCGCGGGGCGCACCATCGGTCTTCGCGCCGATATGGACGCACTGCCCATCGAGGAGGCGACCGGCAAGCCCTGGGCCTCGACCGTCAGGGGCAAGATGCATGCCTGCGGTCATGACGGCCACACCGCCATGCTGCTGGGGGCTGCCAAGTATCTCGCCGAAACCCGCAATTTCACCGGAAGCGTCGCGGTGATCTTCCAGCCGGCGGAAGAGGGCGGCGGCGGCGGCAACGAAATGGTCAAGGATGGCATGATGGAGCGCTTCGGCATTGCCGAGGTCTACGGCATGCACAATCTGCCCGGCATGCCTGTCGGTGCCTTCGGCACGCGTTCCGGGCCGATCATGGCGGCCACCGACGAGTTCAACATCGTGGTGACAGGACGCGGGGGCCATGCGGCGCTGCCGCACAAGACGGTGGACCCTATCGTCATCGGTGCACAGGTCGTGACGGCGTTGCAGACCATCGTGTCGCGCGTCGCCGACCCCATCGATTCGCTCGTCGTGTCCGTCACCAAGTTCAATGCGGGCTTCGCCCACAATGTGATCCCTGAAACGGCGCAGCTCGCCGGCACCGTGCGCACGCTGAGCCCTGATATGCGCGAAGGGGCCGAAGCCCGTATCCGGCAGATCTGCGCCGGCCTTGCCGCTGCCCATGGCGCCGAGATCGTCGTGACGTACCACCGCAACTATCCGGTTACCGTCAACCACGCGCAGGAGACCGGCCATGCCGTCGCCGTGGCGCGCGAGATTGCCGGCGATGCATCGGTCGAACCCGCCATCGCCCCGATGATGGGCGGCGAGGATTTCTCCTACATGTTGCTTTCCCGCCCCGGTGCCTTCATCTTCGTCGGCAACGGCGATACGGCCGGGCTGCATCATCCCGCCTACGATTTCAACGACGACGCCATCCCGCATGGCGTGACCTACTGGGTCAAGCTCGCCGAAAGCCGTCTCGCCGCCTGACGAAAGTGCCCGGCCGCCGAAAAGCCCAGCCGCGGCCGTTCGGAAAGTGAAGATGTAGGGGATGGAGTGATTCTATCCGATGGCTAACTGTGCCATGCTGCGATGTTGCGGAGGGAACGCGTGGTCGCACCACGGAAATCGCTTGGCTTCACGCTAAGGCTTTTGTATGGGTGCAGTCAGTGGTCCCGTAGCTCAGCAGGATAGAGCACCAGATTCCTAATCTGGGGGTCCCGCGTTCGAATCGCGGCGGGATCACCATTTCCCCGAAAGATCAGACGTCTTCCTTTTCACGCTCCGGCGTGACGACGCGTGGCTTGGGGCGTATGGCGGGCACGATGGAAGGTTTGGAGACGACCGTCTTCGGCTGCGGAGCCTTGATGCCAAGCATATTGCGGATGCGGTCGGAGACCAGCGGGCGGAAACGGCTGGCGCGGAAGGGCATGTCGACGGCGCCGTAGCCCTCCGGGCCGTCATCCTTGCCGCGATAGAGTTCCATCAGCTTGATGCCGTAGAAGTCGCCATCCACATAATGCCGGTAGTGGCCGGCCCAGCGTACCGTATAGACCTGCCCCTTGCGGATGCCCTGATCGATCGAGACGTTCTTGAAACGGTCATTGATGCAGACGACCTTTTGTCCGACCTGGAACGTGGGCATGGCGCTCTTCCTTTCCGTGCCGTCAGCCGGTCTTGCGGCAGATGACGCCGGGGGCATTTTCGCCCTTCGTCAGGTCGTAGAGGGTGGCTTCGTCGCCCTTCGTCCACCACTCGAAATGGCCGCCGGCATATTTCGCGCCTGATGCCGCGATGACGTTCGAGGCGATGAACGTTTCCTCGCCGCGCCGGATCACGGCCAGCGAATTGTCGCCGACATTGATATATTCAACGACGATGCGCAGTTCGTCGTCGCACTGGTAGTTGATAGTCTCTCGCGCGACGCTCTGTTCCGGGCCAGGCAGGCGGATGACGACATCGGTGTTGTTCTTCATCGCGGCGAGGCGAATCGCCGGGGCACCTTCCTTGGCGGTGAGATGGAGGATGCCGTTTTCCAGCTTCCACGATGTGACGGTGCCGAGCGCGTCGAAGAACTTCTGCTCCTGATCCATGATGGCGGGCGCGCACATCTTGCGGGTTGCGGCCGCCGGCGCGAAGGCGATGTTGCCATTCTGGACCTTGAGCTTGCCGCGATAGGTGTTACAGCCGCCATTGCCGCCATAGGAGCCGTCCGGCTTGATCTCCAGCGTCGTCTGGAGATTGTCGATGACGCCATTACCGGCGATGTCCTCGGCGAGCCACGTTCCACCGAGACCACCGGGGACCGGCTCGTCGGCACAGGCCGGAGCTGCCGCCAGAATGGCAAGGCAAGCGAGGGTCCATACTCTCAGGCGTCGGTGCACAGGTTTCTCCAATCACGTCCAGGTCTGCAGACCGTTTGCGGGGACGTTATGGCCGTCCGGGTGAAAAGGTCAAGCGGCCGGTTCCAGAAGTCCGCCCAAGCCTTTGCTTTACAGCATTTCCATGACTTGTTGCAGGCGTCTTTCGCCTGTAGAGCCTCTTCTGACAAGAAGAAAACTGCGGACCCCATCATGGCTCTCGACGCGCAGCAAAAGCGACGCATCACCATCCTCGGTTCTACCGGCTCGATTGGCACCAGCACGCTGGACGTGCTGCGGCAGCTCGGCGGCCGTGACCGTTTCGACGTTCTGGCCGTCACCGGCAACGGCAATGTGGACCTGCTTGCCGCACAGGCGAGCGATTGCGGCGCACGATTGGCCGTGACGGCTGACGAAAACCGCTACGGCGCGCTCAAGGATGCGCTGGCCGGCACCGGGATTGCGGTAGCGGCCGGGCGCGCGGCGCTGCTGGAAGCGGCATCCGGCGAGGCGGATTGGGTTATGGCGGCGATTGTCGGCACGGCGGGCCTTGCGCCGACGCTTGCCGCGGCAAAGCGCGGTGCCGATATCGCGCTTGCCAACAAGGAGTGCCTCGTGTCGGCGGGCGACCTCTTCGTTCAGGCCGTGGCGGAAGGCGGCGGGCGGCTCATCCCCGTCGACAGCGAACACAGCGCGATCTTCCAGGCGCTGGAGGACGACCAGCGTCATGCCGTGGAGCGTATCGTGCTGACGGCCTCCGGCGGCCCGTTCCGCACCTGGAGCCGCGAGCAGATGGCGGGTGTCACGGCTGAAATCGCGCGCGCCCATCCCAATTGGTCCATGGGCCTGAAGATTTCCATCGGCAGTGCCTCCATGTTCAACAAGGCCTTGGAGATGATCGAGGCGAAACATCTCTTCGATGTGCGCCCGGACCAGATCGAGGTGGTGGTGCATCCGCAGTCGATCATTCATTCGATGGTGGGATATGTCGACGGCTCGGTGCTGGCGCAGCTCGGTGCGCCCGACATGCGAACGGCGATCGGCTATGCGCTGACCTATCCGCAGCGCTCGACGCTCGATGTCGAGCGGCTGGATTTTGCCAAACTGTCCCGCCTCGATTTCGAAGCGCCTGATGAGACGCGGTTCCCGGCGCTCCGCCTGGCGCGCACGGCGCTCACGCGCGGCGGGCTTCAGGGTGCGATCATGAACGCGGCGGAGGAGGTTGCTTTCCACGCCTTCGTAGGTGGACGGATCGGGTTCCTGTCGATGGCGGATATTGCCGAGCAGGTGATGGACAAGCTGGCGTATCTACCGCCGGCCGCATCCATGGACGATGTCTTCGCCGCAGACGAAGAAGCCCGACAGGTGGCTGCCGGGCTTATCAGGTAAGGCTGCGTCTTCGATATCAGGCGACGGCGCGGGCCAGTGCGCAACGCGACCACAGCGAATGCAGTGCGCCCACGAGATGCTCGATATCGGCATCGGTGTGCAGCGGCGTCGGCGTGATGCGCAGACGCTCGGTCTTGCGCGGCACGGTCGGGTAATTGATCGGCTGGACATAGATGCCGAAATTATCGAGCAGCAGGTCCGAGATCCATTTGCACTTTGATGCATCGCCCACCATGACCGGCACGATATGGCTCGGGTTGGGCATGTGCGGGATGCCGGCGCGGTCGAGTGCCGCGCGCAGCTTGCGCACGCGGTCCTGATGGCCGAAGCGCTCGATCTGGCTTTCCTTGAGGTGGCGGATCGAGGCGAGCGCACCGGCGGCAAGCGACGGCGGCAGCGACGTCGTGAAGATGAAGCCCGATGCGAAGGAGCGCACGAAATCGCACAGCGCGGTGGAGGCGGCGATATAGCCGCCCATCACGCCGAAGGCCTTGGCGAGCGTACCCTCGATAACGGTGAGGCGATCCATCAGGCCGTCGCGCTCGGCAATGCCGCCGCCGCGCGGGCCGTACATGCCGACGGCATGCACTTCGTCGAGATAGGTCATCGCGCCGTATTTGTCGGCGAGATCGCAGATTTCCTTGATGGGCGCGATGTCACCATCCATCGAATAGACCGATTCAAAGGCAATAAGCTTCGGTGCCTTCGGGTCAGCTGCCGCAAGCTTGGCTTCGAGGTCCTTCAGGTCATTGTGCTTCCAGATCACGCGCTCGCACTTGGAGTGGCGAATGCCCTCGATCATCGATGCGTGGTTGCCGGCATCGGAGAAACAGATGAGGCCGGGTATCTTGGAACAGAGCGTGCCAAGAGCCGCCCAGTTCGAAACATAGCCCGAGGTGAAGAGCAGGGCCGCTTCCTTGCCATGGAGGTCGGCAAGCTCCTGTTCGAGCAGGACGTGGTAGTGGTTGGTGCCGGAGATGTTGCGGGTGCCGCCGGCACCGGCGCCACACTGGTCGATGGCGAGTTTCATCGCCTCGGTCACTTTCGGGTGCTGGCCCATGCCGAGATAATCGTTGGAACACCAGACCGTGACATCCGTCGGGCCTTCGGCCGTATAGCGCGTTGCCTTGGGGAAGCTGCCCTTCTGGCGCTCAAGGTCGGCGAAAACGCGATAGCGGCCTTCCTGATGCAGGCTGTCCAGCTCGTTCTTGAAGAAAGTCTCGAAGTCCATCCAGAGTCTCCAGCCCGGCATCGTCCCGGGCATTATCGTCATTGACGGTCGTTCATCCGGCTATATCAGGCGCCCATCCTTCGCAACGCGTCGCGCTGCGGCAAATCGGCGCCACCTTTGAACCATTCCAATGTATGTTAGGTCCCCAAAGGCCATTTCCTATTGATGCATGTCAAGTCTGCACGAAAAAAGGGACGGGCTGAACCGCTCGTTTCATCGAACCAGTTTCAGCTTTTCCGTCGCAATGCGGAGGCGCTCGAACGGGGGAGAATAAACGGAATGGCAGCCATATTTATTCGGAGTGTAAAAAAATAGTTCGCCGCCATAGACTTCCCCGTTTCGCGGTATATTTTCATCTCTGAACAGACATGACCGTCGTGAGGCGGGCGCGTATGTTAGCTCAACAGAAGGGGATAGTGCGGACCTGGAAGACCGGGACGCAACTCAACTTTGGAGAACATCTTCATGAAGAAAGTCATTGCGCTCGTTCTGGTCGGCCTTGCTGTCGCCAGCTGCACGCAGACGGAAAAGGGTGCGGGTATCGGCGCCGTCTCCGGCGCGATCATCGGTGGCGCCGTCACGGGTAACGTCCGCGGTGCTGCCGTTGGCGCGGCCATCGGTGGCGTTTCCGGCGCTGTCATCGGCAGCGTGTCCGAACAGCCCGGTCAGTGCTACTACCGTGATCGTTACGGTCGCCGTTACATCGACCGTTGCCCGTCCGGTTACTGATAGCCGACTGATGCAACTTATGCGAAGCCCCGGGCATCCCCCGGGGCTTTTGCTTGTCCGGCGATGGCACAAAATAGCGTCCGGCGCTTCAAATCCGGGGCGTGTGCGTGTAGAACCGGCGTTAACATTACGGAAAACCTAACGCGTTAGGGTCTTTTCTTGCCAAATGCTTCGAATGAATCGGAGCGAACCTGGTTTGTGTCGGAAGCTGATGCGCATACCGCACTTCGAGGAAAAGGCGACGGATAGCTGCGGATGCGGGATAAAGTGAACCGGCCGGAAAAGAGTTTTGCGTTTCTGAAGGCTGGCACCGCACTCGCGGTTGCTACCGCCTTGGCGTGCGCGCCCCTGTCCGTCCGCCCGGCCATGGCTTTCAAGCTTTTCGGGATGAAGTTCTTCGAAAGCGATGAAGAGGCCGTGACCGTCATCGATCCGGTCAATTATACGCTGACGCTCGATCCTGGCACGGATGACAGCGCTCTCAAGGACGCCATCGAGAACACGACGCGGCTCAAGCAGGACGAGGGTCAGCCGGTGTCCGGCGATCTTGGCCTCGTTATCAAGGCGCGCGACGATCGCGATCGCATCCTCGCCGCCCTCTACGAGAACGCCCGCTATGGCGGCGTGGTGAATGTCACCGTCAACGGGCAGGATCTCGATTCGCTGCCGCCCAACCCTGAATTCAACGACCGCGCCGCCATTCCGGTGACGATCCGGGTCGATCCGGGTCCCGTCTTCACATTCGGCGATGTCGCCTTCTCCGGCGACGCCGACAGGTTCAATCCGGCGGATTACGGCCTGGTGGCCGGCGCGCGTGCGGACTCCACCGTCATCCTGAAAGCCGGCGAGAAGGTCGTCGTCGATCTCAAGGCCGAGGGCCGGCCGCTGGCCAAGCTTGTCGAGCGGAACGCGACGGCCGACCACAAGACGCGCACGGTGGATGTGGTCATCGCGGCGGAGGGCGGTCCGATCGCACCGGTCGGCGAGGTGGGCGTCACGGGCACGAAGACGGTCGATGCGGGCTTCGTGCAGCGCTATTCGCGCATCAATGCCGGTCAGCCTTATTCGCTCGAGGCCCTCAACAAGGCTGCGGAACGACTGCGCACGCTCGGTGTTTTCTCCAGCGTGACCATCCGCGAGGCGAGCCAGCTTGCGCCGGATGGATCGCTGCCGATGACCATAGAGGTTTCCGAAGGCAAGCACCGCTATTTCGGTGTCGGCGCGCAATATTCCAACACCGACGGTTTCGGCCTGCAGGGGTACTGGGGGCATCGCAATCTGTTCGGGCAGGCGGAATCGCTGCGTATCGAGGGTTCGGTCAACCGCATCGGTGAATCCGACATCGGCGACCTGGATTATTCGACGGCTATCCTGTTTTCCAAACCCGGCGCCTTCGGCCCGGCAACGACGTTCAATGCCAGCCTCAAGGCCTCGATCGTCGATCCCGACGCCTACAAGGCCTTCACCACCACGGCGGCGGCAGGGGTGAGCGTCGAGCTTTCTGACCGGGATACCGTCAGCGCCGGCGGCGAGGTGGCGTGGAGCAACATCGAGGACGTCTTCGGCAAGAACAAGTATCTGACGGTGAGCCTGCCGATCGAGTATGTGCGCGATACCCGCACCGACAAGCTCAACCCGACGGAAGGCTATCGCTTCCTCATCAACGCCAAGCCGAGCTACGAGACCTATCGCGGCACGTTCTTCTCCAGTTTCGAAGGGGCCATCACCGGCTATCAGGCGCTGGGGGCGGAGGAGCGTTTCGTGCTGGCCGGCAAGCTTTCCGCCGGAACGATCATAGGCGGCAGCGAGCTAGCCGATATTCCGGCGACGCGTCGCTTCTTCCTCGGCGGCGGCGGCACGGTGCGCGGCTATGGCTATCAGGAGATTTCGCCGCGCAATGCGGACAACAAGCTGCTCGGTGGGCGATCCTATGTGGCTGGCTCCGCGGAGGTCCGCATCGGTGTCACCGAAACCATCGGTATCGTGCCGTTCATCGATGTCGGCACCGTCTCGACGGACGAGGTGCCCGACTTCAAGGATATCCGCGCCGGCGCCGGTGTCGGTCTTCGCTATGCGACGCCGTTCGGACCGCTTCGGCTCGATGTCGCGGTGCCGCTGAAGAAATATGAGGGCGGAACGTCCTTCGGGGTCTACGCCGGCATCGGTCAGTCGTTCTGACTGGCGCCGCAATTTTCCGCTAGGCTCTTGATCCTCAGTTCGATTGGGATTCTAGACGGTGGGGAGCGATTCTGCGCGCCCGCGCACGTGAAATGGATGAAGCATGACGAGGCTGTCTCGAATTCTCCGCGCCATTCTCCGCTATGCCGGCTACGGCCTTGCGGTGCTGCTTGTCTTTCTGGTCGCGATTCTGGGCTTTGTCGGCTTCACGGATGCGGGCGCCCGCATGGCCGTGTCCTATGTGGAAAAGCTTTCCGCCGCCAGCGGGCAGGTCATTTCCATCAGCGAGCCGTCCGGCCTTCTGACGGGGCGGCTGCGCGCCGGTGCCGTCACCCTCGGAGACGAGAAGGGCACCTACGCGGAAATCCGCGACCTCGCCGTCGACTGGTCGCCGCTGGAGCTTCTCTTTTTCAGCTTTGATGCGTCGCGCGTTTCGGCGTCCTCGATCTCGCTGCTGCGCCTGCCGGAATCGAAGGCGGACGCACAGCCCTCCGACACGCCGTTCAAACTGCCTGTCGAGGTTCATATCGATTCGTTGGCGATCCCCGAGCTCTTCGTGTCGGGCGCCGTCGCCGGTCGCGATCAGCGGATCGTCGTCTCCGGCCGTGGCGATGCGACGGCCGAGAGCGTGGCCATCAACCTTTCGGCCAACGAACTGGAGCGCCCGGAGGCGCGACTGGCTGCGGATATCGTCTTCAATCCGGCCGAGAACGTGCTGCGTCTCGAGGCGGATGTCGCTGAACCGAAGGGCGGCCTGCTCGCCAACCTGCTCAAATTGCCGAACGAGCCTGCCGTTTCCATCCGCCTGACGGGGGATGGGCCATTGTCGCAGTGGAAAGGTCGTCTTTCCGCCGCGCTCGACGGCACGGAGATGCTGCGTGTGGATGGCCGCCACGACCTTTCCGCCAATGGGCTGCATACCCTGTCACTCAAGGGTGGCGGCACGTTCGATGCGCTGATGCCGCCACAGTTGCGGCCGCTTTTTGCCGGTGAGACGAGTATCGACCTCGTCGCGGCTTTCGACGGTTCCGACATGGTGCGCATCGAGAAGGGCGCCATCGCGACAGGTGCGATGACACTTGCTGCATCCGGTGCCGTGAGTGCGGCGGGTGCGAATGACCTCAATGTGAAGCTTGACGGCCGCGATGGCCCGATCGACTTCCGCTGGCCCCTCGCCGATGGCGATGCCCGCATCCTGATCGACGGCGCCGACATTTCGCTGACCGGCGAGGCGAGCGCCGCGGCCTTGCGCGCTGATGCAGCCGTGGTATCGGCGGCACTGCCGGCGGGCCGTATCGAGAATATCCGCCTTTCCGCCCGCAGCGATGCGTTCAACGTCTCAAGCCAGTCCGGTCGTGTCGACGTGACGGTCGAGACGGGCGACATGGCTTTCGCCAATGCGGATATCGACCGCATGGTGAAGGGGCCGGCCAAGCTCGTCGCAACGCTGAACGTGTCTCCCGCTGAGATTGCCTTCGACCCCGCGACCTTGGAGAGTGCCAGCATCGGTGGAACGCTTTCGGGCCGCTATGGGCTTGAAAGCCGCGAGGCCGACGTCAATTTCCGTCTTTTCGCGCTGCCCGCAGTCCTGCCGCCGGCCCTGTCCGGCAAGTTCGATACGACGATTGCGATGGAAGGCCGCCTTCAGCTGGCCGGCAACGGCGCGCTTCAGCTATCCGGTCTCCAGGTCAAGTCCGGGACGGTCGAGGCAGCCGGCGATGTTGCACTCGCGGAGGGTAATCTCGATGCGACGTTTGCCGGCAAGGTCTTGAGCCTTGGCAAGCTGCTGGGCGATGCCTCGGGCGAGGCAGCCTTCGATGTCTCCGCCAAGGGGCCTGTCGATGGACTCGACGTTGCGGCGAAGATCACGTCGAGTGGTGCTACGCTTTCGGGACGCACGCTGAGCGATCTCGTCGTCACGCTTAACGGGAAGGCCGTTGCGGACAGGCCATCCGGGGAGTTGACGGCGACCGGTGCACTCGATGGGCAGGCGATCAATGTACGCTCCAGCATCACGTCGGAAGGCGGGCGCATTTCCGTGCCGGTGCTGGAAGCGGAGATCGGGGCGAACACGCTGAAGGGCTCACTGGCGCTGACGCCGGATTTTATGCCTGACGGCACGATCCGCTTCAATTTTCCCGATCTCGGGCTGCTTGCTGCCATGGCCGGCCAGCAGGCTGCCGGTGATCTCTCCGGTCAGGTGGAGATCGCGACGACGAACGGCAGAACCTCGGCAGCCGTCCAGGCGAGCGGTTCGGGAATAAGGCGTGATGCGATCAGCATCGCAAAGCCGGCGGTAGACCTCACGATCACCGATCTCGCAACGCTTGCAATTACCGGCACGGTTCGGGCCGAACGCATCGTTTCGGGCGAGAACCGTGTCGACGCGCTCAATCTTGATTTCTCGCGTGAGGGGCAGGCTACCCGCTTCGATCTCGGCGGTCGCCTGGATAATGCGCCGCTGGTCGCGAAGGGCCAGGTCGTGCAACGTAATGGCGGCCTTGATGTCGCCCTGCAGACGTTCGAGGCCGCGCCGCGCGGCATCGCCTTGAAGCTCGCGAGGCCGACGACGATCGGCGTCGACAACGGCGTCGCGGTTTTGGACAAGCTCACCATCCAGGCAGGTAACGGGTCGGTCGCGGTATCGGGCCGGGCGGGTGAGACGCTCGACCTGTCGCTTGGTCTCAATGCCTTGCCGGCGGCGCTCGTCAACAACTTCGCTCCGGGCCTTGGTGCGGAGGGCGCGATTGGCGGCACCGTGACGGTCAAGGGCAGGGCGGCTTCGCCTGTCGTCAATTATGCACTCGACTGGAAGGGCGCCGTCATCAGCCAGACCCGGGGCGCGGGCATCGGGGCGGTCGATATCAACGCCAAGGGCGAATTCGCCAACAACCAGGTCCGGCTCGACACGGTACTTTCGGGCGCGGGCGGGCTATCCTTCCGCGGTGGCGGAACGGTCGGCATCGGCGGCGCAACGCCGCTTGGCCTGAAGTTCAATGGCACGGTGCCGTTCGGACTGTTGCAGGGCCAGCTTTCTGCGCAGGGCTTCGTGCTGACCGGCAATGCCAATGTCGATCTTTCGATCGGCGGCACGGCGGCCGCGCCTTCGGTGACCGGCAGCATTACGGCCGGCGGCGCGCGGCTGGTCGATGTCAGGCGCAATCTCGCCGTGGACGACCTGACGATCCGCGTCACCATGGACGGCCGGCAGGCGGTTATCGAAACGCTGTCCGGCAAGCTGGCGAGCGGCGGGCAGCTTTCTGCCAGCGGGCGCGTCGGCATCGATCCGGCGAGCGGTTTCCCTGTCGACGTGGCGATCAAGCTGGGCGATGTCACCTATGTCGACGGCACGCTGGTCACCGCGAATGTGACCGGCGATCTCACCCTCAAGGGCCCGGTGGCCGATATCGTGCTGGCCGGTCGGGTGCGCATCAACAAGGCCAACATCACCATTCCGCAAAAACTCCCGGCTTCGCTGTCGGAGATCGATATCAAGCATCGCAATGCCCCGGCGGATGTTAAGCGCATGACTGCCGACGTACAGCGTGACCAGGGGTCGAGTGGGGCTTCGCGCGGTATTGGCCTGAACCTCACAATCGAGGCACCGGGGCAGCTCTTCGTGCGCGGCCGCGGCATCAATGCGGAGTTGGGCGGCAGTCTCACAGTGACGGGGACATCCTCGTCGCCTGTGGTGTCGGGTGGTTTCGAGCTTGAGCGCGGCCGCATGGAAATCCTCGCGCGCCGGCTGGAATTCTCCAGCGCGCATATCGGCTTTGCCGGCGGCCTCGTGCCGACTGTCAACCTCGTTGCCGGAAGCACGGCCGGCACGACGGAAATCACTGTCACCGTGGCAGGCGTTGCCAGCAATCCGACCGTGACATTCGCCTCCTCGCCTGCCCTGCCGCAGGACGAGATCCTGGCACAGCTCATCTTCAACCGCTCCATGTCCAATCTGTCTGCCGTGCAGATCGCGCAGCTTGCCGCCGCTGCAAGCCAATTGGCCGGCGGCAGTTCCACGGGCCTGCTCGACAGCCTTCGCAGCAAGCTCGGCGTCGACGATCTCGACATCACAACGGATGCGGAGGGCCGCGCGGCTGTTTCCGCCGGCAAGTATCTCAACGATCGCACCTATATCGAACTGAAGCAGGATCCCGAAACGAACGGCGCCAAGGCCGTAATCAATCTGGATGTCGGACGCGGCCTCAAGCTGCGCGGCGAAGCCGGCAGCGCCGGCAGCGCGGGTGCGGGCATCTTCTATGAAAAGGAATACTGAGGCCCATTCGCTCAGGCGAAAGCATTCTTCGTCGTCTTGAGGAGAATGTTGGTCTCGGTGCCGTTGATGCCGTCGATCAGGCGGATACGGTGCAGCGTTTCGTCGAAGGTGCCGAGGTCTCGATCCTCGAGTTCGGCGATGAAATCCCAGCGGCCATTGGTCGAATGAAGCGCGCGGACCTGCGGCAGGCCGCGCAGCTGCGTTGCCACGCGGTCGGCCATCTTGCCGTGAACCTCGATCATTACGATCGCGCGCACGCCGCTGCCCGTCAGTTCCGCACCGGTCTTGATGGTGAAGGCGGCGATGGTGCCGGAGGAAACGAGCCGTTCGATCCGCGCGGCAACCGTTGCACGCGAGGCGCCGGTCATCGCGGCGAGCGATGATACGGGAGTCCGCGCATTGTGGCGCAAGGCGCTGATCAGGGAATGATCGAGATCGTCAAGGCTTATCATTGTGTCGATCCGTACTTGGCAAAATGCTGATACAGGCAATCTATTTGTCAGTTTTTCCCCTTTTTGCCAACAGCCTGACCGGCGATAATTACCCAAAACCGGGGCAAACCGGCTTCACGCATTCGCGGGGAAATCATGGCTGACAACAACACGCATATCGCGCTGATCGGCGCGCCTCTCGAAGAGGGCTCGGGCCGTCGCGGCGCTTCTATGGGGCCGATGGCCCTCCGCATCGCTGGCGTCGACTCGACCCTGCGCGACCTCGGCCATACGGTCACGGATGAGGGCGACCTGAAACCGGTGCCGGCGCGCGACCTCGCAAACCATCCCAAGGCCAACAACCTGCAGGTCGTCGCCGCCTTCGCGCGTGCGCTCGATACCGCTGTTTACGATGCCGCACATAGCGGCAAGTTTCCGCTTATCCTCGGCGGGGATCACGCGTTGTCCATGGGGTCCGTCTCGGGCATGGCGCGCCACGCCGCCGATCTCGGCCGCCCGCTTTTCGTGCTCTGGCTGGATGCCCATGCCGACTTCAATTCGCCGTCGAGTTCACCCTCCGGCAACATGCATGGCATGCCGGTCGCCTTCTTTTGCGGCCAGGCGGAGTTCGCGCCGATCCTCGACGCTGGGCGCCCGTTCGTCGATCCGAAGAACGTGTTCCAGGTCGGCATTCGCTCCGTCGATGCGCGCGAGCGGGAGGAGATCTCCGAGCACGGCGTCAACGTCTTCGACATGCGTGCTGTCGATGAGATTGGCATGGCGCATATCATGCACGACGTCATTGCCCGCATCCGGGCCGCGGATGGCCTGCTGCATGTGAGCCTCGACGTCGATTTTCTCGATCCCGATCTCGCGCCGGGAGTCGGCACGACGGTGCCCGGTGGCGCGACCTTCCGCGAAGCCCATCTGATCATGGAGATGCTCTGCGACAGCGGGCTCGTCTCGTCACTCGATCTCGTCGAGCTGAACCCCTTTCTCGATGACCGCGGCAAGAGCGCCCGCATTCTCGTCGAGCTCACCGCAAGTCTTTTCGGCCGCCGCATTCTCGACCGGCCGACCCGCAGCGCCTGAAACCGGAGGATACCATGACACCGTCGACCGCAAGCCTGATCGAAACCGAGCATCGCCTGGGCGCCCATAACTACAAGCCTCTCGACGTGGTGCTTTCGCGGGGCGAGGGTGTGTATGTCTGGGATGTCGACGGCAACCGGTATCTGGATTGCCTTTCGGCCTATTCGGCGGTCAACCAGGGGCATTGCCACCCGAAAATCCTGGCGGCGATGGTCGAGCAGGCCCAGAAGCTCACCTTGACCTCACGGGCCTTCCGTAACGATCAGCTGGCGCATTTCTACGAAGAGATCGCCGCGCTCACCGGGTCGCACAAGGTGCTACCGATGAATTCCGGTGCGGAAGCAGTCGAAACTGCCGTCAAGGCGGTGCGCAAATGGGGCTATGAGGTGAAGGGCGTGCCGGAGGGCCAGGCCGAGATCATCGTCTGCGCCAACAACTTCCATGGCCGCACCATGGGCATTGTCGGCTTTTCCACGGATCCGGATGCGCGCATCGGCTTCGGCCCGTTCGCACCGGGCTTCCGCCATGTGCCCTTCGGCGATATCGACGCCTTCCGCACTGCGATTAACGAAAATACGGTAGCCTTCCTCATCGAGCCCATCCAGGGCGAGGCGGGCGTGCTGATCCCGCCGGCCGGCTATTTCACCGCCGTCCGCGAACTTTGCACGCAGCACGGCATCACGCTCATCCTCGACGAGATCCAGACGGGGCTCGGCCGCACCGGAAAGCTGCTCGCGGAAGAGCACGAGGGCATCGAGGCGGATGTGACGCTGGTCGGTAAGGCGCTGTCCGGTGGCTTTTACCCGGTCTCGGCGGTGCTTTCGAACAGCGAGGTGCTGGGCGTGCTGAAACCCGGGCAGCACGGCTCGACCTTCGGCGGCAACCCGCTCGCCTGCGCCATTGCGCGCGCGGCTTTGAAGGTACTGGTGGAAGAAGACATGATCGGCAATTCCGAGCGGATGGGCGAACGCTTCGGGGCGGGATTGAAGGGCATCCGCTCCAATATCATCAAGGAAGTGCGCGGCCGTGGCCTGATGCTTGCGGTTGAGCTCGACCCTGCGGCCGGCGGCGCGCGCAAATATTGCGAGGCGCTGAAGGAGCGCGGCATTCTCGCCAAGGATACACATGGGGACACGATCCGTATTGCCCCGCCGCTCGTCATCACCGGCGATCAGGTCGATTGGGCATTGGAGCAGTTCGAGGCCGTGCTGCGCACCTGAGCATCTTGATCCATAGACGAAGAAAGGCCCTGCGACGCGGGGCCCTTTTTGTTGGTCGGGACGGATGTTGGAAAGATTTTAACCAGGGCGTGCATAGGATCGGTCAATTCGTCGCTCCAACTGGGAAGACCCCGATGACCTCCATAAAGACGACCGGCTTTACCGGTGATACGCTCGAAATCATCGCATTCCGTCTGCACGATCAGGAATTCTGCGTGAAGACGACCACGATCCGCGAAATCCGCGGCTGGGCGCCGTCCACGCCGATCCCGCATTCGCCGCCGGATGTCATCGGCGTGATGAACCTGCGCGGCACGGTCATCCCGATCATCGATCTCGCGCACAAGCTCGGCATGAAGAGCACCGAAGCCAATGAGCGCAGCGCGATCGTCGTCGCCGAAGTGCACAACATGGTGGTCGGCCTCGTCGTCGATCGGGTTTCCGACATTCTCACCATTCGCGGTGAGCAGATCCAGCCCGTGCCGGAAGTGACGACCTCCTTCGACAAGGTGTATGCGGAAGGCATCATCGCCCATGAGAACGGTATGATCTGCTTCCTCAACCTTGCACGCATGTTCAAGGAACGCGATATGGAGGACATGGCCGCCTGAGCGGCCGTACCACTCGCAATGTCAAAGACCGTCATGCGCTGGTGTGACGGTCTTTTTATTTCCAAGGAATGCAACCTATAGTATATTTTTGCGCGACGTTTTGCGCCGCGTGCTTACGTTACGTCAGTCTGCATTTACGGCGTCGGAAGTAAGCTATTGTAATGCAAGGGCCCCAAAATCAGCTATTTCTGTTTTTATAAATTTTTAATGAAGCAACTCTATCTTTGATTGTGCAGCCTTTGCTTGAGATAGGGGTTCTCTTCGAGGATTGCGTTAAGGGAGGCTGGCGCATGGTTCGGGTCATGCCGACCACTCCCGCAACCGACGATCGCCACGCGGCAATCACCACTAGGCCGTGGCCGTCACATATGGGGACAGGTCATGATTTCTTTCGCAAGCTTTACGGATTCGGGCCACATCATCGACGCGCTGTCGCGTTCGCAGGCCGTTATACAGTTCGACCTCGCCGGTAACGTTCTCACTGCCAACGAAAACTTCTGCACGGCGCTTGGCTATGACCTGACAGAGATCGTCGGTCAGCATCATCGGATGTTCTGTGACGCCGCGCATACGGCCAGCGATAACTACCGGCAGTTCTGGGCACGGCTCGGGCGCGGGGAATATGATTCAGGCAGCTACAAGCGTCTGCGCAAGGACGGCAGCGAAATCTGGATCCAGGCGTCGTACAACCCGGTCTTACGGGGTGGCAAACCCTATAAGGTGGTCAAGTTCGCGACGGATATCACGCTTGCGAAAATCCGTGCTGCCGAGGACGCGAGCAAGCTCGATGCGATCTCGCGCTCCCAAGCGGTCATCGAATTCACGCCCACCGGCGAAATTCTGCACGCCAACGAGAATTTCTGTGCCGGGCTCGGCTATGACCTGACGGAAATCGTCGGGAAGCACCACCGCATGTTCTGCGATCCCGTCTATGCGCAGACGCCTGCCTATGCCGACTTCTGGACGAGCCTTGCGGCGGGAAATTTCATCTCCAGCGAGTTCGTGCGTTACGGCAAGGGCGGCAAGGAGATCTGGATTCAGGCGGCGTACAATCCGATCCGCGATCTGAACGGCCGGGTCTACAAGGTCGTCAAGTTCGCCACCGATGTCACGGAGCGCATGTCGGCGATCAATGCGTTGGGCGGTGCGCTCAAGGCGCTTGCGGAGGGAGACCTTACGCAACATCTCGCCATGCCCTTCGTCCCCTCTATGGAAAAGGTACGCAGCGATTTCAATGCGGCCGTTTCGGGTCTCCACGCGGCAATGCGAACGGTCGAAACCAATGCGAACGCGATTGCCTCGGGCGCGCAGCAAATCCGTTCGGCGGCGGACGACCTCGCAAGGCGCACCGAAAGGCAGGCGGCCTCCGTCGAGGAGACCGCGGCCGCGCTCGACCAGATCACGACGACGGTGAGCGATTCGAGCCGGCGCGCCGACGAGGCGGGCAGCCTGGTGGGACAGACCCGCGCGGGTGCCGAGAAATCCGGCGAAGTCGTCAAGCGGGCGATCGACGCCATGGGGCAGATCGAGCAATCCTCGCGCGAGATCTCCAGCATCATCGGCGTCATCGACGATATCGCCTTTCAGACGAACCTGCTGGCGCTCAATGCTGGCGTGGAGGCGGCGCGGGCGGGCGAGGCCGGCAAGGGCTTTGCCGTCGTCGCACAGGAAGTCCGTGAGCTTGCGCAACGGTCCGCCAGCGCGGCGAAGGATATCAAGGCCCTCATCACGACATCGGGCGAGCAGGTAAAGAACGGTGTGTCGCTTGTCGATGAGACTGGGCGAACGCTGCGCGAGATCCTGACGCAGGTGCTCGAGGTCCACACGAATGTCGCCGCCATCGTCGAAGCATCGCGCGAGCAGTCGACAGGGCTTCGCGAGATCAACCAGGCCGTCAACGCGATGGACCAGGCGACACAGCAGAACGCGGCGATGGTGGAGGAAAGCACGGCCGCCAGCCATTCTATGGCGCGTGAGGCGGATGCGCTTCATGGCCTCATTCGCCGCTTCCGCCTGGCGGAAACCGAAAACCAGACGCAACGCGCGGCGCCTATCGCCCAGCTTCATGCGGTGGCGCGCACGATGCGGGCATCGCACAGCGCAACGGCACAAGCGGCCGCCGATTGGGAAGAATTCTGATTGGTTTGCAGTGGGATCGTCCGGCTGAAATGCCGGGCGATCCCGCTCAATCCCTCGATATCAGGGTGCTGCCGGTGCCGCGGCCTGTGCGGGCGGCACTTCGGCGGGCGGGGGGCGGCGGATGAGTGGCACGGCTTCCAGGACAAGGCTGTCGAGGCCTTCACCACCATGATTGTCGACGAGGTCGAAGAGCTGCCGGCGCATGCGTGGCTCCCAGAACTTGTTGATGTGGGTCGCCACGCCGTTCGGGCCCTCGCTCGCCGGCTGGGAGTGAAAGAAGGTGGCGATCTGGTTCGCCATGCGTACGATCTTGTTGCCTTCCGACATATCCGTCTCCTAGCCGTTGCCCAGACGCCGCTGGGCGCCGGCTCCGATGCGGTCCGCACCAGTGAAAATCTCGAATTCGTCGCCGCGCACCAATGCGATCAGCGTCATGCCCGCGTCCTCCGCCGTGCGGATGGCGAGCGCGGTGGGGGCGGAGATGGCGATGATGAAGGGGCTGCCGATGATTGCCGTCTTCTGTACCATTTCGACGGAAACACGGCTCGTCACGACGACAGCTCCCGCATGACCGGCATGGCCGGCGCGCCGCGCCGCGCCGACAAGCTTGTCGAGCGCATTGTGCCTGCCGACATCTTCCCGAACGGCAATAAGACCCTGGCCCGGAACATAGAAGCCCGCGCCGTGAACGGCGCGCGTCGCCATGTGCAGCGGCTGCTGGCCGTTGAGCAACCGCACGGCCTCCACCACCTCGTCTTCCGATAGCGTAAGTCGCGACGTACGCACGGACGGGGTGACGCGAACGGCCTGTTCGATCGATTCGATGCCGCAAAGGCCGCAACCGACAGGCCCGGCCATATGGCGGCGCCGGGCGACCAGCGCGTCGTTCTGTTCGTCCGAAAGACGGATCTGCAGGTCGATGCCCTTGTCTTCCGCCTCCACGTCGATCGTTTCGATCTCCGCGGGGTCCATGATGATACCCTCGGTCAGGCTGAAGCCAATGGCAAAATCTTCCAGGTCCGCCGGAGTCGCCATCATGACGGCATGGGTGGAGCCGGCGTAGGAGAAGGCGATCGGAGTTTCCTCGGGAACGAAACGCTCGCCGTCAGAGAGCCGCCCGTTGCGCCGGGCGGTCTCGCGGACCTTCGTGTTGGTGGGAAATTCGGGCACGCTCGATCCTATTCCGCCGCCTCCAGCTTGCCCTTGATGCGGCGCGACCGGCGGGCGAGCTCGTCATATTCGACCTGCCAGTCGGACGGTCCGTTCGACGGCGAGATCTGCACGGCGGTTACCTTGTATTCAGGGCAGTTCGTCGCCCAGTCCGAGAAATCGGTGGTGATGACGTTTGCCTGCGTCGTCGGATGGTGGAAGGTCGTGTAGACGACACCCGGTGCGACGCGATCGGTGATGAGCGCGCGCAACGTCGTCTCGCCGGCGCGGCTGGAAAGCCGCACCCAGTCGCCCTCGCGGATGCCGCGGTTTTCGGCATCGTGCGGGTGTATCTCCAGCCGGTCCTCTTCATGCCAGATGACGTTGTCGGTGCGCCGTGTCTGGGCGCCGACATTGTACTGGCTGAGAATGCGGCCGGTGGTGAGCAGCAGTGGGAAGCGCGGCCCGGTCTTTTCGTCGGTTGCGACATATTCCGTGCGAATGAACTTACCCTTGCCGCGCACGAAGCCGTTGATGTGCATGATCGGCGAGCCGAGCGGGTTCTTCTCGTTGCAGGGCCACTGAACTGAGCCGACCTTGTCGAGATAGTCGTAGGACACCATCGCAAAGCTCGGTGTCGTTGCGGCGATCTCGTCCATGATCTCGGACGGATGGGTGTAGTTCCAGTCGAGGCCCATGGCCTTGGCAAGGTTCTGCGTGACCTCCCAGTCGGCATAGCCGTTCTTCGGCGTCATGACTCGGCGCACGCGGTTGATGCGGCGTTCGGCATTGGTGAAGGTGCCGTCCTTCTCCAGGAAGGTGGAGCCCGGCAGGAAGACGTGGGCGTAGTTCGCGGTCTCGTTGAGGAACAGGTCCTGCACGACGACGCATTCCATCGCAGCCAGCCCCGCAGAGACGTGCTTGGTGTCGGGGTCGGATTGGAGGATGTCCTCGCCCTGGATGTAGATGCCCTTGAAGGTGCCTTCGACGGCGGCATCCAGCATGTTGGGAATGCGCAGGCCCGGCTCGTTGTTGAGCTTCACGCCCCACAGCTTTTCGAAGATATCGCGTGTCGCGTCGTCGGAGATGTGACGGTAACCCGGCAGTTCGTGCGGGAACGAGCCCATGTCGCACGAGCCCTGCACGTTGTTCTGACCGCGCAGCGGGTTCACGCCCACGCCCGGACGGCCGATATTGCCGGTCGCCATGGCGAGGTTGGCGATAGCCATGACGGTTGTCGAGCCCTGGCTGTGTTCGGTGACACCGAGACCGTAATAGATCGAGCCGTTGCCGCCGGTCGCGAAGAGGCGGGCGGCGCCGCGCAGCGCTTCGGCCGGAACGCCTGTGAAGGCTTCCGTTTCCTCGGGGCTGTGGCGCGGTTCGGCGACGAAGGACGCCCAGTCCTCGAATTCCGACCAGTCGCACCGCTCGCGGATGAACGCCTCGTCGAAGAGACCTTCCGTCACGATGACATGGGCAAGCGCGGTGACGACGGCAACGTTCGTGCCCGGCTTCAGCGGCAGGTGGTAGGATGCCTTGATATGCGGCGACGACACGAGTTCCGTGCGGCGCGGATCGATGACGATGAGCTTGGCACCCTGGCGCAAGCGCTTTTTCAGGCGCGAGCCGAAAACAGGGTGGGCATCGGTGGGATTGGCGCCGATGACGATGACGACATCGGTGAACTCGACGCTGTCGAAGTTCTGCGTGCCGGCGGACGTGCCGAAGGCCTGGCCGAGACCGTAGCCTGTCGGCGAATGACAGACGCGGGCGCAGGTGTCGACGTTGTTGTTGCCGAAGCCGGCGCGGATGAGTTTCTGGACGAGGAAGGTCTCCTCGTTCGTGCAGCGCGACGAGGTGATGCCGCCGATGGAATCACGGCCGTACTGGTATTGGATGCGGCGGAACTCGGAGGCGACATGGGCGTAGGCCTCTTCCCAGGTCACTTCCCGCCACGGATCGGAGATCTTCTCGCGGATCATGGGGTTGAGGATGCGCTCGCGGTGGGACGAGTAGCCATAGGCGAAGCGGCCCTTGACGCAGGAATGGCCGCGATTGGCCTGTCCATCCTTCCACGGCACCATACGCACCAGCTCTTCGCCGCGCATTTCCGCCTTGAACGAGCAGCCGACGCCGCAATACGCGCAGGTCGTCACGACGGAATGCTCCGGCTGGCCGATCTCGATCACCGACTTTTCGGTCAGCGTCGCCGTCGGGCAGGCCTGCACGCAGGCGCCGCAGGAAACACATTCGGATTCCAGGAAATGCTCGTGCATACCGGGCGAAACGCGGCTGTCGAAACCGCGGCCCTCGATGGTCAGCGCAAACGTACCCTGGACCTCTTCGCAGGCGCGCACGCAGCGCGAACAGACGATGCACTTGGATGGGTCGTAGGTGAAATAGGGGTTGGATTCGTCCTTCGGCATCCAGCGTGCATTGGCTTCGCCGTTGCTGCGCGCCTTGACGTGGTTATCGCCTTCATAGCCGTAGCGAACGTCGCGCAGGCCCACGGCGCCGGCCATGTCCTGCAATTCGCAGTCGCCGTTTGCCGCGCAGGTAAGACAGTCGAGCGGGTGATCGGAGATGTAAAGCTCCATCACGCCCTTGCGGATGTCCTTCAGGCGGCCGGTCTGGGTATGAACGACGAGGCCGGGTGCGACCGGCGTCGTGCACGAGGCCGGCGTGCCATTGCGGCCCTCGATCTCGACAAGACAGAGCCGGCAGGAGCCGAAGGCATCCACCATTTCGGTGGCGCAGAGCTTGGGCACCTGGATGCCTGCCTCCATCGAGGCGCGCATGATGGACGTGCCCTCGGGGACGGTGATTTCGTTACCGTCGATGGTGAGCGTCACCATTTTCTCGGAGCGGGAGGCGGGGGTGCCGTAATCGATTTCGGGAACGAGAGGCATGGGCTTACTCCGCTGCTTCGGCGATCGGCGCCGGCGAAAAGTCTTCCGGGAAATGAGTCATGGCGCTGAGCACCGGGTAGGGCGTGAACCCGCCGAGCGCACAGAGCGAACCGAATTTCATCGTGTTGCAGAGATCGGCCAGCAATTCGCGGTTCTTCTGGGGCTCGATGCCCTGCGCGATCTTGTCGGCCGTCTCGACGCCGCGCGTCGAGCCGATGCGACAGGGCGTGCACTTGCCGCAGCTTTCCACTGCGCAGAACTCCATGGCGAAGCGTGCCTGCTTCAGCATGTCGACAGTATCGTCGAAGACGGTGATGCCGGCATGGCCGATCAGACCGTCCTTGGCCGCGAAGGATTCGTAGTCGAAGGGCGTGTCGAACAACGCGCGTGGGAAATAGGCACCGAGCGGGCCGCCGACCTGCACGGCGCGGACCGGACGGCCGGAGGCCGTGCCGCCGCCGATATCGTCGACGATCTCGCCGAGCGTAAGGCCGAAGGCGGTTTCAAAGAGGCCGCCGTGCCTGGTATTGCCGGCGATCTGGATCGGGATCGTGCCGCGCGAACGCCCCATGCCGAAATCACGATAGAATTCTGCGCCGCGATCCATGATGACGGGCACGGACGCCAGAGAGATCACGTTGTTGACGACGGTGGGACGACCAAGGAAGCCCTGCAAGGCGGGTAGCGGCGGCTTGGCGCGCACGATGCCGCGTTTGCCTTCGAGGCTGTTGAGCAGTGCGGTTTCTTCGCCGCAGACATAGGCGCCCGCACCGACGCGCACTTCCATGTCGAAGGCCTTGCCGGAACCCAGTACGGAAGGGCCGAGGATGCCGGCCTTGCGGGCGATCTCCACGGCGGCGATCATGGTCTCGATGGCGTGGGGATATTCCGAACGGGTATAGATGAAGCCTTTCGTCGCGCCGGTCGCAAGGCCGGCGATCGCCATGCCCTCGATCAGCACGAAGGGATCGCCTTCCATGATCATGCGGTCGGCGAAGGTGCCGCTATCGCCTTCGTCGGCATTGCAGACGATATATTTCTGCGCGCCCGGCGCCTCCAGAACTGTCTTCCATTTGATGCCGGTCGGGAAGCCCGCGCCGCCGCGTCCGCGCAGGCCCGAATCGGTCACCTGCTGGATGATGTCGGTCGGCTGCATGGTCACGGCCTTCTCCAGGCCTTTCATGCCCTGATAATGCCGATAGTCCTCAAGCGAAAGCGGATCGGTGACGCCGCAGCGAGCGAAGGTCAACCTTGTCTGGCGGGCGAGGAACGGTATCTCCTTCGTCCGCCCGCGACAGAGCGGATGATCCGCTCCTTGCAGGAAGCCCGCCTCGAAAAGCGATGGCACGTCGGAAGGCTTGACCGGTCCGTAGGCGATGCGACCCCTCTCCGTGCGTACCTCGACCAGCGGTTCCAGCCAGTGCATGCCGCGCGAGCCGTTGCGCACGATGCGGGCATCGATGCCGCGGGTTTCGATTTCGCGGGCAATCGCGGTGGCGACACGGTCTGCGCCCAGCGCCAGGGCGGCGGCATCACGCGGTACGAAGATGGTAATGGTCATCGGCGTGCCTCCGTGACAAGTTCCTTGGCAAGATCGGCGTCGACCCTTCCGTGCACCTCGCCGTCGAGCATGGCGGCGGGTGCGCAGGAACAGAGCCCGAGACAGTAGACCGGTTCGAGCGTCACCGCGCCGTCCAGAGTCGTCTGATGGAAATCGATGCCAAGTAGCGACTTAACGCGCTCGGCAAGATCGTCGCCGCCCATCGCCTGACAGGCCTCGGCGCGACAGAGCTTCAGCACATGCCTGCCCGTGGGATGGTCGCGATAATCGTGATAGAAGGTGACGACGCCATGCACCTCGGCGCGCGAAAGGTTCAGCTCCCGCGCGATGACCGGCAGGCTTTCCTGCGGGACGTAGCCGAACTCCGCCTGGATCTCATGCAGGATGGGGAGAAGCGGCCCCTCAAGCCCCTTCAGGTCGCCGACAATAGCCAGCGTTCTTGTTTCGACATCGCTGCCGAGGACATGCACATTCATGGTCAGGCCTCCCAACCGACACGAATGAAACCACGGAAGAGATGGGTTCCTGCGCGCCGATGCTTTTGAAACTGCTCGACGAGAACCGGAACCCTGTCGATCCCCGCGGACTATCTGGACAGCTTCTCAGCCACGACGCGAACGGTCAATAAAGCAAACCCGTTGATCGATAGGAAACTACTATTAACTCATGCCCTTCTCGGCCAGCGTGCGCGCTTCATGGAGCAAAGCGGAGACGAGCGGTGTAAAGGGCTCGCGGTGCGTGGCAACGAGGCCGATCGTGTGGTGCGGATCGGGATCGGTGAGAGAAACTATACTGATTTCGTCAGGAAATCCAAACGATTTTGCGACATTTCGCGGCATGATGCTGGACCAGCGGCCTGTGCGCACATGGGAGAACAGCACGATCATCGAATTCGCCTCAAGCGACGGTTCGACCGTAACGCCCGCTTCGGCAAAGTGACGGTTGATAATGCGGCGGTTCTGCATGTCAGCGGTCAATAGGCAAAGCCTAACAGTCCCGGCCTCCCGCCAGGTCACAGTTTCGCGATCCGAGAACGGATTGCCCTTGGCCGTGATGAGGCAATAGTGCTCATGCAGCAGCGGCACGCTGGTCACGCGGCCGAGCGGCTCGTTCTCAAGGTAGGTCAGGCCGGCATCGATCTCGAGATTTTCCAGGAGCCCGAGAATCTTGATCGAGGTGGTCGAGACGATGGAGAAAGTGACGTCGGGGTGTTTTTCCTGAAAAGGCGCGGTGATGCGCGGCACCATGGACAGCGTCGTGGGAATGGCGGCAAGTCGGATGTGGCCGGAAAGGCCCTTTCGCGCCGCGCGCATTTCCTCGCGCATTGTGCGGGTATCGCCGACGATGCGGCGCGCCCATTCCAGCACGCGCTGTCCCTCGGGCGTCAGGCCCTGGAAACGCGAGCCACGCACGACGAGCATCACACCAAGCTGATCCTCCAGCTGGCGGATCGCGGCCGAAAGGGTCGGCTGGGAGATGCCGATTTCTTCCGCAGCCCGGGCGAAGTGTCGTTCGCGTGCCAGCGCGATGAAATATTCTAGCTTGTCTATCATGTCCGAACGGCCCTCCCGCCCCCTTGATACAAAAGAACAGTGGCGGCACCAATGCCCTGCGCCCTATATGTCGATGACGTACAGAACAGGAGGAGCACGCGATGACGTTTCAGGCACTGTTGGTAGAGAAGGCCGGCGATGGCGCAGTCACCGCCTCGATCCAGGAGCTCGACGATTCGCGGCTTCCCGACGGGGATGTTACCGTCGCGGTTGAATATTCGACGCTCAATTACAAGGACGGCCTGTGCATCAACGGCAAGGGCGGATTGGTACGCACCTTTCCGCATGTGCCGGGTGTGGACTTCGCCGGAACGGTCGAGACTTCCGACGATCCGCGCTACCGGCCGGGCGACCGGGTGGTGCTGACCGGCTGGCGGGTTGGTGAGGTGTGGTGGGGCGGCTATGCGACGCGGGCCCGGGTGAAGGCGGATTGGCTGGTGCCGTTGCCGGAAACGCTTTCGACACGGCAGGCCATGGCGATCGGTACGGCCGGGCTGACCTCCATGCTGTCCGTCATCGCGCTGGAAAAGGCAGGCGTCTCGCCGCTGAAGGGCGAGGTGCTGGTGACGGGAGCCGCCGGCGGGGTCGGCTCGGTCGGCGTCGCGCTGCTGGCGAAGCTTGGTTACTCGGTCGCCGCCGTCACCGGCCGGCCGGAAACGGCCGGCTATCTGAAATCGCTCGGCGCGGAAACCATCGTGGAGCGGGCGGAGCTTGCCGAGGCAAACAGCAGGCCGCTCGAATCGGAGCGCTGGGCCGGCGCGATCGACGCCGTAGGCGGGGACATGCTGGCGCGCGTCCTCAAGCAGATGAAATATGACGGCGCTGTCGCCGCGGTCGGTCTGGCGGCCGGTGCGGGGGTGCCCTCCTTCACCGTCATCCCGTTCTTGCTGCGCGGCGTGAGCCTGCTTGGCATCGATTCCGTCATGCGGCCCTACGACCAGCGTGTCGATGCTTGGAGCCGCATCGCGGCCGACCTGCCGATGGATGTATTGGAAGCCATGGTGGTCGAGCGCCGGCTTTCCGACCTGCCGGAACTGGCCGACCAGATCCTTGAAGGCAAGGTGAAGGGGCGTGTCGTCATCGACGTCAACGCGTGAGGACCGGAGCGGTCAGCAGATGAGCTGGCCGCCATTCACCTCCAGCACCTGGCCGGTAACGTAGCCGGACAGGGCATTGGATGCCAGGAAGAGATAGGCGGGCGCGCAATCCTCCGGCGTGCCGAGCCGCTGCAGGGGAATTGTCTTGCGCGTCGCCTCCAGCTTCTCCGTGGACGAGTAGCGGGAATGGAAGTCGGTCGTGATCGTGCCAGGCGAGACGCAGTTGACGCGGATGCCGTCGGGCGCAAGCTCACGGGCCAGGGCCTTGGAATAGGTCGACACGAACGCCTTGGTGGCCGAGTAGATCGCCGAACCCGGGCTGCCACCGGTCAACGCGGAAATGGAGACCGTGTTGACGATGGCGGCATGCTGCGCGCGGCGCAGCGAGCGCAGCAATGCGCGCGTCACTTCCACGACAGAGGTCTGGTTGAGGCGCACGACGGTTTCGTATTGCTCGTCGGTGAGGTCGGCGGCCGGGAAACGGCCGACCATCGTGCCGGCATTGTTGATCAGTACATCGACGTGGGGGAACAGGCTGTCGGCCCGCTGCAAGAGTGCGCCGATGCCGCCCTCCTCAAGGAAGTCCGCATAGACGACATGGGCGCGCGCTTCCGCGACGGCGTTCTCCAGGAAATCGGGCAAGGGGCCGGAGGCGGCGCGTCCGCCATGCAGAAGCACATGCGCGCCGCAGTCGAGAAACTGTCGGGCGATCTCCAGCCCGATGCCACGGCCTGCGCCAGTAACGACGACGTTGGCACCCTTGAACAAGGCTGGATGAAACATGCGCTTTCCTCCCGATATCACGCTTGCCGGCAGTATCACAAAAGCGACGCGCGGACCAAGAAGGTTTGGCGGGTCAATTGATGTGGGTTCGTTTTTGCATATGATGAAAGAAAACGAAAGCAGTGGGAGGCGTATCATGTTTCTGACAGGGCGGCAGGCGGAGATTCTGGATCTCGCCAAGGCCGAGGGGCGTGTGCTCGTGGAAGACCTCGCCGCGCGCTTTTCCGTGACCCCGCAGACCATCCGCAAGGACCTCAACGATCTGTGCGACGACAAGGTGCTGACGCGCATTCACGGCGGCGCACTGTTTCCCAGCGGCAATGAAAACGTGAAATACGAGGCGCGCCGTTCCATTGCCGCGCCGGAAAAGCAGGCGATCGGTCGCGCGGCCGCGGCGATGATCCCGAACAATTCCTCGCTCTTCATCAATATCGGCACCACGACGGAAGCCGTGGGCGAAGCCTTGCTCGACCACAAGGAACTGATGGTCATCACCAACAATATCAACGTTGCCAACCGCTTGCGCGTCTATCCCTCAATCGAGGTGGTGATTGCCGGCGGCGTTGTGCGCGGCGCGGACGGCGGCATCGTCGGAGAGGCGGCGGTCGACTTCATCCGGCAGTTCAAGGTGGATTATGCCGTCATTGGCGCCTCTGCAATCGATCAGGACGGAGCTTTGCTGGACTTCGACTACCGTGAAGTGAAGGTCGCACAGGCGATCATCGCGAACGCCCGCCATGTCATCCTCGTTTCGGATGCAACGAAGTTCGAGCGAACCGCGCCCGTCAGGATCGGCCACCTCTCGCAGGTCAACACCTTCATCACCGACAGCTGTCCCGTCGACGATATCCGGGCGATCTGCCAGGAAAACGACGTGCGCCTCATCGAGACTTCCGCCGTGGAGTGAGCTGGCCAGCTATTTCAGCCTGCATTCGTTTGACATTCGAAATATTTTCGTTTTTACTCTTCTTGCTTTCGCAGATGCGCAAATTTGTGCAATGCGAAATGGGAGGGTGTTTTGCAGGGCGACGTGATCCACGATATTTTCGTTATCGGCGGCGGTATCAACGGCTGCGGCATTGCGCGTGATGCCGCCGGGCGGGGCTACTCGGTCGTGCTCGCGGAGATGAAGGATTTCGCGTCCGGCACGTCTTCAGCCTCCACCAAGCTCATTCACGGCGGGCTGCGTTATCTCGAACATTACGAATTCCGCCTGGTGCGCGAGGCGTTGATGGAGCGTGAAGTGCTCTGGGCGATGGCGCCGCACGTCATCTGGCCCATGCGTTTCGTGCTGCCGTTCCAGAAGGGCGGCCTGCGGCCAGCCTGGCTTATCCGCCTCGGTCTTTTCCTTTATGACTATATCGGCGGCCGCAAGTTGCTGCCTGCCACACGCACCCTCGATCTCGCAAAGGATCCCGCCGGCCGGCCGCTGAAGGCACTTTTCCGCAAGGCTTTCGAATATTCCGACGGCTGGGTCGATGATGCCCGTCTCGTCGTGCTGAATGCCCGCGACGCCGCCGATCGCGGCGCCGATATCCGCACGGCCACCGAGGTCGTCAATGCACGCCGCGAAAACGGGCACTGGATCGTCGAGACGGAGAATGCCGAGACCGGCGCGCGCGAAACCATGCAGGCCCGCATGCTGGTCAATGCCACCGGGCCCTGGGTGGACAGGGTCCTCTCCTTGGCCGTCGGCCGCAACGACGTGCACAATGTCCGCCTCGTGCAGGGCAGCCACATCGTCGTGAAGAAGAAATTTTCCGATCCCCGCGCCTACTTCTTTCAGAACCCGGATGGGCGTATCATGTTCGCCATTCCCTATCAGGAAGAGTTCACCCTGGTCGGGACGACGGACCGCGATTACAAGGGCGACCCGCGCGGTGTGCACATCGCGGACGAGGAGATCGAATACCTCTGCGCGTCGGCAAGCGAGTATTTTGCCGAGCCGGTGCTGCGCGACGATATCGTCTGGACCTATTCGGGTGTGCGCCCGCTCTTCGATGACGGCGCGAACAAGGCGCAGGAAGCGACACGCGACTATGTGCTGAAGGTGGAAGGTGCGGACGGGCAGGCGCCGTTGCTCAATGTTTTCGGCGGAAAGCTTACGACATACCGCCGGCTTGCAGAGGCCGCGCTGGAGAAGATCGGCGAGGCCATCGGGGCCAAGGGTGCGCGCTGGACCGCGCATTCCCGCCTGCCGGGCGGTGATTTCAACATTGACGGTTTCGACGGCGAAGTGACGGCGCTTTCCGCGCGCTTTCCGTTCCTGCAACCCGCCCATGCACGCCGGCTGGTGCGGTTGTACGGTACGCGGGCGTCCGCCCTGCTGGGCGATGCGCGGACGACGGAGGATCTGGGGCGGCATTTCGGCAGCGATCTCTACGAGGTCGAAGTACGTTGGCTGATGCAGGAGGAATGGGCGCGGCACGCCGAGGACGTGCTGTGGCGCCGAACGAAGAGAGGATTGCATATTTCGGCCGCCGAGGCGGCTGTGCTGGAGGACTATATGCAGGGGCGGTAAACGCCCGGCGATAGCGCCTAATCCGGTGTCTGGGAAGAGCTACGGAGATAGGAATGCTTGAACTGAAAAACATCACGAAGATGGCGGGAGCGGAGACGCACATCCACCCGACCAATCTCGTGCTTGAACGCGGCTCGTTGAACGTGCTGCTCGGCCCGACCTTGTCGGGCAAGACATCGCTGATGCGGCTGATGGCGGGTTTGGACACGCCGACGGCGGGGTCCGTCTGGTTCGACGGCAAGGATGTGACGGGCGTGCGCGTGCAGGATCGCGGTGTCGCCATGGTCTACCAGCAGTTCATCAACTATCCCGCCTTGACCGTCTATGAGAACATCGCCTCGCCCATGCGCATCAAGGGTGCCGACAAGGCGACCATCGACCGCGAGGTGCGCAAGGCGGCCGAACTGCTCAAGCTCACACCCTATCTCGACCGCACGCCGCTCAACCTGTCCGGCGGCCAGCAGCAGCGCACGGCTCTGGCGCGCGCCATCGTCAAGAATGCCAGCCTCGTGCTGCTCGATGAGCCACTTGCCAATCTCGACTACAAGCTGCGCGAGGAGCTTCGCCTGGAACTGCCGAAGATCTTCGCCGCCTCCGGCGCGATCTTCGTCTATGCGACGACGGAGCCTTCGGAAGCACTGCTTCTGGGCGGCAACACGGCAACGATGTCCGAAGGCCGCATCACGCAGTTCGGCCGCACCATCGATGTCTATCGCCGGCCGAACGATCTCCTGACGGCCCGCACCTTCGCTGACCCGCCGCTGAACACGATGCAGGTCACAAAGAAGGCCGGGCAGTTCGAGGTTGGCGGCAAGCCGGTCCTGCCGGTGCCGGCGCATCTGTCTGCGCTGGCGGACGGTCCCTGCACCATCGCGTTCCACCCGCATCATCTTGCGCTTTCAAGCCAGAATTCGGCATCGGCCAGCCTTCAGGTCCGCACGGCGATCTCGGAAATCGCGGGTTCGGAAAGCTTCATCTACGTCCAGTTCGAGGGCAGCCATTGGGTCATGCTCTCACCGGGCATCCACAATATCGAGCCGGATACGCTGATCACCGTCCATGTCGATACCCGCCATCTGATGGCCTTCGGTGCGGATGGCAGGGCGCTCGGCGCGCCGGTCGCGATGGCGGCATAGGGGAGACGGTTATGGCACGCATCACCCTCGATCATATCCGCCACGCCTACGGCGAAAAGCCAAAGTCGGAGGCGGACTATTCGCTGAAGGAAGTGCATCACGAGTGGAATGACGGCGGCGCCTATGCGCTGCTTGGTCCCTCCGGCTGCGGCAAGACCACGCTGCTGAACATCATCTCAGGCCTGTTGCAGCCCTCCGAAGGCCGCATCCTGTTCGATGGGAAGGATGTCACGCATCTGTCCACGCAGCAACGCAACATCGCGCAGGTCTTTCAGTTTCCGGTCATCTACGACACCATGACCGTCTACGACAACCTCGCCTTTCCGTTGCGCAACCGCGGCGTGGCCGAGCCGGAGGTCGACCGCCGGGTGCGCGAAATCCTCGAGATGATCGATCTGGCAAGCTGGGCGAAGAAAAAGGCCCGGGGACTGACGGCGGACCAGAAGCAGAAGATCTCGCTTGGCCGCGGCCTTGTGCGCAATGATGTGAACGCGATCCTGTTCGACGAGCCGCTCACCGTCATCGACCCGCACATGAAATGGCAGCTGCGCTCGCAATTGAAGAAGCTGCACCGCCAGTTCGGCTTTACCATGGTCTATGTCACCCACGACCAGACCGAAGCGCTGACTTTCGCCGACAAGGTCGTCGTCATGTACGATGGCCAGATCGTGCAGATCGGTACGCCGGCCGAGCTCTTCGAGAAACCGAAACATACCTTCGTCGGCTATTTCATCGGCTCGCCCGGCATGAACGTGCTGCCAGCCGCCATCGACGGCAGCAGCGTAAATGTTGGCGGGCAGACGCTAACGCTGGATTACAGGCCGGCTGTCGCCGCCGGCGCCAGGACTGAACTCGGCATACGCCCGGAATTCATTTCGCTTTCGCGTGACGGCATGCCGGTTTCGATCAGCAAGGTCGAAGACATCGGCCGCCAGAAGATCGTGCGGGCGGAATTCGCCGGCAAGCCGATCGCCATCGTCGTGCCGGAGGACGGCGAAATCCCCGCCGAGCCGCGCGTGATCTTCGATCCCGCCGCCATCAACATCTACGCCGACAGCTGGCGTGTCGGCAGGGAGGGCTGACGATGAACAAGACCTGGAACAACAAGGCCTGGTTCATGGTGCTGCCGGTGCTGCTGCTGGTCGCGTTTTCGGCGGTCATTCCACTGATGACGGTCGTGAACTATTCCGTGCAGGATACGTTCGGCAACAACCAGTTCTTCTGGAACGGTGTGGGCTGGTTTTCCGATGTCATGGCATCGGATCGCTTCTGGCAGGCGCTTGGGCGCAACCTGCTGTTCTCCGTCATCATTCTCTCGATCGAAATCCCGCTCGGCATTCTGATTGCGCTCAACATGCCGAAGAAGGGCCTGGGCGTGCCTGTCTGCCTCGTGCTGATGGCGTTGCCGCTGCTCATTCCGTGGAACGTCGTCGGCACGATCTGGCAGGTCTTCGGCCGCGTCGATATCGGGCTGCTCGGCCACGCGCTGGTGTCGCTCGGCATCAGCTACAATTACGTCAACAACATCTTCGATGCCTGGATGACGCTCATCATCATGGATGTCTGGCACTGGACGAGCCTTGTTGTTCTCTTGTGCTATGCCGGTCTGGTCTCCATTCCCGAAGCCTTTTACCAGGCAGCCAAGATCGACGGGGCGTCACGCTGGGCCGTGTTCCGCTATATCCAGCTGCCGAAGATGAAGCGGGTGCTGCTGATCGCATTCCTGCTACGCTTCATGGACAGTTTCATGATCTACACCGAGCCTTTCGTCGTCACAGGCGGCGGTCCGGGTAATTCCACCACGTTCCTGTCGATCGACCTTGTGAAGATGGCGATCGGCCAGTTCGACCTCGGGCCGGCAGCGGCCATGTCCATCATCTACTTCCTGATCATCCTGCTTCTGTCGTGGATCTTCTACACGGTCATGACCAGCAGCGACGAACAGGCGTGAGGGAGGAAACCATGACCTCACAGGCAACCACCGCAACCACCCTTCAGACGGTCTCCAGCGATGCCCGCGTCAGCAAGGGCGTACGCTCCAGGCGTAGCCTGTCCTGGCTAGTGCCGACGTTTTACATCGTGTTTTTGCTTTTGCCGATCTACTGGCTTGTGAACATGAGCTTCAAGACGAACACGGA